>CAZIVD010000163.1:0-1568 GCA_964542635.1 uncultured Nocardioides sp. | reverse complement strand
CCGGCTTGAGCATGCCCTTGAGCGCGGCCTCGATCTCCTCGATGGCCTGGTAGATCACCGTGTAGTAGCGGATCTCCACGCCCTGCCGGTCGGCGAGCTCGGAGGCCTTGCCCTGCGGACGGACGTTGAAGCCGATGATGATCGCGTCGGACGCGGCCGCGAGGTCGACGTTGGTCTCGGTGATCGCACCGACACCGCGGTCGATGACCCGCAGCGACACCTCGTCGCCGACGTCGATCTTGGCCAGCGCGTCCTCCAGCGCCTCGACCGAGCCGGACACGTCGCCCTTGAGGATGAGGTTGAGCTCCTGGCTCTCGCCCTTCTCCATGGAGGCCATGAAGTCCTCGAGGGTACGGCGGACCCGGCGGCGGGCCTGGTTGGCGGCGCGCTCGCGGGCCTCACGCTTCTCGGCGATCTGGCGGGCCATGCGGTCGTCCTCGACCACGATGAAGTTCTGCCCCGCCCCCGGAACCGCGGACAGACCCAGCACCATCGCCGGACGCGACGGGTCGGCCTCCTCGATGTTCTCGCCGTTCTCGTCGAGCATCGCGCGGACGCGGCCGTGGGCCGGACCGGCGACCAGCGAGTCGCCCACGCGGAGCGTGCCGCGCTGGACCAGCACCGTCGCCACGGGACCACGACCCTTGTCCAGGTGGGCCTCCACGACGAGACCCTGGGCGTCCTGGTCGGGGTTGGCCCGCAGGTCCAGGGAGGCGTCGGCGGTCAACACGATCGCCTCGAGGAGCTTGTCGAGGTTGAGCTCGGACTTGGCCGAGACGTCGACGAACATGGCGTCGCCGCCGTACTCCTCGGGCACCAGGCCGTACTCGGTCAGCTGACCGCGGACCTTCGTCGGGTCCGCCTCGGGCTTGTCGATCTTGTTGACCGCGACCACGATCGGGACCTCGGCGGCCTTGGCGTGGTTGAGCGCCTCGACCGTCTGCGGCATCACGCCGTCGTCGGCAGCCACCACGAGCACGGCGATGTCGGAGGACTGGGACCCGCGAGCACGCATCGCGGTGAACGCCTCGTGACCCGGGGTGTCGATGAAGGTGATGCGACGGTCCTCGCCCTCCACCTCGGTGTGCACCTGGTAGGCACCGATGTGCTGGGTGATGCCCCCGGCCTCCTTGTCGACCACGTTGGCATTGCGCAGCGCGTCGAGGAGCTTGGTCTTGCCGTGGTCGACGTGACCCATCACGGTCACGACCGGCGGCCGGATGACCAGATCGGACTCGTCACCCTCGTCGGTGCCGAACTCCAGGTCGAAGGACTCCAGCAGCTCGCGGTCCTCGTCCTCGGGGGAGACGACCTGGACGACGTAGTTGAGCTCCTCACCGAGCAGCTCGAGCGTCTCGTCGTTGACCGACTCGGTGGCCGTCACCATCTCGCCGAGCGAGAACAGCATCTGCACCAGCGACGCGGCGTCGACGTTGATCTTCTCCGCGAAGTCGGTCAGCGAGGCACCGCGGGCGAGGCGCACCGTCTCGCCGTTGCCCTTGCGGACGCGCACGCCGCCGATCGTCGGCGCCTCCATCTGCTCGAACTCCTGGCGACGCGCGCGCTTG
>CAZIVD010000162.1:0-1592 GCA_964542635.1 uncultured Nocardioides sp. | reverse complement strand
GAGGAACTCGCGCAGCTCGTCCTCGGAGTCGGCGATCGGGGCGGCCTCGACCAGGGTGCCGTCGACCAGCTCCAGCCACACCGAGCAGACCGGGCCGCGGGCGATGACGATGATGTTCTCGACGTCCTCGCGCTCGACCAGGGGCTGCAGGCGGCCGAGTCCGAACAGGGCGGCGTGGAGGGCGGACTTGAGTGCCTTCTCCTGGCCGGTCGTCCATGGCGGCCGGCCGGTGGAGACCAGCGTCTCGGCCTCGGACTTGATGAGCTCCTCGATGACGTCGAGGCCCATCTGCTCGCGGTCTTCCTCAGTGACCCGGCCACCTTCCTTGTCGAGCCGAGCGGTCAGTCGCGACGAGATCTCGGCGCGGTACTGCGCGATCAGCTCCCAGTCCAGCTCGACCTCGCCATCCGCGCCGTGGATGTGGTCCTCCGCGGGCGCCACAAGCGGGCGCAGACTGAACTCGGAGCGGGCGCGGCCGGGCAGCTGGCCCTCGCCGGTGCTGGTCCAGGCGCCGGCGAAGATCGGCAGAGATGTGGGGTCGTGGTCCTCGACGACCGGCGACGGGGGCGGTGGGGTGCCGTTGGTGGCGCGGCCGCGAGCGAAGGGCGAGGTCTGCTCGCGGTTCGCGGCGTGACGGGCCTCAAGCCACTCGTCTGCGCGCAGCGGGTCGCGGCCGTTGGTGTCGGGGTGGTGTCCGTTGGTGCTCATGCGTGGCCTCCGTTCGTGGGAGCGAGGGCGGCCTGGTTGGCGCCGAGGATGGAGTGGATGGCCGCGGCGCTGGCCCGGTAGCCGCGCAGCAGCCCGGAGGACTCGAACTTGCGGGGTTTGCGGGCGCCGTGGGAGTAGACCTCGGCCGCCTCGGGCTCGAAGTCGACCGAGGCGACCACGGGGATCTGCAGGGCCTTGGCGATGTGGCGGGCGGTGTAGGGCCGGACGCGGGCGCCGGTGGGTCCCGTGGGCCAACGGCGCTCCTCGTCGACGAGGAGGACCCCGAGGCGCGACATGCCTCCCACCGCGGCGAACTGGGACCGCAGGGTCTTGGCCCAGCTGGTGGCGCCGGCCAGGGCCGGCAGCGAGCTGCGGGTGACGAGCAGGGTCAGGTCGGAGGCGGCGATGAGCGGCTGGGGCCAGCCGGCGAGTCCGAGGCGGCCGGCGTCGACGATGACGTCCTGGCCGTTGCGCTCCAGTGCGCGCAGCTGCTCGGTGAGCGGATCCCATAGGGGCAGCAGGCTGGGGGCCTGCTCGTGGGCGCGGATGCCGGGCAGGAACCAGGCGGAGCGCTCGGCCGGCGCCTCGGGGTCCAGCAGCAGCGTCTCCCGGGGCAGCGCGTCGGCCAGCGTCCCCTCGCGCAGGGAGAGAGCGAGGTTGATCAGGCCGCCGGTCGGCTCCTGGGCGCCCTGGAAGTAGCCGGCGAAGACCGAGGAGGATCCGGTCGGGTCTGCGTCGACCAGGAGCACGGGCCGGTGCCAGTTGAGGGTTAGCCCGAGCGCCGTGGTGGACACGCCGGGCGAACCGCTCGCGGAGGCCAGGACGATCAGCGCCATTCCTCAGCGCTCCCGGGCGTCCAGGACGAGTGCGACCCGTCCGGTGGC
>CAZIVD010000161.1:0-1594 GCA_964542635.1 uncultured Nocardioides sp. | reverse complement strand
CAGCTCGGCCTCGACGACAACAGCGAACTGCTCGACCAGGCCCGCCAGAAGTGGCCGGCCTGGGTGGCCGCGGACCCGCGGCTTGGCGTCGTCGAGAAGTTCGACGACCTACGGGCCTGGCTGCCCTCGGTGGACAGCGCGGCCTCTGACGAGGTCCTCCTGGCGCTGGCCATGCTGGCGGCCCCCGACGGCGGTGACGACATCGCCGCCGCCGCAGCGCTCGCCAAGTGCCTGCTGCCCGGCGCGTGCCGGCTCGCGGGCTGGCTGAGCACCCTGCCGCCCCGCGAGGTCTTCCGCGACAGCCAGCCCGTCTCCTCCGGCTCCTGGTCGGCCGTCGAGCGGATCGACGAGCTCGTGGCCTCCCAGTTGTGGATCGAGGTCCGGACCTTCAAGTGGCGTCGACTGCGCAAGGTCGCCGCCAACATCCTGATCAACACCCGGGTCGGTGTCCTCCGAGAGGTCGGGGACTTCTTCTACGTCTCCCGGGCCGACCGCACCTGGGCGAACACCACCCTGGTGGAGTCCTTCTCCTCTGGCGACCTGGCCGACGGCGACGCCGGCGCATGGAGCGCGGCCGCGATGCCGACCGAGCGGGTTGCCGGCGCCCTGTTCCACCGTCCCGAGATCCTCGCCGACGCCGGCCCGGAGCAGGAGGAGCCCTCGGCCACCGAGGAGCTGCTGGAGCTGCTGGCGTGGGCCTGCGAGAACCAGGTCATCAGCCCGGCCGACCGCTACCTGCTGCTGTGCCTGGTCGACGAGGCCGACCGGGTCGAGACCCGCAACCTCGCCCGCGGCTACGGCGGCCTGCTCAGCAACGAGGTGTCCAGCCGAGTCGCACCGCGGGTCGGGGTGTCCGAGGCAACCGTCCGTCGCCACGGCTCGCGCAGCATGCGCGCCCTCGCCGCGGCCGCCCCCAGGAAGTTCGGCCATGACGAATGAGCGCAACCGTGATCGCCCCCACCGCCCCACGACACATAGGCGACTGGAGGTGGTGAAGCCCATGACAAACACCCAGGACGACGGCGAGAGCCGGACGCCGCAGCAGATCGCCGAGCTGTTCGCGATCGCCGGCCGCGAGACCGAGGCGATCGAGCAGCTCACCGGCTGCGTCGCGCAGTTGCACGAGGTCCAGGCCGCCAAGGCCCAGCTGGCCAGCCTGACCCCGGCTGAGGTCCGCGCCGCGCTCGAGTTCCGCCGCGGCGGCATCGGGGAGGCCCAGTGAGTACCCAGACCTCCAGCCGCCCGGTCGGCGTCGACGAGCTCAAGCGCGCATGGGACGCCCTCGCCGCCGGCGAGTTCCGGACCGGCCACGGCGCTGGCAAGGGACCCCGCGGCCGCGGCACCGCTGCGGCCGACAACTGGTCACCCGCGGCGGGGGAGCACACCATCGCCGTCATCGGAAGCGCCGGCTCGGTCGGGGCCAGCACCATCGCCCTCGCCACCGGCCTGGCCGCGGCCGGCCCGGTCCGGGTCATCGAGTGCTGCTCGGTCACCGCCTCCGGCCTCGCCGCCGCCAGCACCGCCGAGCTCGGCCTGCATCCGACCGACTGGCGTCAGGGCAAGCGCGACCACGTCCTGCTCGAGCGGGCCAGCG
>CAZIVD010000160.1:0-1604 GCA_964542635.1 uncultured Nocardioides sp. | reverse complement strand
GAGGTTGAACAGGAAGCCGACCGACTCCTCCTTGATGCCGTCCATCATCGCCGCGAACATGTCGAAGCCCTCGCGTTGGTACTCCACCAGCGGGTCCCGCTGGGAGTAGGCGCGCAGGTAGATGCCGTCGCGCAGGTAGTCCATCTCGTAGAGATGCTCACGCCACTTGCGGTCGAGCACGGACAGCATCACCCGACGCTCGAGCTCGCGCATCACCTCGGACCCGACCTCGGCCTCGCGCCGCGCGTAGGCCGCGTGGGCGTCCTCGCGGAGCACCTCGACGAGGTGATCGCGATCGAGGTTGACCACCCCGCCCGCTTCCTTCTCGAGGACCTGCAGGTCGACCGACACCGGCCAGATCTGCTGGAGCTGGGTCCACAGGGCCTCGAGGTCCCACTCCTCGGCGAAGCCCTCGGTCGCCCCGGTCACGAAGCCGACCACCACGTCGTCGATGAAGCCGGACACCTGCTCCTTGAGGTCCGCGCCCTCCAGGACCTCCCGACGCTCGGCGTAGATCACGTGGCGCTGGCGGTCCATCACGTCGTCGTACTTGAGGACGTTCTTGCGGGACTCGAAGTTCTGGGACTCGATCTGGCCCTGGGCGTTCGCGATCGCGCCGGTGACGCGCTTGTTCTCGATCGGCACGTCGTCGGGGATCTTGAGCACCTGGAGCACGCGGTCGACCCAGTCGGACTTGAACAGCCGCATCAGCTCGTCCTCGAGGGACAGGTAGAAGCGGGACTCCCCCGGGTCGCCCTGGCGACCCGAGCGGCCGCGCAGCTGGTTGTCGATGCGCCGCGACTCGTGCCGCTCGGTGCCGACGACGTAGAGACCGCCCAGGGCCCGCACCTCGTCGTGCTCGTTGGCCACCTGGGCCTTGATCCGCTCCACCATCGCGGGCCAGGCCAGCTCGTAGGCCTCGCCGTCCTCGAGCGGGTCGAGACCCTGCTTGCGCAGCTCGGCGTCGGCGAGGAAGTCGATCGACCCGCCCAGCATGATGTCCGTGCCGCGACCGGCCATGTTGGTGGCGACGGTCACGGCGCCCTTGTGGCCGGCCAGCGCGACGACCTTCGCCTCGTCGGCGTGCTGCTTGGCGTTGAGGACGGTGTGCGGGACTCCGCGCTTGCGGAGCTTCTCGGAGAGGTGCTCGGACTTCTCCACTGACACCGTGCCGACCAGCACCGGCTGACCGACCTCGTTGCGGCTCACGATGTCGTCGACGACCGCGTCGTACTTGGCCTCCTCGGTGCGGTAGACGAGGTCGGCCTGGTCCTTGCGGACCATCGGCAGGTTGGTCGGGATGGGCACCACCCCGAGCCGGTAGATCTTGTCGAACTCGGCGGCCTCGGTCATCGCCGTGCCGGTCATGCCGGAGAGCTTCTCGTAGAGGCGGAAGTAGTTCTGCAGGGTGACGGTGGCGAGGGTCTGGTACTCCTCGCGGACCTGCACGCCCTCCTTGGCCTCGATCGCCTGGTGGAGGCCGTCGTTGTAGCGGCGACCCGCGAGCATGCGGCCGGTGTGCTCGTCGACGATGAGCACCTCGCCCTCCATGACGACGTACTCCTTGTCGTTGCGGAAGAGCTCCTTGGCCTTGATCGAGTTGT
>CAZIVD010000159.1:0-1605 GCA_964542635.1 uncultured Nocardioides sp. | reverse complement strand
TCAGTGTCAGGGTGATGTCGCCGCTCACGCGGTGGTTGGATCCTGAGCACCCGACGTCTGGCTCAGAGGATGGATGTCGCCTTCGGGTTGACGAGCATGCGTTTTGCCGGCGTCGGGTGTGAAGGAGCCGGCCGGCGTGACTTGATAGGAGCGTGGCACCGCCCCCACTGAGATGTGTCCGCCGACCGGCCCAACCGTCCAGTCACTGATCAAGGTGAAGGAGGCAACCACCATGGTTGTTGTTGGGGCCGATGTGCACAAGCGGAGCCACACGTTCGTGGTCGTCGATGAGGCCGGCAAGAAGCTCGGCCAGCTGACGGTCAAGGCCGATGCCAAGGGCCACGACAAAGCGATCCGATGGGCCGAGCAGACCTTCGGCGGCGAGCTGAAGTGGGGCATCGAGGACTGCCGCCACCTCTCGGCTCGTCTAGAGATGGATCTTCTCGAAGCGGGCCAACGCGTGGTGCGGGTGCCGCCGAAGATGATGGCCGAGCAGCGCCGGACCGCGCGTACGCACGGCAAGTCCGACCCGATCGACGCGCTCGCCGTCGCCCGGGCCGTGCTGCGTGAGCCCGATCTGCCCGAGGCCTCCCACGATGAGGCGTCGCGGGAGTTGAAGTTGTTGGTCGATCACCGCGATGACCTGGTCAAACAGCGCACGGGCGACGTCAACCGGTTCCGGTGGCATCTGCACCGCATCGACCCCACGGTCGACCCCGGCCCGAAGACGCTGAACCGGGCGGTCAAGCGGGCGGAGTTGGTCGAGTTCTTGGCCGACAGGCCTGGCATCGACGCTCGGCTGGCACGCGAGCTGCTGACCGACATCGAGAGCCTCACCGGCCGGATCAACGCACTCGAGCGTGAGATCACCGCGCTCGTCAGTGCCCAAGCGCCGGCGCTGCTGGAGGTGCCCGGCTGCGGTGCGCTGTCGGCGGCCAAGATCGTCGGGGAGACCGCGGGCATTGACCGCTTCACCCACGAGGCCAAGTTCGCCATGCACGCCGGCGCTGCGCCGATCCCCGTCTGGTCAGGCAGCACCCGAGGGCGGGTCAGGCTCAACAAAGCCGGCAATCGACAACTCAACGCCGCCCTACATCGCATCGCCCTGACCCAGATCCAGCACCAAGGCATCGGCCGGGCCTACTACGACAAGCGCCTCGCCATGGGCGACTCCAAGACCGAGGCCATGCGTTGCCTCAAGCGGCGACTCGCCCGAACCATCTTCAACACCCTGAAGAACAACCCGTCAACCGCAACCGCGACTGGACTCGCGGCCGCGGCTTGACATAGGAGAAACGCATGCCTGAGTCCGCCGAAGAGGTCTACGCCCGCGTGGTCGCCGCCGTCGGCGAGCACGGACGCCTGCCGACGCCCCCGCTCGGGGAGATCGTCCCGTGGGAGGTCGTCGAGGGGGAGCTGGTCACCAAGGTGCTGGCCGCGCCGGCGGCCGAGTCGCCGCGGTGGGGCGAGGCGCCCGACAAGCCCTGCGACACCTGCGCGGGAGGGCTGCGGCAGACCTCGATCTGGGAGAACGAGCGGTGGTTCGTCAGTCGCGGCCAGGCGCCCACAGGCCTGCCGCTGATCCTGTGGCTGCACTCCCGGGAG
>CAZIVD010000158.1:0-1609 GCA_964542635.1 uncultured Nocardioides sp. | reverse complement strand
CCGACCGACTGGCGTCAGGGCAAGCGCGACCACGTCCTGCTCGAGCGGGCCAGCGAGGTCCTCGCCGGCGTCGACGAGGTCCCCCTGCCGATCGACGCCGAGCACGAGACCCAGCTGACCATCCTCGACGTCGGCTGGGAGGCCGGCCAGCTGCTGGCCACCGACTGCTGGCTCGCCGAGGCCGTCCGCACCGCCGACCAGGTCGTCCTGGTCACCACCGCCACCGTCCCCGGGATGCGACGCGCCTCGGTCGCGCTCGAGCTGCTGGCCAACCACTGGCAGCCCGAGCAGATCACCCTCGCCGTGCGCGGGCCGCGCCGCAAGAAGTGGCCCCGGGGCCTCGAGCACGCCGGCGGCCCCGCCGTACGTCGCGCCCTGGTCGCTGACCGGTGCGTGGAGATCCCCGAGGACCGCGAGCTCGCGGTCAACGGCCTGGACTCCCGCCCCGTCCCGACCCCCCTGATCTCGGCAGCACGTCAGCTGCTCGAGCCCGCACACCTGCCCACCGACACCACCGAAAGCGCCTGACCCGCACCGGGGTCAGCAACCCAGAAAGGAAGTCCACCGATGGACGTCACGACCGCTCTCCTCCCGATGGCCGCCAAGGTCTGCCCGAAGGCGCCTCCCGGTGCCGTCGGACCCACCAACGAGATCACCAGCTACATCCTGTGGGGCGTCATCATCCTGTTCGGTCTCGCGATCATCATCGCCATCGGCGCGATCATCGCCGGCCGGGTGTTCTCCCTGCCGCACGCCTCCAAGGTCGGCGTGATCTCGGTGGTGGTGGTCTTCGCGTGCGCGATCGCCTACCTGGTTCTGCCCGGCATGCTCAACGGCATCCTCGGCAAGGGCTGCATCTGATGCGGCGCGCAGCCACGAAGAAGGCTGAGGGCACCAGCGAGTGGAGCCGTCGCCGCCTCCTCGGGATTCTGGTGATGGCCGTCGTCGTGGCTGCGCTCCTGATCGGCGGCCTCGTCTACGGGAGCTACCTCGCCCTCGCCGGCATCGGCGACGACGCCAACGCGGCGGCCCCTGGGGTGGCGACCGGCGAGACCGACCGCTCGACGCAGGCCCAGGGCGCCGCGCACCGCGACGAGATCGCCGCCGAGCCGATGCTGACCGTCCCGGAGAGGGCCGCCTTCCCGGGAGAGACCGTCAGCTCCGAGGCGCCCGCCATCAAGATCCCGACCGGCGCCGGCGTGAACGGCCCCGCGTTCGTCAGGACCGGGTTCCCGCAGACCCCCGAGGGCGCGATCGGGCAGCTCGCCCAGATCGACCTCGCGGTGCTGCAGTCGATGAGCCTGACCACGGCCGAGGAGGTCTACAACGCGTGGGCCCTGCCCGGCGGGGTCCGCGCTGAGGACTGGTGGATCACCGCCAGCGTCCGCGCCTTCCTGACCAGCACCGGCATGGGCGAGGTGAAGGACCCCAGCTCCTCGGTCTCCCTCGAGCCGGCCGCCGCGCTCGTGAAGGGCACCGACGGCCCCGACTGGACCACCGTCTGCGTGCTGATGAAGGTCACCGCCTCCTACAAGCAGGAAGCCCAGATCGCCTTCGCCCACTGCGAGCGCATGCAGTGGGTCGGCGGCCGCTGGATGGTCGCCCCCGG
>CAZIVD010000157.1:0-1623 GCA_964542635.1 uncultured Nocardioides sp. | reverse complement strand
GGCTCTAGTCCGAGAATGGCGGTGACCAGGCAGGCGGCAGCTCCCGGCGGAGCCGGGAAGGTCGTTGCGGGTGCTCAGGCGGCGGGTTCGAGGGTGACGTGGTAGCCGAGGGCTTCGAGGCCTCGGATGTGGCTGCGTTTCTTCGCGGTGGTCGAGACGCGTCGGTCGTAGTGGTCGGCGCCGAGGTCTTCGTAGTGTGCGTCGGGGTCGGTGAGGAGGTGCCAGGTGATGGTCAGGACCGACCGTCCGACCGCGACCATGGCCTTCTTCTTGCCTCGTCGGCGGGCAAGGCGCCGGTAGCGGGCGCCGAGGAAGGTGTCGGTTCGGCTGGCTACAACGGCGACTTCGCCGAGTGCCCGGGCCAGGTAGCGGTTGCCGTGTCCGGTCGACCCGTTGCCCTTGTTCTTCCCCGCGCTGGACTTGATCCCGGGTGAGAACCTGGCCCATGACGCCAGGTGGCCCGGGGTGGGGAAGCGGGTCATGTCCAGGCCGATCTCGGCGATGATGACCGCGGCCACTCGCGGGCCGACCCCGGGAATCTCGTCGAGCCGAGCGACCGCGTCAGCGAAAGGGGCGAGATGCTCGGCGATCTCTGCATCGAGGGCTGCAATGTCCGCGTCGGTGGCGTCGACGCGCGCCAGCATCCTGGCCAACAGGAATCGGTGATGCTCACCGAAGGTCCCGATCTTGAGACCGGCGAAGGCCTCTTCCAACAGGCTGATCTTGGGCCGCATCCGTGACCGGGCAAGCTCCGCGAGTCGCTTGGGGTCGCGTTCCCCGGCGATCATCGCGGTCAGCATGTCTCGTCCGGAGACACCGAAGATGTCCGAAGCGACCACCGAGAGCTTGATGCAGGCGTCCTCCAGCAGCTTCTCGACCCGACTCTTCTCCGCGGTGCGGACCCCGACCAGGTCGACCCGATAACGGGTCAGGTCCCGCAACCGGCGGATCTCATGCGGTGGCACGAAGCTGGGCCGCAGCATCTGGCGTTCGGCGACCTTGCACAGCCACACCGCGTCCAGCACGTCGGTCTTCGGCCGCCCGGGCAGATGCTTGACGTCCTTGGCGTTGACCAGCCACGGGTTCAGGCCGTGGGCCTCGAACAGGTAGAACGGCGGGCGCCAGTAGTCACTGGTCGCTTCCATCACCACCCGCTCGATCCGTAGATCGACCAGCCGGTTGGCCAGGTCGCTCAACGAGCCGACCATCGTCGAGTGCGTGGTCACCTCCTGGACCCGGCGCGTTTTGCCCTCTGGTGCCGGCAAACGCACGCAGCACACGACCTCGGCCTTGCCGACGTCGAGCGCCGCGACTCGCTCGATGATCTGCTCATTGTCTTCAGATTCTGCAAACATCCGTTCCCTCCTCTCCGATCGCTCTTCGCGTTGAGGGCGACCGCCCGGGGGAACCACTAGGGCAAACAGCGAATCTAGTCCTCGCGCTCACACCGATTCACCACCTCGGTAACCCGGATCGGCAGCATGGAAGGGCCCTCCACGCGGTTCCCCCACCCAGCTTGTGAACGGCCTCGAAGGACCACAGAACCACGGCGTCACCGGGCGGCCGCAAGCACCATTCTCAGCCCGGAACGGGCGCCCCGACAGGGGCCACTTTCGCTTGTGA
>CAZIVD010000156.1:0-1666 GCA_964542635.1 uncultured Nocardioides sp. | reverse complement strand
CGGAGCGGATGATGAGCGTCGCGCAGCGTGCGAGGCCTTGGAATTAGTCATCTAGCCAAAGTGCCCCTGTCGGGGCGCCCGTTCCGGGCTGAGAATGGTGCTGCGGCTGCCCGGTGACGCCGTTGTTTCTATGGTCCTGCGAGGCCGTCGTCTAGCCGGGCGCGGGAACCGCGTGGTGGGCCCTTCAGTGCTGCCGATCCGGGTCACCAGGAGGTGAGTCGGTGTGAGCGCGAGGACTAGTTTCGCTTCTTTGCCCTGGTGGTTCCCCCGGGCGGTCGTTGCCATCAGAACCGACCGATCCCAAGGAGGAGTGGGGTGTTCGCAGACTCTGAAGACGATGAGCAGATCATCGAACGCGTCGCAGCGTTGGACATCGGCAAGGCCGAGGTCGTGTGCTGTGTCCGGCTGCCCGCGGCGGCGGGCAAGAAGCGCCGGGTCCAGGAGGTGACCACGCACTCGACCATGGTGGGGTCGTTGAGCGACCTGGCCAACCATCTGGTCGATCTACGCATCGAGCGGGTCGTGATGGAGGCCACCAGCGACTACTGGCGGCCACCGTTCTACCTGTTCGAGGCTCACGGACTTCAGCCGTGGCTGGTCAACGCCAAGGACGTCCGGCACCTGCCCGGACGGCCGAAGACCGACGTGCTGGACGCGGTGTGGCTGTGCAAGGTCGCCGAACGGCAGATGCTCCGACCCAGCTTCGTGCCCCCCACCGAGATCCGCCGGCTGCGGGACCTGACCCGCTACCGAGCCGACCTCGTCGGAGTCCGCACCGCGGAGAAGAACCGAGTCGAGAAGCTGCTTGAGGACGCCTGCATCAAGCTCTCGGTGGTCGCCTCGGACATCTTCGGGGTCTCCGGGCGCGACATGCTGGCCGCGATGATCGCCGGGGAACGCGATCCCAAGCGACTCGCGGACCTGGCCCGCACGCGGATGCGTCCCAAGATCAGCCTCCTCGAGGACGCCTTCGCCGGACTCAAGGTCGGCACTTTCGGTGAGCACCACCGGTTCCTCCTGTCACGGATGCTGGCACGCATCGATCAGACCAACACCGACATCGCCGCCCTCGAGGACGAGCTCGAGGAGCATCTCGCCCCTTTCGCTGACGCGGTCGCCCGGCTCGATGAGATCCCCGGGATCGGCCCGCGGGCGGCCGCGGTCATCATCGCCGAGATCGGCCTCGACATGACCCGATTCCCCACCCCGGGACACCTCGCGTCGTGGGCGAAGTTCTCACCCGGGATCAAGTCATCGGCCGGGAAGAACAAGGGCAACGGCTCCACCGGACACGGCAACCGCTACCTGGCCCGGGTCCTCGGCGAAGCCGCCGTCGGCGCCGGCCGCACCGAGACCTTCCTCGGCGCCCGCTACCGACGGCTCGCGCGCCGCCGCGGCAAGAAGAAGGCCATGGTCGCGGTCGGACGATCGATCCTGACCATCATCTGGCACCTCCTCGCCGACCCCAACGCTCGCTACCAAGACCTCGGCCCCGACCACTACGACCAGCGCGTCTCAACCACCGCCAAGAAGCGCAGCCACATCCGAGGCCTCGAAGCCCTCGGCTACCACGTCACCCTCGAACCCGCCGCCTAACCACCGCAACAACCCTTCCCGGCTCCGCCGGGAACTGCCGCCTGCCTGGTCACCGCCATTCTCGGACTAG
>CAZIVD010000155.1:0-1724 GCA_964542635.1 uncultured Nocardioides sp. | reverse complement strand
CGCGGAGCGGGGTGAGCGTGCCGTAACGCGAGGATGCCCTTGCCGGCTGGGAGATTGGGACTTGCGACGGTTCCAAACATCTCAACCCGGAAGGGCACCTCTGGGATGCGACTCTCTCACACTCTTGCGCGGACCTCGGTGGTGTTCGATGACCCGAATCTGGTGTCGTCGGCCGGGCTGGTCCCGGTGCTGGCGCTGGCGGATCGGGCAGGGCTCCGCGAACTCGCCGAGGAGCACCTGACGGTGCCGTCGGACAAGGGCGCGAACGCGGGGTGGAAGGTCGCCTCGCTGGTTGCGGGGATGGTCGCCGGGGCGGACTCGATCCTGGACATGGCGGTGTTGCGGCACGGCGGGATGGGCAGGTTGTTCACCCGGATCTACGCCCCGTCGACGTTGGGGTCGTTCCTGCGGGCGTTCACCTTCGGCCACGTCCGGCAGCTCGACGCGGTCGCCTCGAGGTTCCTGCTCGCCCTGGCGAAGCTGGCCGGGCTGTTCGAGCCACCGGGCGACCACGCGCACCCGGGCGATGGCGGCGAGGGCTATGCGTTGGTCGATGTCGACGACACGATCGTCGAGGTCCACGGCCACGCCAAGCAGGGGGCCGGGTTCGGCTACTCCGGGGTCCGGGGCCTGAACGCGCTGCTGGCCACCCTGACCTCGGAGAGGACCGCGCCGGTGGTGGTGGCCCAACGGCTCCGGAAGGGCTCGACCGGGTCGCCGCGCGGCGCGAAGCGTCTGGTCGGTGACGCGGTGAAGACCACCCGACGCCTGCTCGGCAAGACCCGACCGGTGCTGGTGCGGATGGACTCGGCGTTCTACGGACGCGGCCCGGTCCACGCCGCCCTCGCCGGCGGCGCGGCGGTATCGGTCACCGTCCGGATGGACCAGGCCGTCAAGAACGCCATCGCCGCGATCCCCGACGACGCCTGGACGACGATCGAGTACACCGACGCGGTGTTCGACGAGAACTCCGGCCGCTGGATCTCCCGCGCCGAGGTCGCCGAGACCTCGTTCGTCGCGTTCTGTTCGGCGAAGAAGTCCGAGCGGGTGTCGGGCAGGTTGGTGGTCCGTCGGATCCCCGACTTCAACGCCGAGAAACGCAAGACCGAAGGCCAGGGCACCCTGTTCGACGTGTGGCGGTTCCACGCGTTCTTCACCACCGCCGACCCCCAGGTGTTGGATACCGTCGCGGTCGACAAGGTCCACCGCGGTCACGCGGTCATCGAGCAGGTCCACGCCGACCTGAAGAACTCAGCGTTGGCGCACCTGCCATCGGGGGTGTTCAACGCCAACGCCGCCTGGCTCGTCCTGGCCGTGATCGCGTTCAACCTCACCCGTGTCGCCGGCACCCTCGCCGCACCCGACCTTGCCCGGGCGACCACCGCGACCCTGCGCCGCAAGCTGGTCCACGTCCCTGGCCGAGTCGCGACCTCAGCGCGACGAGTGACGCTGCACCTGCCCAGCCAGTGGCCTTGGGAGATCGCCTGGACCCGACTGATCACGACCGTCACCGACCCACCCCGAGCCGCGACGTCCTGACCACCCCCGAGAGCAGCAGTTTCAGAAACGTGGAACACCACCGGCAGAGGGGCCGGAGGAACCGTCGTGCCCACCGAAGATCAGGACACCGCCGCGCTCACGACTCCGCGCGAGCCAAGCTCATCGGTGCATCCGGGCTGAGTCGGCCCCCCGCCGGGGTCCCCACCCGGGTCCCCGCCCGGGTC
>CAZIVD010000154.1:0-1781 GCA_964542635.1 uncultured Nocardioides sp. | reverse complement strand
GGCTGATCCAGCAGACCATGACCGACGCCGCGTTCGACGCCCTGATCGACGCCACCTTTGGCAAGGCCGAGGCCAGCGCCACCAAGCGCGTCCGTGAGACCGAGCGCCGCCGCCGCTCCAGGCTGCACTGGCTCTTCGCCGACGCCGAGACCCAGGCCGGCATCCGCGACACCGCGTGGGCCGGCTACCAGGCCGTGGCCGAGTACGTCGACCACTACGCCCCGGTCCGCACCAAGGGCGACGAGGCCGCCGCCCGCGCCGCCCGCGTGCTCACCAGCGACGACCCCGACCGGATCAAGCGCCGCGCCTGGACCGCGCTGGCCCCGGCCTGACCGTCCGTCCCGCAAGTCCTCCGGTGGCGGGCTGAGACCCCGAGTCCGGCCCGCCACCGGCCCAACCCAAGGAGGAGCCATGACCGACACCACCACCCACCCCGCCCTCGCCACCGAGCAAGTCCGCGCATGGGATCTCCGGCCCACCGACACGCTTGTCGACCCCGACACCGGCATCGCGTTCCCCATCACCACCGTCACCGTGGATGAGCCCGGCCGCGCGGGACGCAACGTGCATATCTCAGCCCTGGTCCTTGGTGCCCGCATCCTGCCGCTCAACCAGTTCGTCACCATCGCGAAGCGGGACAACACTCCGACTGTCACTGACGCCGACGTCCAGGCCAGCGCCGCCAAGGACCGGCACACCCTCAGCGAGACGGCATGCGACCTGATCGCAATCGAGCACCGGCTGCGCGACGTGCGCCGCTGGACCACCGAGACCGCCCGCGTCCACCTGGACGCGGCCCTGTCCAGCGTCGCCACGGCGCTGGATGCCCTGCACGCCGAGTACGCCCACCGCACCACCACCGAACAGGAGCAGTGATGTCCGAGCAGACCCAGCCGGAGCCGACCGGCACCGTGATCAGCGAGCGCGACCAGCGCCGCATCCTCGCCGCCATGATGGCGATGCCGTACGCCGCCAGCAGCCGCGTCCCGAAGCCGTGGACCGCGATGCGCGAGACCGTCACCGCCGATGCCGTCGTGGCGTTCCTCGACGGCCTCGCCGGGGTCCTGACCGAGGTCGGAGCCGAGAGCGACATCCACCGCCGTCGCCTGTTCTCCCTCGAGGCCGACATCGAGGCGTTCCGCCGCCTCATCGGCACCGCGCCCGCCGAGGTGACCCCGTGAGCGCGCACATCGAGTGGCTGGCCGCCCGCGAGACCAGCGTCCAGGTGTTCACCCCCGGCGAGGACTGGATCGGTGCCGGGGAGCACCGCCAGCCCGTCCTGACTCTCGCCGGTGACGACGTGGTCGCGATCCAGGGCACGCCCGCCGAGTTGCGCGCGCTGGCCGCCCGGATCACCGCCGTGGCCACCGCGGCGTCGGGTCTGCTCGACCTCGCGGCCGCACGGCAGGACCAGCCCGCATGAGCGACGACGCCAGCCTCCGCGCCCTGGAGGAGCGCGCGACCCCCGGACCCTGGACTCCGTACGGCGACAAGATCCGCGCCACCGCCGCCGACGCCCTGATCCCGGACAACATCCTCGTCGCCTACGCCGGTGCTCACTGGCAGCGGCTCGGGATCAAGCAGTACCCACGCGGGGGCGACGTTCCCGAGCACGCGCCCGACGTGGAGTTCATGGCCGCCGCTCGCACCGCGCTGCCGGACCGGCTCGACCGGCTCGACCGCATCCGCGCTCTTCACGCCAAGTGGGGCGACCAGTCGCCCGAGAACGCGGACGGCTACCTCGACCTGTGGGAGACGCTCGGTCGCCTCCTCGACGGCGA
>CAZIVD010000153.1:0-1786 GCA_964542635.1 uncultured Nocardioides sp. | reverse complement strand
CGTAGTGCAGTCGTCAGGGTCCGGGTCCACTGCTCCCACTCACGTGGGGATTGTGAACCGCCCCGGCATGTCCGGAGACTCCGTTCCTTGGGAAGGATGGAGTCATGTCAGGGAGTACGTCGAAGAGGTACCCGGCCGAGCTGCGTGAGCGGGCGGTCCGGATGGTCGCGGAGATCCGTGCCGATCACGAGTCGGACTGGGCCGCGATGGGCAAGGTCGCTCAGTTGCTCGGGGTCGGCACCCCGGAGACGGTGCGCAAGTGGTGCCGTCAGGCCGAGGTCGACGCCGGCCAGCGGCTCGGAGTCAGCACTGAGGAGTCCGCGGAGCTGAAGCGGTTGAAGCGGGAGAACGCCGAGCTCAAGCGTGCCAACGCGATCCTCAAATCCGCGTCGGCTTTCTTCGCGGCCGAACTCGACCGGCCACATCGCTGATCGTGGCCTACATCGACGAGCACGTCGGTGAACGCCACGAGGACGCCGACGGGCAGGGTCTGCGATGGGGTGTCGAGTCGATCTGCGACCAGCTCACCGAGCTGGGCGCCAAGATCGCCCCCGCGACCTACTACGAACACCGCGCCAAGAAGCCGTCGACCCGTCAAGTTCGGGACGAGGAGCTGAAGCCCAAGATCGCTGCGGTGCACGCGTCGAACTACGGCGTCTACGGCGCCCGGAAGGTGTGGCTGACCCTGAACCGCGAACGCGCGGTCGATGCGCCGCCGATCGCCCGGTGCACCGTGGAGCGGCTCATGGGCGAGCTGGGCCTGGCCGGCGCGGTGCGCGGGAAGGTCAAGAGGACCACGATCAGCGACCCGCGGACGCCGAAACCTCTGGACCTGGTCGACCGCAACTTCACGCCCCTGGCACCCGACCGGCTCTGGGTCGCGGACTTCACCTACTGCTCGACATGGTCGGGCTGGTGCTACACCGCGTTCGTCATCGATGCCTACGCCCGACGGATCCTGGGCTGGTCGGTGGCCACCACGATGACCAGCCAGCTCGTCGTCGACGCGGTCGAGCAGGCGATCTGGACCCGCGGCCGCGAAGGCCGTGACCTGGCCGGGTTGATCGCCCACCACGACCACGGGGTCCAGTACCTGTCCGTGGCCTACTCCGAGCACCTGGCCACCGCCGGGATCAAGCCCTCGACCGGCGCCGTGGGCTCGTCGTACGACAACGCCCTGGCCGAGTCGGTCATCGGGCTCTACAAGACCGAACTGGTCAAACCGAGGCGGCCGTGGAAGGGCCTCGACGACCTCGAGACCGCCACCGCCGAGTGGGTCGACTGGTTCAACCGCCGCCGCCCGTTCGAGTACTGCGACGACCTCACACCCGTCGAAGCCGAGCAGGCTCACTACGCTCACCACCAGACCCCAGCAATCGCTGGAGTCTCAAACTAGAAAGTCTCCGGACATGCCGGGGCGGTTCAGTCACCCAGCCGATGCCGGGCTGAGCCTCCAAGAGGGTCCACGCGCGATCGGCTGCCGACCCTTTGGCGACATGTGTGTGCGCTTGGGGCGAGCCGAGGTCCACATCCAGGGGAACCTTGCGGAGCAGGCCTTGGAGTTCGTCTCCAACCGAACCGTGCAGCAACGCGTAAGCCGCTTCGGGAGGGACTCGCACGCTCAGCGACTCCACAGCAATCAGGTCATCGGCGGTGAGGGCGTCGGAGGAGTCCTCTCGATCGCCTCCACCGCCAAACTGCTCAAAAAGCCGGCCCGTATAGGACGAACCTGCTGTACCAGTCTCTGCAAAGTAGTCACGAACAGCTGAGACGGCGTTGGGTTCAC
>CAZIVD010000152.1:0-1830 GCA_964542635.1 uncultured Nocardioides sp. | reverse complement strand
AACCGGCCGGTGAGGTAGTCGCGGCCCCACGAGTCGGCGAACCGGGCCTCGAAGAACGCCTGCGTCATGTCGTTGATCTCGAGCATGCGCTCGCGCGAGACGGGGGAGGAGTGCCACTCCTCGGCGCGCTGGTACATGAGCCGGAGGTCGGCCTCGGTGGGCTCCAGTCGGGTGCCGCCGAGGTCGCGGATGTAGGCGGCCAGCGTGAGGTCGGGCTCGACGTAGGAGTCCTCGTCGACGTCGACCGGGTCGCCAGCGTCGACGTCGACCAGGTCCTCCTCGAGCACGTCGACCAGGTGCTCGTCGTACGGACCGGGGTCCTCGGCGAGCGGCCAGTCGATCCAGTCGGGGTCGGTGGCGTGGTCGACGAGCGTGGCCGGGTCCGGCTCGACGCCGTCCCACAGGTCCGCGGGCGGCTCGTCGAAGTGGTACTCGTGCGCGTGCTCGTCGGGTGCGCTTTCCAGCGCGATCGAGGTCCGCCAAACCAGGGCCTGGCACTCGTCGACGCCCTCCCAGCCGTCGCTCGGCATCGCCCGGCCTGCACCCAGCAGGGCCTCGACCTGCCAGCCGCGCTGCACGCCGTGGTCCACGTTCGCGACCAGCGCGGGCCACCAGGTGCTGGCCTGGATGCTCGCGGCGCGCTCGGGGCCGAACAGGTCCGCGAGCCGCGGAGTCCACTCGGTAGTGACGCCCTCACCGTGGGAGCCGTCGCCGATCTGGGCCGCCACGGCCGGGGTGAGCTGACGGGCCATGCGCCACCACACGGCTGCAGCGGCGTGCTCGTCGGGCAGCGGCCCGGCGGGGTGGTCGGGCGCGGTCGCGGTGCGCAGCAGCTGGTGGGCGGTGACGCCGGCGCGCGACATCGCGGCCAGCCGCTCGGCCAGCAGCGGAGTGAACTCGTCGTCGCGGACCTGCGGGGCGAGTGAGTAGAGCAGCTGGCGCCATTCCTTGAGCGCCGGCGTGTGGTCGCCGGTGACCGCACGGTTGAGCCGACGCTGCCAGGTCGCGGAGGCCTTCTGCAGCTGCGGTGCGCCGGTCGGGCGCCGGTCGTCGACCGGGACCTGCATGGCGGCGCGCCAGACCTCGACGTCGGCCACCGTGGCGGCCTCGGGCCGGAGGCCGTTCTGCGCCCACGCCGGCAAGGCGGCCTGGTCGGTAGCCCGCGTGCGGACCTGCTCGGCGAGGTCGCTCACCAGGTGCGCGCGCTGCGCGAGGTAGGCACCCCAGTGCGGGTCGTCGGCCAGGCGGGCCGGCACCGCGGGCATCCACGGCAGCGGACCGGCGCCGGCGTTGCGCAGGCCGGAGGCGTCCAGGCGCCAGTCGAGGACCGCGGCCCGGTCGTGCGCGCTCTCCAACTCGCGGTCGCCGGCGGCCGCCCGGAGCGCGTCGACGGGGTTCTCGCCTGCTGCGCCGAGCAGCAGCAGATGGGCTCGCAGGGTCGGCCAGGCGGCCTCCTCGGCGAGCCCGGGGACGAGCGTCTCGACCGCGCTGTCCAGGGCGTCGACCACGTTGACCGGGGTGCCGTCGGCGCCGGTGACGGTGTCGTGGCGCAGGAGGTCCTCGGCGGCGACATAGAGGCTGTCGAGGTAGCGCTGGGAGGCCTCGCCGAGCCGGGTGGCCGGGTCGGCCTGCTCGCGGATGAGGCTGGTCGCGGACCGCTGGGTGTCGTCGCGGGCCAGCATCGACTCGAGGATGTCGGTGGGGGTGAGCGGCCGGACCAGGGTCGGGTGGATCACCGAGTGCGGGTCGCCGTCGCCGACGACCTCGAGGTAGACGTGGTTGGCGTGCGCGCCGCGGGTCATCATCGTGTAGAGCTGCTGGCGCGACTCG
>CAZIVD010000151.1:0-2002 GCA_964542635.1 uncultured Nocardioides sp. | reverse complement strand
GTGGCTGATCGACTTCAAGTCGAGAAGTTCTTACTCAAACTCACATCGCCGCGAGTGAACAAGGACTTCTCATGCTGCTCGATCTCGTTGCCGCTACCTCGGTCGGCACCCACAACCTTCTCAAGAAGTATGCACCGTCGAACCGGCTCCTGTTCGACCTCCTCCAGCGCACCGACCACCGTTGGAGCCTCCGAGTCTCGCTGTACTCGATGCCCTACTTCTTTGGCGCGTGGATCGTCCGCCTCGCTATCGAAGCAGGCGGACCGGGATGGTTCCATACGCTGTTCCTTCTCCTGCTCTGGAACGGGATGAAGTTCATCCACTACTGGCCGCTCGACCTAGCACATCGCCTCATCGCCCGCGCTCGCCAAGCGATGCACAGTACCGCTCCCGAGCGTCGCTGAGCCCGTTTCTCGGTTCTCCATCCCCACCCTCTACTCCACACACGATTGGAGCAGAGGATGGAGAACCGAGAGTTCTACGAGAGCATCACGAGCGAACGCATGGCTCGCGCGGTCATCGCTTCAGTGGTGCCGTCCGAGGACAGCGCCACCGCTGCCGCGCTCCACCTTGCCGGGAGCGGCCTCGAAGCGTTGCGTCTCGCAGTTAGTGACGATCCGATTCCCTCGGTGGGCTCACCGTATGCGCTCCTGTGGCGTCGCCGCTTTGACATCGCAGACATCGACACGATCCGTACCAACCTCGAGCACGGAGAAGCAGAGGGCCAGCAGGTGTTGATCCCCAGCGACCCGGACTGGCCCGCATCACTTTCCGTGCTGGACCGCTTGGCTCCGATCGCGCTCTGGGCGCAAGGCGATACGAGCCTGCTCGCTGACCCGCCCGCGAGTCGCGCCGCGTTCGTCGGCGGCTCCGAGTGCTCCCCGTATGGGTTCGAGATGGCCTCCGACCTGGCCGAGTGGATCGCGGCCGATGGTCGTGCCGTGGTCGCCATGCACGACACCGGGATCGCCGAAGCGGTCACGCTCGGCGGGCTTCGTAACACCAACAAGGTGATTACGGTGCTGCCGCACGGGCTGGATCAGGAGAAGGACGGCTTCGACTATCTCCGCAACAAGGTTGCAGGCGTCGGGCTACTGGTCACCGACCAGCCACCCGGCGCGCTGCTATCGACACGGAGCCACCGGATTCTCGCAGCACTCGCCGGGGTGACCACCGTAGTCGAGGCGCAACCCCACTCCGAGGCGATGATGGCCGCGTCGATCGCCCACGACTGCGGTCGGGAGGTCGGCGCAGTACCCGGCAGGGCCACGGATAAGGCGAGCGCGGGTGCTAATGAACTGCTCCGGCAAGGCGGGGCGCGCCTGGTCGCCGACGGCTCCGACATTGCCGACCTGCTCGATAAGAACTCGTACCGCATCGACATGCACGCACTCATGAGCGGAGTACCGCGCCGCGAAGCGACGGCAGCATCCGGGCCGAGTCGCTGAGCATCCCAGATGATCGAGAACTGACGGAGTAGAAGCATGATGCAGCCAGACGGTCAACTCGCGTTCGACTTCGATGAGTTCGAGCGCGAAGATGCACGCAACGACCTCGCCTCCTGGCAGGGCGCTCCGCTGCACCTCACAACGGACTACTATTCCCCGGCGGAGCTTGACCGTGCGTTCCGGCATTGGCAGTTTCTCTACGGCAGCTTCAGCTCTATCCCGAACAGCCATATGTGGCATAGATCGGCGGGAGCCGGTGGCGTGGTCAGCTTCGGGGATCACTCCATCGTGACGTTCACCGCCGAGCTCCGACCCGATCACGGCCAGTTGGGGCCTGGCGATCTGCTCTATCAGGCGAACTGTGAACCTTGCGGCTGGCACACAGTGAGCAACACCGAGAACGATGTCGTCGAGGCGTGGCACGATCATGGCGTACCCGGCTGGCGCGAGCTTCCTATCATCCCGGCACAGATCCGATTAGATAACGGAAGCGGCCTCACTAAGATGGCAAGGACCTGGATCGCCGAGCACTATCCGAAGCACATGCAGATTCC
>CAZIVD010000150.1:0-2002 GCA_964542635.1 uncultured Nocardioides sp. | reverse complement strand
TGGTGCAGAAAAGAGCTCGGCCACGTCGTCCGACGTGAGCGCTCCTCGGCCGCCGCGCGCTACAGCTGGCTGGTCGGCTACCTGATGCTGATGCTGGCCGGCGGCGGGCTCACCGTCACGGCTCTCCGCGCCGCGCCCCAGCTGGCCGGGCCGGCGCTGCTGGCCACGACGAGCGCCGCGGTGGCCTTCCTCGCTCTCCAAGTCGCGTTCGACCGGCGCGAGGAGATCACCGCCGACCTGTTCGCCGTCGCCCTGACCCGCGACCTCGACGCGGCCACCGAGCTGATGGGCTTCTACGAGGAGAACGTCGCCAAGCCTCTGCCCGCCGGTCGGCTCGGCCGAGCGTGGGCGCAGCTCGAGCGCCGCTGGTTCGCAACCCACCCGGACCCCCGGTCGCGGCTCGCAGCGATGCGCCGGCACCTGGTCGACCAGCAGGCCGATTAGGTCGTACGCCCCGCCACTGCCCGAATCTCCTGAACTTCCAGCCCCTCCCGGTTTATGGCTCCGTGTTCATGGTGCTGCCGGATGGGGGCGAGGAGATTCACGGGCACCGACGAACCTCGTTCCTCTGTCGAGGATTACCAGCCGAGCGACTCGAACAACTCGCAGGCGAGTCGATCTTCGGCGCACTCGACCGCAAGGTCGAACACCTCGAACGGTTTCAGGGGCCGAATCTCGTCGCCGAAGGATGACCAGACCGTGAGCGCCATCAGGTAGTCGGCCGCAGTCGGCACGGGGGTCCAAGGACGAGCACTCACAACTGTTCATCACACTCAGCCGCCAGATGTCACACCGGTGGCCAGGAAATGTGGTGAGCGGCGTTCTCACTGGCCTACGGCGGCGGCGTGCAGAACAACGACCTCCTTCGCCAGCAGGCGGACGAGCCTGGCCCGCGGCGCCGGAGCCCAGCCCAGCTCGTCGCCCAGCTCGGTCCAGGTCGGTCCCGCGCGTTTCAGCGGCGCGGTGTTCCGCGGCGCGGCGGCCGCGGACCGTTCACGTCCTGCCGGTCGCGGGCCGCGCCCTGCGACTTGGTCGGTGCCGGGTTGCCTTCGCCGGTGTCGATCGGGAGCTCGAGGCGGGACACGATCCGGTAGCGCAGGTCGCGCGCCGGGCTGTCACCCAGCGGCTTCTCAGCGACCAGTCTGCGCGTGGCGGCGTCGACGTCGTGACCCTGCTCGTGGGCCTGCTGCAGCATCGCCGCGGTGGCCGGCCAGTCGCCCTGCTCGAGCAGCCGCGGGTCGAGCTCGCGGGCCAGCGGAGCCCACCGCTCGGCCGGGGCCTGATCGGCGGCGGCCGCCAGCCGGCTGCGCACCTCGCTGCTCTTGTGGAGCTCGGCCAGCGCCGCCTTGCGGGGGTCGGCATCCCAGCTCTTGACCGCGTCGCGCAGGTCTCGGCGGGCCTGCATCTGCGAGAGCTGCAGGCGCGCCCTGACCTGGTTGACTCCCGGCTCCCAGGCGCGGCTGGGGCGGGTCGAGAGGATCCTCATGGCCTCGACTCGTGCCTGCTCGGGGGCGAGGTTGTTCAGCCGCTCGGTGAGCAGTTGGTCGCCCAGCGAGCGGAAGGCCGGCTGGCCGCTGGCCACCGCCGCAGTGAGCGCTGCCGGCCCGCGCTGTGCGAGCAGGTCGGCGGGGTCCAGGCCGTCGGGGAACCGGGCGTACCCGGGGTCCAGGCCGTGCGGTGTGAGCATCCAGAAGTCGCGCTCGGCCGCGACTTGGCCGGCGAGGTCGGCGTCGGTGGCCACGATCGGGTCTCGGCCGACCGCGGCCAGCTGGGCGGCCTGCTCGTCGGTCAGGGACGTGCCGAGCGGTGCCACACCGAGGTAGAGGCCATGGCTGGCCAGCGTGACCGCCACGGCGTCCATCGGGCCCTCGACGATCACCGGGACCGCGCCCTCGGCGAGGAGCTCGTCGACGACGCCGAACAGTTGAGCGCCCTTGTGGAACAGCGGGGTGTCGGCGGTGTTGAGGTACTTCGGGCCGCCCTTGTCGGCGTCGGTGAGGTC
>CAZIVD010000149.1:0-2014 GCA_964542635.1 uncultured Nocardioides sp. | reverse complement strand
GGTTAGTGCCTGACGGGACCGCCGCTGATCGCTTCGAGCAGTGCTTGGTGGTCGCGGGCTATCGCGGGCGGGATGGTCTGCTCGGCGCCGTTGGCCAGGATGGTGGCTGAGCGCAGTGGGCGTAGTTGTCTGGTGACGTTGCGGATCGAGAGCCCGGTACGTTGCTGGACTTCGCGGGAGACCGCCAGGGCGGTGAAGACGATGGTGAGGTGGGCCTCGACCGCGTCGCGGGTGCGGACGAACATCGGCCGTGCGCGGAGATCGGTCTTGGACATCCGGAACGACTGCTCGACGCGCCACAGGTCGTGGTAGCTGGCGATCACCTCGCCGGCAGGCATCACGTGGGCGGGGATGTTGGTGACGTAGCCCTTGAGCCCCACCAGCCGGCGTGCCCGCGCCAGGGATGCCTGGTCGAGAGACTTGGTGCCGTTGCTGGTCTTGACGAACCGTGGTGTCCGGGCGGCCTTCTCGCCGGCGACGACGGCCTTGGCGCGATTCTCCTGCAGGGTCAGCGTCTTGTTGTCCCGCACGGCCCTCTTGGTCGAGTAGGCCCACACTGCCCGCCACGACCCTGGGTGCTGGTCCGGGTCCCAGACCGGTTCCCTCTTGACCATGGGGTCGTTCTCAATCAGTCGGCTGTTCTTGGGGGTGAGGGTGTCGATGACCTGCCCGTCAGCGAAGGCGTCTCCGTGCCAGCGAAAGTATGACGCGAGATCGATCGGTGCTTTCGTGGCACGTGAGCCGACGATGAACCGCAACTGGGCCTCGTCGAGCTCCCGCAGGTTCGAGGCGGACAGCATCCCGGCGTCAGCCACGACGACCATGTCCGCGACCCCGTGCCGCTGCTGGAACTGCTCCACGATCGGGATGATCGTGGCGGTCTCGGCCTTGTTCCCCTCGTAGCAGCCGATCTCCAACGGCCGGCCGCCCCGGTCGACCAGCAGCCCGACCACGATCTGTGGGTCGACGCGGCGTTCCTTGGAGTAGCCGACCTTGCGGAGGTCGTCCTCCTTCTCGGCTTCCCAGTACAAAGTCGTCGTGTCGTAGAGCACCAACGACAGATCCCCCGCGGTGGCGGCGTGCGCGAAGCAGGCGCCTGCGACCTGGTCGCGGTAGCCACGACCGATGCAGCGCTGCAACGTCCGGCGCATCGTCTTCTCACTCGCCGGCGATTGACCCAGCTCCTCCAGCACACGACCGACGTCGAGGATCGAGGTGGGCTCGACGATCCGAGCGATCACCAGATCCCGGAACGTGGCATCACCCACGACACCGAACCCGAGGTCGTCGTAGACGCCCGCGAGGGTGTCGAACAGCAGCCGCGACGACGTGGAGACCACCCGCGGCGCCGACACCCGCCGACGCCCTCGACCACTGCCTACCCGCTCCCCCGCCTCAACGGCCTCGACGCCGGGGAACAGGCCCACATCGAGGGTCGGCGGGGCGAGGAGTTCTACCTGGGCAGACCTCGGCTCGACACCGAGCTCGAGCTCGTCCTGGCCGGCGTCGTGCAGCAGCAGCCGTGCGCGTTCCAGCAGGGCACCGAGTTCGACCTCGGTATGCGCAGAACCGAGGTGGGCAACGATCTTCCGACGCCCGTCGACGTACTCAGCGATCTGCACCGCGGTCGCTCCCGAGGCCGTTCGCACCCGTCGTATCCACGCCACCGGCAGGACACTAAGCCACTCGTTAGTGCCTCAAACCAGCGCCCTCACCACGCATCACCGCAGGTCACAGCCCTGCCGCCCGCCCGACGAGCCTCAGGTGACCAAACTCAGGGCCGACCAGCTTGGCGCGACTGCGGCCGCACTTGGGTTGACCGGCACCGAGCAGCAACTCCTCCCGACGCTGGCAACGGGCCAGGGACTGTGGCGGATCAAGGACAGGTCCTTCGCGATCCAGCATCAGCTCCACCCCGCCGAACTACGCCTGTTCGACACGACGGGTCGCATGACCGGAGCCCTGTGACTGTTCGTTGGATTTCTGAAGGTTTTTCGCCGAACTGTCACATGCT
>CAZIVD010000148.1:0-2240 GCA_964542635.1 uncultured Nocardioides sp. | reverse complement strand
GGCCATCTCCCGCGCCGTACGCCGCGCCTGCTGCTTGATCGTCTGCTGACTCATCGGTCCTCACTCCGTGTCGACATGGACTCTGACAGTCACCTACGACAAATCCCGGTCCCCGTGCGATCACCACCGGCCAAGAAACCTTCCGAACCCACCAACCTCGACCCCAGCCAGCCCGTTCAACTCAGCCAGTCCGATCCCGACGCCCCAGCCGTCACCGACGCCCCTCAGCGTCCCCCCAGATTTCCGCGACCTCCCAAGTGCCACACACCTCTTGCATTCTCGGTCTGCCGAATAGAAAGAACACATCAGAAATCCGGCTGGAAGTGATCGCAGCGGGCACCCGCGCGCACGTAGGTGACCGTGACGATGAGCCTCCACAAGCTGACGGCGGGGTCGGGGTACGACTACCTGACCCGCCAGGTCGCAGCGATGGACGCCACCGACAAGGGCCACACCGGCCTGGCGAGCTACTACACCGAGAAGGGCGAGACCCCTGGCGTGTGGGTCGGCTCGGGCATGGAGGGGCTCGAAGGGCTCGACGCCGGCGACATCGTCACCGCCGACCACATGCAGAGCCTGTTCGGCTCCGGTCACCACCCGCTGGCCACCCAGCGGACCAAGGACCTGGACCTGCGCATCGGCCGGGAAGGGGTCGACCGGCCGACCGACGCCGATTACAAGACGGCCCGCCAGCTCGGCACCCCGTACAAGGTCTACGAGAACGACATCAGCCCGTTCCGAGTTGAGGTCGCCAAGCGCATCGCGGCGCTCAACGAGACCGCCGGACTGCCCGGTGACTGGCCGGTTCCCGCGGCCGACCGGGCCCGGGTCCGCACCGAGGTCGGCACCGAGTTCTTCCGTGCCGAGCACGGTCGTGAGCCCACCGACGCCCGCGAGCTGGCCGCCGCGATCGCCAAGCATTCCCGGCCGAAGACCAACGCGGTGGCCGGCTACGACCTGACCTTCTCGCCGGTCAAGAGCGTCTCGGTGCTGTGGGCGATCTCCGACCCGAAGACCGCCGCGGTGATCGAGCGGGCCCACCAGGCGGCCATCAAGGACGCGCTGGACTTCATCGAGGCCAAGGCCCTGTTCACCCGCCGCGGCACCAACGGCGTGCGCCAGGTCGACGTCCGCGGCCTGGTGGCCACCGCGTTCACCCACCGCGACTCCCGCGCCGGCGACCCCGACCTGCACACCCACGTCGCCGTGGCGAACAAGGTCCAGACGCTCGACGGCAAGTGGCTGGCCATCGACGGCCGCCCGCTCCACAAGGCGGTCGTCTCGGCCTCGGAGACCTACAACACCGCCCTCGAGCGGCACCTGGTCGACGCCCTCGGCGTGCGCTTTGACGAGCGTCCGAACGAGGACGCCCGCAAGCGCCCCGTGCGCGAGATCGTCGGCGTCGACCCCGAGCTGAACCGCCGCTTCTCCAAGCGCCGCGCCAGTGTGGAGGACCGCCGCAAGGTCCTCGCCGCCGCCTTCCAGGCCACCCACGGCCGCCCGCCCACGCCGGTGGAGACCATCCAGCTGTCCCAGCAGGCGACGCTGGAGACGCGCGAGGCCAAGCACGAGCCGCGCTCGCTGGCCGAGCAGCGCGAGACCTGGCGCCGCGAGGCCGTCGAGGTGCTCGGCACCCCGCAGCGGGTCAAGCAGATGGTCCATGGCGCACTGAACCCGAAGGGCGCAGCACGGTCGCTGGCCGACTCAGCCTGGTTCGCCAAGACCACCGAACGGATCGTGGCGACGATGGAGGGCGCTCGCAGCACCTGGCAGTACTGGCACGTCTACGCCGAGGCCCAGCGGCAGGTCCGTGGCGCCAACGTGCCCACCAACCAGGTCTCTCAGGTCGTCGACCTGCTCGTCAGCGAGGTCCTCGACGGCCGCTCGGTGAGCATGGCCCGCCCCTGGGACACCATCAGCGAACCGGCCGAGCTGCGGCGCGCGGACGGCGCGTCGGTCTACACCCAGAGCGGCGCCGAGCTGTTCACCTCGGGCAAGGTGCTGGCCGCCGAGGAGCGTCTGGTCGCGGCCGCGGGCCGCCACGACGGCTACGCCGTCACGGTCAACTCGGTCGACATGGCGCTGCTCGAGTCGACCGCCAACGGCATCACCCTCAACGCCGGACAGGCCACCCTGGTGCGGGAGATGGCCACCTCCGGTGCCCGTCTCCAACTGGCGATCGCCCCCGCCGGATCCGGCAAGACCACCGCGATGCGAGCCCTGGCCAGCGCGTGGGCCGA
>CAZIVD010000147.1:0-2241 GCA_964542635.1 uncultured Nocardioides sp. | reverse complement strand
GTCTGGTCGGCCAGGCTGGACAGTCGTGCGGCATCGCGCAGGTCGTCCGCGCCAACCCCCACTGCGGGGGTGAGTCTGGTGGCCTGCCGGTTGCCGTAGGTGATGGTGCCGGTCTTGTCCAGCAGCAGCGTGGATACATCACCGGCGGCCTCCACCGCCCGGCCCGACATCGCCAAGACGTTGACGCGCACCAGACGGTCCATACCCGCGATCCCGATCGCGGAGAGCAAAGCCCCGATGGTGGTGGGGATCAGGCAGACCAGCAGGGCGATTAGCACGATCAGGTCCTGAGGTGCACCTGCGTAGGTGGCCATCGGGGCAAGCGTGGCAACCGCGGCCAGGAAGACCAGGGTGAGGCTGATCAGCAGGATCGAGAGCGCGATCTCGTTGGGGGTCTTGCGGCGTGAGGTGCCCTCGACGAGATCGATCATCTTGTCCAGGAACGACTCGCCCGCGGCGGCGGAGATCCGGACGACGATCCGGTCGGAGAGGACCGTGGTGCCGCCGGTGACCGCACTGCGGTCGCCGCCGGCCTCACGGATCACCGGCGCGGACTCGCCGGTGATCGCGGACTCATCGACACTGGCGACGCCCTCGACTATGTCACCGTCACCGGGGATCACCCCTCCTGCCTCGACCACGACCCGGTCACCGACGCGCAGTTGGGTGCTGGGCACCTCGGTCTCGCCGCCGGACTCGTCCAACAACCGGGCGACCGTGTCAGAGCGGGTCGCGCGCAGTGAGGCGGCTTGCGCCTTGCCACGTCCTTCGGCGACGGCTTCGGCGAGGTTGCCGAAGATCACCGTCAGCCACAGCCAGAACGCCAGCCAGATCGCGAACGCGCTGGGGTCGACGATCGCGGCGATCGTGGTGGCAATCGAGCCGAGCCAGACCAGGAACATCACCGGTGAACGCCACATGTGCCGCGGGTCGAGCTTGCGCAACGCCTCGGGGAACTGCTGCGCGGCTTGGGCCATCAGGACGCGCAGCCCCATCCCCGAGGCGGGCCGGTGCGCCAGCGGCGCCGGCGACTGGTTCGGCCCTGAAGGGTCGGACGTGGGGGTGGATGGGGTGGACGTGGTGGTGCTCATGCGAGTGCCTCAGCAATCGGTCCGAGGGTGAGCGCAGGGAAGTAGGTCAGCGCGGTGAAGATGATCACCACACCGACCAGCAAGGCGACGAACAGCGGCTTGTGGGTGGGCAGGGTGCCCGCCGTGGTCGGGACCTTGGCCTGTTCGGCCAGGGATCCGGCCAGCAGCAGGACCAAGACGATCGGGATCAGTCGGCCCAGCAGCATCGCCAGACCGATGGTGATCTGGAAGAATGTCGAGGTCACGGTGAGACCACCGAAGGAACTGCCGTTGTTGTTCGCCCCCGAGGTGTAGGCGTACAGCACCTCGCTGAACCCGTGAACTCCGGCGTTGCCCATAAAGCCGGGGGTGGACTCCAACGACATCGCCACACCGGTGCCGATGAGCACGAGCGCCGGGGTGGTCAGCAGATACAACGCGACGTAGGTCATCTGACGTGAGCTGATCTTCTTGCCCAGGAACTCCGGGGTCCGTCCCACCATCAGGCCGGCGATGAACACCGCCACGATGGCCAGGATCAGAATCCCGTAGAGGCCTGACCCCACACCTCCCGGCACTACCTCGCCGAACATCATGTTCACCAACACCATGCCGCCACCGGTGGGGGTCAGCGAGTCGTGGGAGGCGTTGACGGCGCCGGTGGAGGTGCCGGTGGTGGCGACGGCGAAGAGTGCGGAGGCCCACTCCCCGAACCGGGTCTCCTTTCCCTCCATCGCCGCGCCCGCGGCCTGCCCGGCCTGTGAGTGGGCACCGACCTCTGCGGTGGTCACCACCGCGAGCGAGATCGTGTAGAGCACGCCCATGGCGGCCAGGATGGCCAGCCCCTGGCGACGGTTGCCGAGCATCGTGCCGAGCGTGCGGGTCAGAGCGACCGGGATGAGCAGGATGAGCAGGATCTCCAGCAGATTGGTGTAGCCGCTGGGATTCTCGAACGGGTGGGCGGAGTTGGCGTTGAAGAAGCCGCCGCCGTTGGTGCCCAGTTCTTTGATGACCTCCTGGCTGGCCACCGGACCACCTGGCAGCATCTGGCCTTGGCCAGCCAAGGTCGTCACGGTCGAGTCGCTGAAGCTCTGGATCACACCGCCCGCGATCAGTAGCAGCGCACCGACGAAGGCGATGGGCAGCAGGACGCGCAGCGTGCCACGGGTCA
>CAZIVD010000146.1:0-2268 GCA_964542635.1 uncultured Nocardioides sp. | reverse complement strand
CAAGGTCCCCGACCTCGTCGCCGACTTCTACGAGGACTGGGCCTGGGACATCCACAACCAGCTCGCCGAGCTCGGGGTGGACACCCCCGACGACCCCTGCCCCGACTGCCAGGCCCTGACGCCGTGCCCGTTCGAGTGCGGGTTGTGCACGGAACGCACCTGCAGCACCCACCAGCACGAGGATGGCCGGCATGGCTGAGGTGTGGTTCACCGCCGACACGCATTTCGGTCACAGGATGCTCGTGGAGAAGGGGTGGCGGCCGTTCGCCAGCGTCCCCGAGATGAACAACCACCTGATCACCGCCTGGAACGAACGCGTCAAGGTCGGCGACACCGTCTGGCACCTCGGCGACTGGGGCATGGGACCAGCCCGCGACCACCTGACCTTCCTCAACTACCTGCACGGCCACGTCCACCTGATTGCCGGCAACCACGACCAGCCATGGCCAGGGAACCGGGACGCCCACAAGCACCAGGCCACCTGGCTCGCTGCCGGGTTCGCGTCGGTGCAGGCGTTCGCCCGCCGCCGCATCAACGGCCGCGACGTCATGCTGTCCCACCTGCCCTACGAGGGCGACCACGTCGCCGAGGACCGGGCCGTCCAGTACCGGCTGCGGGACACGGGGCTGCCGCTGCTCCACGGGCACGTGCACGGCGAGTGGACGGAGCGGGGCCGGCAGATCAACGTCGGCGTCGACGTCCGACGGTGGGCGCCGATCTCCCTGGGCGAGGTTGCTGCCCTCCTGGACTGCGCCGAGGAGGCGACATCGTGAGCACGACGACTGACCTGCGCAGCGAAGGGTCCTCACTAGTGAGGACCCTTCGCGGAGACCGACATGACGGCGGAGAGGTCACTAGGCCCAGCCCCTTGCCTAAGATGGCCGGCATGGACAGCGCGCAGCTCCTCGCCGACGTGACCGCTCAGGGTGACGTCTACGCCAAGGCGAAGGCGGCTGCCGAGGAGGAGCGCGCCAGGCTGGTGGAGCTGGTGAAGGTGGCAGCCAAGGGCGGGGTCCGCCAGGTGGACATCGTCCAGGCGACTGGTTGGACTCGGGAGCACATCCGGCAGATCGTGAAGGGCAACATCGGCTAGGCCGTTCGAGTGGTTGCACAGTGACTGTGCATGGCAACATTGCCAATGCACAGTGCGTGGGCCTATGGTTCACCCATGCACAGCGCAACGCTCCCCGCCCCCACCGCCCACACCACCGAGACCCCCGGCCACGCCTGCAACGAGGCGTGCCGCAAGGCCCTCTACGCCATCTGCGTTTGCTCCTGCAAGGGCGCGAACCACGGCGCCAACCTCGGCACGGGCCTCGGCACCAAGCGCTCCATGAGCGACCGCATCGCCAAGGCCGGCGGCGTCTTCGGCACCGTCGGCGACAACGGCCTCGCCGACGACAACGCGTTCGCCTTCTGATGGCCGCCCACGCCGCCACCGCTGGCACCCCTGCCCGGGAGCGGGGGGCCACGGTCCCCGCCCGGCGCGGACGCCACCGCGCCGCGCGTCGACACGGCTTCCGCCTCCGAGCCTCCAAGCCGGTCGACACGCGTCTCCCGATCGCGAACCCCGACCAGGTCGCCAACCTGCTCCTCGGGTTCGCCCCCACCAACCCCACCGGGACCGAGAAGAGGCTGAGCAAGTGACCGAGATCGACCTGCGAGGTGCGCGCGCCGCATCCCCGTTCGACGCGATCAAGCGCACCGACGGGCTCGGCGAGCACTGGATGGCCCGCGACCTGATGCCGCTCCTCGGCTACGAGAAGTGGGAGCGATTCGAGGACACCGTTGAGCGCGCCCGCGTCGCCATCACCAACAGCGGCATGGACGCTGACCAGGAAGCCTCCCGGAGCCGGGAAGCTTTCGGGCGGACGCGCCAGCAGGGCGCCAACTACCGACTCACCCGGTACGCCTGCTACCTGACCGCGATGAACGGCGACCCGCGCAAGCCGGAGATCGCCGCTGCGCAGACCTACTTCGCGGTCCGCACCCGCGAAGCCGAACTGGGGGTCCCGCAGCGACCGGCGCTGACCCGCCGCGACCTGGCCATGATGGTGATCGAGGCCGAGGACCGCGCCGACGCCGAACGGGCCGCCCGGGAACTCGCCGAGTCAAAGGTCGCCGAGCTGGAACCTGTCGTCGCCGCGATCGACGCCCTCACCGAGATCGACGGCACGTTGAGCATGGGCGCGGTAGCCAACATGTTCGGCATCGGTCGAACCACCCTGTTCCGCATCCTCCGCAAGGAACGGATCATCCAGCAGGACC
>CAZIVD010000145.1:0-2292 GCA_964542635.1 uncultured Nocardioides sp. | reverse complement strand
CTGCATCAGGGTGTGCGGCATCGCGATGCGACGCCGGTACAGTTACCGGCAACAAGTTGCTCTACCTCCTTCCAGAGGCACCCACCGAGGAATCCAGTTGGCGCTGGCTCTCGGTCACCAAGACGGTCAGGTCCTGTTGGCGCAGGACCTTTCGTCATTTCTAGGGCGATCCACGCCCGCTACGGCTACCGCCGGCGGCGCCCACCTCCCTCCACATGCAATGGGTCAGGAAACTCGTGGGCCGGGTCCGGGCGTGCAGCTCGACGGCCAGGTCAGCAACGGTTCGCGTTCCGAGCACCAGCGCAGGAGTGGGCACGGCGCGCGCACGGTGAGAGTCGACACGCCCGCAGCGGAATGACTTCCCCGCGGCATGGACCTGCTCTACAGTGGGCAGCACAAAGCCTCCTCTGGTGGTTCTCATAACTTCGCGAAACCGGGGTGCAACCCGGTGGAGCATCTGACTTGGCCCCGGTGCAACGGGGCCTTCGTCATTTTCAGGGCACTGCCCTGACCCGGTCATCCCGTCATCGGCAACTGCTCTCCGACCTCCGCGGCCTTCGCCCAGGCCTTCAAAGCCTTCTTCATCACCCGCGGCTGAAACGGCACGTCGTAGTGGTCGCAGACGACGTCGGTGACGTAGTCGCCCAGCGTGACGCCTCGACGCTCTGCGTCGGCGATCACCAGGTCAGCAGCCTCGCGGGGGAGCATCGCGCGATATTGAACGCGCCCGTTCGCGGCCGGCAACGGATCGGGGTGGTCTTTGAGCTCACCGAGGGGAAGCTCCATCGGGACATCGACGTGGCGGCAGACCAGCCAGCCGATGTAGTCGCCGATGTGACAGCCGAGGGAGACCGCGTCAGCCTTGATGAGGGCTGCGGCCTCGGGGGGCATACTCGGGATGATCTTGTGGCGATCGCCCTTCGACTTCCGTCCCATGCAGGTAATCCAACCGTGCGCCGACGCGGGTGCAGCGCAACCACGAGGCACCGGGCGTGTCGCGGTTTTCTGGAAATTTCGGAAATTCGAGGGGCGTGGTCGCGCTACGCCTGGCCGAGTGGTGCTGGCGGTGAAGAGGACCGTCACATGAACAACAGCAACACCAGTCACACGAGATCGGACACTGGACCCGAGATTTTGTCCCACTCGCGTCGCCCCTACTGATCCTGCTCTGGATCAGGTAGGGGACGACCGGCGACGTAGTCGAGCCAGATGCGCCCGATTTCCTCGGCGCGGGCTAGATCTGTCGCCCACAACACGACCCTGCCCTTCGCGCGACGGCCGCCACGCGGATGGTCAGCGGTGACCAGGCCCATGTCCTCGAGTACAGAGAGGTGACGCCGCACCACCCGGGGATCCGCGTCGATCACCTCAGCCAGCTCCGTGGCGCTCATCGCCCGGAGTGAGAGATGCCGCAGGATCTCGGTGCGCGCACTGTTACCAATCGCGTCGATGATCGCCAGCACCCCCTCGGGCATCCTGGGCGGCTTCGACAGACGTGGCACGCGCTGCATTGTGCCGGACCCCGAAACACGCCGAACTCTTTTCGTTATGACGGACATTTAGCGTCCGTCATGTGTCATGCTCAGGGTAATGCAGGAAAGGACCCGATGGTGGGAACCACGGGTCACGCCCGGAGCGTCGGACTTGACGACGCAACGGACAATGGAGGCCCCCGGTTCGGGCCGGGGCGGGAAGGGCGCTGGTCTTGGGGATGCGTCAGCAGAGACGACGACCGGGGGAACAGACACCCCGGCGGAATTCGGTGCGCCAAACTCCGCAGTCGCTGTACCGCGTAGACATGCGCCCCGCTGTCCGGCCAGCCGCTCGCTGCGGCCGATTCGCCGCACCCAGTGCCTCTTCTGACGCCGGCGACGCCCTCGCATCTGAGGCGCTTGATCGCGCGTCCCGAAGATTGTTCGCCGCCGGTGTCCGATCTGATCCGTCGCCGGTTGCCTTCGCTGTTAGAGAGCCACGCCAAGAGGGAAGGACTTCACCTTGAACCCGACTCGCAGTACGGCGAGGTCGGCAACCCGTCGGCCATGTCGTCAAGACTGGTGCCTAAGGCCCGTGCATCGGGCGACTCGGGCTCAGGAAGGACGCTCATGAAGCGCACTCTGATCGCTGCCATCGCACTCACGATGGCAGGAACTCTCTCCAGCTGCGGCGATGACGAGCCGAAGGCGGACCCGACACCAACGGAGTCGGCCTCGCCCTCGAGCTCGGCAACCCCGACGCCAGAGCCGACGTGGGACGACAAGTACAGCCCCGCACAACTCAAGCGCTACCGCGCCG
>CAZIVD010000144.1:0-2412 GCA_964542635.1 uncultured Nocardioides sp. | reverse complement strand
CCGACGCTGGACCAAGACGTCGCTGACTGGTTCGACGAGTCCTCGCCGCGGCCCAAGGTGCACCTGCTCGGTCCGGTCTCGGTGACCGCACTCAACGGTGGCGACCCCGCGGCGATCGACAACGCGGGAGGCACGGTCTCCTTCATCGCCTACCTGGCCGTTCAAGACCAAGGGGTCACCGGGGAGCGTGCCGCCGTAGCGTGCGGGTGGAAGACGCAGAAGACGGTTCAGAACCGTGCCACCAACGCCCGCTTCCTGTTAGGTACCCGGCCCGACGGGAGCGACTGGCTGCCGGACGCAAGCATGAGCGCTGGCGCTCGGCGGGGCGCCAGCCCCACCTACGAGCTGGTGCGGGGGACCGGCGGGGTCCTCAACAGTGCGGACTTGTTCGTGCGGCTCAAGCACCGGGCCGAGCGCCGTGGTGACAACGGCTGCGAGGAGGACCTGGTGACCGCGCTGTCGTTGGTGACTGGTGCCCCGTTCGAGGCGGCCACCGAGCACCGGATCAAGTGGCTTTTCAAGCCGGGGCAGCAGCGGTGGGACGAGATCCTGGTGGGAGCCATCCATGACGCCGCCCACATCCTGGCGACGCGGGCGGTCACCGCTGGCCGGACCGACCTGGTCCGGGTGGCCTGCGACGCAGCCCGGAAGGCCAGCCCTCATAGTGACATCGCGTGGCTCGACGAGGCCGCGGCCACCGAAGCCGAGAGCGGTCGTGACGCCGCTGGCGAGCTCATCCGCGAGCAGGTCCTCGACCGGTACGACGAGGACCTGCCGCCGCGCTCGGAGGCCGTCGTGGAACAGCGCGACTGGGGTGCCACCGGCTAACCAAGCACTGGCTGCTACCGACGGACTCCCAGGGATAGCTTCGGCCTGCGAGCACGAGGACGCGGAGGCTCGCGAATCCAGTGCGTCCGGAGGCCGTCGCGCAGCGACGCGAAGCGCCGTTGACTCGTGGCGGTGTAGTCGTAGGCAGGCCGGTGAGCAAGCCGCTCTCGCCCACGTGCCTCCGGCGAGGTTCACGCTCAGCGGCAACACCCGCAGATCGGTCGCAAGAGCCCGCATGGTCAGCTCTTGCCCAAGTACCTGTGGTCCTCGACGTGCAGGAACCCTGATGTGCCCTCGGCGGGTGATGGTTCAGCCGTCGACACGCAGGTGCTCAAGGACGAGATCTGGAGTGTTGGCTTCGCTGTGCCAGTCTGTGGCCTCATCCGCCGTAGTGAGTCGGCTGTGCCTCAGGTCGCGGTCGGTGGTGGTAGTACCCGTACCATCGGCGCGACCGCGGGGTCCTGGGATGCCGGGGCGGGGTCGTTGTCGAAGATCGGGTCGAGCGCGGCCGCGACGTGGGCCATCTGCTCGTCGAGGTCCGCTTCGCTGATGCCTTCCACTCTCTCCTTGCGTCTCCAGGCCGCCCACTTCGGCTGACCGACGGCCCCGTACCCGTCGACGGCGTCCCCGATGGGTTGTAGATCCACGCCTCGATGGCGGGCAACGGCTTCGGCGGAGCGGCGTAGTTCGTCGGGGTCCAGCTCCTGGGTGTCGGCCAGTCGCACGATGTCCACGTAGTCGCGCCAGCGGGTGCTGGTGATGCCTCGTTCGAGGATCGTGACGCCCTTCTCGGCGATGATCGTCTCGGCTGCGTACCCCCACATCTCGACGTCTGCTCCCATCACGCGCGGGACACGCACGCGTCGCGGCGACGGGACAATGGGATCACCAGTGGAGATGTCCCAGGAGATCTGACAGCTCTGGGTGCCGAGCCAGGCTCTCACCCGGACGCGCAGGCCCGGATAGTCGTCGTGCTCACGGATCTCCTGCACGCTCAGCGAGCCGAGGTCGAAGAGCAGGCCGTCGTCGGCGTCCACCTCGGACAGGTCGCGCACGATCTGGGCGACGTGCTCGGCGGACACCTCTGCGCTAACCGCCTCGGCGTCGACGTCCTTGGTGGGTCGCCGAACGTCGTAGGCGCCGAGCAGGATGCCGCCCTTCAGCACGAAGTCGTTGGCATGGTCTGTTCGCGTGAGCCGGTCCAGGAAGGATTCGAGTGCATGCCGCGTCAGAAGTTCGGAGGTGGGGGCGGGCCGCCCTTCGGTGTCGGCGATGGAGCGGGCCTGCCGTTGGATCTGGCGGAAGACCTCGTCGCCGTCTCTCACGACAGCAGTTCCAGTGCGTGCAGGATCGGACTCTTGGCCCGCGGCAGCTTCGAAGCGATCGCCATGAGCTCGGCGGGCTTTCCGCCGTGGCGCAGCCACTCGCGAAGAGCGTCGCGGCCGATCTCGTAGCCCAAGTCCCCGCGCAGCCGGAAGGCATCCGCAATGCAGCGCGTCGGCGAGTAGATGCCGATGGTGAGCTCGGAGCCGGGGATCGTGGTCTCGGTGCGCCCGAGCTCGAAGGTCTCGGCTGCGAAATGAT
>CAZIVD010000143.1:0-2462 GCA_964542635.1 uncultured Nocardioides sp. | reverse complement strand
GCGGTGCCGGGGTCGACGAAGGCCAGCAGCCGGAACAACACCAGCGGCATGAAGCAGGCCACCAGCATGATGATCGACCCGACCACGGACATGCCGATGTTCTCCGACGTCGAGGAGAAGTGCAGCACCTTTTCAGCGGGGCTCTGCTCCTCACCGTCGGGCATGCCGGCCCAGGCGAACTGCGTGCCCATGCCCACCACCAGCGCCAGCAGCGGCTCCATCAGCACGCAGGCCATGAACCAGCGGATCGACTTCCACATCCACGACTTGGTGCCCTCCGACAACGCTCCCGCCGCCGACATCGGCATGGTGGCCACCAGGATCAGCAGCGCCGCCGAGCGCACCATCATGATCACCATGTGACCGAAGGACGCCGGGATCAGGATGAACAGCGCACAGATCCCGAGCGTGGCTGCCTGTGTCGTGCCCGAGACGCGGTCGACGAACCCGTCGCCGGCCGCGTAGCCGGAGAAGCTGTCCACGCCGAGCAGGGTGTCCAAGATGCCCTTGGTCAGCCCGGAGGCGGCGGCGATGAGCCCCGCACTCACGGTGATCCAGCAGGACAGGACTGCGCCGTACTGGACCACTCCCGCGGCCAGGGTGCCGAAACCGCGGCCGTCCTGCCGGAGGACCGCCAGCCCGATCTGGCCGAACGCCATCACCAGGGCGATCACCAAGGCGATCCACAAGGTGACGGAGTAGAGCTTGGCCAGGTCGGGGTCGGCGACGTTGGGGGTGAAGTTGTCGATCAGTCCGAAGGCGGTCTTGAGCAGCCACAGTGCGCCTGACCAGATCGACATCATCATCGAGGTGAACCCGTCGGCCAGGCCCTCCTTGGCCTTGTCCCCGAGCCAGTTCAAGGGGTTGAGATCGATCATCGGGACGATGCCCGCAATGGTCTGTGTGCTCATGACTGCGGCACCTCCAGCCACTGGTAGCCGGCGTCGAAGGAGGCCTGGGAGCCGGGCCACAGCGACGGCGCCGGCGCCGGCTCCTCGCCCTCGCCAATCACCCACCGGTCGTCCTGCCACACCATGCGCTGGCAGTCGGCGGCCGCGACCTGCTGTGGCCGGCCCGCCGCGGTGGTGGCGGTGATGATGAAGTCGATGCACGGGATGACGAAGTCGTCACCGACCGTGCCCTTGATGAACCCCATCTTCGGCTCTGCGCCGATCGTGATCGTGTTCTGAGCCTCCGAGGACATTCCGGCCGACTCCAGGAGCGCGGCCAGGCCCTGCACACCCGACCAGCTCTCGGCCGTCGGACCGCCGGGCGCGGCCCACGCGGTGATGACCTCCTGGGCCACTCGGACCGACGCCGACGTCAGCGCGGTCGTGTCGATCGCGGCGAGTTGGGCCAGAGCGCCCTCCGGGGTGTGCGGGAACCCGGTCGCAACACCGACCTCCCCCACCTCCATTGGTGCCGGAATCTCGATCGTGCCGGTCTCGCCTGACGACAGGCTTCCGGGTTGCGCGGCCTCCAGGGGCGCGTCGGGCAGGTGCTTGTCGGCGAGCTGGTCCTGGGCGGACACAGCCGAATCGGACCCGGTTCCTTCTCCGGATGACGAGCCGGTGAGCATGCTGACCACCGACCACACGCCGCCCGCCGCCATGGCGAGGACGACGACGGCAGCGATCCCCAGCAGGATCTGCAGCCTGCGGCGGGTCCACTCGGTGTCGGGGTCAACCAGCTTTGCCTGGTAGACGTGTCGGGTCCGGTCGAACATGTCAGCAGCCGTTCCCGACGATGCCGTTGAGGATGGCGTAGATGCAGACGAACGCGATCGCGCCGATCACGGTCCAGAACAACCCCGAGGCGCCGATCTGAGCGGCCCGGCCCATCTGGCCGAACTTCCCCACGATCAGTGCGCCCGACGAGGCGAAGCCGGCGCCGATGATGATGGCGATCACGCCGTACTTGACCCAGCCGAGGATGTCGTTGACGTACGGCTTGACTCCGGTCGGGGCCTGAGCGCACACGTCGCCGACGCCTTCGGCCTTGATGTTTCCCGCGGCCGCGATCTGGGTGGCGACCTCCGAGATGGTCTCGATGATCATCTTCTTCTCTCTTTCCTTTCAGGTCCGGTTCGCGGTCAGCGGGCCGGTGATGGTGGTGATCCGCTCCAGCAGGCGCTGGGAGGGGCTTGTGAGCTGCTTGGGCAGCGGGTCAGGGCCCAGGCCCGGCAGGGCCTTGGCGGGCAGCAACGGCATGAACAGGACGGCGTCCTGCTGGCGCGCTGTGCGCAGCAGCCGGCCGGCGGCCGCGAACTCGCGATCGCTCCAGCGGGCTGGACCCACGACGACGACCAGGACCCCGTCGCGGCCGAGCTGGTCCTCGACGTCGGCCAGCGTCGCCTCGGTCTGGCTCAATGCCAGACCGTGCGGCCGGGTCACCAGGACCTCCGCGCGTGCCGGCGTCGTGGCGACCCAAGAGCCCGCCCCGGAAGCGGCGAGCTCACGCAT
>CAZIVD010000142.1:0-2667 GCA_964542635.1 uncultured Nocardioides sp. | reverse complement strand
GTGCACCTCAAGGACGTGGTCAAGCAGGGCATGACCGAACGGTTCGCCGAGCTGCGCTCGATGGGCATCCGCACCGTGATGATCACCGGCGACAACGCGCTGACCGCGCAGGCGATCGCCGAGGAGGCCGGTGTGGACGACTTCCTGGCCGAGGCCACTCCCGAGGACAAGATGGCCTACATCCGCAAGGAGCAGGCCGGCGGGCGGCTGGTCGCGATGACCGGCGACGGCACCAACGACGCTCCGGCCTTGGCGGCCGCGGACGTGGGCGTGGCCATGAACAGCGGTACGGCGGCGGCCAAGGAGGCCGGCAACGTGGTCGACCTGGACTCCGACCCGACCAAGCTCATCGACATCGTCGAGATCGGCAAGCAGCTGCTCATCACCCGCGGTGCCTTGACCACGTTCTCGATCGCCAACGACATCGCGAAGTACTTCGCGATCATCCCGGCCATGTTCGTCGCCGCCTACCCCTCGCTGGACGCCCTCAACGTCATGGGCCTGGCCACGCCACAGTCGGCGATCCTCTCCGCGATCATCTTCAACGCCCTGATCATCGTCGCCCTCATCCCGCTCGCGCTGCGCGGCGTCCGTTTCCGAGCAGCCGCGGCCAGCGACGTACTGCGCCGCAACATGCTCGTCTTCGGCCTCGGCGGCGTCATCGTCCCGTTCGTCGGGATCAAACTCATCGACCTGATCGTCTCCTCCATCCCAGGGATCGGCTGAACACCATGCTCAACGACATCGCACGCCAGTCACTCGCAGGGCTACGCATCCTGCTCACCTTCACTGTCATCCTCGGCATCGCCTACCCCGTGGCGGTCTGGGCCGCCGGACAGGCCTTCGGCGATCGCGCGGAGGGGCAACCCATCACCGTGGACGGCCAGGTCGTCGGATCGCGGCTGTTGGGCCAGAACTTCGAGGGAGAGCAGTGGTTTCACTCCCGTCCCTCGGCCAACGACTACGACACACTGGCCTCCGCGCCCAGCAACCTCGGCCCATCCAACCCGGACCTACTCGCCCTGATCGCGGAACGCCGTTCCGCGGTGGCCGAGACCGAGTCGGTCGAGCCCGGCGAGGTTCCCCCCGATGCGATCACCGCGTCCGGGTCGGGTCTGGACCCGCACATCTCCCCCGAGTACGCCGCCTTGCAGGCACCCCGCGTCGCCGAGGCCAACGGCCTGGACCTGCAGCAGGTCGAGGAGCTCATCGACGAGGCGACCGCCGGACGATCGCTGGGGTTCCTCGGAGAGTCGGGCGTCAACGTCCTGGAGCTCAACATCGTCGTACAGAAGGCCGCGGCGCCGTGAGCACCAGGACGGGTCAAGTCCCGGAACGGCCACACCCGTGACGGTCTGCCCCGTAGTGGCGAAGGGTGGAGACTGAGGACATGAACAGGGGAAGGCTGCGCGTCTATCTTGGGGCGGCGCCAGGAGTGGGCAAGACCTTCGCCATGCTGGAAGAGGGCCACCGCCGAGCCGAACGCGACACCGACGTGGTCATCGGCTACGTGGAGAACCATGGCCGCCCCAAGACCAGCCGCGCAGCCGAGGGCCTCGAGGTCGTCCCCCGCCGAGACATCGACTACAAGGGCACCCGGCAAGAAGAGATGGACCTCGATGCTGTGCTGGCGCGGCGACCTGCGGTGGTGCTGGTTGACGAGTTGGCGCACACCAACGTGCCCGGGAGCCGGCACGAGAAGCGCTGGCAGGACGTCCAGGCGCTTCGCGAGGCCGGAATCGAGGTGATCACCACCGTCAACATCCAGCACCTGGAGTCCCTCAACGACGTCACCGAATCCATCACCGGCGTCCGACAACGCGAGACCGTCCCAGACCAGGTGGTGCGAAGCGCCGACCAGATCGAGTTGGTCGACATGAGCCCCCAGGCTCTGCGCCGGCGGATGGCACACGGCAACATCTACGCCGCCGACAAGGTCGACGCCGCTCTCACCCAGTACTTTCGGGAAGGGAACCTCACCGCCCTACGGGAGCTGGCGCTGCTGTGGCTGGCAGACCGAGTCGATGAGGGGCTGGAGCGCTACCGGGACCAACACCAGATCGACGCGACCTGGGCAACCCGCGAACGCATCGTGGTCCCTGTCAGCGGTGGCCCGGAGTCCTACACGCTCATGCGTCGCGCCGCTCGTATCGCCTCGCGGGTCGCCGGCGGGGAGTGGCGCGCCCTCTACGTCGCCCGCACCGACGGGCTCACCGGAGTAACCCCGGCCACCCTCGCCTCCTTGCGCGAGAAGGCCGAGCAGCTCGGCGGAACCTTCCACACCGTGGTGAGCGACGACACGGTCGAGGGCATCCTCGACTTCGCGCGCGCCGAGAACGCCACCCAGCTCGTCGTCGGCGCCAGCCGCCGGGGCCGCGTGTCGGCGCTGCTGCGTCCGGGCGTCTCTGAGCGGGTGGTGGCCGAGGCGGGTGATATCGACATTCATCTCGTTACCCATGACTATGCGCGCCACACCACGTCTAGGTTCGGAGCTCCTGACAGGCTGAGCCGTCGTCGACGCGTGGTGGGCTACCTCATGGGCATCCTCGTCCCCCCTGCGGTCACCCTGCTGATGTGGTGGACCAGCGACTGGCATGCGCTGCCCACCGAGTCCATGGTCTTGATGGTGGTCGTCGTCGCGACCGCACTGGTCGGTGGTCTGAGGCC
>CAZIVD010000141.1:0-2680 GCA_964542635.1 uncultured Nocardioides sp. | reverse complement strand
CGGTGACGCGTGAGATGCCGACGCTGGACCCGAGCCGTGCGGGCTTGACGAACACGCTCAGCCCGTCGGGCCCTCGGGCGAGGGCGACTGGCACGTCCAGTCCTCTGGCGGTCGATCAGCACCGCGAACACCTGGTATGGGTCGACGCCCTGCGTCGGAGTCTCCGTTGCTTCGCCTTACGCAGTCCACACCTCCTATCCGATGCAACTTGCCTCAGATCAGGTGCGCAGAAGCGAATCAGGCTGCAATCGTGATTTGTGTGAGAAACCACATTGCACGGCAGGTGCTCCCGGGCTGTTCGTCACGCTTGTCATCTACAAGACGACAGAGATTCGCCTTCAGCGACGACGCGCTGAGAGACTGGTCCGCCTACGGTGCCGGTTGCGCAGTACTCCATCTCGGATCCATCGATCACTGCGTTGAAGGAGGAGACATGAAAAGGAGTCAAGTCATCTCGACTCTGATCTGCGGCGTTGCGGCTCTGGGCGTCGCAGCTGTCGGATCAGCTGAGATCGCGGCCGATGAAGAACCACACACTGTCGTTCCCGCCGATGCGACACCGTATCTGGCGCCCGGCGCAACCAAGATGGGGCTACGGAAGGGAGACCGGATCTACTACGAAGACGGTGCGGTAATCGTTACCCTCCCATCGGCGGCGCTGGCCGCTTGGTCGTGCCCGTCCGGCTACGTCTGCCTGTATGACTTCGTCAATGGAACTGGTGAGCGTGTTCAGTTCGCCGACGCTGGCTATTGGCAGAATCTGCACCAGTACAACTTTGGTGATCGTGCTGAGTCTTGGCGCAACGCCAAGTCCGCCAACGGTGTCTGGATCGACGAGCACACTGGCGGTGGAGGTTGGCACTACTGCTTCAACCCGGGGCAGGGCAACCTTCAAGCTGCAGATCGGAACGAGGCGTCGCGTATCTACATTCGTCTGTCGCCGTGCTGATTGGCGGCTAAGTCGTGGCGAGCCGAGTGGGGGGACGAGTTGAATGAATGTGCTGTGCACCCTCGGCTCGTCGGCCGTTCCGCTGGTGGGATCGTAGATCAACTTGGCCGGATCTCGAAGTGCTCAATGGTGAACTCGTTCATCACGATGGGTGCCTGCGCGTCGACCCATGACTGGTCGGTGAGCAGCGTCTGTCGACTGGTAGTCAGTCGTCCGGTCGTCCTATCGAAGATAAGTTCGTAGCGGGTTGGTGCGCCACTGTGATCGGATTCGGCGCTGATGATAGCGGTGGGATGGCCTTCCGGCGTCGTCCGGCCGTGGGAGACAGATAGTCCGTCGACCTCAGCAAGAGCGCGGTAGAGGCTCGTCCGAGTCTCTGGGTTGACGTTGGGCTGGCGGAGGATTCCTGTGGCGACGATGAGTGCGCCGACCGGCTGAGGTTGAGATTGTTGGCGTGACAGCGTGTCCAAGTGGGCGCGCATTGCGGTGACGTTTGGTTCGATTCCGTCAAACGGTTGCGCCGGTGGAGTGACACGACGCGTGTCCGTATGAGTACCGGTGGGAATGGCATCTGGTCGGTCAGCGGCGATCCACCGAGCGCGGTCACGTGAGCCGGGAAAGCGGAGCGGCGAGGTCGTCGTCGTCTCGCTTGCGAGGCCATCGGCGGTCACTCGTATCGCAACGTGTTGGGTTTGGAATCCGACGAAGCCGCCGTGCCTTCCGGCGAAGGTCGTGGCGATTGACTCAGTGGTCGTCAGGAGCAGCACGTGGTTCGCGTCGAGCGCCCGGGTCTCACTGGCGGCGACATTGGCCAGCTGATCGAGTGTGGCAGCCGCCGTGTTGGAGCTACTGCCCCACGGACCGACCACTACGAACGCAGCTGCAGCGATCGCGGTCACTGGGACCGCCAGGCTCAGCAGGCGCCGGCGTCGGTATTGCGGCCGCATGCGTGATTCGGAGTGCCGTGAAGTGATCTGTTCGGCCAGTGGCAGAGGCGGGCAGTAGTCGGAGCGGCTCTCCAGTTGCTGGAGAGTGAGGGGATTGCGGTGCCGGAGGTACGTCACGGGGTCTGTCATCATCGGTTCCCTTCGGTTTTAAGCAGTGCTCGCGCCGCGGTCTCATCGAGCAGTTTGCGTGCCCGTCGTCGCGCTCGATGCAGACGAAGGGCGGCATTGGCGCGGGAGCAGTCGAGGACGATCGCAACCTCGGCCATGGAGAGTTCTTCCCAGGCGACCAAGGTCAGGATCTCCTTGTCCTTCACTTCCAGTCGCGCCAAGACGCCGAGCAGGCTGTCGTCGAGTGTCAGGCCAGGCGGTTCAACCCACGTTCTCGTCATCGTCTCAAGCCGTTGGGTGGCTGCGTCGCGGCGTCGCTGCCGCCGGAGATGGTTGGCGGCGACACGCCGAGCAATTGCGAGTAGCCACGCCAGGTCGAGGTCTCCAGAAACGTCGGTGATCTTTGCCCACGCAATCGTGAAGGTCTCGGCCGCAAGGTCTTCTCCCGCTGTCTCACCGACCCTACGGGTAAGGTATCCACGAACGGGCCTGTAGTAGCGGGTGAACGCATTGTTGAATCGGTCCGCCTGCGTGTTCATCAAGCCTCCACCTCTGCGATCGCTTGTGGCTCGGCCGCAAGCGACATCGGCCCCGTCATCTGGGGGATCAGGACGGCTAGCTCCGAGACCAATGCGTCCCTGCCGAGTACTCCGAGCCGCCGAGACAATCGCGCCAA
>CAZIVD010000140.1:0-2715 GCA_964542635.1 uncultured Nocardioides sp. | reverse complement strand
CTTCTCCCCGCTCCCGAACGACGCCGAAGACGGCAGCGTCACGCTCGACCTTCCCGCGGATCCCGAAGCGCCCGCCGACGAGATCGAAATCGATCACGGAGACGGTCACGAGGACGGTCACTGATCTTCTGGAAGGCGACGGCGCCTCAGTGCGGCTGACTCAGAGCCAGGCATCGGGGTGGACATCGCCCGCCATCACCGCACCGTTCGCCACTCTGGGCGAGCATTCCCCCGAGTTTTTGGGTCATCAATCCGCGACATAAGCAAAAACGGTTCAAAATGCGAGCGCCCTCTGACCTGCGTTTCCGCAGGTCAGGGGCCACTTTTCAGTAGCGGGGGCAGGATTTGAACCTGCGACCTCTGGGTTATGAGATCTACCTATCGCCTATCTTCAGGGTGTCGTCAGGCGGGCGATATTGGTAAACTCGCAGGTCAGAGGCCAGTTTTGGTCCCAGGCTTGTCCGCGGTCGTCCAGCATCGTCCGGGCCGGGTTTGCGTACAACTGGCGTACAAGCAGGTTTCCAGATTCGTCTCGGGAGGTTCCAGATGGCATGGGTCATGACGCGGCACGGGGCTCGCGGCACCCGGTATACGGGTGCCTACCGTGACCCCGACGGAGCCACCCGCTCGGCCGGTTCGTTCAGTACCCGACGCGAAGCACTGCGTGCGGCCAACCGCGAGGAGCAGAAGGTGCTCGCCGGGGCGTGGCATGACAACACCCACGGTGACATCACGTTTCGTGACTACGTGGAGAAGGAGTGGCTGCCCAACAAGCATGTCGAGGCGAGTACGCGAGCGGCGTACATCTCCTACCTGGACAAGCACTTCTACCCGTTCTTCGGACACCGTCGTCTGAACAAAATCTCACCCTCGCTGGTCCAGGACTGGGTCACCCAGGCCAAGGACCAAGGGCTCTCACCCCGGTCGATCCGCAAGTACCACGTCTTCTTGTCCTCGGTCTTCGTCCGCGCGGTCAAGGACCGGGTCCTGGTCTACAACCCGTGCGACCACACCGAGCTGCCCAAGGTGATCGCTGCCAAGGCCCGCACCCTCACCCCCGGCGAGTACGAGCGGCTCCTGGCCGCGCTCCCCGCCCAGCACCGGCTGATGATCGAGACCCTGATCGAGGCCGGATTGCGCTGGGGCGAGCTCGTCGCGCTCAAACCCCGGCACATCGACTTCCTGCGCCGCACTCTGGCCGTGGAGGAGACCATCGTGGAGGTCTCCAGGAAGCACTCCCCCACCGGGCAGCGCTACCTACTCAAGCCCTACCCCAAGGACAACGAACCCCGGACCTTCGGCGTCCGCCAGGCCTGGCTGGACGCGATCGCCGCACACATCAAGAGCAACGGCATCGGCCACGACGACCTGCTGTTCCCCACACGCGCCGGCACCCCCATCTCCCGCAACACCTTCCGCACCCGGATCTGGCTGCCCGCCGTGAAAGCTTCCGGGATCGACTTCCCCGTCCGGGTCCACGACCTGCGCCACGCCCACGCCTCCTGGTTGCTGGCCGGCGGCGCCGACCTCATTTCCGTCATGGAACGCATGGGCCACTCCCAGATCCAGACCACCCAGAAATACCTCCACACCCTCCCCGACACCGACCAACGCAACCTCGACGCCCTGACGCGGATCCAGAGGAGCGACGTGTGAGTGCCACCCGCGTTGGATAGCGATCCGATGCGGGCGACTGGCCCCGATCGCGCCTCTCTGCGGGTTCTGGCGAGCCCATTCGGCTGTCCAATGTTCGCGAGACGGGTCAGCCGCCCGCAGGCAGGGTCAGCTGCCGGTGGTGGAAGTCGAAGTGGAGGTTGCCGTAGTGGTAGACGTCGATGAGGGACATCGTGTCGGCGAAGCACCTGCAGCTGTTCGGTCGTTCGCCGGCCGGCCTCAAGATGCTCGCCGAGTCGCTGCGGTTCAAGCCGGTCCAAAGGCTGTCGATCGGCTTCGGCTACTCACCCAGCGGCCGATCCCGCGCGACATCATGGCCAGCTACACCGGGCCGTTACGCGACCACGCCGGCACTCGACGCGACTACGCCCGTCTGGTGCGGGCCATCTCGGTGCGCTACACACAGCAAGCGGCCAGCGACCTGGTCGGCTTCGACCGACCGGCGCTGCTCGCCTGTGCCCGGCAGAACTTCTTCCTTCTCGCCCCTACCGAACGCCTCGCCCGGGTGCTCGCCGACGGGCGGCTGGAGTTGATCGATGACTCCGTGCCCTTCGTCGCCGAGGACCAGCCGCAGGCGCTCGTCCGGCTGATCGAGGCGTTCGTCGCCGCACGGGCCTAACCACACCTAGCCATGGTGCCGAGACCAGGACTCCGACTGGGTTAGCTTGTAGAGGTAGCCCAGCGCGGGCAGGACGACGAGCACCGCCATGCCAACGGCGACGAGCAACGCGCGGAGCGTGGCCGGGGCGCCAGCGGCCTCGGTGATGGTGACCTCGTCGACGAGCAGCCATGGATACTGGCCCACGCCCCAGCCGGAGACCACGCTGGCGACGGCCACCACGGCAGTCAACCGAGCCACGGAGTAGCGCCGCGTCGCGATCAACAGCACGGTGGCGACCCCGCCGATCGCCGAGACCACGACCAGCGGCGCGGCGCGGGTCAGCAGGCCCTCCGCCAGCGTGGGTGCGTCCTGCTGGAGCGGAACCAGGGCGGCGAAGACGACGGCGCCGGTGACCACGGCGACCCCCAGCGTCCGCCACC
>CAZIVD010000139.1:0-2762 GCA_964542635.1 uncultured Nocardioides sp. | reverse complement strand
GCGAAGCCGCGGCCGCCCGCCAGAAGGCCCAGGCGGCTCAGCGGGCCAAGGCCCGGCGTCTCGCCGCTCAGCGTAAGGCCGCGCAACGGCGTAAAGCCGCGGCCGCTCGACAGCGCGCGCAGCAAGCCGGGCAGCGTCGAGCGACTCCCACACCGGCACCACGACGGTCGACGCCTCAGCCGAGCTACACGCCGCCGAGGACCTCAAGTCCTCCCCGGCGGTCCAATCCGGCGCCACGGCCGGCGCCCCGACCGGCACCCTCACCCTCCCAGGAGTTCGGACCATGAGATCCCGCATCGTGCCCATCACCGTGCTTATCGCCGGAGCCGTCACCGCACCGGCGATCGCGCAGCCACCGCCGACACTCGACCTGATCCGGCCGCGGTACTACGCCCTGCCGGTACCAACAGGCGTGCCCGAATATCCGCAGGCGCGGCTCGCGCAGTTCGGACTCCGACCGTTCACCCGTGACGCTGCACGCCACGGCTACCCCCTACCCCTCGCGACCCGGACCGCCGGCACCCCGGTCCGCGTGTTCGGGAAGTACGTCAGCGTGCCGGGCGGCGAACCGATGTCAGGGCTTCCGGTGCAGGCCGTCGATCCTCGCGGCCAGCAGGTCGGAACAGCAACCACCGACCATGCCGGCAACTTCAGCATCACCTTCAAACCCACGGCACCCGGGCGGCATACGTTCGCGCTGATCGCCGCGCCGCAGGTCGGTGGCCAGGTGACCATCCGTCTGCGCCGTGGCGTCACGATCAGCGGCCCCCGCCGCGTCGCCCGTAACCGGTCCCTGATCGTGAACGGAAACATCACGCCCGGACAGCCCGGAAAGCTCGTGACGCTCGAGTATCGCGACGGCCGTACCTGGCGGCCGATCACCACCCGCCGTACCGGCCCGAGCGGCACCTTCCGCTTCACGTACCGCCCGCGGCGGACGCGTGGCTTCGCGACACAACTTCGCGTCGTGGCCCCGGCCGAGGCTCGTGGCCCTCTGCTTCGCGGTGTCAGCAAAACCCTCTCGACAAAGGTCCTGTGATGCGCGTCCCACCGACACTCCTCGTCATCGCCGCCCTTACCGCCGCCGCGGCCGCGACCGACACCGCGAGCGCGAACCCCTACCCCTACACGTACCAGGGCGTCATCGGCAGCGTGGACCCCGCCTACTGCGTCGGTGCCGAAGGCGGAAGCACCCGGATGCAGACGGGCAGCTGCCCGCCCAGCACCCCGCTGCCGCTCAGCCCGGCGGCCGCCGGACCGAAAGGCGCCGTCGAGTGGGGCGCCCCCGTCCCCGGAAGCGTCATCGAGCGGATCAGCTACGACGCGCTCAGGTGGGCTGCACCCTCCTCATTCGGCGCACGCTTCTACGCCAACAGCAACCTCGTCACCGAGCACGGTGACGCGATCTGGCCGCAGTCCCCGGCCGGTGGCGCGAACTTCAGTGTTCCGCTGCCCGCCGGCACCACCCACGCACGCTTCGAGCTGGCTCAGTCCCAGACCGTCAACCAGCACGCCCGCGCCTGGTGGATCGGCAACCCGACCATCTGGGTCCGGGACGTCGCAGCCCCCACCGTCAGCGCCTCCGTCGCTCCCGCCGGATGGACCAACGCCAACAACGTCGCCCTGAACTGGACCGTCGCCGACAACTTCGGCAGCTCCGGCGTCGGAGTCCACACCGTCACCGTCGACGGCAATGTCGCGTGGAGCGGCGCCCCCGGCGCCTGCCCCAGCTGCGCCATCACCCTGCCCACCGGCAGCGACGGCGTCCACGTCGTGCGCGTCGACGTCGCCGGCAACGGCACCGGTGGCGGCAGCGCCACCACCCGGATGCACGTCGACAAGACCCCACCGGCCGCGCAAATCCGCCTCGAGCAAAAGCCCTCCGGCCGATACCGCGTCGTCGTCAATACCGCCGACGCCACCAGCGGCACCACCAACTGGCGGGTCTTCCTCCCCGGTGGCCAGCTGCTCGCTGACCAGTCCACCGGCACCGCCCCACTCGAGGACGTCAACCTCTCCGGCTGGGCCGGCCAGACCATCCAAATGCGCGTCCAAAGCCAGGACGCCGCCGGCAACACCGCAAGCGCACTGTCCGCCCCCGTCCAGATCTCACCACGGCCCGTGCCGACACCCGACGTCGCCGCCCGCCTCTCGGTCGACCCGGTCCTCACCCGCCAGGTCGTCAGAGACCTACGACGCCGCAAGGCCGACGTCACCGTCGACCTCAACGGCGCCCAGACGATCCTGCGCCCGACCCGCGGAGTGAAGCCCACCGACGGCCAGACAACCGACACCGTCAGCACCCGCATCGGCACCCGCGCCGTCATCCGCGGCCAGGTCCTGCGCAACGGCGCCGGCATCCCCCGCGCCGCGGTCCTCGTCAACGACAACAAGGGCCGCGTCCACGCCGTTGCCGTCACCAACAAGGCAGGCCAGTTCGTCGTCCGCCCACGACTCAACAACATCGGTCTCTGGCAGATCACCGTCCTCGGCGCCCCCCAACACATCCAGACCGGCCTCTGGGCAGACCTCACTCCGAAGGTCACCTACCGCGTCGCCCGCCGCCGCGGCGGCGGCGTCATCGCCACCGGCCGGCTCCTGCCCGCACGCCGAGGCAAGCTCGTCGAGCTGCAATGGCGCGACCCCAAAGCCAGCTGGCGACCCCTCGCCCGCGCCCGCGTGAACGCCAATGGCCGCTTCCGCCTCACATACACGAGGACACCGAACGTCCGAAACCTCCGACTGCGGATCTGGGTGCCCAA
>CAZIVD010000138.1:0-2791 GCA_964542635.1 uncultured Nocardioides sp. | reverse complement strand
AGCAACCACGACACACGGCGTCCACGACCCGGGCCCCGGCCGATCCGAGGAGCAGCCTTGAAGCGCCACGTCTCGATCATGGATACGACCATCCGCGACGGTCAGCAGTCGCTGTGGGCGACCCGCATGACCACGGCGATGATGCTCCCGGTCGCCAAGCACCTGCAGCGCAGCGGTGTGGAGTGCGTGGACGCCAGCAGCCACTCGGGCTTCGCGACGGCCGTGCGCTACCTCAACGACGACCCGTGGGAGCGGTTACGGGCACTGCGCACGCTGATGCCCCGCCCTGACATCGCCGGGGCGGCGTCCGGCAACAGGTGGGGCTTCCGCCTGGCCCCCGACGACATCGCCGAGCTCTTCACCGAGCTGTGCGTGCGCAACGGTGTCAACCGGATCCGATCGCAGAACGGGCTGTTGGACCTGGACACGATCGTGAGCACGCTCCAGCACGCCAAGTCACTGGGCGCCAAGACCACCGCCGGATTCGTCTACTCGATCAGTCCCGTGCACACCGATGAGCTGTACGAGGCCAAGGTGCGCGAGGTCGTCGAGCGTGCAGACGTCGACTACATCATGATCAAGGACTCCGGCGGGCTGCTGACCCCGGACCGAGCGGGGTCGTTCATCGATGCCGTACGACGAGGGGCCGGCGACCGCAAGGTCACCCTCCACAGCCACTGCATGACCGGACTGGCGCCGCGCGTCTACATGGTCGGCGTCGAGCACGGCGTGGACCAGGTCGAGTGCGCGATCTGGCCACTCGCACAGGGCAACTCGCAGCCCTCCATGCAGACCGTCGTGCGCAACCTCCAGGAGGAGGGCTACGACGTCGACGTCGACCTCGACGAGATCCACGCCGCCAGCGAGTTCCTGGTCCGGGTGGCCCAGGAGTCGGGCCTGCCGATGGGCGAACCCGTCGAGTACGACCACTTCCACTACCAGCACCAGATTCCCGGGGGGATGCTGAGCAACTTCGAGTCCCAACTGCGCGACTCCGGCCTGATGGACCGGATCCACGAGATCCTCGAGGAGGCCACGATCGTCCGGGCCGAGCTCGGGTGGCCGACGATGGTGACGCCGTTCTCACAGTTCGTGATCAACCAGGCGCTGATGAACGTGATCAGCGGACGGCGCTACGAGACCGTGCCCGACGAGGTCAAGCGCTACGCCCTGGGGCACTACGGCAAGCTGCTCGCACCGGTCGACCCCGACGTCCTCGACAAGATCATGAGCCGGGGGTCGCAGGAAATCGCAGACGAGCCCGACATCGCCGAGCCCGCCCTGCCAGGACTACGACGCCGCCATCCGGGGGCGACAGACGAGGAGCTCTTCCTCCGCTACATGCTCCCCGAGAGCGCGGTCGACAACATGCTCCGCAACAAGACGATCGTCGATCTCGACGACGACGGCAGCAGGGTCGGACGTCGCGGCATCACCCGCGAGGTCATCGCCCTGATCGACCAGGCCGTTCGGCTCAACGAGCTCGGCGAGGTCACGCTCACCAAGGGAGAGATCAAGGTCCGCGTGCGGGCCTAGCCCGTTCGCCACTGACTCCGTCATCGGACGGGGCATACCACGAGGAGACAACACATGACTGGAACCGCCCGCCTGGTCGCCTGCGGAGACGTCGGCCCCATCCACGAGCCGGTCGACGACTACGCGGCGCTCGTCCAGTCCGCACTCTCAGAGGCCGACATCCGCTTTGCCCAGTGCGAGAGGGTGTACTCCGACCGGGGGGAGTTCCAGCTGAACTCCGCAGGCGAGCACAGCCGCCTGCCACCCTCGATGGCCTCGATCTTCTCCACCTGTGACTACGACGTGGTGTCGGTGGCCAGCAACCACTCGCTCGACTGGGGCCCGGACGCACTGCTCGACACCGTCGAGGTGCTGGGAGGTCTCGGCATCAAGACCATCGGGGCCGGACGCAACCTCGCCGAGGCCAGGGAACCGGCGTACGTGGAGGCGAACGGCGTGACCGTCGGCTTCCTGGGCTATTGCTCGGTCCTGCGCGAGGGCTACGCGGCCACCAGCGACAAGCCCGGCGTGGCCCCGATCCGGGCGCACACCTACTACGAGCCGACCGAGTACCAGGCCGGCGTACCCCCGAGGGTCGTCACCGTCCCTTATGAGGAGGATCTGGCCAACCTGCTCGAAGACGTCGCGACGGTGCGCGCGAACGCCGATGTCGTGATCGTCTCGATCCACTGGGGCATCCACTTCATCCCCAAGATGATCGCCGACTACCAGCGCGTGGTCGCAGCAGAGGTGTCCAAGGCGGGTGCCGACCTCCTCATCGGCCATCACGCGCACGTCCCGAAGGCCATCGAGATGCACGGCTCCATGCCGTGCTTCTACAGCCTGAGCAACTTCATCATGACCGCACCGGCGCTCAGCCCGGAGGGTGCGGCTCGCTTCAGCAAGCGCTTCGGGGTTCCCTTGGATCCCGACTACCCCCACCTGCCCTACGGCACCGACGGCAAGCGCTCGCTCATGGTGCGGGCCACGCTGTCGAAGTCCGGGGCCGACGAGGTCTCCTTCCAGCCGGTGCTCATCGATCGGCAGCTGCGACCGGAGTTGCTCTCGGCCACGGACTCCCGGTTCGGTGACGCTCTGGAGTACATGGAGTGGGCCTCCGACGAGGTGCCGCACACGTTCACCGTCCGCGGCGACGACGTCGTGGTCACCGCCTGACGCTCCGGCCTGAGCCTCGCCTGGCCCCGCCAGCTGTCCTCCGGGCCGCTGGCGGGTCAGTCACGTCCTCCCGCATGACACCTGTCGGGTCACGCAGGTG
>CAZIVD010000137.1:0-2805 GCA_964542635.1 uncultured Nocardioides sp. | reverse complement strand
CTCGACGTGACCCCGCTCAGCCTGGGCATCGAGACCAAGGGCGGCGTGATGACCACGCTGATCGAGCGCAACACCACCATCCCCACCAAGCGCTCGGAGATCTTCTCCACCGCCGACGACAACCAGCCATCGGTGGAGATCAAGGTCGCCCAGGGCGAGCGCCCGATGTGGGCGCAGAACCAGCCGCTGGGCAACTTCGAGCTCACCGGTCTGCCCCCGGCGCCGCGCGGCATCCCCAAGATCGAGGTCACCTTCGACATCGACGCCAACGGCATCGTGCACGTCTCGGCCAAGGACCAGGCGTCCGGGCGCGAGCAGTCGATGACCATCTCGGGCGGGTCCGCGCTGTCGAAGGACGAGATCGACCGGATGGTCCGCGAGGCCGAGCAGTACGCCGCCGAGGACGCCAGTCGTCGCGAGTCCGTCGAGAGCCGCAACCAGGCCGACTCGCTGGTCTACACGACGGAGAAGTTCCTGGCCGAGAACGCCGACCGGATCCCCGACGACGTCAAGAGCGAGGTGCAGGCCGACGTCGACGCGCTCAAGGCGGTGCTCGACAACCCCGAGGCGATGCGCGACGAGATCCACCGGGGCGTCAGCAAGCTCAACGAGTCCAGCCAGAAGATGGGCGCCGCGATGTACGCCGCCGCGGAGGCCGACCAGTCGGCTGCGGGTGGCAGCGACGGCAGCACGGGGGCTGCGGACGACGACGTGGTGGACGCCGAGATCGTCGACGAGGACGGCCACACCGGCTCCGAGAGCGACGGCCGGTGACCGAACACCGGGGACACCCCACGACGGACGGGCCGGCCGAGGACCCCTCGGCCGGGCCCTGCCCGTCTGGTCCAGCCGAGGAGCACCCCTCGGCCGAGGAGTGGGCGCAGTCCCTCCCGGAGACCGCCGAGGAGCTCGCCGAGGCCGACATGCTCGAGGAGGGCGCTCCTCTCGGGGCTCGTGGCTCCGGAACGTCCGCGGCCGCCGAGCCCCCGAGCCTCGAGGCCCAGCTCGCGGAGCGGACGGCCGACCTCCAGCGTCTGCAGGCCGAGTACCTCAACTACAAGCGGCGGGTCGAGCGCGACCGGCTGCTGGTGCGCGAGAACGCGACGTACCAGGCCCTGGTGCCGATGGTCGAGGTGCTCGACAACATCGACCGCGCTCGCGAGCACGGCCCCCTCGACGAGGGCTTCCGCGGTGTCGCCGAGCAGCTGGAGAAGGCCGTCGCCGCGCAGGGGCTGATCCGCTACGGCGCTCCCGGGGACGCGTTCGACCCGACCATCCACGAGGCGCTCTCGCACATCGGCACCGACCCGGAGGTCTCGGTGACGACCTGCAAGGTGATCGCCAAGGCGGGCTACCGCATCGGCGAGCGCGTCGTGCGCGCGGCGCAGGTGCTCGTGGTCGACCCGCAGGCGCCGACGGGGCCGGCCCAACCCGCCGGATCGGCAGACCTGACCGAGTCGGAGACCGCAGACTGAACGACCAGGACGACCGCACCGGAGGAGGTGAGGGTGGATGACCGAGATCCGTGCTGACTGGGCGACCAAGGACTTCTACAAGGTCCTCGGGGTCGACAAGTTCGCATCGCAGAGCGACATCAAGAAGGCCTATCGCAAGCTCGCGCGCGCCAACCACCCCGACTCCAACCCCGGCAACGAGAAGAAGCACGAGACCTTCAAGGCCGTCGCCGAGGCCTACGACGTGATCGGCGATGTCGAGAAGCGCAAGGCCTACGACGACTACCGCGACCAGGTGGCGGCCGGGCCCTTCCCCGGTGGCTTCGGGGGCTTCCGCCCCGACGGCGGTGCCGGCGGGATCGACCTCGAGGACATCATCCGCGGTCACACCGGAGGTTTCGGCGACGTCTTCGGCGACATCTTCAGCGGTGCCGGCCGCGGTCAGCGACCCCAGGGCAGGGCCAGGGCCGCGCGCGGCCACGACGTCGAGACCACGACCACGATCGGCTTCTCCGACTCCATCGACGGCGTCACGGTCAGCCTCCGGCTGACCTCCAACGCACCCTGTCCGGAGTGCAAGGGCACGGGCGGCAAGCCCGGCACCAAGCCGCACATCTGTCCGGAGTGCGACGGTGCGGGCTTCGTGGTCGCCGGTGTCGGCGGCGCGTTCACGATCAACGAGACCTGTCCCGGCTGTCAGGGCCGGCAGTTGGTGTACGACGAGCCGTGCCCGACGTGTCACGGCAGCGGCCACGGCACGTCCGCCCGCACGATCCAGGCCCGGATCCCCGCAGGGGTCAAGGACGGCCAGAAGATCCGGCTCCGTGGGAAGGGTGCGGCCGGAGAGAACGGCGGCCAGGCCGGCGACCTGCTGGTCACGGTCAAGGTCACCCCACACCGTCTCTTCGGGCGCTCCGGCGACAACCTGACCCTCGAGGTGCCGATCTCCTTCGACGAGGCTGCGCTGGGTGGGGAGATCAAGGTGCCGACGCTGGGGGGCGCACCGGTCACTGTCCGCGTGCCTCCGGGCACCCCCAACGGTCGCACCTTCCGCGTCCGCGGACGCGGCGTCCGACGCAAGGACGGCACGAACGGCGACCTGCTGGCGACGGTCTCGGTCCAGGTGCCCGCCGTTCTCAACGAGGAGGCGCGCGAGGCCCTGTCGGCGTACCGCGCGGCGACGCAGGGCGGCTCGTTGCGGGCCAACCTGTTCGAGGAGGCCCGGTGAGGTCGTCGTGATGGCGGGCGCCGGCCGGCACCCCGAGCCGGACAAGGCGGTCTACGTCATCAGCGTGGCGGCCGAGCTGACCGGGCTGCACCCGCAGACCCTGCGCACCTATGAGCGGATGGG
>CAZIVD010000136.1:0-2860 GCA_964542635.1 uncultured Nocardioides sp. | reverse complement strand
ACTCGTTGATGCGGTCGAGGCGGTCCTCGATGATCTCGGGGAAGCGCAGCACCAGCGGCAGCTCCTCGCCCGAGGCCTTGACCTCCTCGACGATGTCCACGATCCCCACGCTCGGCCCGCCGCGGTTCGACACCGTGAGACGTCCGTCGTTCGCTACGCCGAAGTAACCGGTCGACCACGACTTGATGCCGTAGAGCTCGTCGGCGTCGGCGATGCTGAAGCCGGGGTCGAGGTTGGTCTTTGCCACTGCCGGTCCTCCATGGGGCCCGCCGCATCCTGCGCTGCCGTGCGGTTTCGCCCGTGCTCTAGCCGCCGGTTCCGCGGCGAGCACAGCGGATTAGGCTAGCACTTCTTGGCGCCTGTAACGCATCCATGTGGGGTTGGGATCTTCGGGTTCGGCGCGCAGGAGGAGCTTGGGTCGTGCGAGTAGCGTTCCTCGGGTATCGGGTGAAGGGCGCCTCGGATTATGGGATTAGACTCGATCGGATTATTGGAATAGATACCTTCGGATTTTGGCTTATCGTGCTAGGATCGCGCCGTGAACGTCCGACCAGAGCTCTATCCCAGGCGTTTACAAGCCGTGCTAGCGACGCGCCTGCAGGAGGAGCCTGCTCTGCTGCTACAAGGGCCGCGTACCGTAGGCAAGTCAACCCTACTCGAGGGGATCGCACAGACGGCGGGGGTAACGGTGCTCGATCTCGACGATCCGGCAACGCGAGAGGCTGTGACTCTCGATCCCAGACTGTTCGTCTCAGGACCGAGACCCGTACTGATCGACGAGTACCAGAAGGCGCCGATCGTCCTAGACGCCATCAAGGCGGAGTTGAACCGCGACAGCGCACCGGGCCGGTTCGTCATCACCGGTTCGACCCGCTTCGAGTCACTACCCAAGCTCGGCCAGGCCCTCACCGGCAGGCTGCACCGGCTGACCGTCTACCCGCTCACGCAGGCGGAGTTGGACCGACGCGACACGAACCTCGTGACGACCCTCTTCGACGCGCCGAGAACGCTGACAACCTCGACCCCATCGAACACGACGCGCGCAGAGTACATACACCGCATGGCGAGAGGCGGCTTCCCTCGCGCTGTACTCCGACAGCGTGAGAGCGCCCGCAACCGTTGGTTCGACGACTACATCGCTCTCTCCCTCGAGCGAGACGCCGCCGACGTGCGCGAGCTGCGCCGGGCGAACCTGCTGCCTCAACTCCTGAGACTGATCGCCGGCCAGACCGCCCAGGTCCTCAACCTCAGCAAGGCGGGAGCGTCCGTCGGCCTGGACGCGAGCACGGCTAGCGACTACCTGAACGTGCTGGAAGCGCTGTTCCTGCTCGTGCGCTTGCCCGCGTGGGGCAAGACACTCACCAGCCGCTCGACGCGTAGCCCGAAGGTTCATATCGTCGACTCGGGAGTGGCGGCCAGACTGCTCCTTCTCGGCGAGACCAAGCTAGCCGCGCCGGATGCCACTTCCCTGACCCAACTGGGCCACCTGCTGGAGACGTTCGTCGTAGGCGAACTGATCAGGCACGCGTCATGGCTGGAGGAGAGGTTCACGGCCGGCCACTGGCGCACTCACGACGGCGACGAGGTCGACCTGGTCCTGGAAGCCGAGGATGGACGGGTGGTCGCGATCAAGGTTAAGGCCTCGAGTCGCGTGAGGAACGAGGATCTCTCCTCGTTGCGGAAGTTGCGCGCGGCCCTGGACGGCCGCCTTGCCGCCGGCATCTTGCTGCATTTGGGCGAGCACTCTTTCGTCACCGAGGACGGCCTGTTCGCCGCGCCGGTGGATGTGCTGTGGCGTTGACTGATGTGCATCGCTGTTGTGGTCTGGCGTTGCGGTGCACGCACCGCAAGAGTGCGTCGATCCCGGATGCTACACTGTAGCGACTGTAGTGGGAGGAGGCTTGCGTGGCCAGAGGACAACCGTTCAGCGTGCGGCTCGACGAGGAGACGGAGAGGTTCGTGGTGGCCGAGACCGTCCGCACGAACCGGTCGAAGAGCGCCGTCGTAGAGGCCCTGACAGAGGAGGCCGTCAGAACCAGACGCTTCCCCGGCATCGCCTTCAGGGGTGACGACGCCCGCAGGCGCCCATGGATCATCGGCACCGGGCTCGACATCTGGGAAATCGTCCAGATGCTCGAGGAGTACGGGTCCACCGAACGCCTGGTCGAGGAGACGCAACTGACGGCTTCGCAGGTGCGCCTCGCGGAGGCCTACCGGCGCTCGTACCCCGCGGAGATCGCCCAGGCTATCGCCGAGAACCGCAGGTCACCGGAGGAGTTCCTGGGGCTCTACCCGTTCATCGAGTTCGCCGAGGAGTGACCCGTGCGGCTGCTGCTGGACGCGCACCTCTCTCCCCGGCGGATCGGCGCGCTCTTGGCAGCCGATGGGCACGACGTGCTCTGCCTCTCGACCGACGCAGCGCTCGGCGCCCTCGACGACCCTGAGGTCATAGAGCTCGCCGCCGAGCAAGGGCGCCTCCTCGTCACGCGCAACTCTCGCGACTTCGCGCCGCTGCTGAGGGAGTGGGCGGAAGCGGGCAGGCACCACAGCGGTTGCATCCTAGTCCGGACGCTCAGGCACGATGAGTTCGGGAAGATCGCGAATCGGTTGGGGCGGCTGCTTGCCGACAGGCCCGAGGCGCCGGAGTGGATTGACCTGGTGGTGGCGGTTTAGGGTCGGCTCGCGATCGAGCGTGCGGGAAGTGTCGAACCGGCTGCTACCCGCCTGAACTACGGCGACGCGGTGTTGTGTCAGCTGGGGTTCACCCTGGTTCTCGCGGGACTCAAGGCACCGGGCGTAGCCCCATCGGGACTGTCCGTTGTTTTGTGCTTGGGGCCTTTGTGGTCACTGGGTTGGGAAC
>CAZIVD010000135.1:0-2874 GCA_964542635.1 uncultured Nocardioides sp. | reverse complement strand
GGAGCCACTTCCGCTGGTAGTAGCGGACGAACCCGCCCCGCGGTGAAGAGCCGTGGAGCGGTGTCGTGTACGGGGTGAGTGGGCGCAGGTGGCGGGGAGTGCGCGGGTTGGGCGAGCGGCGCGCGGCGGGCGGCGCGAGTTCGCGAGAGCGGGCGGAGTGGGTCCCCCAGGCGGGAACGGTCCTGTTGGGATCGGGTCCGGTCCGGGCGCTCTCTGCGAACGGGCGAGAGAGCGCGTTCTCTGGTTAATCGACAGCGAATTGCGCGCGTCGAGACCATCCGCGCACTCAGCGCAACCGCCACGCGGCCACCGTCGACAAGATGGTCGCGCGCTCCGGCGATAGGCGCCGGGTCCAACGCAGGGTGGAGCAAGGCACGTCCACCCTTGGCCCCTTGTGCTGCCCCGGCAGGTCGCTGACGCTGCCCCATGGAGCATCGCCCCGTGAACCCTCGCCACCTGCTCGGACTGCTCGGCGCCCTCTTGGCGGCCCAGCTCCCGTCCCAGTCCTACGCCTGGATCCAGAGTCCCGTCAACGGACACTTCTACGGCAAGACGTCGCAGATGAGCTGGACTCAGGCCGAGGCAGAGGCACAGCGACTCGGCGGCCATCTCGCGACAGTTCGATCTGCAGCCGAGAACGCCTGGATCGCAGCCACCTTCTCGTCGGGTCTCGAGGTCGTCTGGATCGGCCTCAACGACGTGCAGACGGAGGGCGTGTTCGAGTGGTCGAGCGGCGAGCCGGTCAGCTTCACGAACTGGAATGCAGGCGAACCCACGAACGGACTGGGCATCGAGGACTGGGTAGGGCTCGGCCTGCCCTGGGCCGGAGCCGGCCTCTTCGATCGCTGGAACGACAACCCCGACGGACCAACGAGCTACGGTTGGCCCTGCTACGGACTGATCGAACTGACCACGTTCACGCCCGCGAGCTACGCAGCGTTCGGCACCGGATGCCCACTGCCAAGTGGAACGCCAGCCCTTCAGGCGATGCCCAACGAAGCACCGAGGCTCGGAACGACGTCCCACCTGCGGCTCACCGGCCTGCCACCTGTGTCCGTCGTCATCATCGTCGTCGGGCTCAGCAACACGCAGAGCAGCGGCCCCCTGGGAAGTCACGCGCTGCCTCGCGAACTCACGGCGTTCGGCTTGCCGGGCTGCTACCAGTACGTCTCCGACGAGAGCACGCAGTTCGTGTTGGGCCTGGCAGGGCAGGCCGACTGGGCGATCTCGGTCCCTAGCCACCTCAGCCTCGCCGGGCTTGAGTTCTACGTGCAGGCTCTCGTGCCTACGAATCCGCTGCCAGCCGCCACGAGCAACGCGGTAGTGGGCACGATCGGGCACTGATCGCCGGAAGGCATGCAATCCTCGACGACTCTGCTCAACGCTCGCTCGTCCAAGCCTGGATCGCCGACCACCGGTCAACGAGCACCTCGTTGCCCACGATCGTTTAGCCACAGATACTCCGCCCCATGACACCCGCCCCAGCCAAGCGCGGCCGCCAACCCGACGCATCCTCCAAGTCCGGCCAGATCCGCACGCTGCTCGCCACCGGCATGTCCGCCGCCGACATCGCCAAGAAGGTCGGCTGCACCCCGGCCCTCGTCTACAACGTCAAGGCTAAGCAGGGCGGCGCCAAGAAGCGTGAGCCCGGTCGGCCAGCGAAGACCCAGAGCACCAAGACCAAGGCAACCACGTCGGCGTCGGCCGGGCTCGACGGCATCCTCGCTGCGGTGCGGGGCGCCGAGCAGGAGCGCATCCAGCTGCGGAGCGCGCTCGAGCAGATCCAGAGCGTGATCGCGAGCGCGCTGGCGTAGCAACGGACCGGCGGATCGTCACGCCTCTAAGCGCGACAGGGCCCGGCGAAACCGCTGCACGAACCCCGCGCGGTGCTTCCCGAGTGCGAGCGGGGATCGCTTGGGCATGAGCCTGCCTGTGGCTTCTTGCTCGACGCGTCGCTAGCCTCCCGGCACGGCGGGTGGGGGCCCCTGCACGCGCCGCGAGGAGAACACCCATGCCGTCGGTCCCGAAGAAGGTCGAGGAGAGGATTAGGTCCGCCCTGAAGCAGTTCGCGCCAGTCCTGCAGGCGCAGCGCGACCGTGACGTCTCGGAGGCCGACACCGTCACCCTGGTGAAGGACCTGATGTCGGCGATGCTCGGCTACGACAAGTACGCCGAGCTCACCAGCGAGCACGCGATCCGGGGCACCTACTGCGACCTCGCGGTGAAGCTCGACGGCAAGCTCCGCCTGCTCGTCGAGGTGAAGGCCATCGGGATCCAACTGACCGATCGCCACGCAAAGCAGGCCGTCGACTACGCGGCGAACCAGGGCGTCGACTGGGTGGTCCTCACGAACGCCGTCCAGTGGCGGCTCTACCGCATCGTGTTCGCCAAGCCAATCGACGCCAAGCTCGCGTGCGAATTCGATCTGCTGACCGTAAGTCCGCGATCGCAGGACGAACTCGAGAAGCTCTACCTGCTCAGCCGTGAAGGATTCCAGCGTAGTGCGCTGCAGGAGTACACAGAGCGCCAGGCAGCCACGAGTCGCTTCCTTCTCGCCAGCCTGCTCGTCAACGACGACGACATCGTCGCGACGATCCGTCGGGAGCTGCGCAGGGTCACGGAGATGCTGGTCGACCCAGACGCGATCCGGCAGGTGCTGCGGCACGAGGTGATCAAGCGCGAGGCGTTCGAGGGCAACGAGGCCGCCGAGGCAGAGAAGCTGGTTCTCCGGGCAGCGAAGGCGAACCGAACCTCACGTGGCAGCGGGGCGAAGGCCAAACCGGAGGACGCTTCCATCTGCGACGAACCCGAGGTCCCTCAAGACCGATCGGAACCCACTCCGCCTGCGACTCGGTGAATACGCATTTCCTGTCG
>CAZIVD010000134.1:0-2925 GCA_964542635.1 uncultured Nocardioides sp. | reverse complement strand
CAAGGTCCCCGACCTCGTCGCCGACTTCTACGAGGACTGGGCCTGGGACATCCACGCACGTCTCGCCGAGCTCGGGGTGGACACCCCCGACGACCCCTGCCCCGACTGCCACGCGTTGGTGCCGTGCCCGTTTGTGTGCGGGTTGTGCACGGAACGCACCTGCGGCACCCACCAGCACTAGCCCACCCCCCCCGACAGCGAAGGCGCCCATGTACACCCTCACCGACACCGCCCACCCCGTCCGCCTCTGGACCGACCCCGCCGACGTCGAAGCCGGCGCCATCACCCAGCTCCGCAACTGCGCCAACCTGCCCTGGACCCACGGCGTCGCCGTCATGCCCGACGTCCACCAGGGCTACGGCGCCACCGTCGGCTCCGTCATCGCCATGCGCGACGCGGTAGCCCCCGGTGCCGTCGGTGTCGACATCGGCTGCGGCATGAGTGCCGTCTCCACCGACCTCACCGCCAACGACCTCCCCGATTCCCTCGCCCTCGTCCGCGCCCAAATCGAGCGGGACGTCCCTGTCGGGAAGGGGCTGCACCAGCACGGTGCCAACTTGGCCCGTATCGGCATGGACACCGAGGTCGACTGGGACGCCTTCTGGGGCCGCTTCGACGGCCTCCACCACATCGACAACGCCACCTGGACCGACGCCGACAAGCTCCGGAACCGGGCACACCAGCAGGTCGGCACCCTCGGCGGAGGCAACCACTTCCTCGAAGTGTGCCTCGACGAGGACGACCGGGTGTGGCTGATGCTGCACTCCGGCAGCCGCAACATCGGCAAGGTCCTCGCCGACCTCCACATCGAGCAGGCCAAGAAGCTCCCCCACAACGCCGACCTCCCCGACCCCGACCTTGCCGTGTTCCTGTCCGGCACCCCGGGCATGGACGCCTACCGGGCCGATCTGTACTGGGCACAGGAGTACGCCCGCCTCAACCGGCGGGTGATGATGGAGCTGATGAAGGCGGCCGTGGCGAAGGCATTGGGCCGGCCCGTCGACTACAGCCCTGAGATCAGCTGCCACCACAACTACGTGTCGGAGGAGACCTACGACGGCCTCGACCTGATCGTCACCCGCAAGGGCGCCATCTCCACCGCCGACGGCCGCATGGGCATCATCCCCGGCTCGATGGGCACCGGCTCCTACATCGTCCGCGGGAAGGGCCACGAGGCCGCGTACCGGTCCGCCTCTCATGGCGCCGGCCGGAAGATGTCTCGGGGCGCGGCTCGGCGGCAGTTCTCGGTGGCTGACCTGGTCGCGCAGACCGAGGGCGTGGAGTGCCGTAAGGACGACGGGGTGGTCGACGAGATTCCGGGGGCCTACAAGGACTTGGAGACGGTGATGGCGCAGCAGACGGACCTGGTGGATGTCGTGCACCGGCTGCGCACTGTCGTGTGTGTGAAGGGCTAGGGGAACTCGCTATGCACACTGTGTTGCCTAGGATGGCCGCGAGCATGGTTCGGGAGGTGGAGCAGGTGGCGGACCTACCGTCGAGGAGTGAGCTGAGCAGCGACCAGGCGCGGGCGCTGCTGGCCGATGCCGCTGCCGAGCACGCCGCTGCGAAGGCGGCGTTCGAGGCGGCACGGGGACGGCTGCATGCGGTCATCCAGGTCATCGGCACTGGCAAGGACGCCCTGTTGCGGCAGGTGGACGTCGTGAACGCCACTGGGTATACGCGGGAGTACGTGGCGCGGATCGGGCGGGGCGAGGTCGCGTAGGACCGCTGTATGCCTACACCGTTGACAGTTGGAACGGAGTAGGCATACAGTGGTCACATGCTCACCGCGACGCTCCCCGCCCCCACCGCCACCACCCACTGCACCAACACCGCCTGCCTCGAAGCCACCACCCACCGCGACCTCTGCGAATGCAGCCACTGCGACGGCGAGGGCCACGGCCTCGCGTTCATGACCGCCTACGACCGCGAGCGCGCCAACATGGCCGCCCGCATCGAGAAGTCCGGTGGCGTCTTCGCCATGCTGGGCGCGGCCGGCGGCCTCGCCTCCGACGACAACCCCTTCGGCGCGTTCTGATGGGGGCCGGCATGGAGCTGTTTCGCTACCAGGGCGCCCAGGTCCGCACCGTCGTCATCGACTTCGAGCCTTGGTTCGTCGCAGGCGACGTCTGTGCCGTCCTCGACATCGGCCGCGTGCACGACGCCGTTCGCGGCCTCGACGAGGACGAGAGGGGTACGGACACTATCCGCACCCCTGGCGGTGACCAGCGCGTCTCCGTCATCAACGAGGCCGGCCTCTACAGCCTGATCCTCCGCAGTCGGAAGCCCGAGGCAAAGGCGTTCAAGCGCTGGATCACTCACGAGGTGCTGCCCACGATCCGCCGCACCGGCGGGTATCAGGTGCAGGCGCAGCCGGCGATCCCCCGCACCCTCTCCGAGGCGTTGCGCTTGGCCGCCGACGAGCACGACCGCGCCAACCTCGCCGAAGCCAAGGTGGCCGAGCTCGAACCCGTCGTCGCCGCGGTCGACGTCCTCACCGGAAACGGGGACGCCTTGAAGATGGGTGCGGTCGCCAACATGGTCGGCATCGGCCGGAACACCCTGTTCGACATCCTTCGCAAGGAGGGCGTCCTGCAGCGGGACAAGCGGCCGTATCAGCGGTATGCGCACTGGTTCCGGGTCGTCCTCGGCCAGCACGAGAACCTGGACGGCGACCAGGTCGGGCATCACACCACCTACGTGTGGCCTGCGGGCGCTGCCAGCATCCACGCCCTCTTGGCCCGCCGCGGGTATCCGGTGAAACCGCTGCCCGGTGTCACCGCCCTGCCCGCCCCTCGTACCGCGTCCTGACTCGGAGGCCCCCGTTGACAGATCAACTCAACCCCGACCAGGCCGCCGCCTACATCAGTGTCGACACCCTGCACCGGGTGATGGCTATGGCGTTGGATGCGGTCGACTCCAACC
>CAZIVD010000133.1:0-2986 GCA_964542635.1 uncultured Nocardioides sp. | reverse complement strand
CTAAGATGGCAAGGACCTGGATCGCCGAGCACTATCCGAAGCACATGCAGATTCCCGGTACCCCGATCATTACGCAGCGGCCCAGTTACGGCACTCGTCACGTCAGTGGGCGCTCCCCTTGGGGCGGCTATGACATTGCCTCAGTCGCGCTCGACCGGCCCGGCTCCGAACACGAGCGGACGGAACCTTTGCTCTTCCGCACGCCCACGCCCCCAGCTGACGCAATTCGACCGCAGAGAGGCGCGAGCGCGTCCAAACCTCCTGCCGCGCTGAGTCGCTGATCTAGCGAGCTGCCGCGAATCGGTTGGCCGAGTCGTACCTCTGGGGTGTAGCGAGCACCATTGGAGGCCAGCATGTCCGAACGATTCGCTCTCGCCCCGATTGACGACGAGCGCACAGCGAGAGTCGCGCTGAGCTATATCGTGCCGCTCGGACACGAGATCACCGGAAGAATGCTCCACGCGCACGGAGCCGTGCAGACGCTCCAGTTCGCGCTCGGCGAGCAGCCGAACGGCTTCGACAAGGCGACACTGGCGTACTGGCGCAGCTACTTCTCGGCGTACAACCCAGCGCACGTCGAACGGAGCGTGCAGTTCGCCAGGGAGCAAGGGCTCATCCCAGTTACCCCCGAGGATGCCGAGTGGCCGGCTTCATTCGATGCGCTCGGATCGCGGGCACCGTTCGTGCTCTGGGTCAAGGGTTCCCGGCTCGAGCTACTCACGCGCCCCGTCAGCGAGCGGGTCTCGATCGTCGGTGCTCGCTCAGCTTCTGGCCGGGGCATGTACGACGCCGATCAACTCGCGGTCGGACTCAGCTTGCAAGACATCGCTATCGTGTCAACGGCTTCTCCTGGGATTGCTCGCGCTGCGCTCGCTGGCCCGCAGCGCGGGCCTGGCGGTGCGATCACGGTACTGACGCACGCCCTCGAAGACCCGGATGCGATCACCCCGAATGGGTTTCTCGCGTCCATCGGCGAGAACGGGCTACTCGTGAGCGAGTGCCCGCCAGGGAGAGCGCACGGCCGAGACTCACTGCACAGTCAGCGGCGGATCGTCGCGGCGCTCTCAGCAGTCACGACAGTGATCGAGTCGGGGCCGCAGAGTGGGGCGGTGCAGACCGCGCTAGTCGCGAGTGCCCTGCATCGGCAGGTCGCCGTGGTCGAGGGCGAGCCCGGCACAGTCGGCAGCCTTGGCCCCAAGCTGCTGCTCGAACAGTACGGGGCGACTCCGGTGCGGAACCGGGATGATGTGACGACGCTGCTCATGGTCAAGCCGCTTGCCACGCTCTCCGAACTGATGCCGCAGTCGAACCGTGTGAGTTCACAGAGCCCGACACCCGCAACAGTACAGACATCGAGACCCCACTATGCGGCCGCTCGCGAAGCCCTCACGCTCTCGCGTTGAGCGAGCGCGCTCAACGTCTTAGAAGAGGGTCGGCCCGTCGTATGTGGGTGCTGCGCGTCGTGCTCGTGTGGCAGAGCGAGCCCGGATCGCGGTGCGGGGTTCCTGCGGGCGGAGGCGTTCGGCGAGCACGGCCTTCACGTCGCTCCAGAGATCAGGGCGGTCGAGGTGGCTATGTCGTTCGCAGTCGCTCCGAAGCTCGGTAAGAAACTGGGCTCGCCGTTCGGGAGTCGAGAGTTGTTCGTCGTAGAAGCCGTGGATGTCGTAGTGGGCGATGAACCCGAAGTGGCCGTCGTTGTAGAGGCCGTCGTAGAGCGGCTTGGTGAACTTCTCGCGGGGGCAGTCGTCATTGATGAATCGCAGCAGGGTATTGACGAATCTGGACTTGCGTTCCGCAGTGTGCCACTTCGTCGCCTCGAACTGCGCTGGCTGCACGCGCTTGATGCTGGCCACGACCGCCCTCCTCTCACGTCGCATCGACTGATGAAGACGAGGTTCCCTCTCTACGCCGCAATATGCTTCGGGTGCGGTTCACCGAGCAGGCCCTCGCCGCTCCCGCGCAGGCGCAGGACGTGACGAGCCGGGCTGCGGCACGCGAGCAGATGCCTGCCGTGCTCTGGTGAGCGCGGCGGCAGCGCGTTCATGGTCGATCTTCTGCGAGACTCGCTCAGGCTCAACACCGAGCGGGTCAGGGTCGTCGATGCCGTGTCGGTCGCGATACGCGGCGACGGTAATGAGATGGTTCCGCCAGTCCGAGACCGCCCCCGCCTGCGTCGGAGGCTTACCGAGCCTGGCAGCCCAACTCGCAGGATCGGCGAGCGCGGCATCGAGTAGCGCTGCCGCGCGTGCTTCGATCAGGTCGCGGCGTTCGTCGAGCGCGGCCCGCATCTCGGGATCGGTGACGCCGCCAGCTTCGGGGATCAGGCCGACGATCAGGCTCGGGCGCTGGCCGGGCCTGGCTCCGAGCCCGGTGACGGCGCGTTCGAGCCGGTAGTGAAGCACAGAGGCGATGTCGTCGGCGTCGGAGAAGCCGCGTGCGGCGATCAGGCGTGGCATGAGCCGGTCGAGCTGGTGCCCGTCTGCCTCGGCGCGGCGAAGCTCGACCGCCAGCGCGCCGAAGGTCTCCGCGCCGACCGCTTCGGCGAGCTGTGCGTCGGTGAGACCGGAGGCTGCGAGGAGTCGCGCCCACCTGTCTTGTTGTGCTGCTGCGGCGATGCTTTCGTACTCTGCCGTGAGTTGCCAGATGCCGCCCCAGCGTTCCTGCTCGGCAGTGATGGTCTCGTGCGCGGAGAGCTCGGCACCGACGTGCCTGAGCACTCCCTCGAGCACGGTGCGAGCGGTGATGTCTGGGTCGGTGCCTGGCAGATCGACCGTGTGCGCGGGGTCGAGCTTGTCCGTGGCGACGTAGGCGATGTTCGAGTAGCGGCCTCTCGTCATGGAGACGTAGAGCACTTCGCGGGTCGTGGTCGCTTCGACGAGCGTGTGCGCGGTGTCGACGGTGACTCCTTGAGCACGGTGGGCGGTGACGGCGTAGCCGAGTTCGACGCTTTCTGCGACGTAGGAGGCGGGGAGCATGATGCCGCCGC
>CAZIVD010000132.1:0-3069 GCA_964542635.1 uncultured Nocardioides sp. | reverse complement strand
GCGGTGCAGCGGCGTGGGGACGCCTGACAGCGCGGCAGCGTGGTGTGCCGGGGGCACGGGCGCTCAAGACAGAGGGGACGCCCGACGCCCTCGCGGAACGGACCGACTAGTTGCCGGCGAGCTCGGCGCGCTCGGCCCGCATCCGCTCGAGGAGCCCGGGCACGAAGTAGTCGAAGACCTCCTTGCGGAGGTCGTAGTGGTAGAACCGACCCTCCTTGCGGATGTCGATCAGACCCGCTTCGTAAAGGATCTTGATGTGGTAGGAGATCGTCGACTTCGAGATCGGCAGCCGCTCTTCGAGGAGCGTGCAGGCGCAGCTCCCGTCATCGTCGAACAGCGAGATGACCTCCAGCCGCAGGGGCTCGGACAGCGCGCGAAAGATGCTGAGGTACTGGTCTTCCTGGGACTTGGCCAGCGGCGACTGCTTCAGCGCAGATGTTTGACGAGACAAGGAGGCCCCCGTGTGCGGGTTGGACGGTCTGTGCGTCCCGAGTGAACGCCCTTTGATGGTAGCAAGGTTCTACATGCGTCGTAGGACTGGGTGAGCCAGATCACCGCACACGGCTGACCAGCGTGTTGCCCTCTTGACACGACGACGGGCGCACACCTAACTTCCAAATGATGATTCGAGAACTATGGAAGTAGCGGTTCCCGATCCGGTCCGGACGCTGCAGTGGTGACGGAGGCGAGCCAGAGCCCCGAACCGGTATCCGGCCTCCTGGCGCGCCTGCTCCGGCGAATCCCCGTGTCCGGCGGTCTGCGTGGGCTCCGCCACCGGACCTACTTCGTCCTCTGGTCCACCCTGCTCGTGACCCAGGTCGGCTTCTGGGTCTCGAACGTGTCGATGCAGTGGCTGGTCGCCCGGCTCAGTGACAACAACTCCTTCCAGCTCGGCCTGCTCTACTTCTGCAACCTGGTGCCGATCCTGCTGTTCGCCCCCTATGCAGGGGTGATCGCCGACCGATACAACCGGCAGCGCATCGTCACCCTGACGCAGGCACTCACTGGTCTGTGCGCCCTGGGACTGGTGATTGCCCTCACGCTGATCCAAGGTGACGGCAGCCTGGCCATCATCTTGTGCTTCGCATTCGCCATCGGAACGGCGATCGCCATGAACGCACCGGCGAACCAAGCGTTGATGGTCAACTCGGTTCCCCACGCGGACGTCCCGAGCGCCGTGGGCTTGCAGTCGGTGGGCCTCAACATGTCACGCGTGGCCGGCCCCGCTGTGGCCACCCCCCTCCTCGCCACGTGGGGCGCGCGTCCGTGCTTCGCGATCTTCGCCATCACCAGTCTCTTCAGCTCGCTGGTCGTGTCTCGCGTACGCGTGCGCGCCATCCGGGTGCGTCCTGGAAGCGGCTCAGCCATGGAACGCATCAGAGAGGGTCTCCGGATCGCTCGTCAGCGGCCACCCGCCTTGCTGGCGCTGGCGATGGTGGCGGTCACTGCGGTGTTCGCGTCGTCCTATGTCTCGCAGCTTCCGTACTTCGCCTACGAGGTGCTCGATGGAGGCGACCGGGCGTTCATGACGATCGTCATCCTGACCGGCATCGGAGCCGCGGCGGGGGCGCTACGGACCAGCTCGTCGCAACGACTGGCCAGCCTTCGCGACGTCGGGATCCAGATGATCCTGATGGGCGGCGCGATCGCGGTGCTGGCCGTCTCGCGCTTCGCCCCGCTGACCTATGGCATCGCAGCCGTGATCGCCTTCTTCAACTTCTCTGTCATGACCAATCTCCAGACAACGCTGCAGTACGTCGCGCCCGAGCATGGGAGGGGCCGGATCATGAGCCTCTTCATCGTCGCCTGGGGAGGCCTGCTCCCCCTGGGCACCTTGGCGATCGGCGCCTTGGGCTCCCTCTGGGGCACCCCGCTGGTGATCGTGTGCTCCACAGCCGTGGCCGTGTCGTTCGGACTCGGCGTCGCCCTGCGAGGACCGCGGATGGCGCCCGAGATGCCCGAGGATGAGGACTGGGAGCTGGGCGAGGGCGAGGTCCCCGCCTAGGGCTGAGTCGGGGATGGCAGCGGAGTCCCGCCGTCTCGCTGGATCCGGTCGAGCAGCCGGTGCCGATCGCGGGCCAACGCGAAGTCCGGCGACACGGTCGATCCTGAGCGCAGGTCCTCAAGGATCTGGCGATAGGAGTGGGCCACTGCGTGCGCGGGCGTGCCGGCGAGTGCCGGATATGAGTCGTACTCCGCCGGAGGCTGGAGCACCTCGAGCGGCGCACCGCCCTGAGATCCCCGCAACGTCGCCCCCTGCGTCAGAGTGCTGCCGCCAGCGGTCACCTGCAGGTGACCCTCGGTCCCCTGGATCTCCCACAGGAAAGGAGTGGCCGGCGAAGTGCCTCCGCGATAGTGGATGGTGAACACGGCGCCCCGGGCGAGTGAGCCCACGACGGCGACCTGGTCCTCCGCGGACTTCGGCAGCAGTTCTCCCGTGTCACTGTCGCGCACCTGGGGAAGCAGCACAGCCGTCGTTGCCTTGAGGTCGGCGATCTCACCGAGAGCGAAGGTCATCGCGTCGAGGGTATGACCGAAGGGGATCGTGAGCATCGTGGCTCCCATGGCACGGTCGAGAAGGTACGACGCCGCCTTGCTCCCGGTCGGACCACCGAGACCTCCCGCTGCGACGAGTGTGGTCGACAGGACCTGGCCCACGTACCCTTCCTCGACCAGGTCGCGCACGTAGCGCACGATCACCGACGAGCGATTCTGGAGCCCGACGAACGTGCGGACCGCGCCTGCGGCGCGCACGAGCTCGTCGGCTTCGGCCAGGCTCGCCGCAAGTGGCCACTCGGAGAAGACGGGCTTGCCGGCTGCCAATGCAGGGATCAACAGTCGGTAGTGCGCGGGCACCTTCACCGACACGACGACCAGATCGATCTCGTCGCTGGCGGCCAGTTCGTCGACCGATTCGAAGGCGAGCACCCCACCGTGCGCCTCGGCCGACGCGCGCGAGGACGCCGGAGTACTCGCCGTCAGGCCACGCACCTCGAGACCGTCGACGGCTGCGATGGCCGGTACGTGCGCCGTGGCTGCCCACCGGCCTTCCGCACTGAGTCCCACGAT
>CAZIVD010000131.1:0-3097 GCA_964542635.1 uncultured Nocardioides sp. | reverse complement strand
GTCGGGCTGGGCAGGTGTTTGGGCGTCTGCAGGTTGGGCGTCCTGCGCGACTCCCTTGGGCTTGGGCGTCATGGTCGAGAGTGTAGCGCCCACCGTAACGGTGGGTCAAGTGGGGATTAGGCGGCTTCCTGATCGGTCCGCTTTGGCGGCCCTGGCATCGACAGCGGGTCTCCGCCAGCCTCCTTGTACTGCCTGATCCGGTGCAGCAGAACGGCCTCCAGGGACGAACCAGCGTCCCCGACGATGTCGACGCAGCGGCGGTACTCCTCGGAGGACTGGGTCCACTTGACGCGCGCCTTCACCCCGCCGCGGGGCACGGTCGACTTGCGGGGAAGCTCGTCGCCGCGCCCGGCCCGGATGGCCGCGACCGCCTCCTGCACCCAGGCGTAGGCGAGCATCGAGACGGTGGCGGACTTGCGCTGTTCGACGAGTTCGGTGAAGGCGTGGACGTCGTCGGCGGGCAGGCTGACCTCGCGACGGGTCCGCTCACCGCTGCGGTCCCTGCGGGGGCTGGCGTCTGTCACGGGGGGATAGTAACGGAGGGGGTAGATCCGGACCGGGGTCAACACGCACCGGATTGGGGGGAGATTCCTCGGCGTGGCGCACGCACCCGGGCGGTGATCGCCGGTACGTTCCGGCTCGGAGTAGTCACCGACCCATCCCCGGACAAAGAAAAACGCGCGCCTCCCCAGAAGCTTGCCGGCGAACGGGGGAGACGCGCGTGAGGTACTAGCCGTGACCCTAGATGAGGTCGCGGCGCGTCTGCAATGCGACGCGCCGCCAATCACAGGCGCAATCCCTGCGCCCCAACCCCATGCCGCCCACCAGAACGGGCCTAGACATGAGGGTGGGGTGATCGGAGGAAGGCGCCCAAGCCAACACCCCGATCACCCCACCGAACCGTGTTCGGCGCTGCAGTCGCCTCCACAAGTCCACACCTCCGCTTTGCTGCTCCTGCCCAGGTGCATGCGAAGCCGGGGTGGCGTGTCCGTTCCGGTAGCTAGCCGGTTGGGTCACGCGTTCGCCATGATGACAGACGGTCCGTCGCATGTCGTGCCGGTCGAGCGTGTTGCTCCGGACGCGCGTGTCGTATCCGCCTGCTGGTGGGCGTGCCGCGACAGTCCGGTCACAGTGAGTGTGATCGTTCGGTGGCGTGTGGCAAGGTGGGCGTCTGTCCTGCCTGTGTTGCCCGCTGTTTGGTTTGTTGTGTCGCCCAAGGTCCGTGACTGCCCAAGTCTGGACGTCGCCCAAGAGCTTGTTGCTCCCTGCCCAGGAGTTCGCCCAGTGACACGTATCACCTGTACCCGTTTCCGTTTCCGGAACGGCGCCAGCGCATGAACGCAGCGACGGAAACCCCCGCCCTCGCCGCGACCGCACAACACATCCGCCTCCTCCAGGAGAAGCGCGACCGGCTCACCAACGCCCTCGTCGACGCCGAGCTTCAATACCTCGCCGCACTCCGCCGCGAGTACGACGCCGGCGCCACGACCATGGTCCAGCTCCGCGACGCCTACGACTTCCTGGCTGCTGGCAAGGCGCCCGGCGTGTCCGCCCGCTGGCGCGACCAGATTCCGGTCTCCCGTGCGAAGGCCCACGCCCACGCGAAGCAGGAAGAGCGCGCCGAGGCCGACGGAAGTTGGCGCGGCGTGTGGCCGATCGAACTCAACGACGCCGCCCCCTTGAAGGGGCAGTCCGTCGTCTACGTGCTGTTCGACGCCGACCACGGCCCGGTCTACGTCGGCAGCACGAGCCAGCTCCGAATCCGCCTCGCGACGCACAGCCGTGACGGCAAAGTCTTCCGCTACTGGATCGCACACCCCTGCCGGGATAGAGACCACGCGTTCGAGGTCGAGGCACGGTTCCTGCACCAGTACATGCCGGCCCTGAACGTCAACCTGCCGCGTATGCGTGGCGGTGAGGCATGACGAAGCCGTTCGTTAGGCGAGGCCGTCGCGCCCCGTACTCGCAGCTGGGTGACTGGGTCGCGGTTTCTGGTGTGCCACCGCAGTCCGTCGCGGCCTACTGGGCATTGGAAGCCATGACGTTCCGCGCCCAGGACGAGGACGGGCGCGTGACGGAGGAGATCGACCGTCTCGCTGAGCCGTCGCGCGAGACGCTGGCAGAACTGTTGGGGTTCAGCCGGCCGCAGTCGGTCGATCCGTACCTGACGGCGCTGGTCGAGGTTGGCGCGATCGACAAGATCGAGGTGCCTGGATATCCGAACCAGTACGTCGTGCATCAGACCCCTCCCGATGACTACGACGGGCCGCAGACGATGGGGCAGTGGCACAAGCGTCGCGCCGCTCGGAAGGCAGCCGAGAAGGCCGCCGCGGAGGCTGCGGGTAAGAAGCCGAAGCGGTCTTCGGGGACGACCGCCGCCACCCCCGCCCGCCCGGCAGAATTGAACATTCCGCAGGTAGAGACGTGTGCGCCAGAGCGCACACCCTCTAATGGTGGATATCCGGTGGAGCGCACAGCAGGTGTGCGCTCCACCGCACAGCAGGTGTGCGCTCCACCGCACACGAAGGAAGAAGCTCTTCTAGATCCTTTCGAGAACCCCCCTAACCCCCCGCGCGGCGGGGGGAATCAGGGTTCTCCCGAGAAGGCTCCGACGAGTGCGGTTCCGAGGTGTGAAGCCCACGGCATCGCCCGGTGCCGCGCATGTGGCCTGTCGGTGCGCTCGGTGGCTAAGGCTCTCCAGGAGCAGACCGCTGCCGAGCTCGTTGCTGCGGAGCGCGCCGGTCGCGCTTGCTCGATGTGCACCGCTGATGGCGCTCGTCCTGACGGCAAGGGGACTCGATGGATGCGAGTCACCCCCGGGACGCAAACCCCGGTGACGCCGTACGTGGTGTGCGACCACGCGACGCCTCATCGTGAGGTCGTCGCGGAGATCGCTGCGGTCGAGGCAGTCCTGACCGCTCCTGCCGTCAAGGCTTCGGAGCCTGCCGCATCGGAGGATGTGCGCGCGGCTGCGATGGCCGAGATTCGCAAGTCCTGCAAGGCATCGAACCGCCAGTCCCGTGCGAACTGGCGTGAGTCGGCGGCTGCGGTGTCGTCGGACAAGGACGGCCTGGAAACCCCTGCTGGCGACATGGTG
>CAZIVD010000130.1:0-3263 GCA_964542635.1 uncultured Nocardioides sp. | reverse complement strand
GCTTGGCGAACATCTTGCCGCGGCGGGCGTCGATGACGGCCTTCTTGTGCTTGGTGGTCGCCCATTTGGAGTGGCCGGACATGACTCTCTTCCCTACGCCTTCTCTACGCGTTGCTCGACGTCACGAGGTCGACGAAGACCCGGTGGATGCGGGAGTCGCCCCCCACCTCGGGGTGGAACGACGTCGCCATCAACGGGCCCTGGCGGACCGCCACGATCCTACCGGCGGCCGGACCCTCCCCCACACGCGCGAGGATCTCGACGTCCGGTCCGGCCTCCTCGACCCAGGGCGCCCGGATGAAGACGGCGTGCACGGGATCCTCGAGTCCGGTGAAGGCCAGGTCGGTCTCGAACGAGTCGACCTGGCGACCGAAGGCGTTGCGGCGCACGGTGATGTCCAGGCCGCCGATGGTCTGCTGGTCGGCGGTGCCGTCCTCGATCCGGTCGGCCAGCAGGATCATCCCCGCGCAGGTGCCGAAGACGGGGAGGCCGGTCCTCACCCGCGACCGCAGGGGCTCGAGCAGGTCGAAGATCCCGGCGAGCTTGGCCATCGTCGTCGACTCCCCACCGGGCAGCACCAGGCCGTCGCACTCGGCCAGCTCCCGCTCCCGACGTACGGCGAGTGGTCGCGCCCCGAGGGCGGCCAGGACGTGCAGGTGCTCGCGGACGTCGCCCTGGAGGGCCAGGACGCCGACGACGGGACCGGGTGGACGGGACACGGGCGCAGGCTACTGGTGGTCGCAGGCGACCTTTGCCGGGAGGCCCTGCCCTGCGGGACGATCGACCATGCGCACCGCCGTCGCGACCGTCGCCGTCCTCACCGCCACCGCGCTCCTCGGTCCCGTCCTCGCGGAGCCCGCAGTCGCCCAGGCCCCCACGACCCAGAAGGCGCAGACCCCCCAGAAGGCACAGACCACCCAGAAAGCACAGTGCCGCCGCACCCTGCCGGCGTACCCCGAGCTCGCTCCCGGCGACTCGGGCAAGGCGGTCAGGACCTTGCAGTGCGTGCTCAACGACGCGGGTCTCGGTCTCGTGACGGTCGACGGCCTCTACGGACCGGAGACCAAGGCCGCCGTCAAGAAGCTGGTGGACGGCTTCGAGGGCCCGGTGCCCACGCCGTTCGTGGTGAAGAGCTGGTACTGGACCATCCTGTTCGCCCGGTCCCGCCAGCTCCGTGGACTCGAGGAGGGCGACCAGGGCATCCGGGTCAAGACCCTCCAGCGCGCCCTGCGCGCCGACGGCGAGTCGCTCGTGGTGGACGGCGACTTCGGGCAGCAGACCAAGGCGGCCGTGCGGCAGTTCCAGGACAAGTGCGATCTGAAGAAGACGGGGCGGGTCACCGACACGACCGCGTTCTTCCTCGGCATGGGCGGCTGCAACGGATGACGGACGGACACCGGCCGACGGTTCCCTAGGACCCGGGGTCGACCTCCATCGGGGCGACCAGTCCGTCGGCCAGCGCAGCGCGCAGGCGCCCGCGCACCCTCGTCGCCAGCGACCAGGGGTCGACGGCGTTGACGTAGATCTTGGTGCCGCCCTCGAAGCCGGCAGGCGTCGAGAGCCGCCATTTCAGCAGCACGCGCAGCGGCGCGGGGTGCTCCACCGACGGGGGTTGATGGTGCCATTCCTCGTTGGTCGCAACCTCCGCCCCGGTCGCGACGTGCATGGCGTGGAGCAGGTCGGAGACGGCGCGGACCACCTCGTTCTCCAGTTCCCACGGCCGCCCGGGAGCGCGGGTCCAGACCACGATCGCGGGATACCGGTGACCGACGCCGGCGACGGCCACCGCGTGCTCGTTCCGCGCGATGACCAGGCCCTGCTCCACGGAGTACCGCTCACCCCACCGTTCGTAGAGATCCGGCTCCCGGCGCAGTCGGGCGAGCTGCTGCTCGAGGTCCCTGCCGAGCTCGTCGATCGCCACGAGCTGCTTGTGCAGGTGGTCGAAGGACGCGCCCGCGGGGCGCAGCCAGTTCTGGAAGGCCGCGACGAGCCGGGCATGAGGGTTGGTGTCGTAGAGACGCTGCATGGCGCGGATGGTCAGGGCCACGTACTGCTCGTGCTCGTCGGGGGTCAGCGACCCGGAGCCCGCGTGACGGTCGTCGAGCGCCGCGCCCTCGACGAAGTGCCGCCGCGCCACGACGACGTCATGGCATCCCCCGAAGAGCCGGCTCGCCAGGCGCTCCAGGTCGTCCTCCGCGAAGTCCCCGAGCCTGGTGCGCAGCAGGCCGCGCACGTGCTCGCGCCCGACGGGATCGGCAAGGTAGGCCTCCTGGTGGGCCACCACCTCGGGCGCCGGCCGGTAGCCGTGGTTGGCGACCCAGTAGTCGTAGGAGACGATCTCGAAGAGGTTGGGGATCAGTCGGAAGTCCGCCACGGTCTCGTGCAGCCTGCCGGCCGGCAGGGCCACGTGGCGCGTCCAGCCGTGGGCCGTGCGGACGAGCCGTTCGCGCTCGGGCGTCGTCTCGTCGTACCTGCCCTCACAGAAGGCGCAGTGGCGCCCGTCCCGCTCGGCGTCGATGGGCCGTGGCCGGCGACGGGCCGGCGGTGCCAGTGGCCGGTCCGCCCGCCCTGGCACGGTCCACACCTGCGTGCCGGTGAACGGGTTGACCTGCTTGACCGTGCCGTCCGGCAGTCTCGCCAGCGGCGCCGGCACTCGCGACCCCCGCCTCCGTCGGTCTCCTACCAGCCGCGCTCGGCGAGGCGGTGCGGCTGGGGGATCTCGTCGACGTTGATGCCCACCATGGCCTCGCCGAGGCCCCGAGAGACCTTGGCGACCACGTCGGGGTCGTCGAAGAACGTGGTGGCCTTGACGATCGCCTCGGCTCGCTGGGCGGGGTTGCCGGACTTGAAGATCCCCGACCCGACGAACACACCCTCGGCGCCGAGCTGCATCATCATCGCCGCGTCTGCCGGGGTCGCGATGCCGCCGGCGGTGAACAGCACCACCGGCAGCTTGCCGGCCTCGGCGACCTCCTTGACCAGCTCGTAGGGCGCCTGCAGCTCCTTGGCGGCGAGGAACAGCTCGTCGGGCTCCAGGCCCTGGAGTCGCCGCAGCTCCGCGCGGATCGTGCGCATGTGCGTGACCGCGTTGGAGACGTCGCCCGTGCCGGCCTCCCCCTTGGAGCGGATCATCGCCGCGCCCTCGGTGATCCGGCGCAGCGCCTCGCCGAGGTTCGTCGCGCCGCACACGAACGGCACGGTGAAGGCCCACTTGTCGATGTGGTGGGCGTAGTCGGCCGGGGTCAGCACCTCGGACTCGTCGA
>CAZIVD010000129.1:0-3606 GCA_964542635.1 uncultured Nocardioides sp. | reverse complement strand
TGCTGGCCAAGGTGGAGTACCTCAACCCGGGTGGGTCGGTGAAGGACCGGATCGCCGAGCGGATGATCGAGGCGGCCGAGGCCTCGGGGGAGCTCCAGCCGGGCGGGACCATCGTCGAGCCGACGTCCGGCAACACCGGGGTCGGGCTGGCGATGGTGGCGCAGCAGAAGGGCTACCACTGCGTCTTCGTGTGCCCCGACAAGGTCAGCGAGGACAAGCGCAACGTGCTCAAGGCCTACGGCGCCGAGGTGGTCGTCTGCCCGACCGCCGTGCCGCCCGAGCACCCGGACTCCTACTACAACGTCTCCGACCGGCTCGCCTCGCAGCCGGGCGCGTGGAAGCCCGACCAGTACTCCAACCCCCACAACCCGCGATCGCACTACGAGACGACCGGTCCGGAGATCTGGGAGCAGACCGACGGCCGGGTCACGCACTTCATCGCGGGGGTCGGGACGGGCGGCACCATCAGCGGCGTCGGTCGCTACCTCAAGGAGCAGAACCCCGCCATCCAGGTGATCGGCGCGGACCCGGCCGGGTCCGTCTACTCCGGCGGCACGGGCCGCCCCTACCTCGTCGAGGGCGTGGGTGAGGACTTCTGGCCGGAGACCTACGACCGGTCGGTCGCCGACCGGATCATCGAGGTCAGCGACGCCGACTCGTTCGCGATGACGCGCCGGCTCGCCCGCACCGAGGCGATGCTGGTCGGCGGCTCTTCCGGCATGGCCGTCCAGGCGGCGCGCGTGCTCGCGCACGAGCTGGCCGGCACCCCCGCGGGTGCCGAGGCGGTGATCGTGGTGCTGCTCCCCGACTCCGGGCGCGGCTACCTCACCAAGGTCTTCAACGACGACTGGCTGGCGTCCTACGGCTTTCCCGTGGAGGGCGCCGACGGCGCGGGGCGGACGGTGGGCGAGATCCTGCGCGGCAAGTCCGGGCAGCTTCCCGACCTGGTGCACACCCATCCGGCCGAGACCATCGCCGAGGCGGTGCACATCCTCGAGGAGTACGACGTCTCCCAGATGCCCGTGGTGCGTGCCGAGCCGCCGATCGTCGCGGCCGAGGTCGCGGGGTCGGTCTCCGACCGGGCTCTGCTGGACAAGCTCTTCACCGGCCAGGCCCGGCTGACCGACTCCGTCGAGCAGCACATGTCGCCCCCGCTGCCGACGATCGGCTCCACCGAGCCCGCGCAAGCCGCGGTCCGGCTCCTCGAGTCGGCGGACGCCGTGCTCGTGCAGGAGGACGGCAAGCCCGTCGGCGTACTCACCCGCCAGGACCTGCTTGGGTTCCTCGCCCGCGGCTGAATTCTCGGCGGGGAGGGTTCGGGCCGGCGGGCCGGCATAGTCCCTGACGTTTGTGCTCGGGAATCGGCGGATTTGGAACCCATACGTCAGGGACTATCCCCCCGGGTTGTGGACGACCCGATCCGCGCGCGAGGCCGTGGCGGCGACCAGGGTGGCGTTGGGGTCGTCCACGCGGGCGACCCAGGCCTCGGCGGCGGACGGGGACTTGCCGAACTCCACGTGGCGGGCGAGCAGGCGGCGGCGCCGGAGGTCGTCGTCCAGGGTCACGTAGACGACCTCGTCGAGGGCGGCATGGACGGCGCGCCACTCGGGGAGGTCGACCAGCAGGTAGTTGCCCTCGGTGACGACCAGCTCCACCTCTGGTCCCACCGCGACGGCGCCGGCGAGCGGCTGTTCGAGGTCGCGTTCGAAGGCCGGGGCGTAGACGACGTGCTCGCGCTCGTCGCGCAGCCGCCGCAGCAGGGCGGCGTACCCCCACGCGTCGAAGGTGTCCGGGGCGCCTTTGCGGTCGAGCCGGCCGAGGGCGGCGAGCGCCACGTCGGCGAGGTGGAAGCCGTCCATCGGGACGTGGGTGGCCGGCACGCCGTCGCGGATGCTCGCCTCGACGAGCGACTCCGCGTAGGTGGTCTTGCCGACCCCCGGAGCGCCCGTGACGCCGATGATCCGCCGGGGCGCGCGGGAGGTCATCGGCCTCGGTCCTCCTCGCCGATGTAGCCCGTGGCCGGATCGACCATGGCCAGGAACTCCCGCGCGGCCAGGGTGTGCGCCTCGAGGGTGCTGTCGAATGGTGCGCTCGACCCGAAGCCGTACCCCTGGTTGGGACCGGACACCCAGTCGTAGCCGGTGCCGCCCTGGCCGTCCGGCGAGACCACGAAGCGCTCGCCGTCCACGGTGAGCTCGAACGACGGGCCGGTGCGGCCCCGACGCGGGGCGAGCCCGGGCCGGGCTGGCGCGGTCGCGGATCCGAGTCGGCGTACGAGCGGCACCACGCAGTCGTACGTCGCCCGGTCGCCGGCGACGACCAGCCCGCCCGGGATCCCGCGCTGCGGCCGATAGGGCTCGCCGTCGAAGGTCCCGGCGAAGCCGCCGGCCTCCGTCACGAGCAGGGACCCGGCGGCGTGGTCCCACGCGTTGCCAGGCCCGTAGACGAGGTAGTCGGCCGCGCCCTCGACGAGCTGGGGATAGTCGACGCCGCAGCAGACCCAGGTGAGCTCCAGGGGAGGCAGCCCGTCGAGCGCGGTCCCGACCCAGGGGACGAGCGAGGTCACTCCGCGCGGCTCGGCGGCCACGGGGGGACGGACCAGTCGCACGTCGCCGCGCCAGGCCCCGGCGCCGCGCTCCGCGACGTACGCCCTGCGGTGCTGGGGCTGCCAGATCCAACCGCGCACCGTCTCGCCGCCGCGGATCTCGGCCACCATCACCGCATGGTCGGGGGAGCCCGCCACGAAGTTCTTGGTGCCGTCGACGGGGTCCACGGTGAAGGCGTGGGGAGCCGCGAGGAAGCGCTCGGTCAACCGGTCGTCGACGGCGTTCGCCTCCTCGCCGAGGATGACGGCGTCGGGGTAGGCCCGCTGCAGGGCCGCGGTGATCAGCGACTCCGCCTCCTGGTCGGCCACCGTGACCAGGTCGCCCGGGTGCTTCTCGGCGATCTCTCCCTCGACCAGGCTCCGGAACCGGGGGTCGACCACCTGGGCCGAGACGTCCTGGATGAGGGCCAGGACGGCGTCGGTGTCCACCCGGGCAAACCTATCGGCGGTCCGGACCGCGGGCCGGCGCCCGTCCGGGGTGCGGCCTGGCCGACGGCCCTTTGACGGCCAGGTCTAGCGTGGCAGCGTGACGCGACCTTCGACCGTCGGCGAGCTCCGGGCGACCGGACATGTCCAGAAGTCCCTGAGCGAGGAGATCCGCGACAACCTGCTGGCCAAGCTGCGCGCCGGCGAGGACCCCTGGCCCGGCCTGCACGGCTTCGAGGACACGGTGGTCCCCCAGCTGGAGCGAGCCCTGCTCGCCGGTCACGACGTCGTCCTGCTGGGCGAGCGCGGACAGGGCAAGACCCGCATCCTGCGCACCCTCGTGGGGCTCCTGGACGAGTGGACGCCGGTGATCGCGGGCAGCGAGCTGGGCGAGCATCCGTTCGACCCGATCACGCCGGAGTCGCGGCGCCGCGCCGACGAGCTCGGCGACGACCTGCCGGTCGACTGGCGACACCGCGACGAGCGGTACGCCGAGAAGCTGGCCACGCCCGACACCAGCGTCGCCGACCTGATCGGCGACGTCGACCCGATGCGCGTCGCCGAGGGCCGGCGGC
>CAZIVD010000128.1:0-3628 GCA_964542635.1 uncultured Nocardioides sp. | reverse complement strand
TCGCCCACTGCGAGCGCATGCAGTGGGTCGGCGGCCGCTGGATGGTCGCCCCCGGTGCACCGCCCGCTCCTGCCCCCGCTACCTGGCCCGGCACCCAACTGGCACACGAGGCCGGTTGGCGCACCTGGTCGACCGACGCCACCACTGACCCTGACCACATCGAAGGGGACCACTGAGATGAAGAACCTGACGACCGGCAACGACGACTCGCGCGCCACCCTCGTGCGCATCGGCATCCTGGTGGCGATCGCCACCATGGTGGCCACCGTCGTCTGGCTCGGTGCCCGCAGCCGAGCCGACGACGCCGGCACCTCCGACACGGTCGGCGGGGACAATTCGAGCCAGACCGTCGAGAACACCTCGGTCGAGCAGGTCGCCCCGGACACCGCGCCCGCCGACGGCGTCGTGATCCCGACCGGCACCGACCAGGTCGACGGCCACCCGACCGGGTTCCCGGCCACCGACCTCGGCGCCGTGGCACTCCAAGTCGAGGTGGCCAAGGCCCAGCTCGGGTTCGACTACGACCAGGCCGTCACCGTCGCCGGCCTCTACGCCGACCCCGAGGACAAGGCCACCTTCGAGGAGCGAGCCCGCGCCGCGGTCGAGCTGCGCCGCAAGCAGGCCGGCGTCCCCAAGGACGGCGACGTGCCCGCCCCCGCGTCGTACGCCCTCACCCCGATCGCCTACACCCTCGAGCAGCTCGACACCGGCTACTACGCGGTGAACCTGCTCAGCTACGTCACGCTCACCACCGCCGACGGCAAGGTCCACGACAGCCTCTACGCCGGCACCCAGCTGATGCGCTGGATCGACGGCGACTGGCGCCTGGTCACGGGCAGCGAAGCCGACATCCAGCACCTGGTCTCGGAGGGCCAGCCGCAGGCCGTGGCTCCCGGCACCCCCGAGTTCGAGAAGGCCGGCTGGATCCGGATCAACGGAGCCCCCCAGTGACCACGACCGCCATCGCCACCGCGCCCCGGGCGCTCCGACTGGGCCACCTGATCAGGGCCGCCCTGGCGATCCTGGTCCTCACCACGCTCCTCGGAGCTGCGACCACCCTGCAGCCGCCCGCGGCGGCCGCCGCTGAGCCGGCGACCAGCTCGGCCGCCACCACAGCCGAGCTCACCCCGGCCGCCACCAGCGGCCGACTGCCGGCCCGCGGCAACGTGAAGATGGGCTGCCCCGGCCCCGACGCCCTCTGCGACCTCGGCGGCGACGCACTCGACTGCGCCAGCGACCCGATCGACTGCGGCAAGGACGCCGCCGGCGACGTGAAGGACGGCGCCGGGAACCTGATCGACGGGGCCGGCAACGTCCTGGACGGCGCGGGCAACCTGCTCCCGGACGGCTGCGGCATCCTCGACGCCATCTGCGGCGGCGTCCTGCCCGGGTTGCCCGGGCTGCCTGGGGTTCCCGGGCTCCCCGGAATCCCCGGTCTGCCGAACGTCGGTGACCTCTTCGGTGGCGGCATCCCCGGCGTGGGTGACATCCCCAACCCGTTCGAGGCCATCGGCGACGTCATCGCCAAGGCGGCCGCCGACGCCTGGACTGCGGCCATGCTCGCGGTCTGGAACTCCGGCCTGTTCGTGCTGCGGATCGTGCTCACGTTCAGCGAGCTGTTCTTGACCCCCGATCTGCGGGCCGACGGCCCCGGTAAGGACGTCTACGCCTTCACCCTGTGGCTGGCCCTGGCCCTGGTGGTCATCTTGGCGATGATCCAGCTCGGCGCCGCGGCCTTCAAGCGTGAAGGCAAGGGACTCGCCCGGGCGCTCATCGGAGCCGGCCAGTTCGTCGTCATCAACGCGTGCTGGTTCGGCTACGCCGTCACCCTGATCGCGGCCTGTGGTGCGATCACGCGGGCGTTGATGAAGTCGCTGCTCAAGGTGCAGACCTGGCCGGACTGGGACCCGCTCGGCGGCCTCGGCGTCGACGACATCACCGACGCCGGCGTGGCTACCGCGCTGGCCTTCCTCGGGATCTTCCTGTGGCTGGCCGCCATCGGCCACCTCCTGGTCTACCTCGCACGGGCGGCCTCGCTGCTGGTGCTCACCGCTACCGGGCCCCTGTCGGCCGCCGGCCTGGTCTCGGACTTCACCCGGTCCTGGTTCTGGAAGAGCCTGCGGTGGCTGCACGCCGCGGCGTTCACCCCGGTCCTGATGATCACGGTGCTTGGCATCGGTGTGCAGTTCGCAAACGGTGTCGCGGCCCACCTGGCCGAGGACACCGCGAAGACCTTCGGCACCGCACTGCCGGCCGTAATGACGATCCTGATCAGCGTCGTCGCCCCGCTGTCGCTGTTCAAGCTCCTGGCCTTCGTCGACCCCGGCACCCCCAGCGGCGCATCGTTCCGCCAGGGCATGGCCATCCAGGGCGGCCTCCAGGGCCTGCTCGGCGGCGGCGCGGGCGGCGGCTCCTCGGCCGCGTCGACCACCGACGCCAACGGACGCTCCTCGGGCGAGCAGAGCGCCGAGTCCTCGACCGGCGACCGGTTCAACAAGTCCACCCAGGGCTTCCTCGGCAGCTTCGGCGGCGTCGGCCAGGCGCTCGCGGCCGGGCTCGGGGCGATCAACTCCGCCGGCGCGAAGGCGACCTCGCTCATGTCGGACGAGACCAACCAGGCCGGGGTCGGACAGAACACCTATGGCCCCGACTTCAGCGGCATGGGTGGGCGGCAGTCCGGCGGCCAGGGCGGGAAGCAGTCGGATTCGCAGGGCGGCGACCAGACCGACGGCGACTCCTCGCTGCCGACGCCACCCACGCCTCCTGCACCGCCCACCCCGCCGACGCTGCCCGGCGGCGGCGGACCGGGCGGCGGATCCGGCGACCAGGGCGGCGGCCCCGGTGGCGGGGGAGCGGGCGCAGCTCCCAAGACCCCGGCCGCAGGCGGCGGGGGAGCGGCCGGAGGTGCCGGCGGCGCCGGCGCCGCAGCGGGCGGCATCCCACCGGTGGCGGTGTAGCCCGATGCGCCCCCACCTCGAGCACCGATCGACCCCCACTGACCTCACCGACCAGAAAGGAAGCCGACGATGACCACCTACGCCGACTACCAGCGCGACCGCATCGGCTGGTTCTTCGGCCTCTCCGGAGGCCAGCTGATGTTCCTGGCGCTGGCCAGCCTGCCGGCGTTCTGGGCGATCAGCCGCGGAGCATGGTTCTCCGCGTTCCTGTTCGCCCTGGTCTGGCTGTTCCTGCTGGCCATCACCGTGATCCCCGTGCGCGGCCGATCGGCCACAGGCTGGGTGTTCGCCTCGACGATGTACGCCGTCGGGGGCCTGCTCGGCTGGACCTCGTTCCGCGCCAAGGCAACCCAGGGTCGCGCCGAGGACCTCGACACCCCGGACCTGCCCGGAGTCCTGCAGGGCGTCCAGATCCACGACGGCCCGCCGCACGGCTCGCAGTCGCAGCGCGTGGCGATCATCGAGAACCACGCCATGAAGACCTGGGCGGTCACCGCCTCGATCGTCCACCCGGGCATCGGCATGAAGGACGTCGAGGAGCGCGCCCGCTACGGCGAGGCGCTGGCCGGTCTGCTCGACGTCGCCGGCCGCACCGAGAAGGTCGACGAGATCCTCTTTATGGTGCGCACCGTCCCCGAGGACGGCGCCGAGCGCGACCTGTGGGTCAACCG
>CAZIVD010000127.1:0-3751 GCA_964542635.1 uncultured Nocardioides sp. | reverse complement strand
CCTGAAGCAGCATGACATCACCGTCAACTGTGTGGTGCCGAGCGCCCTGACCGCGATGGCGCCGCAGGCCGATCCGGCTCAGCGATCCATGGGTGGGCGCCCCAGTCGCGTCGGCAAGATGCCAGCCTCTTCGGATCTGAGCCCGGACACGGTCGCCCCGATCGTGGTCTATCTCACCAGTCCCGAAGCAGGCCATGTCACCGGCGAGTACGTCTATGCGTCGGGTGGCGACCTCTGCGTCTATCGCAGCCCCTTCGCGAGCCAGGATCGCAACGTCATGCTGCGAGCCGATGGAGCCTGGACGCCGGAGGCCCTGCAGAGGCTGCTTCCTCCGCTCACCGGCTAGTCGCTCACCGCTCCACCGACGGCGGCGATCGGGCCGACCGCCTGCTCGTAGGCGCGGGCCGCGCGCAGGAGAAGGCCGTCATGCCAGTGGCGTCCGACGAGCTGCAGGCTCACGGGGAGGCCGCGGACCTTGCCCACGGGCAGGGCCAGCGCGGGATGGCCGGTGTAGTTGAACTGACTCGTGTTGGCGGTGGACCTCGCGACGTCACGCAGGTTGGCCGCCACCGCCTCGAGCCCGCGTGGCGGCGTCGTGGCCTCTGGCGCGATCGAGTTGACGGTCGGAAGCAGGAGCAGGTCGGCCTCCCTGAGCGCGGCGTCGTAGGCCCCGGTCACGACCGGACGCAGGTTGTGCGCTGTGGCGTAGGCGACTCCCGAGAAGCTGCGCCGGCAGAGCTCACCGGAGAGCAGGGAGAGCTTGATCCGCGGCGACAACTGGTCTGCGTGCTGCCGCCAGAAGTCGTTGACCGTCGCGATCGCGCGCGGTGGGTAGTAAGTCCGGGCATGCATCCCGTAGAGCCCCGTCCGGAAGGTGGCGAGCGCCCCCTCGTCCTTCAGTGCGGTCTGGAACTCGCCCACGAGGCCGTGCTCGGGTATCGACGACGTGCCCAGGACGGCGCCGAGCTCCCTGAAGACCTCGGCCGCGGCCCTCAAGCACGCCGCCACCTCCTCGTCCGCCCCGGCGAAGCCTTCGTCGAGCAGGCAGAGCCGCAGGCCGTCGACACCGTCGTCCAGCCGGCTGAGCACATCGACGCTCTGGGGGACCTCCCGGGTCTGTCGGGGGTCGAGGTCGTCCCAACCGGCGGTGGCCTGGAGCGCCCTGGCGCAGTCCTCGACGGACCGGGCCAAGGGCCCGGTGTGGTCGATGCTCTGGTCGGCGCCGAAGCTGATCCCGAAGTGCGACACCAGTCCGAACGTCGGCTTGAGTCCGAGGACCCCGCAGTACGCGGCCGGCACCCGGATGGAGCCCCCCTGGTCGCCACCGAAGGCGATGTCGACCTCGCCCGCGGCCACGGCGACGGCACAGCCCGATGAGGACCCTCCGGTGGTGTGCGTCGGGGCATGCGGGTTCAGGGGCCGCCCGTAGTCGCCGATGCCACCGCCGTCACCGAACCCACCCCCGAAGCCCGTCATCACGTTCTTGCCCACCACCGTCCCGCCGGCCTCGAGCACCCGGTTCACGACGGTCGCGTCGACGTCGGCGATCAGGTGGTCGAGTCCGAGGCTGCCGAAGCTCATCGGCATCCCCTGCACCGCGATGTTGTCCTTGAAGGAGACCGTCCGCCCGGCCAGCAGCCCCTCGCGGTCCCCACCGATCCGGCAGCGCCACATCCAGGCGTTGAGCGGGTCTTCGCGATCGTCGGGTCGGTAGCCCGGCGGCCTGGCGGGACAAGCGAGAGGAGGGCGTGGATGGTCGATGCGGGACTGGACCAGCGCATGGGCCGCGCGCAGCCGTGAAACCAGCGCCTCGCGGTAGAGCGGCGCCTCCTCCGCCGAGAGGCGTATCCCGAGGTCAGCGGCCAGGGCGATGACCTCGGCGTCTGTCGGAGCCGTGTACATCCGTCCTCCCTCCGGACTGGTCAGGAGAGCCGGGCCGTGGCCGTGTCAGGCGACGGGCGCGTCGTGGGCCACCCAGACCGTCTCGATGTCAGTGAACGCGTCCAGGCTCCACATCCCGTTGCGCCGCCCCAGGCCGCTCCACTTCACGCCTCCGAACGGCGCCTCGCCGTGCTGCTCGGCGTGGGTGTTGATCCAGACGTTGCCGGTCTCGAGGCGGTCGGCGATCGCCTGTGCGCGCTGCTCGTCGGCGGACCACACCGAGGCGCCCAGACCGTAGTGGGTGGCGTTCGCCCGCTCCACCGCCTCGTCGATGTCGGCGTAGGTGAGGAGCGGCAGCACCGGGCCGAACTGCTCCTCGTCCACGATCCGGGTGCCCTCCTTGAGCCCCGTGACGATCGTGGGCTCGAAGAAGTAGCCGGGCCGGTCCACGACGTGGCCACCCGCGGGCATGGAGCCTCCGGCCACGCGGATGTCGTCGACCAGGCCCTTGATCTTCTCGAACTGCGGTTGGTTGGTGATGGGACCGACCTTCGTGCCCTCTTCCAACCCGCCTCCGACCTTGGCCTCACGCGCACAACGCGCCATCTCCGCGGCGACCGTGTCGTGCATGGCCTCCGGCAGGTAGATGCGCTTGGGCGCCTGGCACACCTGGCCGGAGTTGCGGAAGGCGATGGCGAACAGGCGCTGGGCCAAGACCACCGGGTCGACGTCGTCCAGGACGATGACCGGGTCGTTGCCGCCCAGCTCGAGCAGCACCCGCTTCAGGTCGGCGGCCGCCGTCACGTTGACCTTCTTGCCCGTCTGGACCGAGCCGGTGAAGGACACCCCGCGCGGCACGGGGTGCTCGACCGCCCACTGTCCCAAGGGGTCGGCACCTGAGATGACGCTCACGAGGCCGGGAGGAACGACCTCACGCAGTACCTCTCCCAGCTTCAGGGTCGCGGCCGGGGTGAACGGCGATGGCTTGACGATCACCGAGTTGCCCGTCCACAGCGCCGGGGCGATGTTGTTCATGGCCTGCAGCAGCGGTCCGTTCCAGGCCGTGATCGCGAGGACGACGCCCAACGGCTTGCGGGTGACCTGGATCCGGGCGGTGTCGTCGTCCTTGATGGTGACCACCGGGATGTCCATCGCGGCATAGCGCCGGAAGCCGTTGGCCGCGCCCTTGACCCGGGCGATGCTGGCCGCCAGTGGCATGCCCTGCTCGAGGGTCTGGATGTGGCCCAGCTCCTCGGCGGCCGCATCAACGGCTGCCGCGCAAGCGTGCATGATCTCGCGCCGCTCGGCCATCCCGGGCGCGGTTCGGAACGCGTCCTGCGCACCCTGCATGGCGTCGTCGAGCTGCTCCTTGGTGCAGTCGGGCACCTCGGCGAAGACCGCGCCCGTGGCAGGGTCGACCACCTGGAGCTTCTTCTCCGTGGTCGCGGCCGACCCCTTGATCGTCATCGTGTAGTCGGTCATTGCGGTGCTCTCGGGCGACTCGGTCATCTCGGTCGACCCTCACTCGCCGATCATGGGAGGAAGCACGTTGCCGATCTCCTCGGGGGTCCAGGCGCCCTGCTTGCGGAGCAGGATGTTGCGGTCCTTGATGCCGAAGGGGCTGCGGTAGAAGCAGATGTCGCTGCCGGACGCGTAGACGTACTCGCCGGTGATGTGGCCGGCTTCGGGACTGGTGAGATAGACGATGATCGGTGCGACCATGTCCGGGCTCAGGTCCGTGGATGCGGGCATGCGACCGAGTCGTGTGGGCTTGCCGCCACCGGAGCGCTTGGTCGGGTCGGACTCCGAGAACAGCTGGGTCTGCGCACTGGGCAACATGCAGTTGACGGTGATGTCATGCTGCTTGAGA
>CAZIVD010000126.1:0-3768 GCA_964542635.1 uncultured Nocardioides sp. | reverse complement strand
ACAAACCAATTCATCGACTACATCACACACTGTTGAGTTCTCAAGAATCAGACACACTCGGATGACCCTCTCGGGACGACTCCGGGCAACCTGAGAAAACTTACCGTTCCGGTCAGCGACCGTCAACTCGGCGAGCCCTCTCCGACACCCCGCCCGACCGGCCCCAGGAGGGCCGCGAGCAGCGGCGCCGGAGGAACGTAGCAGCGGGTCGACGGCCATCCCAAATCGACGCCACGGGAGCCCCTTGGCTGGGGTGTCAGCGGGCCTTGGCGGGACGGTACGACGACACCGTCGGCTCCCCGCGGAGCCAGAACCGCCAGGGCCGGTCGGCCGCCAGGCGGAGGCCGACCCGAGGGCCGGTCTGCACACTCCCGGGCGCCTCGCCGGGCGTGTTGCGGGGCACGAGACGGAGCGGACCCACGGCCAGGTCGGCGCCGTTCGCGGCCAGGTCGATGGCCAACGTGCGGCACAGTCGCGCCGGACCACGGGCCAGGTCCCGGTCGCGCACTCCCGGCCGACGGGCCCGGGCGACCTCGAGGCCGTCCACCACCTCCCCGGCACGCAGGAGCACGGCGCTGGCCCGGCCCTCAGGCCCGCAGACCACGTTGCAGCAGTGATGCATCCCGTAGGTGAAGTAGACGTAGAGACGTCCAGCCGGGCCGAACATCACAGCGTTGCGCGCGGTGGGGCCGCGAAAGGCGTGTGATCCCGGGTCCTCGGGGCCGTCGTAGGCCTCCACCTCGGTCAGTCGGACCGCCACGTCGCCGTGGAACAGGGTCGCGCCGAGCAGGGTGGGCGCGACCTCCGTGACGGGTCCGTCCAGGAGCACACCCAGGTCGTCAGCGGAGGCGGCCACGGTGCCCGGCCACGCGATCGGTGAGCTCGGCGAGCTGTTCCCGGACCCGGTCGGGGGCCGTGCCACCCCGGCCCCGACGCGCGCGGACGGAGGCCTCGACTGTGAGCACGCTGCGCACCTCGGGGGTCAGGTGCGGCGAGATCTCGGCGTACTGATCGTCGGTCAGTCCGTCGAGGTCGACGCCGAGCTCCTCGCATCGGCGCACGCAGGCCCCTGCCACCTCGTGCGCCACTCGGAAGGGGACGCCCTCGCGGACCAGCCACTCAGCGACGTCCGTGGCGAGGGAGAAGCCTTCGGGCGCGAGCGAAGCCATCCGGGCGGAGTCGAAGGTGAGCGTCGCGACGAGCCCGGTCATCGCCGGCAGCAGCACCTCGAGGGTGTCGACGGAGTCGAAGACCGGCTCCTTGTCCTCTTGGAGGTCCCGGTTGTAGGCCAGCGGCAGCGCCTTGAGGGTGGCCAGCAGTCCGGCAGCGTTGCCGATGAGCCGACCGGACTTCCCGCGGGCGAGCTCCGCGATATCCGGGTTCTTCTTCTGGGGCATGATGCTCGACCCGGTGGACCACGAGTCATGCAGAGTGACGAAGCCGAACTCCCTCGTGGACCACAGGATCACCTCCTCCGCGATCCGGCTGAGGTCCACTCCGATCATGGCCGCGACGAAGGCGAACTCGGCGGCGAAGTCGCGGGCTGCGGTGCCGTCGATCGAGTTGGCGGAGGACTCCTCGAAGCCCAGCTCGCGAGCCACGGCGTGGGGGTCGAGGCCCAGGGTCGAGCCGGCCAACGCACCACCGCCGTACGGCGAGTCGGCCGACACCCGCCGATCCCAGTCGCGCAACCGGTCCACGTCACGCAGCAGCGCCCAGGCATGCGCGAGCAGATGATGCGAGAGCAGCACGGGCTGGGCGTGCTGGAGATGCGTCCGTCCGGGCATCACCGCGTCGAGGTGGTCTCGAGCCTGGTCGGCGAGCGCCTCGACGAGGTCGAGCACGCGCGCCGCGAGGACACGCGCGTGGTCGCGGAGGAACATCCTGAACAGGGTGGCGACCTGGTCGTTGCGACTGCGCCCCGCGCGGAGGCGCCCGCCGACGTCCTCGCCGACCTCGAGGATCAGCAGCCGCTCCAGCGCGCCGTGGACGTCCTCGTCGGAAGGGTCCGGTGCGAGCTGTCCGGCGGCATACCGATCGGCCAAGACGTCCAGGCCTCGCGTCAGCTCGGCGTGGTCCGCGTCGGTGAGGAGGCCGGCGCGGTGCAGGGCGTTGGCGTGGGCGCGGGAGCCCGCCAGGTCGTAGGGCGTGAGTCGCCAGTCGAAGTGGGTCGAGCGGGACAGCGCGACGAGCTCGGGCGAGGGGCCGTCGGCGAAGCGACCACCCCAGAGCGCACCCTCGTTGGTGCCGCTCACAACGCCACCCGACGCACGGCGGCCACCGCGGCCGCCATGATCTCGGGGAGGTCGTCGCTCACCGCACCTCCCGCGACTGCCAGCGCGGCCGGGGTCCACCAGCGCCACGCGACGACGGTGTCGATCTCGTCGGGCTCGAGGTGGTCGAAGGACACCTGGACCTCGCGCGACAGCGGCAGGGCGAAGAAGGTGTTCTCGCTCCGGTAACGGACGCCGTCCCAGCTGAACTCTCCGATGCTCCGGCGGAAGGGCGAGGTGAGCGCCGCCGGGTCGGCCATCAGTCCGGTCTCCTCGTACATCTCGCGGACCGCGGCCTCCCGATGGGACTCCCCCGGGTCGAGGGCGCCGCCGATGGTGCCCCAGCGCAGGACGTCGGGCACGGCAGGGTCGAGGTCCTGCAACAGCAGCACCTCGCCCTCGGGGCAGACGGGCAGCACCCGCGCCGAGACGCGTGGGATCGGCTCCATCAGTCCGTGCCCACCTCCATGGCGGCATTGTCCAGGGCGTCGTCGCTGGTGTCGCCGTCCCAGGCCGGGTTGCTGGCGATCCGGTCGGCACCGCCCGCCGGGAGCGCGCCGAGCAGATGCCCGTGCTCCACGAGCACCTGCCCCTCGTCGAGGGGCTGCGTCGCGTAGAGCTCCAGCTTGCTGCGCGAGTCGGCGATGTCGAGGTTGCGCATGGTCAGCTGACCGATCCGGTCGGTCGGGCCGAACGCAGCGCTCTCGACGCGCTCCATCGACAGCTTGTCGGGGTGGTAGGAGAACGTCGGACCGTCGGTGCGCAGGATCGAGTAGTCGTCCCCGCGCCGCAGCCGGAGCGTCACCTCTCCGGTCACGAGCGAGGCGATCCAGCGCTGCACCGCCTCACGCAGCATCAAGGCCTGCGGGTCGAGCCAGCGGCCCTCGTAGAGCATCCGGCCGAGACGACGGCCCTGGTCGTGGTAGGTCGAGAGGGTGTCCTCGTTGTGGACCGCGTTGAGCAGGCGCTCGTAGGCGATCCAGAGCAGGGCCATCCCCGGCGCTTCGTAGATGCCGCGAGACTTGGCCTCGATGATGCGGTTCTCGATCTGGTCGGACATGCCCAGCCCGTGACGCCCGCCGATCGCGTTCGCGGCGAGCACGAGCGCGACGGGGTCGTCGTACCTCGTGTCGTCGATCGCGACCGGGCGGCCGCGCTCGAACCGCACGGTGACGTCCTCGGTCTCGATCGCGACGGCCGGGTCCCAGAACTTCACCCCCATGATCGGCTCGACGGACTCGAGGGACACGTCGAGGTGCTCCAGGGTCTTGGCCTCGTGGGTGGCGCCCCAGATGTTCGCGTCGGTGGAGTAGGCCCTCTCGGCGCTGTCGCGATAGGGCAGGTCGTGCTCGCTGAGCCACTGGCTCATCTCGTGCCGGCCACCGAGCTCGGCGACGAAGTCGGCGTCCAGCCACGGCTTGTAGATGCGCAGGTCGGGGTTGGCGAGCAGGCCGTAGCGGTAGAACCGCTCGATGTCGTTGCCCTTGAACGTCGA
>CAZIVD010000125.1:0-3931 GCA_964542635.1 uncultured Nocardioides sp. | reverse complement strand
CGGTCTCGTCAACATCGCCAGCGTTGAACTCATCCGTCTTCCCTGCATCTCGACACCTCAAGTTGGGGTTCGGCGACTCCTAGCAACGGCGTCCGTTCCGTCGGTCGTGCCATAGCGGCGCGATCGGCGACATCAGTGTGGGACGATTTGCGCATCAAGCGCGCGTCTCTCGGGGGAAGTCGGGGCCACTGCCCCTCTCAGCGCATGGGGACGAAAGTGAGTACGCGCAGTGGCTCGAGGTGTGGGGGTGCGCCGCCGCGCCGTTCCGCGACGCCCGATTCTGCACCGCGTAGCGCTCGGCACCCTCCCTACTCTTGTCATCACAGCCCTGTGGGCCTTGCTGCTTACCTCCCCCGTCCGCGACACGATCTCTGATGCTTCCGTGACGCCGCTGCCGGGGTTCGTCCGCGGCGCCGTCGACGCGCTGGTCGCGGTCGTGAACGCCCTCCGGGTGGTCTCGCCGTTCATCATGGTGGCGGCTCTCGTGATGTTCGGCTGGTTCGCTCTTGTGGGCAACAGCTCTCAGCGCGGCCGCACGCTGAACCGCCTGTCAAAGACCGAGTACGCCGGCATCGACCATGTCAACGGCGCCGGTGAGTCAGGGCCACGGCTCGTCCGGATGGTCACCAGTTTCGTGAGCGGTACCGGTCTCGCGATCCTTGCGGTTGTCCTCGTCGGCGCAACATCCGGCATCGAGCACGAGGTGACCAATGGCCCGCTCCGCCCGATTGACGCCCTCACGGATCTCGTGGGCTCGGGCACCGCTGTCTCGTACGTCTTCCAGAGTCCCGAGATCACATTCATGGACGACAGTTCGATCTCGGTCGAAGAGATGGACAAGTTCGTTGTCGAGTCTCCCGTGCCAGTGATGCCTTTCGGAAAGCATTTGTTCAACCTCGACGGGATGTCCGGCCTGGAACTCTCGGTTCCTCAGCAGGCCTACGAGCGGGTTGCGGGCATCACAGAGCCGGAGACGTGTTCCGGACGAACAGTGATTGTCGACGACACCGTCGGTGCACAGGTCGGCGACACCGTGGACCTGAACGGCGTACCGCTCCGGGTCGCGAAGGTCGAGGACGGGATCGCTCAGATGAACCGCAGCATCGCGATCCTGTCCGACGCCACTGTTCGCGACTGCATCCTCAAGGACACGAGCACGGCGTACTTCGGCGCACTGGTCGTGAGCACGGACCTCGGCCAGGTCACCGATGCGATCGAGGAAGCCGGCCTCCAAGCTTCGGCGGTCTCCGCTGCCAGTTTCCGCGAGAACAATCGTGACTTCTGGCGAGCGAACGCGACGCCGCTGCTGCTGCAGTTGATCATCTACATCGCACTGTTCTCGGGCTTCGCCGCTGCAGGCGAGCGACAGTCGGTACTGCAACGGAACTCGCGCGAGATTGGCATGCTCAACGCGACAGGCGTTGACTTCGGGGCGTTGAAGGCGATCGAGCGCAGGCGTGCGCTGCGAACCACGATCAAAGCGACGCTCATTGCCGCGCCACTCATGGTGCCTGTCGCCGCTGCGTTCAACGCAAGTGAGCTCGGCGTCCAGATTGGTGTCGGACTCACGGAAGTGACAGTCGGCTTCAGTCTGACCCTCGTCGCGATGCTGCTCGCCTCGCACCGAGCCCTTGGCCAGTTCCGACGCACTCTCGACCTACCGCTGGCGGTGAAGGGATGACACGAATCAAGACCCGTGCCGTCTCGAAGTCGTACCTCGGAACCACCGTCCTTCATGTCGTTGATCTCGACGTGAGTTCAGGATCCCTGACCGTGCTCACAGGCCCCTCCGGGTCCGGCAAGACAACCCTGCTAAATCTCGTCTCCTCACTCGACAGGCCCGACGTCGGCGAGATCACCGTCGGCGATGTTGACGTCGCAGGGCTTACCGACAAGGAACGAACCCGGTTCCGAGCTGGCCACGGCCACGTGTTCCAGCGCTCCGGACTACTCGGCGGACTCACCATCAGGGAGAACATCGAGGCAGGGCACACCATCACCGGGCGACCGGTCGACGCCGGCTGGGTGTCGCATCTGATCGACCGGTTGGAAATCTCGGATGTTCTTGATGCCCGCGCGAGCAGAGTCTCCGGTGGACAAGCGCAACGTGCTGCTCTAGTGCGAGCACTTGCGCACCGGCCCTCGGTCGTCTTCGCCGACGAGCCGACAGCGTCCCTCGACACAACTTCTACTCACACGATTCATGAACTGTTGCGCGACATCAGCCTGACGGAAGGCACGACGACGCTAATGGTCTCCCACGACGAAATCTCTACCCAGTACGCGACACACAGCGTCCGGCTGGTCGACGGCCGAATCCACGAAACGGGGACCTCTTGACCGACACAACGACTAGGGCGTGTCTCCTAAGTCGCGAGCCAGATGGTGATGGCGCGTAAGACGACGGCTCCTCGGTAGACGGTGGCGAGTTTGTCGTAGCGGGTTGCGATGCCGCGCCATTGCTTGTGGTCGTTGAAGGAGCGCTCGATGACATTGCGGCCCTTGTATGCCTTGGCGTCGAACGCGGGCGGTCGTCCACCCGCTGACCCTCGCTTCTTGCGGTGACCGATCTGGTCGGAGGGCTGCGGGATCACGGCCCTGATCCCACGCTCGCGCAGGTCGGCGCGGATCCCTCGGGAGGAGTAGGCCTTGTCGCCGAGCACCGCGTCCGGTCTGGTGCGGGGACGTCCGGGCCCGAGTCGCTTGACCGCGAGCTGCGCCAGCAACGGCTTCAGCATGGGCGAGTCGCCGGCCTGGCCGGGCGTCAACGCGATCACCAGCGGCCGGCCGCGGCCATCGACAAGCTGGTGGATCTTGGTCGACAAGCCTCCACGCGAGCGGCCCAGGGCGTGATCTGGCGGCTCCTCGAGCAGGCTGGGGCGTGGATTCTTGTAGTTCGACTCAGCCCCCTGTGAGGCGTGTGGCTCGGCCCTGAACCTGGCGGCCGGCAGGCCGCTCGACACGGCGCAGGGTGGTGGCGTGCTGGTGGGCTCGGTTGATCGTGGAGTCGACGCTGACCATCCAGTCGATGTCGCCTGCGGCGTCTGCCTCGGCGAGGAGGCGGGCGTGGATCTTGTCCCAGGTGCCGTCGGTCGAGAACCGTTTGTGGCGCTTCCAGACCGTCTGCCACGGCCCGAACGATCCGGGCAGGTCGCGCCAGGCGATCCCAGTGCGGAACCGGTAGATCACGCCCTCGACGACCTGCCGGTGATCGCGGAACGGCCGGGACTTCACACCGTCAGAGGACGGCATGAACGGCGCGATCCGCTCCCACTGAGCGTCGGTGAGGACTCGTTCACGAGACATGCCCGCATCAAAACAGCCCTACCAGCGCTGACTTGGGAGACACGCCCTAGGCCAGAGGGCTACGGGTTCTCAGTGCGGGAGATCTCAGTGCCCTACGAGGACCCACACGTCAACGAGCACCGCGGCCGGATCATCACCGAGTTGCGCACGCTCGAGGGCATCGCGGCTGAACACTATGGAGACTTGGCGGGTCATCACCGCAAGCGCCTCAGCAGCATCGACTTCAGCAACCCGGCAACCGCACGGCTGATCGGCCAACTCGACACGTTCAAGCACTGGCTCTCGCAGATCCCGACCGCCGCCGCTCGGGACTGCTGCACGATCAGGTGACAGTGATTAGTCACGCAGCCTGAGTGGCTGGCGTGGTCATGATTGTCTCGAACTCGATCGGGGTCAACCGGCCGAGACGATCCTGCCGAATCGTTGTGTGAACGCTCTGCCCAGCTGTGACACCGAGAGGTGAACCAGCGCGGCAAGGTCACGGAGCCGCCAATCCCGTTGAGGTGCTTCTGCGAGCAGCCGCGCTGCCAGTTCTGTGGATGTTTCACCGGAACGGTGCTCCGTGGCACTCCTAGCTGTTGACGTGTAGCGGCAGGCCTGGTGCCGCGCAGCGATGGTCATCGAC
>CAZIVD010000124.1:0-3981 GCA_964542635.1 uncultured Nocardioides sp. | reverse complement strand
GGTCGTCGTCGCTGCGCTTGCCGCCGTCGGTGCCCTCGACGTAGGCCTTGAGGAATCCGTGGAAGGTGATCACGCGTCCCGACGCCGCGAAGACCACGTCCCGGCCGTCGGAGGCGAGGCCGCCGAGGCGGACCGACACCGACTGCCCCACGGCGTCCTTCATCTGCGAGGCCACGGTGCGCTGCCAGATCAGCTCGTAGAGGCGGAACTGGTCGCCGGTCAGACCGGTCTGCCCCGGTGTGCGGAACGCGTCGCCCGACGGCCGGATCGCCTCGTGGGCCTCCTGGGCGTTCTTCACCTTCGAGGCGTAGGTCCGCGGCGCGTCCGGGAGGTACTCCGGGCCGTAGAGCTCGCGCACCTGGGTGCGGGCGGCCTGGATGGCGGTGCCGGACAGGGTCGTGGAGTCGGTGCGCATATAGGTGATGTAGCCGCCCTCGTAGAGCCGCTGGGCCACCGACATCGTCACCGAGGCGCTCATGCCGAGCTTGCGGCTCGCCTCCTGCTGCAGCGTCGTGGTGCGGAACGGCGGATAGGGCGAGCGCCGATAGGGCTTGGCCTCCACCGAGCGCACGTCATACGTCGTGTCGTCGAGCGCCTCGACGAGGGCCTCGGCCTTGGCGCGGTCGAGGTGGACCCGCTGCTTCTTCGCGGACAGCTCGCCGTCGGGTCCGAAGTCGGAGCCCACGGCGACTCGGACATCGTCGATGGAGTGCAGGCGGGCCGGGAACATCCGCGGCTCGCGGCCGGTGCCGGCGTCGAAGGTGCCCTCGAGGTCCCAGTAGGACGCGACCCGGAAGCGCATCCGCTCGCGCTCGCGGTCGACCACGAGCCGGGTGGCCACCGACTGGACCCGACCGGCCGAGAGCCCCGACATCACCTTCTTCCAGAGGACGGGAGAGACCTCGTAGCCGTAGAGACGGTCGAGGATGCGGCGCGCCTCCTGGGCCTCGACGAGGTCGTCGTTGATCGTGCGCGGGTTCGCCACCGCCTCCAGGATCGCCGGCCTGGTGATCTCGTGGAACACCATCCGATGCACCGGGATGCCCTTGGGCTTGAGCTCGTCCAGCAAGTGCCAGGCGATGGCCTCGCCCTCACGGTCCTCGTCGGTGGCGAGGTAGAGCTCGTCGGCATCCTTCAGCAAGCCCCTGAGCTTGGTGATCTGCGCCTTCTTGTCCCGCGGCACGACGTAGTAGGGCTGGAAACCGTTCTCGACGTCCACCGCCAGACGGCCCCAAGGCTTGTCCTTGATCTTGGCCGGAGTGTCGGCGGCGCTCTGCGGAAGGTCACGGATGTGGCCGATCGAGGACTCGACGACATAGTCGGAGCCGAGGAAGTCGCCCAGCATCTGGGCCTTCTTCGGCGACTCGACGATGACGAGCTTGTGTGCCACGTGTGCTTCTTCCGCAAGAGATGAGGGGTTCCGGCCGAACACGGTAGCGCTTGCGGCGCGAACGCAGTGACGGTGGCCCGGACCTGATGCCTGCGCGCGGTAGGGCTCAGGACCTTTCCGCGCGTTCCGGATCCCGCAGGAAGCCCTCGGCCACCAGGGTGGCTACCACGGGCAGGTACGACGACCGCAACTGTCCCGGGTCGCTCCCGGTCAGCGTGGCGATCGCGTCGAGGATCTTGCCGACGGTCAGCTCACCGTCGCTGGCCCCCACCAAGGCGGCCTCCACGGTGTCGACCTGTCGGGCCCGGCGGAACCCGCGCTGCTGGCGGAGCACGATGGTGGCCGGGTCCTCCGCGCCCGGCTCGCCGCTGGTCTCCTGCGCGACGTCCTCGCGGCGCACGAGGCGGTCGAGCAGCGAGACCGGCGTGGTCGTCGCGACCGACCACTGGCCGATGGCCGGCGCGATGGGCTGCTCGACGGCGTAAGGCCAGTCGAGGAGTTCGGTGGTGCCGGGGCCACGACGGAGGTTGATCCAGCCGAAGCCGATCCCCTCGACGCCCTGGTCGTCGAGCCAGCCCAGCCAGTCGTCGTACCGGCGCTGGTAGTCGGCTGCCCCGTGCAGGCCGGCGTCCTTGAGCCACAGCTCGACGTACTCGGCCGGGTCGAGCACCTCCCGCTGCACAACCAGGGCCGCGCAGTCGGCGGCCAGCCAGTGGCCCAGGCGCTCGTCCCAGGGTCGGTCCTGCTCGATCACCCAGTTGGCGAGGACCTGGCACCAGCCACCCTCGGCGAGGTGCACCGGCGCCTCGCGCACGATCCGCTCCACGACCGTGTCGCCGGGCAGGCCCGAGTCCCGGTAGGTCAACCGCTCCTCGGTGGCCGGGGAGATCACGAACGGCGGGTTGGTGGTGATCAGGTCGAACACCTCGTCCGCGACCGGCTCGAACAGCGACCCTGCGCGCACCTCCACCGCATCGGCCCCGTTGAGCGCGGCGTTGAAGCGAGTGATCCGCAGGGCGCGCTCGTTGACGTCGGTCGCCACCACCCGCTGGGAATGGGCGGCCAGGTGCAATGCCTGCACCCCGCAGCCGGTGCCGAGGTCCAGGGATCGGGCGACCGGGTCGCGCAGGGTCAGCTGGGCCAGCGACGTGGCCGCGGGGCTGATCCCGAGCACGTGGTCGGCCCCCACCCGGGACCCGGACCCGTCGAGACCCGGCGTGAGGTCCGAGACCACCCACAGGTCCTGGTCGTCGGTCGCGTAGGGCCGCAGGTCCAGGAGTGCCGCGACCTGTCCGCCCCCGCGCTCGAGGAGCCCCTCGCCCACCAGGTCACCCAGGAGGCCCGGCAGGGCCCGGTCCACGTGGCTCTCCGGCACCCGGCCCTGGAGCAGGAACAACCGGGTGAGGGTCGCGAGCGGCGAGCCGTCCGCCGTACGTCGGAGGCCGGGCGTCGTCTCGTTGCGAGCGAGGGCCTGGTGAGCCCGGGGCCCGAGCAGCTCGACGACGGCGTCGTAGGTGAAGCCGATGTCGGTCAGGCCGTCGCGGAGCCGTCGCGCGAGGTCCGTCACGGTGCCTCCTCCCTTGGATCAAGCAGACCGGAAGGATCCAGAATGACGCCGACCCGTCCGGGTGGCCCGGACGGGTCGGCGAAGGTGGTGCGGGTCAGACGGTCGGCGAGACCGGCTGCGTCGGCGTCGGGTCGACCGCCTCCGCGGGCGTGGCCGGCGTCGAGGGACCCTCGTCGCTGATCACCGTGGACCGCTGCTTGCTGATGTAGATCACCGTGGCGATCGCGGCGACGGCCCCCAGCGCGATGATGATCCGCAGGGTGTCGTTCTGGTCCTGGCCGACGCTCATCGAGACGACAGCGCTCGCGATGAGCAGCGAGACCAGGTTCATCACCTTGATCAAGGGGTTGATGGCCGGACCGGCGGTGTCCTTGAACGGGTCGCCAACGGTGTCGCCGATGACGGTCGCCGCGTGCGCGTCCGAGCCCTTGCCGCCGTGGTTGCCGTCCTCGACGAGCTTCTTGGCGTTGTCCCAGGCACCACCGGAGTTGGCCAGGAAGACCGCCATCAGGGTGCCCGCGCCGATCGCACCGGCGAGGAAGCCGGCCAACGCGGTGACCCCCAGCCCGAAGCCCACGGCCACCGGGGCCAGCACGGCCAGGATGCCGGGGGTGATCAACTCGCGCAGCGAGTCGCGCGTGACGATGTCCACCACACGGCCGTACTCCGGACGACCGGTGCCCTCCATGATCCCGGGGATCTCGCGGAACTGGCGGCGCACCTCGAAGACGACGGCGCCCGCCGCACGGCCCACGGCGTTGATGGCCAGGCCCGAGAACAGGAAGACCACCGAGGCGCCGAGGAGGATGCCGACCAGCACGCCCGGGTTGAACACCAGGAAGCTGAGCCGGGCGAACTCGTCCTCGGCCGGGTTGGCCTCGACGAGAGCGTCGGCGACCGACGTCGCGTAGGAGCCGAACAGCGCGGTCGCCGCCAGCACGGCGGTCGCGATCGCGATGCCCTTGGTGATCGCCTTGGTCGTGTTGCCGACCGCGTCGAGCTCGGTGAGGATCTGCGCGCCCTC
>CAZIVD010000123.1:0-4064 GCA_964542635.1 uncultured Nocardioides sp. | reverse complement strand
GAGCCGACGTGGGACGACAAGTACAGCCCCGCACAACTCAAGCGCTACCGCGCCGCACGCGACCGCTGGCTGGAGTTCTGGGAGGCCTACACCGCGGCCGCCCGCACGGGTGCTGACACCCCTGGCCTGAAGGCGATGTTCGAGAAGTACTCCTTGAGCCCGCTAGGTGAGCGCTCAGAGTTTCTTGACACCTACGTCCGCGGGGGCGCACGGATGGAAGTACCGCCGGACGTGCTCTGGACCAGCGCGTCGAAGATCGGTCGGACGACGGTCATCTTCAACTACTGCCTCGACTACGCGAACGCGCGAATCACCACCAACGGGCAGGTGACCCAGATCAGCGATCCGAGCCGTCGCCTCATCGAGGTGCAGATGGAGAAGACGTCTGAGGGCTGGAAGAAGCGGGGATACGTGAACAGTGGGGTGACGGCGTGCACGCCAACAGCACCCTGACGAAGACCGCGGCCGCAACGACCAGCTGCCTTACCCTGGTCAGCGCCCTCGCTGCGGCCGCGCTCCTATTAGCCACTGCGACGAGCGAGAGCGCCTGGGCAGATGGTCCGGGAGACTGCCCTCCTGGCACGGGATGGAACGCGACCCTCGGGGCCTGTATTCAGATCGAGATCCCTGGCGAGGAATCGCCTGGTCCCGGTGAGACGCCAAACCCCGGCGAGGGCGAGACGGTGTGCCGTGACAAGGATGGCAGTGAGATGCCGTGCACGAAGGACGGATTGACGTGGTGGGGTAGCCCGCGCTGGTGCTATGCCGAGCCCGACGATCCACAGGGCCCGCCGCCTCGAGGTCATGAGGACGAGGAAGGCATGTGGTGGACCTGCCAAACCGGCGCAGGCGACGGAACGGCTAGCTTCTCGACCTGGTGGGTCACTGGTGGAGCAGCGCCGGTGGATGGGGCTGCGGTCGCCCGCCAGTTGGTAGTGACCATCCCGTTCGAGTTGGCGGACGCGAGGATCGCGCCGCCGCCGACCTACCACACCTACATCTCGTACAAGAACTGGCTGTGGGTCGAGTCCGGGCGGTGGCACTCGGTCTCGGCAACCGAGTCGCTGCGCGGCGCAACCGTCACGCTGACCGCTACGCCTTCCTACGTCGAGTGGGACATGGGCAACGGCGACACGCAGTCGTGTGTCGGTCCGGGGCGCGAGTGGGTGAAGGGGATGCCGGAGAACGCTCCGACGAACTGCTCCTACTCCTACGACGAGATGGACGACCCCAAGGGCGACACGTGGACCGTGTCCGCGCAGATCAACTACACGCTGGCATGGACATGCACGGGCAACTGCGGCGGCGCGACCAGTGGAGACCTCGGCTCGCAACTCGCCGCGGCCGGTGACTCGACCACGATCACGGTTTACCAGCGCCAAACGGTCAACAAGAACGGCGGATGACAAGTGACCTCTCTGGATTCTCGGACCTCGAGCCGCGCCAACGACCGGCGTACGGCACCTCTGCCGGGGGGCCTGCCTGGTGCAGCCTCGCTGTCGAAGGCGGTGTCGAAGGCGCCCCGCAAGTACGGGCAGATGCTGATCAGCGTCCTGGTCGTGATCGCAGCAGTGATCGCGGGCGGATGGCTCTACGTCAACAAGGGCGGCGTGGAGGAGGTGTTGGTGGTGGCCCAGCCGATCCCGGCCGGGCACCCGATCACTGAGGACGACGTCCGCACCTCCAAGGACCCGCTGTTGGTCTCTCGCAGCGTCTCCGGGATCGACGGCGCGATCCCGGTCTCCGAGGTGGACTCGGTGTTCGGGCAGCGCACCACGGTGGCGCTGCTGCCCGGTCAGGTGCTGACCGAGGACTCGCTGACCAGCGACCTTCTGCCGCAGACGGGCAAGCGACTGATCGCGGTGAACCTCCCGGCCGGTCGCGTGCCGGACACCCTGGCGCCCGGCTCGGTGGTCGACGCGATCGCGGTGCCGCAGGAAGGCCAGTCGGGTGACCCGAAGATGCTCGATGACCCAACGGTTATCTCGGCCGGGGCGACGGTCTACTCCTCCAAGAAGTCCCAGGACGGCACCGTGGTGGTGACGATCCTGATCTCGGAGACCGACGCGAGGACGGTGGCCGCGTACGGGGCGGTGGGGCAGCTGACGCTGCTGCAGGCCCCGATCACCGAGGGTGACCCGGCTGACTCCGCTCCGCAGGACGACAGCGCTACCGGAGGGCAGAGCTGATGCTGATCGCTGTGTGCTGCGACCGCGGCGCCCCGGGATCGACGACGACGTCGCTGGCGCTGGGCGTCTCGACGCCGGAGCCGACGATCGTGGTCGAGACCGACCCCTATGGCGGTGACCTCGCGCTGCGGTGCGTCGCACCCGGTGGCCATGGGGAGGCGTTCCCGCCGACTCCGACGGTCCTGACTCTGGCGACCGAGGCTCGCACGTCGGTGACGCCCGGGCTGGCGGCCAGCAAGGCCCATGAGTTCACGGGCTCGACGCGGATCGTGCCGGGTCACTTCTCGGCCGAGCAGGCCGCCGGTGTGAAGAACTGGGCTCCGTTGGCGGAGGCGTTGCGGGCCTCCGCATCGCGGGTGGTTGCCGACCTGGGGCGGATCCACTCCAGTTCGCCGACGATCCCGGTTGCCGCGGCCGCCGATGTGGTCGTGATGGTCACCCGCCCGGAAGTGGGTGCGGTGATGCACCTCAAGGACAGGCTGGAGCGCCTCGCTCCGGTGCTGGCGAACATCCGCAACGCCCCTCCGGTGGTGGTTCCGGTGGTGGTGACGTCGAAGCGGCAGGCCGGCGGGGTGGTCGAGGAGGTCGGTCGGATGCTGGCGCCGAGCAACGCCGCCGGCGTCATCAGCGGGATCGGATGGATCGCGCTGGACCCCGCAGGGCTCGAGGCGATGCACGCCGGCCAGGTCGGCGGCAAGAACGCGCGTTCGCCGCTGTTGAAGTCGGCTGGCGTCCTCAACGACCAGATCAACCAGGCCGCTGGTCTCGGGACGTACGGCGCGCATGCTGCCGCAGCGGCGGAGGCGTACGCGAGCCAGGGGGGAGAGGCGTGATGGACAGCAACGGAACCAGCTCGAACGGCCGCGGCACGCACGTGAACGGGATGCACCTGAAGCAGCTCGTTCCGGTCGACCAGGTACTGGTCAAGCGTCTCCAGTCACGCGTGGGTGCACGTCGCGGGAAGGCGTTGGAGGAGTTCCGCCGCAACGGCCAACCGGTCCCCAAGGGGGAGGACGCCCGACAGCACACCGAAGCGCTGCTGGCTTCGGTTCTGATCGAGTACGAGTCCGACCTGGTCGAGGACGGCCGTACCCCGCTGGAGGAAGACGCCCGGCTTCGCCTGGAGGCCGCGCTCAAGGCCCAGTTGTTCGGGGCGGGCAACCTCGACCAGCTGCTGGAGGATCCCGAGGTCGAAGACATCGTGATCAATAGCTGGCAGAACGTGTTCGTCACCTACGCCGACGGCAGCAAGGCACAGCTGCCGCCGGTGGCCTCCTCAGACAAGGAGCTGGAGGAGATCGTCAAGACGATCTCGGCTCACGACGGCCTGTCCACGCGTCCTTTCGACTTGATCAACTACAACGTCACCCTCAGGCTGCACGACGGTTCACGCCTTCACGCGGTCCAGGGAGTGAGCGCCAACGGGCTGTCGATCTCGATCCGCAAGCACCGCCACAAGCGGGCGACCCTCCTTCCGGTCCCCGGGCTGGCCGAGCGGGAGGCCGCAGCCGGCGTGCCGGCGTCGTTGCGCACCAAGGACCTGCTGAGTGAGGGGACCGTTGATCACGACCTCGCGGCGTTCCTGTCCGCGCTGGTCAAGTCGCGTCAGAACATCATGGTCGCCGGAGCCGTGAGCGCGGGGAAGACCACGCTCGTGCGAGCGCTGGCCTCCGAGATTGACCCGATGGAGCGGCTCATCACGGTGGAGCGGTCGATCGAGCTCGGGCTGCACGAGGACCCCGAGCGCCACCCCGACATCGTGCCGCTGGAGGAGCGGCTGGCGAACGTCGAGGGGGAGGGCGCGGTATCGCTGGCTGACCTGGTGCGCAACTCGCTGCGGATGAACCCCTCGCGGGTGATCGTGGGCGAGGTCTT
>CAZIVD010000122.1:0-4379 GCA_964542635.1 uncultured Nocardioides sp. | reverse complement strand
TCGTCGTCGGTTTCGCCGTACCGTCTGACCTGGTCCAGGTACGCCTCGAGGTAGACCTCCGACAAATGCCGTACGACCCTTTCGGGAAGCGCCTTCTGCCAGCACATCAAGGCCAGGCTCGCCACGAAGCGACGCAGGTCCCATGAGAACGGGCCCAGGTAGGCCTCGTCGAAGTCGTTCACGTCGAAGACCAGGAGGCCCTCGTCGTTCATGTACGTGCCGAAGTTCTCGACATGAAGGTCCCCGTGGATCCACACGCGCGAGGCACGGTCGTCGGCCCACCGGTCCTCGATCGCGGCCAGGTCGGCGAAGAACAGGCAGGCGGACCCCCGGAAGAACGCGAAGGGGTCGGCCGCCATCTTGCGGAACTTGGTCTGGAAGCCTCGAGGATCGGACTGCAAGAGGTCCTCTAAGCCCGGATCCACCGATGAGTTGCGCCGGTTGAGCGTGCCGTAGAACGAGAATGCCCTTGCGTGGCGGGAGAATCGGAGTTCTTCAGGCAACGATTCGACCGAAACGCAAGGGGCATCTCTGAGGTGAAACTCTCTCACACGCTGCGAGCGACCTCGGCAGCCTTCGATGATCCCAATCTCGTGTCGGCCGGCGGTCTGGTTCCGGTGCTCGCGCTGGCCGAGTCCGCAGGCCTTCGGGACCTGGCGGACGAGCACCTGAGCGTGCCGACGGACAAGGGCGCGAACGCTGGGTTGAAGGTCGCCTCACTCGTCGGCGGGATGGTCGCCGGCGCCGACTCGATCGAGGACATGGCGCTGCTGCGGCATGGCGGGATGGGGCGGGTCTTCGCCCGGGCCTACGCGCCCTCGACGTTGGGCTCGTTCTTGCGGGCGTTCACCTTCGGCCACGTCCGTCAGCTCGACGCGGTCGCATCCCGGTTCCTGATCGCGGTGGCTGGACTCACCCGACTCCTGGGCGTCGGGACCGGTCCTGGCGCGGGCACCGATGAAGCCGGGTACGCGTTGCTCGATGTCGACGACACGATCATCGAGGTCCACGGACACGCCAAGCAGGGCGCCGGGTTCGGCTACTCCGGTGTGCGTGGGCTCAACGCACTTCTGGCCACGCTGACCACTGCCACGACGGCGCCGGTGATCGTGGCCCAACGACTCCGCAAAGGCTCGGCCGGGTCGCCACGCGGCGCGAAGCGCCTGGTCGGCGACGCAGTGAGGACCACGCGACGACTACTCGGCAAGACCCAGCTGGTGCTGGTGCGGATGGACTCGGCGTTCTACGGCCGCGGACCAGTCCACGCCGCCATCAAGGGCGGCGCTGCAGTGTCGGTCACGGTGCGGATGAACGGGGCAGTCAAGAAGGCGATCGCCACGATCCCCGACCACGCCTGGACCACAATCGAGTACACCGACGCCGTCTTCGACGAGGCCACTGGCCGCTGGATCTCTCGGGCAGAGGTCGCCGAGCTCGGCTTCACCGCCTTCGGTGCGCAGAACAAGTCCGAACAGGTGCCCGGGCGGCTGGTGGTGCGCCGGATCCCCGACTTCAACGCCGAGGCGCACAAGGCCGCCGGCCAGGACTCGCTCTTCGACGTGTGGCGCTTCCACGCGTTCTTCACCACCGCCGATCCCAAGCTCCTGGACACCGTCGCCGCGGACAAGACCCACCGTCATCACGCCGTCATCGAGCAGGTCCACGCCGACCTGAAGAACTCCGCGCTGGCGCACCTGCCATCGGGTGTGTTCACCGCCAACGCGGCCTGGCTGGTGCTGGCGGTCATCGCGTTCAACCTCACCCGCGCGGCTGGCACCGTTGCGGCACCAGACCTGGCGAGGGCGACCACCGCGACGATCCGCCGCAAGTTGATCACCGTGCCCGCGAGGGTGGCGACCTCAGCCCGACGCATCACCTTGCACTTGCCCCACGCCTGGCCCTGGGAGACCGCCTGGACCGCCCTGTTCGACCGAGTCAGCGACCCGCCACCGGTCCTCGCGGCCTGACCACCCAGCAGCCACCGCTGCGCGACCCGAGGATCAATGGAAGACCCGGACAGCGAGGTCCGGTAGATCCGCACGCACTCGAACGCTCACCAGTCGGCGGCCCGGGTCACGCGATCACCGCAATGACCATCGGTGGATCCGGGCTTAGCCTCGATCCACCGACGAGCCGGGCGGGGATCGGTGGCTTGAGCGTGCCGTAACGCGAGGATGCCCTTGCGGGCTTGAGGATGGGACTTGTCTAGGGTCCGTGTCTCACAAGCACGTAAGGGCATCCGTCAGGTGCAACTTTCTCATACCTCTGCGGCAACCTCAGCGGTGTTCGATGAGCCGAATCTGGTGTCGTCGGCCGGGCTGGTCCCGGTGCTCGCGCTGGCCGAGTCAGCCGGGCTCCAGAAGCTTGCCGATCAGCACCTGAGCGTGCCGTCGGACAAGGGCGCGAACGCCGGGTTGAAGGTGACCTCGCTGGTCGGTGGGATGGTCGCCGGAGCGGACTCCATCGACGACATGGCGCTGCTGCGGCACGGCGGGATGAGCCGGATCTTCACCCGGGCCTACGCCCCCTCCACGCTCGGCTCGTTCCTGCGGGCCTTCACCTTCGGCCACATCCGGCAGCTCGATGCGGTGGCCTCGAGGTTTCTGCTCACCCTGGCCGGCCTGGTCGGCTGGTTCACACCGTGTGAACGGGCCGGCGTCGGGCAGTACGCCCTGGTCGATGTCGACGACACGATCATCGAGGTCCACGGCCACGCCAAGCAGGGTGCCGGGTTCGGCTACTCCGGGGTCCGCGGACTCAACGCGCTGCTGGCGACGTTGAGCACCGCGACGAGTGCGCCGGTGATCGTGGCGCAACGGCTCCGCAAGGGCTCCACCGGATCGCCACGCGGCGCGAAGCGGCTGGTCGGCGACGCGGTCAAGACCACCCGCAGGCTGCTCGGGAAGAACCATCGGGTGTTGGTGCGGATGGACTCCGCCTTCTACGGCCGCGGTCCGGTCCACGCCGCCCTGGCCGGCGGTGCCGCGGTGTCGGTGACCGTGCGGATGGACCCGAGGGTGAAGAAGGCGATCACCACGATCGATGCAGCGGCGTGGACCACGATCGAGTACACCGACGCCATCCTCGATGAGACCACCGGCCGTTGGGTCTCCCGCGCCGAGGTCGCCGAAGTCCCCTTCACTGCGTTCGCCGCGCAGAAGAAGGCCGACCGTGTCCCCGGGCGGCTGGTGGTCCGCCGGATCCCGGACTTCAACGCCGAGAAGAAGCGGGCGGCCGGGCAGGGCACGCTGTTCGACGTGTGGCGGTTCCACGCCTTCTTCACCACCGCCGACCCGACGGTCCTCGACACCGTCACGGCCGACAAGACCCACCGCGGGCACGCGGTCATCGAGCAGGTCCACGCCGACCTCAAGCACTCCGCCCTGGCGCACCTGCCCTCTGGTGTCTTCACCGCCAACGCCGCCTGGCTGGTCCTGGCCGTGATCGCGTTCAACCTCACCCGCGCCACAGCCACCCTGACCGGGCCCGAGCTGGCCAAGGCCACCACCGGCACCATCCGCCGCAAGCTCATCGCAGTGCCCGCCCGGGTCGCGACCTCGGCACGTCGGATCACCCTGCACCTGCCACGCGCCTGGCCGTGGGAGACCGCCTGGACCACACTGTTCGACAGGGTCAGCGACCCGCCACTCGCGCTCGCGGCCTGACCACCCAGCAGCGACAAACCTGCGCGACTCAAGGACACCAAGTGGAACACCCGGACACCTCGGTCCGGCGGACCCTCACGTCCCGCGACGATCACCGCACAACGACGGAGATCAACCCGTCCCCGCCCGGCTCGTCGGTGGATCGAGGCTTAGGGACGTTGATCACCATCTCGGCGAAACGCGGCGACCCCCGCCTCGCACCCGTATCCCTCCGCTCCCCCGGCGCCGTCGCCTCGCCGTGACTGGGAAGCCGAGGGGTGCCCCGGGTTGCTCCGGTGAACGGATTGCGCCAGTCCACCCAGTCCGCGTACTGCTCCGGCGTGAACACGCCGTCCGCCGTCACATTGCCGTCACGATCGACGACGGCGAACTCCGCCAACGCGGTCCCCGCCTCCAAGTAGTACTCATCAGCGGTCGAGCGGTCCGACTCCAGATAGCGGCGTGCGGCACCGCCGGTGCCTCGGAACAGGATGACCCCACCCTTCACGCCCGAGCCTCCCAACAACTCTCGTATCGCGTGTATCTGCGCGTGCATACGCTAATACCTTAGGTAGCATACGTCCATTGGTTCGGGGAGGGGAAGAGACGGAGGAAGAAGGGGGGCGGGAAGGACGAGTAGGAGCAGAGGAGGGGCAGCGGAGGGGCAGAGGAGGAGCAGAGGACGGGGGACAGAGTGAAGCGAGAGGGAAGGCAGAGGCGAGGAGGATGAGAGGC
>CAZIVD010000121.1:0-4380 GCA_964542635.1 uncultured Nocardioides sp. | reverse complement strand
GCGACGTTGAGCGCCTGCCGCTTGGTGTCGACCGAGCCCATGTAGACCGTGCAGTCGAGCCCGAAGTAGGCCGCCGCCGTAGCGCTCGCGACCCCGTGCTGCCCGGCACCGGTCTCCGCGATCACCCGCGTCTTGCCCATCCGCCTGGTGAGCAGAGCCTGGCCGAGCACGTTGCGGATCTTGTGCGCGCCGGTGTGGTTGAGGTCCTCGCGCTTGAGCAGGATCCGGGCACCCCCCACGTGCTCGCTGAGCCGGGCGGCGTCGTAGAGCATCGAGGGGACGCCGGCGTACTCGCGCAGGATCGTGTCGAACTCAGCGCGAAACGCCGGGTCGACCCGCGCCTCCTCCCAGGCCGCGGTCAGCTCGTCGAGGGCCGCGACCAGTGCCTCGGGCATGAACCGCCCACCGAAGTCGCCGAACCACCCGTGCTGGTCGGCCTCCCACTGGGTGCTCATCGGCCGGCCTCCCGCATCGCCCGCACGGCGGCGGTCGGGTCGCCGTCACGCACCAGTGCCTCGCCCACCAGCACCACGCGGGCGCCTTCGGCGACGTAGCGGGCGACGTCCTGGGGTCCGGCGATGCCGGACTCTGCCACCAGCACCCGGTCGTCGGGCACGAGCGGTGCCAGCTTGGCGAAGGCCGCCTCGTCGACGTCCAGGGTCTTGAGGTTGCGCGCGTTGACGCCGATCAGCTCCGCGCCAAGATCGACCGCGCGCTCGGTCTCCGCCTCGTCATGGACCTCGACCAGGGTGGTCAGGCCCAGCTCGATGGCCTGGTCGTAGAGCCTGGGCAGGGCATCGCCCGGCAGCGCAGCGACGATCAGCAGGGCCAGGTCGGCGCCGGCGGCTCGCCCCTCGAGGAGCTGGTACTCGTCGACGACGAAGTCCTTACGCAGCAGGGGCGTGTCGACGGCCCGCCGGACGGCGCGCAGGTCGTCGAGCGAGCCGCCGAAGCGGCGCCCCTCGGTGAGCACGCTGATCGCGGCCGCCCCGCCGGCCGCATAGGACGCGGCCAGGGCGGCCGGGTCGGTGATCTCGGCCAGCGCGCCCTTGCTGGGACTCCTCCGCTTGACCTCGGCGATCACGCTGACCTCCGAGGCCCAGAACGCCGGCATCGGGTCGCGGGGGGGAGGAAGATCGGCCAGCGCGGCGGTCAACTCGACGGCGGGCGTTACCGCGCGACGGGCTGCGAGGTCCTCGCGCACGCCGACGACGATCTCGTCGAGCACGGACATGCCCGCAAGCCTCTCATCCCCGCCCAGCCGTCCACGCCGGTGGTGCGGGCGGTGGACCGCCGCTGCTGCCGGGATCCTGACCAGTCAGCCGGCCAGGGCTCGCGGCACTAGTCGTTCATCCCCATCTTGGCCATCACGGCGAACACGATGAGGGAGACGACCCCCAGGGCAACCCCGACCCAGAACATGGGCATGCTGACCGGGTCGAGCATCAGCGCGATCCCCCCGACGACGAACCCGAGCATCGCGACCGTCACGGCCGTCCACGCCGCAGGGGTGTTGCCGTGGTGGGCCATGCGCGCTCCTCTGTGCTCCCTTGGTGCTCCGTCCGGCGGGCGGGGATGCCGGCGCGCCACAGTCTAGGGGTCGGACCTCTTCTCATCCTGGAGGGTCGGGTCGTGCCCGGCGTCCAGTGCCTTCCACAGGTCGGTTGCGGTGGTCTCGGACACCGCAGGGGTCGTCCCCGGCGCGTCGTAGCGGGTGCCCATCTCCGGCCAGCCGCGCACGAACCGGACCGCCGCGCCCGTGGCAAGGACCGAGACCACGGCCGCGACCAGCGCGATCCAGTACCACGCGGTCTGGCCGACGGCCGGCGCCTTCGCGCCGTACGCCGCGAAGGCCTCCTCGACGCCGTCCACCGCGGACCAATACCCCACCACCGTGGTCGCGAGCGCGCCCAGCGCACCGGCGAACGCGAACACTGCCGCGACCAGTCGGGCTCTGCCGCGCGCCACGAGCAGCACCCCCCACGCTGCCAGCACCACCAGGCTGAGGGCCCCCGCGAGCGGGACCCGGCCGGATGTGTCTGCGAGCAGCAGGCCCTCCTGGCTCGTCGTCGCGGTCGCCCAGTCGCGATGGCCGGCCACGGCTGTCATCGCCCCCGCCGCCAGCCCGACCAGGACCACGGGTCCGAACGTGCGACGGCCCTCAGCCATCGCCCAGCAGCAGGTCGGCTTCGAAGCAGGTGCGCTCGCCTGTGTGACAGGCCGGACCCTCCTGGTCGACCTTGACCAGGAGTGCGTCGCCGTCGCAGTCGAGGCGCACCTCCCTGACCCACTGGCGATGTCCGGAGGTCTCGCCCTTGACCCAGTACTCGCGGCGGCTGCGGCTCCAGTACGTCGCCCGGCCGGTGCCGAGTGTGCGGGACAGCGCCTCGTCGTCCATCCAGCCGAGCATCAGCACCTCGCCGCTGTCGTGCTGCTGCACGATCGCGGGCACCAGCCCGTCGGCGGAGCGCTTGAGTCGCTGCGCGATCGCGGGGTCGAGGGAGGCGGACACGTCCCCATCCTGTCAGGCGCCGCGCGACCGACTGGCGGGTCGGGGTCGTCTCAGCCCCGGCCCAGTTGGTCGCGCAGGGCGGCGAGGTCGCCCAGCACCCAGGCCGAGACCAGTCGCCCGTCCCGGGACTCGAAGAAGGCGGCGCCGTCGTAGGCGAAGCCGCGACCGCTGGGCGGCAGGCCCAGCAGCTCTCCCTGGTGGGTGCCGGTGTAGCGCAGCCGGGCAGCCGCTCGGTCGCCCTCGACGACCAGGGCGACCAGCTCGTTGTGGAAGTCCGGCGCACCGCTGCGCACCTGGTCGCGGTAGGCGCGCCAGCCGTCGAGCCCCGTGGTGGTCGAGCCCAGCGAACCCCGGAAGGCGAAGTCCTCGGCCAGCACGTCGGCGACGACGCCGTCGTCCCAGGCATTCCAGAGCTCGGCGTAGAAGCGCTGCACGAGGGCGGCGACCTCGGTCACGATCGCTCCGCCCCATGCTGGACCCCAGGTTCGGCCCCAGATTCGGTGCCGTGCTGGGCGACCCAGGAGCGGTGCAGCCCGGCGTAGACGCCAGGCTCGGTGACGAGCCGGGCATGCGGCCCGCGCTGCACGATGCGGCCCCGGTCGACCACCACGACCTCGTCTGCGCCCTCGGCGGTGGAGAGCCGGTGGGCGATGGTGACCGAGGTCCGGTCCTGCATCAGCCGCTCGAGCGCTCGCCCGATGCGCATCTCGAGGGCGGGGTCGACGGCGGAGGTCGCCTCGTCGAGCACCAGCAGGTCAGGGTCGGCGAGCTGGGCGCGCAACAACGCCACCAACTGCCGCTCGCCGGCCGACAGCGACTCGCCGCGCTGCCCGACCTGCGTGTCGAGGCCGTGGGGCAGCGTCGCCAGCCAGTCGCTGAGGCCCAAGGCCTCGGCGGCCGTCGTGAGGTCGGCATCCGTCGCGTCGAGGCGGCCGTAGCGCAGGTTGGCCGCGAGGGTGTCGTCGAAGAGGAAGCCCTCCTGCGGCACCAGCACCACGCTGCTGCGCAAGGAGGACTGCGCCACCTCACGGAGGTCGATCCCGTCGAGCCGCACCACCCCGGCCGTGGGGTCCATCAGCCGGGTCAACAGCTTGGCGAAGGTGGACTTGCCAGAGCCGGTCTCGCCCACGATCGCGAGGCGCGTCCCGGCCGCCACCTCGAGGTCCACGTCGCGCAGCACGAGAGGTCCGTCGGGATAGGCGTAGTCGACGTGCTCGAAGCTGACGTCGACCGGTCCGGGAGGCAGGGTGCGACCGTCGGGCCCGGGGTCGTGGAGGTCGGCCGGCGTCTCGAGGATGCCGATCACCCGGCGCCAGCCCGCGATGGCGTTCTGGGCGTCGGTGAGGATCTGGGTGCCCATCTGGACCGGCCCGACGAACAGAGTGACCAGGAAGGCGAAGGCGAGCACCTCACCGGCCGTGATCTCACCGGCGAAGCCGAGCAGCACGCCGCCCACGATCACGCCGGCGTTGGCCAACCCGGCCGACACCCCGCCCAGGGAGAACGAGAACGCGGTGAAGCCCTGCGCCCGGGTGCTCGCGGCCTGGTAGGCGGCCACCGCCTCGTCGATCCGGGCCTGGGTGCGCTCCTCGACGGCGTAGGACCGCACCACGGCGGCTCCCACGACGGGTTCCGAGATCGCCGAGAGCAGGATGCCGACCTGACGGCGCACGGTCCCGTAGGCGGCGGAGAGCTTGCGCTGGAAGTAGCGCAGGCTCAAGAAGAGCGGCGCGAAGCAGACCCACACGACGAGGGCGAGCTGCCACGAGTAGAAGACCATCACGACGGTCGCCACCAGCACCTGGCCGACACTGACCACGAACAGCAGGCCGCCGAAGACCAGGAACTGGCTGACCTGGTCGACGTCG
>CAZIVD010000120.1:0-4677 GCA_964542635.1 uncultured Nocardioides sp. | reverse complement strand
TCACCTGGACGCTTCGACCTCGCGTCGAACATGTCGTCGCGATGGAGGGCGATGACGAGGTCGGCGAGTTCGGCCAGATTGCTGGGGCCTCGGAGCTCGTGCATGCGGTGCCGCTGCGCGAAGTCGAATGGTGCATTGACCTGGTCGGTCTTGACGGTGACGACGAGAGCGATGTCGAAGCGCTGGGCGACAACCTTCAGTCGCCGGACGACGGCAGCGTTGTCCGGCGTAGCGTCCACCACCGCGACTCCCACCATCTGGGCGTAATCGCCGACAGCCTCATCGAGCGGTACGGGACCGGGCTCCAGCCAGCCAGCGCTGACGATCAATGGCGCCTTGTCCAGGCGCGATTGGAACCGCCGTAGCTTCTCCTTATCCCCGGCGGATGTCCTGCCAGCGCGGAGGTGGCTGATTGGGACCGTGGCCTCAGCGGCGACGACGCGATAGAGGATCTCGCTCTGCGACGAGTCGGGCGCCATGAAGAGCGTGGGAAGGCCGTGCCGAAGGGCTGCGGTGCGGGCGAGCCCGAGCGCCAGGATGGATGTGCCGACTCCTGGCACACCCGCGACGACCGTCAGTTGCCCTCGCCGAAGGCCTCCACTCAGCGTCTCGTCCAGGTCACCGAAGCCGGTTGGGAGCGCACCAGCCGAACAGGCCGTCCCGTTGAGCGCCTCGTCGATGACGCGGGCCAGTCCATCGCCCGCCGCACCGATCGCAGCGTGGTGTGCCGGACTGGTCATCCGTGCGCTGCTCTACATGCGGCCATTCTCTCGTCCCTCCCGAAGCTCGGACGACCGTAGCGATCACGACTGACAGTGCGGACCCGCCAGCGGCGAATCTCAACTGATCGTGTGTTCTTTGAACGAACACCGCGTTGTTCAATGTTCGCTGCATCTCGACAAAGGATGTTGAGATGCAGCGAAGGCGGACGGGCAGGAAGCAGCGAACTTTGACGAAGGAGCCCCGATCTGACCGCGTCGTCAGAGTCCCGCCCGCTCAGCTCATCCGCGAGTGGACCTCGTCGAAGAACTCATTGAGCATCGCCTCTGCCCCTGGCTGCCCGAGCTCGTAGCCGCCGAATCGGAAGACCTGATAGCCGGAGAGTTTGAGCCGTCGGTCCTCAGCCACCATCTCGGAGTAGAGGCGGGGGGTGGCGGTCTCGCCGACGGCGTAGTGCTGCTTTCCATCCACCTCAATGACCACACGCTTCCTGTCGCTGAACAGCATGAGGAAGTCCATCCGTTGGCGGGCGAGGGGTGCCCCTGTCGCCGATGCTCGGCGGGTTCTCTGGTCGAGCGGGTCGTAGTGGAGATAGACCTGAGGAACGAGCGCGATGACGTTCGGGTTGTCCTTGAACCGCGCGTAGTAGGTCCGGAACAGCAGGATCTCTGGCGTGCTCGCGAGTGACGCGGCCAGCCGCTGATACAGGTGGCGGGCGATGCTCGGAGCGTCGAGTTCGGATGGGCAGGCCGGGTGGGCAGCCCACCAAGCCACGAGATCGCTGAACTTCAACCCGCCAGCCGGCAAGGGCTGGTCGTAGATGAGACAGGTGTCGCTGTTCGCCACGACCTCGACGTCGTTGCTGACGGCATCTCTGAGCACCAGGTCGGGCTTCGGGCCCGTGCTGGCGAAGATCAGGTTCTTCGTTCTGCCCTGTACGCCGTCCCCTTGCTCGTACGTCTTCACGAGCGAAGCCAGCTGCTCCTGATTGAGCTTGTAGATGTCGGCGTAGGTACTTAGCCGTTGCGCGAGAGATGCCAGCTGCGCGATCGACCAGTCCTCGATGTAGCCCGTGATGAGGTCGCGCTTTGTCTCGGCCTGGCCGGGCTCTGTCCCAGCGCGCCGCCATTCCAGTCGGAGTTCCTCGGGCAGGACAGACTCCAAGGCGGCCCGGGTGTACCGCTGGATGAGTGCGTCGCAGATCGCGGCCGTGAGCGTGCGCTTCGACGCGACCGCCGGTAGCGGGTTCACCTCGGTTGGGCGGAACCATCCGTCGAAGTACTCAGCCACGAGACTCAGTCTGGCGGTTCGATCCGACGAGTTGGGGAGAGGCCATGCGAGGCTTGAGACGCCGAGATCAGTGCTGCGTCGCTCCATAAGACCTGAGCAGCTGCTCCACTTCGCAACCGTTGGTATGAAACCCGCGAGCGACGAGTGACAGCGGAGTGCCTTCTTCGGAGCTAGCGTTCGGGTTCGCCCCAAGTTCCAACAGCTGTCGCGTGGCTTCAAGGTCGCCGGGCATAACGCTGCGGTGCAGTGGCGTGTTTCCGCGACTGTCGGTGGCCTCGAGGTCAGCCTTGCCCGCAACTAGGATCGGAATCACGTCGACCTTGCCGCGGTTAGCTGCGATGTGAAGCGCGGTGTCGCCCGTGGCATCTCGTAGGTCGGGGTCGGCGCCGTTCTCCAAGAGCCACGTCACCATGGCGGCGTTGCCCTGGTGAGCCTGCCGGCCCAAGGGGATCATTCGCCCAATGCCGGGCACGTCGAACCCGTTGATGTCCGCGCCTTTCGCGATCTGGACCTGAGCCTCGCGAGGTGTGTCGGCGGCGAAGAACTTCCGGGTCGCCTTTTCGGCACCCCCTCCAAACAAACCCACGCGTACCTCCCTGCTCAACGGGATCGTTCCCCTCGCCCACAATCTAGACCGCTGTGGTCACGCTCCGCGTGACGATCGGCCTTCCGGCCACCGGTTGCTCTTCGGAACAAGCCGGCGAGGCGCTTGCGGAGGCGTCTGGCACTGCCCGATGCCCGAGTCGACCGCAGCCCGTGGCTCGACCAGGCCAGGGGGGCGGGATCGAGCGCTGAATCTCTACACGATCACTAGATCTTGACCTTGACAGCGAGTTGTCACGATTCGCTGCATCTCGACAAAGGAGGCCGCGCAAGGGACGGCCGGAAACCTCTTCACCCTTCGGGGGGACGGGGGCGTACCCCCTCTCTGACCTGCGCAAACGCAAAGACCGTACCCCCGTCGAGCAGGCGTCCCCCCTCGAAATCAGGGGTTTGGGGGGACGGATGCGGGGACGCCCGCTCGCGACCTTTCTGCCGTGCACAGCCACGGACGAAAGGAGCGAGTGCGATGAGTGTGGGAGACCAGCTCGGCCTCGACGACAACAGCGAACTGCTCGACCAGGCCCGCCAGAAGTGGCAGACCTGGGTGGCCGCCGATCCGCGCCTCGGCGTGGTCGACAACTTCGACGACCTCCGCTCCTGGCTACCGACGGTGGACCACGAAACCTCCGACCAGGTCCTCCTCTCGCTGGCCATGCTGGCGGCCCCCGACGGCGGCGACGACATCGCCGCTGCGGCCGCTCTGGCCAAGTGCCTGCTGCCCGGCGCTTGCCGGCTCGCGGGCTGGCTGAGCACCCTCCCGCCGAGGGACGTCTTCCGCGACAGTCAGCCGGTCATGGCCGGCACCTGGTCAGCAGTCGAGCGCGTCGACGAGCTCGTGGCCTCGCAGCTGTGGATCGAGGTCCGCACGTTCAAGTGGCGCCGGACCCGCAAGGTCGCGGCCAACATCTTGATCAACACCCGCGTCGGTGTCCTCCGTGAGGTCGGTGACTTCTTCTACGTCTCCCGCGCCGACCGCACCTGGGCCAACACCACCCTCGTGGAGTCCTTCGCTTCGGGGGACCTCACTGGCGTCGACGGCGGTGCCGGCTACTCGGCCGAGATGCCGACGGAGCGGGTCGCCGGCGCGCTGTTCCACCGCCCCGAGATCCTCGCCGACGCCGGCCCCGAGCAGGAGGAGCCGTCGGCCACCGAGGAGCTCCTGGAGCTGCTCGAGTGGGCCTGCAACCAAAAGGTCATCAGCCCCGCGGACCGGTACCTGCTGCTGTGCCTGGTCGAGGAGGCCGACCGAGTCGAGACCCGCAGGCTGGCGCGCGGCTACGGCGGCCTGCTCAGCAACGAGGTGTCCAGCCGGGTCGCGCCCCGCATCGGGGTCTCTGAGGCAACCGTTCGTCGCCACGGCTCTCGCTCCATGCGTGCCCTCGCCGCGGCCGCCCCGAGGAAGTTCGGCCATGACGAATGAGCCCGGAAGTGATCGCCCGCACCACCCCGCGACACATAGGCGACTGGAGGTGGTGAAGTCCATGACAAACACCCACGACGGCGAGACCCGTACGCCGGAGCAGATCGCCGAGCTGTTCGCGATCGCCGGGCGCGAGATCGAGGCGATCGAGCAGCTGACCGGCTGCGTCGCCCAGCTGCACGAAGTCCAGGCCGCGAAGGCGCAGCTGGCGACCCTGACCCCGGCCGAGGTCCGCGCCGCGCTCGAGTTCCGCCGCGGCACTCTCGGGGAGGCCCAGTGAGGACCCAGACCCCGAGCCGCCCGGTCGGCGTCGACGAGCTCAAGCGCGCCTGGCAGGCACTGAACGCCGGCGAGTTCCGCGCCGGTCCCGGTGCCGGCAAGGGTCCCCGCGGCCGCGGCACCACCGCGGAGGACAACTGGTCACCGGCCGACGGCGAGCACACCATCGCCGTGATCGGGTCCGCAGGCTCGGTCGGCGCGAGCACCGTTGCCCTGGCCACCGGCCTGGCGGCAGCCGCCCCGGTCCGAGTCATCGAGTGCTGCTCGGTCACCGCCTCCGGACTCGGCGCGGCGAGCACCGCCGAGCTCGGCCTGCACCCGACCGACTGGCGTCAGGGCAAGCGCGACCACGTCCTGCTCGAGCG
>CAZIVD010000119.1:0-4812 GCA_964542635.1 uncultured Nocardioides sp. | reverse complement strand
CGCCAGCTCGCCTCGCGACCACACGGGGCCCAGCGTGTCGAGGAATTGCTTGAGTTGACTCGCGACGTTTCCGAATCGGGTCGGTGTGCCGAACAGCACACCGTCGGCCCAAGTGACGTCCTCAGGGTTGGCGACTGACACGTGATTCGTGGCCGCGACGTGGGCGGCCCACACCGGGTTGGACTCGATCGCCTCGGCAGGAGCCAGTTCAGGCACCCGACGAACACGCACCTCCGACCCGGCAGCTTCAGCCGCAGTCGCCAGGCGTTGGGCCATCGCGTGGACGGTTCCTGTTGCCGAGTAGTAGATGATCGAAAGCCTGACTGGTGACACGGGCACGGACCTCTCGGAGTCGCGGGTGGTACCGACATACTCAGACGGCCTGTCCGCCGAAGGCCCTGACGAAACGGAAGACTTTCAAGCAGACCTTGCAGGGAACCGGGACGCGTGTACGCGCATCGCCACTCGATTGTCTTCCGGCTGTGCCTGCGTCGGCCGATGCTCTCCTGGCGATGGTCGATCACTGATCGTGAACATCGTCGCAGTTATCACGGCGCACAAAGGGTGCCTGCCGTTCTGACAACGAGCCGCATTGGCGCGTGCGCCGTCGGAGCCGATGCTTGATCAAGCGCGCAACCGGGGCCCTCCGAACCACCAGACAATCCGACGCGCGAAAACCAGCTCGAACCGCCGGGCGGCAAAGGTCTTGACCGCCGCCCGGAGGCAGGATGACGACGGGCGCAACTACTCGTAGTGCGCCTGAAGTCTTCCGGGATGAGCGTCTACTCGAGTTCGTTGACATCCGAGATCTTAACCCCAATACCGTTCAGTTAAGATCACATGAGTGTAGTTTGGTGGCATGCCTCGTGGTGGTTGGCGCAAGCCTGAGACGGATCGTCGGCTCTCGGATCTGGTGTCGGTGGGTGTGTTGACCCGGGTTTTCCCGCCTGCACTGGTCGATGAGGTGATCGAGGGGGCCGGCCGGACTCAGCAGCGGCATCGGTCGTTGCCGGCGCGGGTGATGGCGTACTTCGCGATCGGGATGGGCTTGTACTCCGAGGGCTCGTATGAAGACGTGCTCGCGCAGCTGACCGATGGACTGTCGTGGGCCTCGGGGTGGGCCGAGGAGTACCCGCTGCCGAGCAAGTCGGCGATCTTCCAGGCTCGGCAACGGTTGGGTTCGCGGCCGGTGGCGGACCTGTTCGCGCGAGTGGCTGCACCGTTGGCTGGGCCGGAGACGCCGGGGTCGTGGCTGGCCGGGCGGCGTCTGGTGGCGGTGGACGGCACCTGCTTGGACGTGGCCGACACGCCCGTCAACGACGAGCACTTCGGACGTCCCGGGGTGAACAAGGGCGAGAAGGCCGCGTTTCCGATGGCGCGGGTGCTGGCGTTGGCCGAGTGCGGCACGCACGCGATCTTCGCGGCCAGGGTCGGCACCTATGCGGAGTCCGAGGCCGCCTTGGCTGGTGAGCTGGTGCCCGAGGCGCTGGAGCCCGGGATGCTGCTGATGGCCGATCGTGGGTTCTTCTCCTACGCCTTGTGGCGCAAAGCGATTGCGACCGGCGGGGACCTGCTGTGGCGAGTCCGCACCGACCGGTCAGGGCCGAAGCCGACGCACCTGGAGAACCTCAAGGACGGCTCGTGGCTGGCTCACCTGCAACAGACCCATTCAGCTGAGGCCCGACGCGAGGAACCCTTGCTGGTCCGGGTCATCGACTACACCCTCGACGACGGCCGAGACGAGGGGTTGACCGGTCAGGGTGGGGAGCCGGTGGTCTACCGGCTGTTCACCACACTGCTGGACCCCGATATTGCGTCCGCTGAGGAGCTCGCGTTGGCCTATGCGCAGCGGTGGGAGATCGAGAACGCCTTCGACGAGCTCAAGACCCACCAGCGGGGACCCCGGGTGGTGCTGCGCTCGAAGTCACCCGACCTGGTCTTGCAGGAGATCTGGGGGCACCTGTGCTGCCATTACGCCATCCGCTCCCTGATGGCCCAGGCCGCCGAGCACGGCGGCCACGACCCGGACCGGGTCAGCTTCACCGCCGCGTTGCGCATCGTGCGTCAGACCATCGCCCACCAGGGCGCCTTTTCCCCCTCAACGCAGAGGACATGACCCCGACCGCCACCCGCTATGGCGCACCTTCCTGGCCCGCTTGCTGGCCAGATTGAACCCCACCCGACGTCCCAGATCGGCACCACGGGTCGTCAAACGCAAGTACACCAAGTGGCACGTCAAGCGCGCCGTTCACGCAACATGGCCACAGCCCAACGGCGACGCGACGATCACCATTAGCCGTTGCTAACTGAACGGTATTGATCTTAACCCCGGTCTTTCATGACGTGGATCAAGGTTGTGTCGGGGCGGCGTGATCGGGTCACCGCGTGGTCAGGGTGATCGTAGGTACGACGTGTCGCCGGCTGACGCTGCCGGGCTGCGGCTCTCCGAGTAGGGGTGTCGTGGGTGGACAGGCTGGTCAGGCGGGCAGGGGGATGGCGGCGATGTTGGCGAAGACCGCGACGACGGCGGCCGCCCACGGCCAGCTCTCGGGAATCCGAAGCCGGCGTCGCCTGGCGCTGTGGGTGAGTCGGGCGGGGACATGCAGGAAGCGGTAGCGCAGCGCCTTCGGCTCGCACGCCGCGAGGACTTTGGCGTCGCCCGTGCAGCCCAGCAGCCGTGTCCAGGCGACCAGGTCGGCCGCGATCGTGGTCAGGGCCAGCCAGGTCTGGTTGATGTCGAACTCTCGCGAGGGGAACCGGCCCAGGCCGGAGTCCTTCGCGTGCCGGATCCGGTCCTCGACCCGGGCGTGGGCACGGTGCCGTGCTTCGAGAAACCCGAGCTGCCCGGTCTTGGTGTTGGTCACGAAGGCTTGGTAGCGCCACCCATCGGCCTCCTCGAACAGCGACAGCTGCGCACCGGGGTGCGGCCGTTCGCGCCGCACGATGACGCGCATGCCCTGGGGCCAGTTGGCCAACAGCGTGGGGTCGAGCAGTCCGGTCAGCTCGGCCACGTGCGCGCCTTCACGCACGTTGCCGTCGGCTTCGACGGCGGGGGTCCACACCTTCTTGGGGACCAGCTTGATCGCGGCACGGATGTGCTCTGTGACCGCGAACCCGATGGAGTACTCCACGCTGCGGCCGCGGAGGTTGTTCTGTGCGGTCAGCCAGTCGAGTAGGTCGTGGGAGGCGCCGGCTCCGTCGGAGCGGATCAGCAGCCGTCTGCGGTGCGCAGTGGGGACCTGGGCGATCGCGTCGGTCAGACGGTGATGTGGTCGGCGGCGGTGTTCGACCCGGCTCTCCCGGTGCGCAGCATCGCGGTGAGGAACTCGCTGGTGTTGTCGCACCACACCCCCAGTGGGTGGAACCCGAAGGTCCGCTTGAATGTCGGCGAGGCCAGCTCCTTGTCCGAGTGCGCGACCACGATCGTGGCGTCGATGTCGAGCACCGTGGTCTCGCCGAGGTCGGTGCCCGCGACCCGGCTCGCCGGGATCGACCCATGCCGACTGATGATCTGGGACCACACGTGTCGGCGGACCCTGGCCCGGGCGGTCGCGATCTTCTTCGCCCGACCCGGGGTGACCTCGTCCAGGGTCCGCCACACCGTGGCCGGCGAGGCGACCGGTCCGAGCACTCCGGACTGGTGGCGGAGAACGTCGATGTCGGCGATCGCCTCGCCACCGTCGGCGATCATCACCGCGACGTCGGTCAGGACCCGGCCACGGTCATGGACCGGGTTGAACCCGCGTCGGGTCATCGCGTTGGCGAGCTCGTGGGTCAGACCGGTCCGGTCCGCCAGCAGCCGCATCGCCACGCTGCCCGCATGAGCCACCACACCGACACCATCGGCAGACACAGACAGTCCAGCCGACCAAGAAGTACGCTTCACCTACCGAGTGCCTTCCAGCCCGAGAATCTTGAGACGTCGCAATCACAAGTTTCCCCTGCAGGACAGGCACTTCGGTGTTTCTACACCCCGCGTCGGCCGATCAACCGTGAACCATCCGGGCTAATGCAGTGGTTGATTCCCATGCATTCGCGGATGTCCTCTATTCGGCCCTCCTCGACCTTCTGCGGGAAGAAGGGATCCGCGATCGACTGACGGGCAGATCCGATGATGTCGATGACTTCGGATCGCACTGCCCGCGCCATCAGATCTGGACTTGTCCACCGCGACACTCCCACCACGGGCTTCTCCGTGGCACGGCGGACGCGCCCGAAGAGTTCCAGGTTCCGACCTTCTGGAATGACCCGAGAGGGACTGATGTCGCTGCCCCAGTCGAGGACGGACCCGACGTTGAGATCCCAGAGGTCGATCAGTGGGTCGGCCATTCGGACCAGCGCCACGCTGTCCTCGAGGCTATGCCCCCACGGACCTTGCGTCTCGACTGACAATCGCGTGGCGATGGCGCAGTCGGCACCCACAGCCTCGCGGATTCGTTCGAGTGTCTCCAACCAAAACCTCGCGCGGTTCTCCAACTGTCCGCCGTACTTGTCTGTGCGGTGGTTGTGGAAGGGCGACAGGAACTGGGCGAAGAGGTAGCCATACCCCGCGAGGACGTCCACGATGTCGTAGCCCACGTTGCGAGCGCGCACTGCGGCGCCGACGAAGGCCTGCTCGATCCTCTCGATGTCGTCCAGGGTCATGACCTTCGGAGTCCCCGGCGGGCCCGCCGGTGGGGGGTAGCTCAGGCGACAGACCGGAGGCGGACAGAGCGGGCTCACGTGAAATTCGCCGCATCGCGTGTGCGCCACCGTGGTGAAGCTCGATGCTGGCCAACGCACCATGCGCGTGCACCGAATCCACCATCAACT
>CAZIVD010000118.1:1341-5108 GCA_964542635.1 uncultured Nocardioides sp. | reverse complement strand
ACGTTCAGCTGAACGCCAAAGAGGGCGGTCAGTCGGGGAAGTGGGCGCGGTGAAGGTCGCCGCAGGTCGCTTCCGCCTCGTGTCGCTGATGAGTTGTGAGGCCGTCGAGTAGCTCGACTTGAAACCCGGCGTCCTGCCGACCGTTATGATGAACCGCCTGCTCCCGCGGCCTGGCGCGCAGGTCGCCGCGGGCTAGGGTCGACTGAGTGCTCATCCTGCAGTGAGCCACGTATAGCAGACTCAATCCAAGACCAAATCACACCCTAGATCACGCCGCCGATAACCTATCTTCCGTCGTCCCCGCTCGCGGCGGCTGGGCCTGTTCACGTCCGCCCATTCACCCCGTAAAGCTGGCCGCGCTGGTTCAAATCCCAGCTTCCGACCTCACATCTCCGATGTCATCGAGGAGCGCTGTCGGCGGCCACGGAAAAACTGCCCGGAGACGGCCACGAAGCTGCCCGCTGGCGGACATGAGAACTGCCCACTGACGGTCATGGGATCTGCCCGACACGACGTCGTCTGCCTCGCCGCGGTCCGCGGTTGAGGCCCCTTCCTCGGGTGCGATGAGCGGTGCTGAAGCGCCCCATCGCTCCCCGAGGAAGGGATGAGTTGAAGTCTGCCGAGGAGATCATGAAAATCTTGGATGCCTACGACCTGACCGGGTCTTTGCGTGACGCCGGGGAGTTGGCCGGCTGCTCGCATCACACGGTGAAGCACTACGTGGACCGCCGCGCTGCTGTGCGGTGAGCTGGACAAGGCCGCGGCGCGGCCGCAGCTGATCGATGGGTACCTGGCGAAGATCGAGGAGTGGGTCGAGCGGTCGTTCGGGAAGGTCCGTGCTGACGTTGCCCACGACAAGCTCGTCCCGATGGGGTACACGGGTTCGGAGCGCACCACGCGCCGGGCGGTGGCGAAGGTCAAGGCCTCCTACCGCGCCGGCCATGTGCGGGTGCACCGGCCGTGGATCACAGAGCCGGGGATGTGGCTGCAGTACGACTACGGCGACGGTCCCGTCGTCGACGGAGTCAAGACGGTGCTGTTCGTTGCCTGGCTGGCGTGGTCGCGGTTCCGGGTGGTGATCGCGCTGCGGGACAAGACGATGCCGAGCGTCTTCGCCGCGCTGGACCAGGCATTCCGCCGGCTGGGTGGGGTGCCGACCTATGTGCTGACCGACAACGAGAAGACCGTCACGGTCGAGCACATCGCGGGGATTCCGGTCCGCAACGCCCAGCTCGTCGGCTTCGCCGAGCACTACTCGGTGGTCGTGCATACCTGTGTCCCGGCGGATCCGGCGTCCAAGGGTGGCACCGAGTCGTCGGTGAAGATCAGCAAGGCCGACCTGGTGCCCAAGGACACCAACCTGCTCGAGGAGTACGCCTCGTTCGCCGAGCTCGAGGCCGCGTGTGAGGCGTTCTGCGAGAAGGTCAACACCCGCCCGCACCGTGTCACGAAGCGGCCACCGATCGAGATGTTGGCCGAGGAACGGATCCGGCTGCATCCGGTGCCGGCGGTGCCGCACACGGTCGCGTTCGGGACCACCCGGGTGGTGCCGGGCAATGCGCCGATGGTGATGTTCGAGTCCGGCCAGTACTCGGTCCCCCATGTCCACGACGGCCAGTCGCTGCTGGGCGCGACGGTGTGGGTCCGCACCCAGGGTGTCGGTGCCGACGAGCAGGTCGTCATCGTCCACGTCAGCAACGACGGACCGGTCGAGGTCGCCCGTCACGCTCGGGCCACGCCGGGCACGCCGAGGATCAACGACGAGCACTTCCCGCCCCAGCCCGAGGGGCCGCTGGACCGGCGGCCACGTGCCAGGAACACCGCGGAAGCGGAGTTCCTCAACCTGGGTGAAGGTGCCCGACTGTGGCTGGTCGAGGCTGCCGCCGCAGGGACCACCAAGATGCGGGTCAAGATGGCCGAAGCCCTGAGCCTGGCCAAGCTGTTCGACGCGAGCGAGGTCGACTGGGCACTCGGGCATGCTGCCGTGCACGGCCGGTTCGCCGAGGCCGACCTGTCCTCGATCCTGGACCACCACGCCAGCCGACCGGCTGCCGGTGAGCGCGGCGTGCTCAGGGCCAGCGAGGACGCCTCGCTGACCCAGGGCACCAGCGCGTGGGCACGACTCGGCCAACAGATCGGACAGTCCACCACGTCGAGCGACAGCGACGAGGTGATCGCATGAAGACCGCGTCCGCGCCGCCGCTGCCGGCCGAGCTGGAAGACCTGCTGCGCAGACTCCGGCTGCCCCACATCCGTCGTCACGCCCCCGATGTCGTGGCGACCGCGAAGGCCCAACGCTGGGACCCGGCCAAGGTGTTGAAAGCACTGTTCACAGAGGAGGTCGCCGGCCGGGAACGCTCCGCACTCGCCACCAGACGTGCCGCCGCGGGATTCCCGACCGGAAAGACCTTCGACGCCTGGCAGCCCGCAGTGGCTTGACTATCCGGACTCGGCAGCAGCGGTCTAGGCATGGGGGTCGTGAAGGTCGACAGAAGCCGAGGGTCCGCCGCTGGAGCTGTGTCTGGGAGGTGCGGGTCAATAGACGTGCGGCCCAAGGCCAGCAACGGGCGCTAGTGCCCCTGGCCGTGATCCGAACTGAGCCCTAGACGTGCCCAAGTCGCCGCAGCACAGGGGCCGAGCCCACCACTAACCTGCGCAAACGCGGTGGACGCGCCCTGCCGCCTCAAGGCGGTAGCAGGCACACACCGGCCGGGCGGTGGGACGGCTCGTCGGATGGTGTGGCCGATGCGTACGAAGCGTCTAGCCTGTGGCAGCAGTCTGGGCAGTGACAGCCGTCCGGCTGGAGTCCTACGACGCCACTGCCAGCGACTTGACGTACACCTCCAGGTCGGCCCGGCGGATTAGGCGGGTGCGGTCAATGCGAACTGACTGCAACTGGCCTGACTTCATCAGCTCGTAGACCTTCGAGCGGCTGATGCTGAGGTAGGCGGCAACCTCTGGAACTCGGTAGAGCAGTTTGTCATCCATGACTTCCTCCGGTTACGACGTCCTGACAGTCACCTATGGGAGTCGAACGCCCTCCGGCGATCACATGATCGGAATCTCTTCCCGCACGAGGCTCGTCGCAGCGGACCAACCTCGTGCAACGAGGTCGTGATCCCACGGCCCTCGCGAACTTCAGGCTCGCTCGGTGGGAGAACGCCGCGTGATCCGGTCTAGTGCGTTCAGGTTCTTGTCGTCAGCGTCGGGAAGGCTGTGGAGGTACTTCTGGGTTGTCTGAATCTGGGCGTGGCCCATCCGATCCATGACGCTCTTGAGGTCCGATCCCCCGGCGAGCAGCCAGGACGCGTGGGCATGGCGTAGGTCGTGGATTCGGACGTTGAAGTCGACGCCGCTGGCCTTGACCGCGGGGAGCCACACGTGGGTGCGGAAGCTATTGCGGGAGATCGGGGTTCCGAGCCTCGTCGCGAAGAGCAGGTCGTCCGGCTCGAGGCCCTCGTTCCTGATGCTCTCGGCGATCGCGTCGAGCCAGTCTTGGCGCACACCGAACGTTCGAGGTTCGTTGTCCTTCGGGTAGGGCTTGACGATGAACCGCTCGCCGGTGGGGGAGTGCTTCTTGGAGGTCTCGACAATCGTCTCCTCAACGGTCAGCGACCGCCGCAAGAAGTTGATGTGGCGCGGCCGGAGAGCGATCAGTTCGCCCCAGCGCATGCCGGTCTCGATGAAGGTCTCGACCATGAGCCGGTAGCGGTCGGGGACGGCGCGGATGAGGCCGTCGATTTCCTTCGGCGGCAGCGCCTGCGGAA
>CAZIVD010000118.1:0-1331 GCA_964542635.1 uncultured Nocardioides sp. | reverse complement strand
CGACTTCCTCGCGATCACCTTCGGCAGTTCGGTGTGGTCGCAGGGGTTGTGGACGAGGACCCGGTCGCGGACTGCGCGGCGGAAGATGGACGAAAGGAGCACGTGGTACTTCTTGATCGACCTTGGTGAGAGCCCGTCTCTGTGCGCCATGCTCACCCAGTCCTGCACCAGGGATGGCGAGATCTTGTTCAGCGGCCGATTGCCGAACGCCGGGTAGAACTGCTTGTTGAGGTAGGCCGTGTAGGTCGCGCGCGTGGTGATCTCGAGGTGCTTGTTCGGCAGCCACTCGTTCTCGACATAGTCGCGGAAGGTGATCTCGCCCAGCGTGGTGTCGTGCCAGGAGCCTGCCAACACCTTCTGTTCCTCGCGGTTGGCCGCTCTCACTGCTTCTCGTCGGGACGAGAAGGTGCCGGCCGAACGCTTGGCGCCATCGGGATCGCGGTAGAGGCCGATGAAGCGAGTGCCGCGTACCCCAGCCCGTTCTTCAACCCATGCCATGCAGAGCCTCCAACCCGCGATGATCGCCTTGTGGGCAACTTGTGGGCAAACGTTGCCGGATCGTGGCGAACGTCGGTGGACCCTGGTGGAATCCCAAAACGCCCGCTGACCTGCGAGTTTACTTGGATCCCGGCGTGATGGCGACCTCCGAAGAACCTAGGTGGAATCACTCATAACCCAGAGGTCGCAGGTTCAAATCCTGCCCCCGCTACTAAAAAGTGGCCCCTGACCTGCGGAAACGCGGATCAGCGGCCACCTAGGTTTTGAGCCATATCGCGTTGTGGCGCGGATTGGTGACCCGAAAACCCCTCTCGAAGTACGGGCAATCGAGCTACTAACGGGATGAACCTTGGCCGGCGCGCAGGGATCGGGCCGAGGTGAGCGCCGTGGCAACTTCTTTGAGGCTCCGTAAAGCGGCTGGCGCCGTCTCATCAGCGCGGTGTCCCGGAGCTCCACGATGTGTCCCGGGGGCCAGGGGATGGGGTTTCGGGCCATGGTCTCCGGTTATGAACCCTTGGGGGAGTCGGCCTTCTCGTTAGGGGCAGAAGTGATGGCTTGGAACTGCTCGGGATGAGTGAGGAGTTCTAGGCGGCAGGCGTCGGAGCAGAACCACCACTGCCGACCGTTCCACGATGCTGTGGGTCCAGTGGTTTCGACCTGCATGCGGCACACGGGGTCGATGGCCATGGCGGCGATCTGGCGGAATTCGCCGTCCTCCAGCCAAAGGACGCGGTCGGCGATCTCGCGGAGCCGGTCGTCGTGGCTCACGATGACGATCGAACGGTTGTCCTCGTCCGCGAGTCTCCGCAGCAGCCGGGCGAGGTCCCGACCGC
>CAZIVD010000117.1:0-5340 GCA_964542635.1 uncultured Nocardioides sp. | reverse complement strand
CGCACCCTGGCGGCCGGGTTCGTGGTCGGCATCACGTCTACGTTGGTCGCTTTTCTGGTCGGCAGAGCGCTGGGGTGGGTCACGCTGGCCGAGGTAACCGGACCTCGACCGGAAACCGCGTTCATCTACACCCCTGACAAGTGGTCCTTCATCGTCGCGGTGATCGCCGCGGCGGCCGGCGTGCTCTCGCTAACCTCAGCACGGGTCGGGGGCCTGTCGGGAGTGTTCATCTCGGTGACCACGATCCCGGCTGCTGCCAACGTCGCCTTGGGGCTCGCGTTCGGTCTGCCCGACGAGGTCGGGGGCAGCGCCCTGCAACTGGCCATCAACCTGACCGGGATGGCTGTGGCGGGTTGGCTGATGTTGGCGTTCCAAGGAGCCGTCTGGGCGCGGATGTCGGCGCACCGGACCCGGGTGGCGAGTCTGGTTCGCCGGCGATGAGGATGGCTGCGGCTCGCGGTACTTGAACGCCGCGTTCGATCGGGTACGCGACTCCATCGTGAGCATGTCACCGCCGAGGTGGGACCGTCTGCTCTTGTTGTACTCGCGACGCTCGCGCAGTGGTCTCGGCGCGGCTCATGGGCTGAGCTGATCGAGCGCCAGGTTGAGGGTCAGGACGTTCACCCGGGGTTCGCCGAGAAAGCCGAGGTCGGGTCCGTGGGTGTGGGCGGCCACCAGACGCCGTACTGTCGCCGGGTCCAATGCGCGTGCGCGGGCGACCCGCTCGATCTGGATCGCGGCGTATGCCGGGCTGACGTCGGGGTCGAGTCCGGAGCCCGACGCGGTGATGGCATCGGGCGGGACCGCCGACGGTGGCACGCGGTTGAACGCGGCGATCGCGCGTTTCCGCTCCCGGATCGCTTCGATCAAGCGTGCACTCTCGGGGCCAAGGTTGGATCCGCCTGATGCGGTTGGGTCGTAGCCGTCGCCGGCAGCGGAGGGCCGGGACTGGAAGTACTGCGGCAACGGCTTGCCGTCGGCGTCGGTGAAGGACTGGCCAATCAGGCGCGAACCGACCACCCCGCCGGCTCGGTCGCGGACCAGTGAGCCGTTCGCATGCGACTCGAGGGCGAGTTGCCCCACGGCGGTGATCAGCAGCGGGTAGAGCACCCCGAGCACGACGGTGAGGACCAGCGTGAGCCGGGCCGCGATCCCGAGGGTGCGGAGCTTGGAGTCGAGACGGGTCATCGAAGCACTCTCAGTAGCCGGGGAAGATGGAGACGGCGAGGTCGATCAGCTTGATCGCGGCCGCAGCGACGACGAGACCGCCAAGACCGTAGTACAGGAGTTTGCGGCTGAGTGCCTTGCTCAGGTTGACCGTCCGGTACGGCGCACCCACGAGCGCCAACGGGATCAGGATCCCGATCACGACGACGCCGAAGATGACCGTCGACAGGATCGCCGAGGCCGGCGAGTGCAACCGCAACACGTTGAGGGCGTCCAGGCCGGGGAAGGCGCCGACGAACAGGGCGGGGAACAGCGTGAAGTAGCGGACCAGGTCGTTGGCCAGGTTAAAAATGACCAGGGCTCCACGAGTCGCCATCTGGCGGCGCCCGATCTCGATGATGTCGAGGATCCGGGTCGGGTCGTCGTCCAGGATGATCATGTTGGCGGCTGCCTTGGCCGCTGTGGCCCCGGAGTTCATGGCCACGCCGATGTCGGCCTTGGCGATCGCGGCCGCGTCGTTGCTGCCGTCGCCGCCCATCGCGACCAGCTGGCCCTGCGTCTGCATTTCGGTGACCAGCCGCAGCTTGTCAGTCGGTGACGCGTCGCCGCGGACATCGTCGACGCCGACGTCCTTGGCGATGGCATCGGCGGTCATCGAGTTGTCACCGGTGACCAGGATGACACGGATGCCGAGCGCGCGGACCCGGCCGATCTGGGCACGAACGCTGCTGCGGATCACATCCTGGAAGTGGATCACTCCGAGGACGCGGGGCGTCGCGTGCGGAGGCTTGATCGCCACCACCCACGGGGACCCGCCGGCACGGGCGATCGGCTCGGTCCGGCTGCGCAGGTGATCGATCACCGGCTGTGGCAGCTCATGACCGGATGCCCGGATCCACTCCAGGATCGCCTGGTCCGATCCTTTCCGGACCTGGGTCCCGTCGGGCAGGTCACTGCCGGAGATGCGCGTCTTGGCGGTGAACGGGACGACCACCCGGCCCTCGACCTCGTGCTCCCCGACCTCGTACTCTCCGACCCGGTCCGCGCCGGCCAGGGCCAGCGTCGAGATGCCCTCCGGACTGGGGTCGTCGCGCGAGGCCAGCACGGACGCGCGGATGAGTTCGGCCCGCGAGCCGGTCGCCATCGCGACGAATTCGGTGGCGCGGCGGTTGCCTTCGGTGATGGTGCCGGTCTTGTCGAGCAGCACCGTGGTGATGTTGCCCGCGGTCTCCAGTGCATGACTGGAGTCGACGAGCACGTTGCGCTTGAGCAGCTGGGACATCGCGGCGATCCCGGTCACCGCCGACAGGGCGGCGATCTCTGCGGGGATCAGGCAGACCACGATGGTCACGAGCACGGGGATCGAGAGCTTCGGGGCGACCGGCGAGACCACCGAGTTCAGGGTGAGCGCGATCAACAGGAAGGAGAGCGACAGCGACGCGAGGAAGGCGAACAGGGCCAGCTCTGTGGGCGCCTTCTGGCGTACCGAGCCCTCCGCCAGGTCGATCATCGTGTCCACCACGGTGGCGCCCTGACGGGCGGTGACGCGTACGACGATCCGGTCCGAGAGCACCCTCGTCGCACCGGTCACCGAGCTGCGATCACCGCCGGTGGACCGGATGGCGGGCTCGGAGACACCGGTCGTCCCCGACTCGTCGACCAACGCCGAACCCCAGACCACCTCACCGTCGGTCGGCACGATCTCGTCGGCTTCCACCACGACGACGTCACCAGGCCGCAACTGCGTGGACTCGATCTCTTCGTCCTGTGCGCCGAAGGCACCCGGGTCGCCGACCGGGTCGTAGAACCGGACCCGGTGGGCCGTCGTACTCTCCAGGCGCAGGCGCAGCGCCGCGGTCTCGGATCGTCCGCGGCCCTCCGCGAGGGCCTCGGCGACATTGGCGCTCAACAGTGTGGCCCAGAGCCAGAACGCCGACGCCCAGTCGAACCCCGGCGGAAACGAGGTCCCGCCGGAGGAGGTGTCGCCGGCGGCGAGAAGGTCAACGACCGCGACCGCCGTGGTCACCACCGCCCCGCCGAGTACCAGGAAGAGCACCGGGTTGCGCCACAGGCTGCGTGGGTCCATCCTGCGTACGGCCTGGAGGAGCACGGCACCGCTCGTGTCGAACCAACTCCGGAAGCGAACCCGCCGACCGTCGGTCGGGCGAGGACCGACAGGAGGCGCCTGGGAGGGAGCCGTCATCCCCATCAGCCGAGTCCCTCCGCGAGCGGCCCGACTATCAAAAAGGGCAGGAACATCGGCAGCGCGATGACCAGGATGACCCCGATCAGGAGCAACACGAACTGGGGACGGTGCACCGGCAGCTCCCTTGCCGTCGTCCGGACTCGGTCCTGTTCGGCGAACGATCCTGCCAACGCCAGCACCAGCGCAATCGGGATGAACCTGCCGAGCAGGATGATCACGCCGAGGGCGATGTTGAGCCACGGCGTGTTGGCGTTGAGGCCGGCGAACGCGGAGCCGTTGTTCACCGCCGCGGAGATGAAGGCATAGAGCACCTCGGTGAAACCATGCAGCCCGTCGTTGCCCATGCTGGCCTGCATCTCACGATGCAGCGCCGGTATGCCGAAACTGATCGCCATCCCCGTCAGCGCCAGCGCCGGCATCACCAGAATGAAGAGGCTGACCAGCTTCACCTCACGCGTGCGGATCTTGTTGCCGAGCAGCATCGGCGCCCGACCCAGCAGCAGCCCGGTGAGGAAGACCGTGATGATCGCCAGCACCAGGATCGCGTAGAGGCCCGCGCCGACCCCGCCCGGCGACACCTCGCCCAGCATCATCGTGAGGATCAGTACCAGCCCGCCCAACGCGGTGTAGGAGTCGAACATCGAGTTCGCCGCACCCCCGGACGTGCCGGTGGTGGCGGTGCCGAACAAGGTGGAGTCGACCACGCCGAAGCGTTGCTCCTTGCCCTCCAGTGCGGCCCCGGCCAGCTGTGGCGCGGTGCCCTGGCCCGCCGCCTCGGCCCAGGTGAGGAAGGCGAAGGCGAACAGGAACAGCGTCGCCATCGTCGCCAGCAGCACGTAACCGTGTCGCCGGTCGCCGACAATGCGGCCGTAGGTGCGCGGCAGTGCGAAGGGGATCACCAGCAGCAGGAAGATCTGGAACGCGTTCGTCCAGGGAGCGGGGTTGGAGAACGGATGTGCCGAGTTGGCGTTGAAGAACCCCCCACCGTTGGTGCCGAGCATCTTGATCGCCTCCTGGGAGGCCACTGGCCCGCCAGGCAAGGTCTGCGGGCCACCTGCGAGCGTGGAGACGTCGGTGAAGCCGGTGAAGTTCTGCACCACCCCACCGGCGAGGAACACGAGAGCCGCGATGATCGACCCCGGCAAGAGCAGGCGCAGGCTGGCCCGGACGACATCCACCCAGAAGTTTCCGACCCCGATTGCTCCCCTCGAAGCGATGCCCCGGGTCAAGGCCATCGCGACGCCCAGGCCCACTGCCGCGCTGACGAACATCTGCACCGCCAGCCCGGCCATCTGCACGGTGTAGCCCATCGTGGACTCCGCCACATAGGACTGCCAGTTGGTGTTGCCCACGAACGAGGCCGCGGTGTTGAACGCCAGATCTCGGTCCACCAGCCCCAATCCCAGGGAGTACGGCAACCACGGTTGCAGCCGCTGCAGCGCATAGAGCACGACCAGGCCGACAAGAGAGAACGCCAGCAGTGCCCTCAGGTACGACTTCCACGTCTGCGTCGCGTCGGCGTCCACGCCGCAGAGGCGGTAGATTCCCCGCTCGACCCGTGAATGACTGGGCGAGGTGAAGACCCAGGCCATGTAGTCACCCAGCGGTCGATACAGCAGCGCGATCGGGATCGCCACAGCCAGCAGCGCCGCACACGCCTCCATCAGAACCACTCAGGGCGAACCAACGCGACCAGCAGATAGCCGATGACGCTTACGGCGACGATGCCGACGACCCATTCCAGAATCTCCACCCACACACCCTCTCCCAGATGACGCTGAGGCACGCTACGTCAGATCGATCTCGTGCCTCCCGTGGACTCGCCCTCTGGACCCCGGGCACGAGATCTCTGGCAGCGAGGGAACAGGCCGGCGTCGGGGACCGTCCGCGTCGCCAGCCAGCCACGTCAACCGATCCGAAGGGTCGACCGGCCAGTGGACAGAACGCAGCCGCCGGACGTGGTCGCG
>CAZIVD010000116.1:0-5691 GCA_964542635.1 uncultured Nocardioides sp. | reverse complement strand
TCGCGCACTGCGAGCGCATGCAGTGGGTCGGCGGCCGCTGGATGGTCGCCCCCGGAGCACCGCCGGCACCCCCACCCGCGACCTGGCCCGGCACCGCCCTGGCCAACCTGGCCGGCTGGCGCACCTGGTCGACCGACAACACCACCGACCCCAGCTACTCGGGAGACGAGCACTGATGAGCAACCTGATGACCGACAGCAACTCGCGCGGCAACCTCCTGCGCATCGGCGCCCTGGTGGCCATCGCCTGCCTGGTCGCCACGGCCGTCTGGCTCGGCGCTCGCGGCCGCACAGGCGACGATCGTGGCGGCAGCGACAGGACCGCCACGGGCGACCCGGCCTCGTCGGCGACGCAGTCAACCGGCGTGAAGCAGACCGCCCCCGAGACCGCGCCCACGGACGGCGTCGTCATCCTCGGCGGCGCCTACCAGGCCAACGGCTACCCGACCGGATTCCCCCAGACCGACCTGGGCGCCGTGGCGCTGCAGATCGAGGTCGCCAAGGCACAGGTCGGGTTCGACTACGACCAGGCCGTCACCGTCGCCGGCCTCTACGCCGACCCCGTCGACAAGGCGGTCTTCGAGGAGCGCGCCCGTGACGCCGTCGCGCTGCGCCGCCAGCAGGCCGGCGTCCCCAAGGACGGCGACGTACCCGCGCCCGCGTCGTACGCCGTGACCCCGATCGCCTACACACTCGAGGAGCTGGGCACCGACTCCTACGCGGTGAACCTGCTGAGCTACGTCACGCTCACCACCGCCGACGGCGAGGTCAAGGACGGCCTGTACGCCGGCACCCAACTCATGCGGTGGCTCGAGGTCGATGGTGTCTGGGACTGGCGGCTGGTCCAGGGCAGCTCCGAGGACATCGAGCACCTGGTCCAGGAGGGCCAGCCGCATGCGGTCGCCCCCAACACCCCGGAGTTCAAGCAGGCCGGCTGGGTGCCGATCAACGGAGCTGCGCAGTGACCGCCCCGACCAACCGCCGGTCCCGCACGGGTCGCGGAAGCCTGATCCGCGTCGGGATCGGCGCCCTCGCGGTCCTGCTGCTGACCACGCTCCTCGGCGCAGCCTCGACCCTGCAGCCGCCGGCCGCAGCGGCCGCCGACACCGCGACGTCGACGACGCTGAGCACCGCAGCGCCGGCCGTGTCCGCCCGCGCAGAGACCGCCGGCCACCTCCTGGCGCGCAACCCCAAGCAGGGCTGCCCAGGTCCCGACGCCCTGTGCAACCTCGGCGGCGACGCGCTCGACTGCGCCGAAGACCCGATCGACTGCGGCAAGGACGCAGCTGACGGGGTGACGGACGGCGTCGACGGTGCACTCGACGGCCTCGGCGGGCTCGCCAAGGACCTGCCCAGCCCCGGCGACCTGATCCCGGACGGGCTGCCCGGCTGCGGCCTGCTGGACGCGGTCTGCGACGGGCTGGGCGGTCTGCCCGACGTCCCCGGTCTTCCAGGCGTTCCTGGGCTCCCGAACCTCGGCGATCTCTTCGGAGGCGGGATCCCCGGCCTGGGCGACATCCCGAACCCGTTCGAGGCCATCGGCGACGTCATCGCCAAGGCCGCTGCCGACGCCTGGACCGCGGCCATGCTGGCGATCTGGAACAGCGGCCTGTTCGTGCTGCGCATCGTGCTCACGTTCAGCGAGCTGTTCTTGACCCCCGACCTGCGCGCCGACGGACCCGGCAAGGACGTCTACGCCTTCACGCTCTGGCTGGCGCTCGCCATGGTGGTCATCTTGGCGATGATCCAGCTCGGCGCCGCGGCCTTCAAGCGCGAGGGCAAGAGCCTCGCGCGCGCCTTCATCGGCGCCGGCCAGTTCGTCATCGTCTGCGCCTGCTGGTTCGGCTACTGCGTGATGATCGTGGCGGCCTGCGGTGCCCTCACCCGGGCCCTGATGAAGTCGCTGCTCAAGGTGCAGACCTGGCCCGACTGGGACCCCCTGGGCGGCCTCGGCGCCGAAGACATCTCCGACGCGGCGGTGGCCACCGTGCTGGCCTTCCTCGGGATCTTCCTGTGGCTGGCCGCCATCGGGCACATCCTGGTCTACCTGGCCCGGGCGGTCTCGCTGCTGGTCCTGACCGCCACCGGCCCGCTGTCCGCAGCCGGGTTGGTCTCGGACTTCACCCGCTCCTGGTTCTGGAAGAGCCTGCGCTGGTTCCACGCCGCGGCGTTCACCCCCGTGCTGATGGTGATGGTGCTCGGCATCGGTGTACAGATGTCCAACGGTGTCGCCGCCCACCTCGCCGACGGCGCGGAGAAGTCGGTCGGCACCGCACTCCCGGCGGTCATGCTGATCCTGGTCAGCGTCGTCGCACCGCTGGCGTTGTTCAAGCTGCTGGCCTTCGTCGACCCCGGCACCCCCTCGGGTGCGTCGTTCCGGCAGGGCATGGCGATCCAGGGCGGCCTGCAGGGACTGCTCGGCGGCGGCACGTCCGGTGGCGGCTCCTCGGCGGCCTCGGCCATGGACCCCAGCGGCCGGTCGGGCGGCGAGCAGAGCGCCGAGGCGTCCACGGGCGACCGGTTCAACAAGTCCACCCAGGGCTTCCTTGGCAGCTTCGGCCCCGTCGGCCAGGCGATGTCGACCGGCATGGGATGGATCAACAGCGCCGGCGCCAAGGCCACCTCGCTGATGTCGGATGAGTCCAACCAGGCCGGTGTCGGGCAGAGCACCTACGGGCCCGACTTCAGCGGGCTGGGCGGCAGGCAGTCCGGTGGCCAGTCCGGGGATCAGTCCGGCGGCACCCACCCCGGGTCGCAGAACAGCGGCGACCCCAGTGACACGGACCCGCCGAGCCCGCCGATGCCGCCCGCACCTCCCACTCCGCCGACCCTGCCCACGGGCGGTGGCCCCGGCGGCGGCTCCGGCGGCCAGGGCGGCTCCTCCGGTGGGGCAGGTGGCGCGGGAGCCGCACCCAAGACACCGGCTGCAGGCGGCGGGGGAGCGGCTGGCGGTGCCGGTGGCGCCGGAGCAGCTGGCGGAATCCCCCCGGTCGCGGTCTAACCCGATCCGCGCAACCCCCCATACGGACCCCGACGAGATGGAAGGAACCCATCGATGACCACCTACGCCGATTACCAGCGTGACCGGATCGGCTGGTTCTTCGGACTCTCCGGAGGCCAACTGATGTTCCTGGCGGTGGCGAGCCTGCCGGCGTTCTGGGCGATCAGCCGCGGAGCCTGGTTCTCCGCCCTCCTGTTCGCCATGGTCTGGCTGTTCGCGCTGGCCATCACCATCATCCCGGTCCGGGGCCGCTCGGCCACCGGCTGGGTGTTCGCCTCGACGATGTACGCCGTCGGCGGCCTGCTCGGTTGGACGTCGTTTCGGGCCAAGGCCTCCCAGGGTCGCGCCGATGACCTCGACACCCCGGACCTGCCCGGTGTGCTGCAGGGCATCCAGATCCACGACGGGCCACCGCACGGCTCGCAGCTGCAGCGGGTCGCGATCATCGCCGACCACGCGACCAAGACCTGGGCGGTCACCGCCGCGATCGTCCACCCGGGCATCGGCATGAAGGACATCGAGGAGCGCACCCGCTACGGCGAGGGGCTCGCCGGGCTGATCGACGTCGCCGGCCGCACCGAGAAGGTCGAGGAGATCCTCTTCATGGTGCGCACCGTCCCCGAGGACGGCGCCGAGCGTGAGCTGTGGGTCAACAAGCACCGGCGCCCCAACGCCCCGGAGCTGTCCGAGCTCGTCAACAGCGACCTCGCCCACGGACTGACCCGGGCCTCGGTCCGCACCGAGATGTTCGTGACCATCGTCGTTCCCGAGACCCGGATCACCCGGTCGGCCAAGGAGTCCGGCGGTGGCCTTGAGGGCCGGTGCCGGGAGATCTACCTCCTCATGGCCGAGATCGAGGCCCAGCTGCGCGGGCCTATGGGGATGACCTCGGTGCGGTGGCTGACCAGCCCCGAACTCGCGCTGGCGAGCCGGACCGGGTTCGCGCCGGGCGACCGTGCCGGCATCGTCGAGGCGCTGGCGATGCGGGAGAAGGATGCAGGAGTCAACGCCGACGTCCCGTGGGCGATGGCCGGACCTTCTGGCGCCGATGCCACGGTGCGGCACTACAGCCACGACGCGTGGAACTCGATCAGCGCCACCATCAAGCTGCCCAGCCGTGGCGCGGTGCTGGGGGCCCTGGCGCCGATCCTCACCCCGAGCGAGTCGGGGGAGCGGCGCTCGTTCCTGGTCGCCTACCCGGTCGTGTCGCGGTCGAAGGCGGACCGGCAGTCCGGCAACGCCGAGTGGGCAGCCGACCTGGCCGAGGGGATGAACGAGAAGCTCGGCCGAAAGACCCGTGCCAAGCAGCGCGACGAGGCCTACAAGGCCCGCGGTCTGGACGCCAAGCTGGCCCGCGGCAACGCGCTGACCCGGCCCTACGCCGTGTGCACGGTCACCGTGCCCAAGACGCTGCGGATCACCGAGTTCGGCCGTCGGCTGGACGCCTCGGTGCGTCGCGCGGGGTTCGCGCCGCTGCGGCTCGACCTCGCCCAGGGCACCGGGTTCGCCGCCTCCACCATCCCACTCGGCACCAGCCTCACCCGGTCCGGAGACGCCTGATGTCCACCACTGCACGGCGGAGCCGCCGCAGCGGGCGCGACATGGCCGCCCTGCTCTCGGACTTCGGCCACGAGCTGCCGACCACGCCGGCTCCGGCCCGCGAGGCTAAGGAGCCCCGATCCTTCAAGTACGCCCCTCGGCGGGGCGCAGCACGACCCGGTCGCGGCTGGGCGCCAGCCACGGCCCCGGCCCAGGCGTGGCGGATGACCAGCGATCAGGCGCCGGTGCTCTGGCCCTTTGTGTCAGCCCCCGCACTGCCCCCGACCGGGGCTCAGATGGGCGTCGACCAGCTCTCCGGCGGCTCCTTCTACTGCGACCCGTTCGGGTGGGTGCTGCGCGACGACGTCACGGCGACCAACCCGAACATCTTTCAGTTCGCCAAGCCCGGCACCGGCAAGTCAGGGACCACCAAGGCCTTCTGCAACCGGATGATGCCGTTCGGTTACCGCACCCTGGTCCTCGGCGATCCGAAGGACGAGTACGAGTCGCTGTGCCGAGCGCACGGCGTCGAGCCGTTCGTCATCGGCCCGGGTCTGCCGGCCCGGATCAACCCGTTGGCGATGGGCCCGCTTGGACACGGCTGGGAGAAGCTCTCGGCCGAGGAAGCGCAGCGGCGCACCACGATCATCTTCAAGCGCTGGCTCGTGCTGGTCCGCGGGCTCGTCGGCAGCATGAAGATCGACGACCAACGACGCGTGCCCTTCGGGCCCGACGAGAGCGACGTCGTCCGCAACGCTCTGCAGATCCTCACCGGGTATGCCGCCGGGAACTCCACGCTGCGCGAGACGACGATCCCGCAACTGTGGGAGCTGCTGCGCAATCCGTCGGAGGACCTCGTCAAGGCCTGCGAGTTCGGAACAAGACGGCAGTTCCTCGACGAGACCAGGCTGCTGCGCAACGCGCTCGGCGAGCTGGTCACCGGCACCCTGGCCGGCCTGTTCGACGACTTCACGAACATCGAGGTCGACTGGCGGGCACCGATCCAGTCGTTCAGCCTGTCGCGTCTCGACGGCCTGGGCGACGAGGCCGTGGGCATCGCGCTGCTGTGCATGAACTCGTGGGGCCGCGGGCTTCGTGAGATCGCCGAGCCCGGCGACCTGCGCATCGTCGTGCGCGACGAGGTCTGGAAGC
>CAZIVD010000115.1:0-5867 GCA_964542635.1 uncultured Nocardioides sp. | reverse complement strand
CCGCCCACCACCTCCACGAGCGGGATGAGGTACGGCGGGTTGAACGGATGCCCCACCACCGTGCGCTCGGGACGCGCGCAGCGCGTCTGCATCTCGCTCATCGCGTAGCCGGAGGTGGACGAGGCGATCACGACGTCCGCGGGGGTGACCGCGTCGATGTCGGCCAGGAGAGCCCGCTTGAGCTCGAGGTCCTCCGGCGCGCTCTCCTGCACGAAGTCGGTCTCCGCGCACGCAGCGGTCAGGTCGTGCTCCACCCGCAGGTTTTCCACGCTGGCGCCAGGCGCCAGGCCGAGCTCGGTGAGCGCGGGCCACGCCGCGTCGATCAGGTGCCGCAGCCTCGGCTCGAAGTCCGGCGCCGGATCCCAGGCCACCACGTGATAGCCGCGGGCCAGGAAGTACGCCGCCCACCCGCCGCCGATCACGCCGGCGCCGACGCAGGTGACGGTGCGGACCTGCTCGGGAGATGGACGGGTGCCTTTCGGGGTCCCCGCGGCGTTCTCCGACGGAGGAGCGGAGCGGGGGAGACGGGGAACGTCGTGGGGTGTAGTCATCGCGGCGTGAGCGCGAGGATCTCGCGGCCCTCGTCGGGAGTGGCCACGTGCGCACCCATGCTCTCGACGATGGTCTTGGCCCGCTCCACGAGCTGGGCGTTCGTGGCCTTCACGCCCTTGCTCAGATAGAGGTTGTCCTCCAGGCCGACGCGCACGTGTCCGCCGAGCAGCACCGACTGCGCCACCCACGGCATCTGCATCGGCCCCAGCGCGAACGACGCCCACACGGCGTCCGGCGGGAGCTGCTGGACCATCGCCGCCAGCGTGAGCGGATCAGCCGGGGCGCCGTACGGGATGCCCATGCACAGCTGGTACATCGCGGGCTGATCGATGAGCCCCTCCTCAACCAGCGTCTTGGCGAACCACAGGTGGCCGGTGTCGAAGATCTCCATCTCGCAGCGCACCCCCAGCTCCTGGATCCGCTTCGCCCCCTCGCGCAGCATGTCCGGGGTGCTGACGTAGACCAGGCTGCCCTCGCCGAAGTTCAGGCTGCCGCAGTCGAGGGTGCAGATGTCGGGGAGCAGCTCCTCCACGTGCGGCAGCCGGTCGACGCCGCTCACCAGGTCGGTGCCCTCGAGAAACGTCGTCGGGTCTTGCGGGTCGAGCACCAGGTCGCCGCCCATGCCCGCCGTGGTGTTGATGATGACGTCCACGTCGGAGGCGCGGATCCGCTCCACCACCTCGCGGTAGAGCGCGACCTCGCGCGAGCCCCGGCCGGTCTCGGGGTCGCGGACGTGGACGTGGACGATGGTCGCGCCCGCACGGGCCGCGGCGATGCCCGACTCCGCGATCTGCTCCGGCGTCACCGGCACGTGCTCGGAGCGGCCGACGGTGTCACCGGCGCCGGTGAGGGCGCAGGTGATCATGACGTTGCGGTTCACAGGGTCTCTCCTTCGAGGGGTACGGCGGGGTGGTCAGCGGCCCTTCCAGACCGGTCTTCGCTTCTCGGCGAACGCCTTGAAGCCCTCGAGCACGTCTTCGGAGGAGTAGAGCCTGGCCACCGTCGGCAGCGTGCTGGAGGTGACCAGGTCGAGGGCCTCCTGGAAGCGCAGAGACTCCGCCACCCGGGCGGTCTCCTTGATCGCGGCGAAGACCAGCGGCGGGCCGGAGGCCAGCAGCCGGGCGGTCTCCCAGGCGCGGGCCCGCACGGCCTCGTCGTCGGGCAGCACCTCGTTGACCACGCCCCAGCGCGCGGCCTCCTCGGCACTCATCCAGCGTCCGGTGAGCAGCAGCTCCATGGCCACGTGGTACGGCATCCGCTTCGGGAGCTTGATGGTCGCGGCGTCGGCGATGGTGCCGGCCGTGATCTCGGGCAGTCCGAACTGGGTGCTCGCCGAGGCGTAGATCAGGTCGCACGAGAGCGCGAGCTCGAAGCCGCCCCCCATGGCCAGCCCGTGCACCGCGGCGATCACCGGCTTGTTCAGGTCCGGGAGCTCCTGGAGTCCGGCGAAGCCGCCGACGCCGTAGTCGCCGTCGACCGCGTCGCCGTCGGCGCCGGCCTTGAGGTCCCAGCCGGCGCAGAAGAACTTGTCGCCGGCCGTGCGCACGATCGCCACGCGCAGGTCGGGGTCGTCGCGGAAGTCGGCGAAGACGCGACCCATCTCGCGACTGGTGGCCAGGTCGATCGCGTTTGCCTTCGGCCGGTCGAGGGTGACCTCGAGGATGGCGTCCTCGACGCGGGTGTGCAGCACGTCGCTCTTCTCAGGGTTCATCTCAGGCTCCCAACGGTCGGAGCAGCGACCGGCTGATGATGTGGCGCTGGACCTCCGAGGTGCCGTCCCAGATCCGCTCGATCCGGGCGTCGCGCCAGATCCGCTCCAGGGGCAGCTCGTCCATCAGTCCCATCCCGCCGTGGATCTGGATCGCCTCGTCGGCCACCATCGCGAGCATCTCGGTCGCCTTGAGCTTGGCCATCGCGATGTCGGAGTCGGTGGCCGTGCCCTGGTCGAGCTTCCAGGCGGCGTACAGCGTCATCAGCTCGGCGGCCCGCAGCTCGGCGGCCATGTCGGCGAGCTTGAACCCGACACCCTGGAAGCGGCCGATCGGCTGGCCGAACTGCTCGCGCGTCGCCGCCTGCCGCACGGACAGGTCGAACGCCCGCTCCGCCCGGCCGAGGCAGGTGGCCGCGACCTGGAGGCGGGTCGAGCCCAGCCAGGTGCCGGCCAGCTCGAAGCCCTTGCCCTCCTCGCCGAGAAGGGCGTCGGCGTCGACGCGGACGTCGTCGAAGTCGAGGATGGAGTTGTTGTAGCCGCGGTGGGAGACGTTGCGGTACCCCTCGTGCACCGTGAGGCCCGGGGCGTCGAGGTCGACCAGGAACGTCGACATGGTCGAGCGCCCGGCGTCGTCGATGCCGGTGGCCGCGAACAGGATCACGAAGTCGGCCTCGTCGGCGTGACTGATGAAGTGCTTGGTGCCCTTGATCCGCCAGCCGTCGCCGTCCCGCGTGGCCCGGGTGCGCATCGCGCGCAGGTCGGATCCCGCACCGGGCTCGGTCATGGCCAGGCAGTCGACCTTCTGCCCGCGCACGCACGGGTAGAGGTAGCGCTCCCGCTGGGTCTCGGTGCCGGCGAGCAGGATGTTGGAGGGCCGAAGGATGCCGGTGCAGTGGAGCGCATAGTTGGCCTTGCCGAGCTCCTTCTCGAAGAGCACCCAGGTCACGTTGTCGAGTCCCGCGCCGCCGACCTCCGCAGGCATGTTGGCGGCATAGAGCCCGGCGGCCAGCGCCTTCTCCCGGATCTGCGCCACGACCTCGTGCCGCAGCACGCCCGTGCGCTCGACCTCCTCCTCGTGGGGGTAGAGCTCGCGCTCGACGAACGCGCGGGTCACCTCCACGATGCTGCGCTGCTCGTCGGTCAGGCCGAAGTCCATGAGGGTCTCTCCTGCGGTGGTGAGGGTGGTCAGTGGGACAGGGCGGAGGCGGCGGCGGAGCGGCCGGTGCGGACGGCGCCCTCGAGGTAGCCGGCGACCCATTGGTCGGAGCCGCACACGTAGAAGGGCGGCTCGTGGGTGCCATGCAACGGGCCGACGGCGACCACGTCGCCGGGGCGCCAGTTGGTGACGTAGCCCTGGGTCCACGGGTCGGTGCCCCAGAGCCGGGTCCAGGTCTGCAGGGGAGTCGTCGCCTGCGGGCCGAACATCTCGGCGATCTGCTCCAGCGCCTCGTGGGTCCGGAGGGTCGGGTCGGTGCCGGCGAAGGCGGCGTACCGCTCCGGAGGCACCAGCGCCGACAGCACGCCCTCCTGCTGCGGCCACGTGGAGCCCAGCACTCCCTCGCTCTGGGAGAGCGCGTTCTGCCCGCGCTCGCGCCAGAACGGCGTGTCGTACGCCGCCACGAACTTGGCCGCCCACGCGTGCCGCTGCCGTCGCAGCGAGGTGAGCCGCTCCTCACTCACGCCCTCGACCTCCAGGTCCCGGGCGGGTCCCACGGGCACCGCGAGGACGACGGCGTCGGCCGCGATCTCCTCCCCGGCCGCGGTCGTCACCGTGCAGCCGGGGCTGCGGGCGCCGCCGACGGAGATGCGGCGCACCGGCGTCGACAGCCGCACGTCGCGGAGCCCCTCGGCCATCCGCAGCGCCACGGTGCCGGACCCCTCGGCGACCCGGAGGTTCTCCCACTGGGTCACGTCGTAGCTGCCAGTGGTGCCCCCGACCACGATCTTGCGGGCGTAGGCGAACATGCTCTGCCGCTCGATCGACCCGTCGGAGAGGCTCAGGTGCACCAGCTCCCACAGCCGCTGCACGCCGGGGGAGGCGGCCACCTCGCGCAGCCAGTCGCCGACGCTGAGCCGGTCGAGCCGCTCCAGGTCGGGCGTGGACCACGGGTCCTCGGGGTCGATGGTGGCCAGCAGCTTGTCCAGGGCCGCCTCCACGTTGTCGTAGGAGGACCGGTCGGCCGACGTGCACCACGACGGCCAGTCGCCGACGTCGACCGAGCCCGGCACCTGGCGGGTGAGCTGGCCCGGCTCGGCGACGTACGACGCGGTCAGGGTGAGCCCGAGCTCCTCGACCAGGCCCAGGTACGCCGTGTGGGCGTCGCCGACCACCTCTCCGCCCAGCTGGACGCGCCGGCCGTCCTCGAGCTCGACCTGCTCCACCCGGCCGCCGACGCGGGAGCGGGCCTCGAGCACCGTGACCTGCGCTCCGCCGGCCTCGAGATCGCGGGCCGCGGCCAGCCCGGCGATCCCGGCGCCGACCACGACGACGTCGGTCCGGCTCACCGCAGCACCACCGTGTGCTCGGGGTGCCAGCCCACCTCGACCTGGTCGCCGGGCTCCCATTGGTCGTCCGCGCGCATCCGGGGCAGGTTCTGCTCCAGGATCGTGAGCCTGAGCTCGGGTCCGATGGAGACCAGGTACTGCGTCGTCGAGCCGTGGTAGGTCCTCCCGGCGATCGTGCCGGGCAGCCGGAACATCTCGGCGGTGTGGTCGCCGAGCCAGATCTTCTCCGGCCGCACCGTGATGCTCACCTGGTCGCCCGGCTGCGAGCCCTGGTGCCCTGGCGCCGGGATGGTGAGGTCGGGGGCGACGGCCACTCCGCTGCCGGTCCAGGTGCCGCTCATCAGGTTGCTGGTGCCGATGAAGCCGGCCGCGAAGACCGAGGTGGGTCGCTCATAGACGTCCTCGGGCGTCCCGCACTGCTCGATCACACCGCCGTTCATGATCGCCACCCGGTCGCTCATGCTGAGCGCCTCGTCCTGGTCGTGGGTGACGAAGAGGAAGGTGATGCCCACCTCGCGCTGGATGGCCTTGAGCTCGGCCTGCATCGCGTGCCGCAGCTTGAGGTCCAGGGCCGCGAGTGGCTCGTCGAGCAGCAGCACCTTGGGCTGGTTGATCAGAGCGCGCGCCAGCGCCACCCGCTGTCGCTGTCCGCCCGAGAGCCGGCTCGGCTTCTCCTTGGCCCGGCCGCCGAGCTCGACCAGCTCCAGCATCTGGCCTACCCGCTCGTCGATGGTGCGGCGGTCGACGCCCTTGCGACGCAGCCCGAAGCCCACGTTGCCGCGCACGTCGAGGTGCTCGAAGAGCGCATAGCTCTGGAAGACGGTGTTGACGTCGCGTTGGTGGGGCGGCGTGCTCGTCACGTCCTCGCCGCCCACCTCGATCGTGCCCGAGGTCGGGTCGCTGAAGCCGGCGATCATCCGCAGCGTGGTGGTCTTGCCGCACCCGGAGGGCCCCAGCAGCGAGAAGAACTCACCGCTCGCGATGTCGAGGTCGAGGTTGTCCACCACGGTTGCGCCGCCGAAGACCTTGGTCAGCCCGCGCAAGGAGACCGACGGTGCGCTCGGTTGGGTGGTCATCGGCGTTCGCCTCCGGCGATCAG
>CAZIVD010000114.1:0-6046 GCA_964542635.1 uncultured Nocardioides sp. | reverse complement strand
GCCCACCAGCGCCGAGGATCTGCTGTCGTCGTCATGGGTCCTCCAGGTGGTTAGGAGCAGGTGGTCAATCGTTGAGTCCGAGGCGTTGGTGCAGTCGCCGCAGCGGTGCTGGTGCCCACCAGTTGGCCTCGCCGGCCAGCCGCATGATGGCCGGGACCAGGAGGCCGCGGACGATGGTGGCGTCCAGGACGATGGCGATGGTGAGGCCCACGCCGATCACCTTCAGGGCGGTCAGGTTGGAGGCGGCCAGGGCCAGGAAGACGGTGACCAAGACCGCTGCTGCGGCGGTGATCAGGCCGCCGGTGCGCTGCAGCCCTTGCGCAACGGCCTGGGCGGTGGTGGCGCCGGCGCGGTGGGCCTCGGTGATCCGGGACAGTAGGAAGACCTCGTAGTCCATGGACAGGCCGAAGGCGATGCAGAAGATCAGCACCGGCAGCGTGGTCTCGAGCGTGCCAGTGGGGGTGAAGTCCCCTACCAGCCACCGCAGATGGCCCTCCTGGAAGACGTAGACCAGTGCGCCGAATGTTGCGCTGAGGCTGAGCAGACTGGTCGCGATCGCCTTGACCGGAATCAGCAGAGAACCGGTGAACAGAAAGAGCAGCACGAAGGTCGACAGGGCGATCGCTCCCAGGGCCCACGGCAGCCGGTCGGCGATGGTGTCGATGGTGTCAACCAGGGTGGCCGCAGACCCACCGACCAGCACGGGGCCGGGCGCCGCCGTGGCCCGCACGTCGCGGACCACGCCGCGGGCATCGGCCGGGTCCGCGGCGGACGGCGTCACGGCCACCCTGGTTCCCGCCGGCGCGGCAAAGCGCGCCGCGTCGAGCTGGGTCGTCCCGGCCTCGCTGGCGCGGACCGGCCGACCATCGACGTAGCGGCCGGTCGCGGTCTCGACGCCAGCAACACCTGGGAGTGCGGAGAGTCGGGTGGCATAGTCATCCAGCTCCTCGGCGTCGGCCGAGGCGTCGTGGCCGGGCAGGACTACGGCGATCGGTTCGGCCGCGGCAGCCGGGAAGTCGCGAGCAACCCGCTCCGCGGTCTGCGCCACCGGGTGGTCGGCCGGCAGGGTCCGGGCATCCAACAGCCCGAACCGCACCCCCGCGAATGGCAGCACTAGCAGCACCAGCAGCCCGGTCACGGCGACCAGGACCAGCACTGGTCGGCGCATCACCAGGGCAGCGATTCGGTGCCAGGTCAGCCGCTCATCGCCCGCACGTGCTCGCCGCCTCACGATCCGCCTCCGGAGCGGCGCGAACATATCCCCTTGGTCGAACCGGTGGCCCACCAGGGCGAGCAGCGCGGGCACCACGACCAGTGCGGTGAGGGCCGCCAGGGCAGTCACGGCGATGCCGGCATACCCGAGCGATCTAAGGAAAGGCATCGGGAACAGCAGCAGCGCCGCGAGGGACAGCGCGACGGTCAGCGCCGAGAACAGCACCGTGCGCCCCGCGGTGCGCACCGCGATGACCACGGAGCTGTCCACCGGACGGCCGGCGCGACGCTCCTCGCGGAACCGGGTGACCAGGAAGAGGCTGTAGTCGACCGCCAGACCGAACCCCAGCGCCGTGGTCAGGTTCAACGCATAGGTCGACATCGTGGTGATCTCGGCGAGCAGGCCGAGCACGGCCAGGGTGCCCACCACCGCACCCGCACCGACCAGCAGCGGCAGCCCGGCCGCGAGCGCGGAGCCGAAGACCAGCAGCAGCACCACCAATGTGATCGGCAGGGTGACCTTCTCGGCAGAGACCAGGTCGCTCTCGGCCTGCTCATCGACCGACAACCCGACCGCGGCGGGTCCGGTCGCCGCCACCCTCAGCGCTCCCGGCGCGCCTTCGAGGTCGTCGAGGATCGTCGCAGCGGTCTGCTGCGCCGCGTCCTCACCGCCGACCAACTGGAGTGTGATCAAGGCGGAACGACGATCGGCCGCACGCAGCGACGGATCCGGAGTGGCCCAGTAGGACTGGACGCCGGCGACGCCCGGCATCTGCGCGAGTCGCCGAGTCAGGTCGTGCCCGGCCGCCTGGGTCGAGTTCGAATCGACCGTGCCCGTGCTGGCCTCGGCGAGCAGGACCAGGTTCGCCGGGCCGCCCGGGAACTCCCGGGTCAACAGTTCGGCCGCCCGCTGCGACTCCGCAGCCGGGTCCAGGTAGGCGCCCGAGGTCAGCTTGTCACCAGCGTCCTTGCCGACCACTCCGGCCAGAACCAGAAGCAGCAGCGCCACGACCAGCACCAGCCCGCGGCGTCGAAGCAGCAGTCGCAGCCACCAGCCGCCGGCGCTCCCGGTCGCGGTCAAGGGGTCCAGCACGTCGCGGTCTCCCGCGCCCTGCGTGGTCGTGGTCGCCATGAACTGATTCCTTTGCGAAGCTCGCTGTCAGCGGGAATGGCCGATCATTGATTCGCACGCTATCATCGGGATATGCCTATGACAACGGCCCAAAGAGCGGAACCCGGGTTGCGACGCGGCGCGGCGCTCTTCCACGGACTCGCGGACCGCACCCGGCTGGCGATCGTGCAACAGCTGGCAGAAGGTGAGCGGCGCGTGGTCGACCTGACCAATGCCCTCGACCTCGCCCAGGGCACCGTGTCGGGCCACCTGGCCTGTTTGCGCGACTGCGGCCTCATCGTCGGCCGACCCGAGGGCCGGCAGATGTTCTACTCACTGGCCCACCCCGAGCTGTTCGACCTGCTCAGCGCCGCCGAGCAGCTGCTCGCCCTCACCGGCGACGCGGTCGACCTGTGCCCGAACTACGGAAACACCGCCGATGTTGACACGGTCGACAGCCGATACGACTGACGCTACGACGGATAAGGAACGCGCACGATGAGCGACGCCTGCGGCTGCGGCCACGACGAACCCAGCAACAAGCCTGGGAGTGACGAACTGGAGGAGCACGAGCCCGAACGGTTGTGGGAGGTCAGCGAGCTGCGCTTCGCCGCGGCCGCCGGGGTGTTCCTACTCGCGGGGTTCCTGATGGGATGGAACGACGGCTCCGAGCGCGTGGTCGAAGGGCTGTACGCCGTTGCCCTGGGCCTGGGTGCCTGGACCTTCGTCCCCGGCACGCTGAGGCGACTGGTCAAGGGACAGATCGGCGTGGGCACCCTGATGACCATCGCCGCGGTCGGCGCGGTCATTCTTGGCGAGGTCGCCGAGGCCGCAGCACTCGCCTTCTTGTACTCCATCAGCGAGGGCCTGGAAGAGTACGCCGTGGCCCGCACCCGCCGCGGCCTACGTGCACTGCTGTCCCTGGTCCCCGCCGAGGCCACCATCCTCCGCGACGGCACCCAGGTCACAGTGGCCCCCGCAGAGCTCGCCATCGGCGACCTGCTCCTGGTCCGGCCCGGCGAACGGGTCGCCACCGACGGCGTCGTCCGCACCGGCCGCACTGCCCTGGACGTCTCCGCCCTCACCGGGGAGTCCGTACCGGTCGAGGCCGGCCCAGGCGACACCGTCTATGCAGGCTCGATCAACGGCACCGGCGTCCTCGAGGTTGAGGTCACCACCACCGCCGAGGACAACTCCCTGGCCCGGATCGTCAACATCGTCGAGGCCGAGCAGTCCCGCAAGGGCAACGCCCAGCGGCTCGCCGACCGCATCGCCAAACCCCTGGTCCCCGGGATCATGATCCTCGCCGCCGTCATCGCGATCACCGGCAGCCTGCTCGGTGATCCCGCGACCTGGATCGAACGCGCCCTCGTGGTTCTGGTCGCGGCCTCCCCGTGTGCGTTGGCGATATCCGTGCCGGTCACCGTGGTCGCCGCCATCGGCGCCGCCAGCCGCATCGGCGCCCTGGTCAAGGGCGGCGCCGCCCTGGAGGCGCTGGGCCGGATCCGTGCCGTCGCCCTGGACAAAACCGGCACCCTGACCCGCAACCAACCCTCCGTGGTCGAGGTCGCCACCGCTGCCGGCCAGACCCGCGAGCAGGTCCTCGACATCGCGGCCGCCCTGGAGTCTCGCAGCGAGCACCCCCTGGCCCGCGCGATCCTCGCCGCCGTCACCGACCACCGCGACGCCCAAGACGTCGAGGCGGTCACCGGCGCCGGCCTCACCGGAACCATCGACGGCCGGCCGGCACGCCTGGGCCGGCCCGGCTGGATCCCCGCCGGCGACCTCTCCGAGCCTGTTACCGCCATGCAGGAAGCGGGCGCCACCGCTGTGCTGATCGAGTACGACGGGGCCGTGATCGGCGCCGTCGCCGTCCGCGACGACCTGCGCCCCGAGGCAGCCGAGGTGGTCGCCCGCCTCCGCGCCGGCGGCTACCGGGTCGCCATGCTCACCGGCGACAACGAACGCACCGCCGCCGCCCTAGCGGCCCAGGCCGGCATCACCGACGTGCACGCCGAACTTCTGCCCGAGGACAAGTCGGCCATCATCCGTCGGCTACGCGAGGACCGGCCGACCGCGATGGTCGGCGACGGCGTCAACGACGCCCCCGCCCTGGCCACCGCCGACGTCGGCATCGCCATGGGCGCCATGGGCAGCGACGTAGCCATCGAGACCGCCGACGTCGCCCTCATGGGTGAGGACCTGCGCCACCTGCCACACACCCTGACCCACGCCCGCCGCGCAAGGTCGATCATGCTGCAGAACGTCGGCCTCTCCCTGGTGCTGATCGCCATCCTGATCCCGCTGGCTGCGCTCGGCGTGCTCGGCCTTGCCGCGGTCGTGCTGGTCCACGAGGTCGCGGAGATCTTCGTGATCGGCAACGGGGTGCGCGCCGGCCGCGTCCGCCCCCTTCCTCCCGCACCCGCACCCGCGACCATGCCCACGGCCGTTGCGGTGCTGGCTGACGCGGCGCCGAGGTGAGCCGCGGTTCCGACCAGGCCAGCACGCGTGCGCGAACGGGGCGCGTCGTAGTCCTGCTGGCGGCGGCGACGGTTGCGGCGATCGATCTGACCGCGAAGGCGGTATCCGAGGTCCGGCTGGCCGACTCTTCGGTCGACCTCGGACTGCTCCAGCTTCAATTGGCGTACAACTCCGGCGTGGCGTTCAGCATGGGCGACAAGCTTCCCGTGGGCGTGATCGTGGCCATCACAGCCGCTATCGCCGTCGCCATCATGGTGTACGCGTGGCGCCGGGCCCCCCAAGCGGGGTGGGTCGAGCGGATCGCCGGAGGCGCCGTGGTCGGCGGCGCTCTCGCGAACGTGGTCGACCGCGCCCGCGATGGCCGGGTCACCGACTACCTGCATACCGGCTGGTGGCCCACCTTCAATCTCGCCGACACCTTTCTGGTCACCGGCTTCATCGTGATCGCCCTCCTGCACGCCCGTCCCGAACGAACTACCGACACCGCCACGGCGCCGACGAAGGACCACCCCGCCAACCCGCCCGTCACCGACCACCCCCCGCCGACATAGCCATGGCCCTCAACGCCGGGCATCACATGAATCAGCGCCCCAAACTCGGCTGACGTTGACCACCGAGCAGGCACAGACCCCTCGAGACCCGAGACGACGAAGTGCGTCTAAACCGAAGGAACGCATAGGACATGAACGTGCTCTCCTCCGCGTTGCAGGCCGTTGGCCTGTTTCTTGTCACCAACATCGACGACATCATCGTGCTGTCGCTGTTCTTCGCACGCGGAGCCGGGCAACGAGGTACCACCACCAAGATCGTCGTCGGGCAATACCTCGGCTTTGGTGGCATCCTTCTCGCCTCAGTCGCGGTGACCTTCGGCGCCGGGCTGTTCCTTCCCGACGACGCCATCCCGTACTTCGGACTGATCCCACTGTTACTGGGCGCATTCGCTGCCTGGCAGGTCTGGCGCAACGGGGACGATGACGACGACACCGTGGCCGACAAGCCCGTCAGTGCCCTCACGGTGGCCGCAGTCACCTTCGCCAACGGCGGGGACAACATCGGGGTCTACGTGCCGGTGTTTCTCGCGGTCGGCACCGGCGCCCTCGTGGCCTATTGCGTCGTGTTCCTGGCCCTGGTCGCAGTCCTCGTCCTTGCGGCAAAGTTCGTGGCCACCCGCAAGCCGATCGCAGAGGTGCTCGAGCGCTGGGAGCACATCTTGTTCCCGCTCGTCCTCATCGTGCTCGGCCT
>CAZIVD010000113.1:0-6791 GCA_964542635.1 uncultured Nocardioides sp. | reverse complement strand
TGCTCGAGCGCTGGGAGCACATCTTGTTCCCGCTCGTCCTCATCGTGCTCGGCCTTGTCATCCTGATCGAGGGCGGCGCGTTCGGCCTGTGACCACGCTGAGCGACCCTTCCCGACGCAAGACAGGTCATGCGGCTGCCTCCCCTGACCAGCTGAAGCCTTGCGATACAGGCGTACTCCCCCACTTCCGGGAGCGTGCCGAGGCGACCCCAGCTTCTCCCGGACGCACGGCCGGATCGGTGATGTTCTCGCGGGCCGACGGGCGCTTCTGCGGCGCCCGCAGCACAATCTTATGGTCGAGCGGAAGCCTGCCTACAGCTGCTTGACGCGGAGCCGTAGGGAGTTGGTGATGACGCTGACCGAGGACAGTGCCATGGCGGCGGCGGCGATCATTGGCGACAGCAGCCACCCGAAGGCGGGGTAGAGCACGCCGGCTGCGATGGGGATTCCGGCGACGTTGTAGATGAACGCGAACACCAGGTTCTGTCTGATGTTCGACATGGTCGCTTGGGACAGCTTGCGGGCTCGGACGATCCCGGTGAGGTCGCCCTTGAGCAGGGTGATCCCGGCGCTCTCGATGGCCACGTCGGTCCCCGTGCCCATCGCGATACCCACGTCGGCGGCGGCCAGCGCGGGGGCGTCGTTGACACCGTCTCCCGCCATCGCGACAACACGACCGTCGGCGCGGAGACGGGTGACGATGTCGCTCTTGTGGTCGGGAAGAACCTCGGCCTCGACTCGATCGATGCCCAGGCGGCGGGCGACGGCTTCGGCGGTGACCCGGTTGTCGCCGGTGAGCATCACGACCTCGATACCTTCGGCACGGAGCGCTTCCAGTGCGGCCGGCGTGGTGTCCTTGACCGGGTCGGCGATGGCGATGATCCCGGCGACCCGCTCATCGACGCCGACGAAGATCACGGTGGCTCCGTCGCCGCGGAGCCGGTCGGCCTCGGCCGCCAGGCTGCTGGTGTCGATGCCGTTGTCGCCCAGGAAGGTGGAGCTGCCCAGCAGGACGCGGCGGCCCTCGATGGTGCCGATGACACCCTTGCCGGTCGGCGAGTCGAAGTCGGAGACGTCCGGGATCGCCAGACCCGCGCCGGTGGCGGCGTTGACGATGGCCAGCCCGAGGGGGTGTTCTGAGACGCGTTCGACGCCTGCGGCGAGCCGCAGCAGCTCGTCGGTGTCGTACCCGGTGGCGGTGACGATCCGGGTGACCGACGGCTTGCCTTCGGTCAGGGTCCCGGTCTTGTCCACCACCAGGGTGTTGACCTTCTCGGTCACTTCGAGCGCTTCGGCGTTCTTGATCAGGACGCCGAGCCCAGCGCCCCGTCCCACGCCGACCATGATCGACATCGGCGTGGCCAGGCCCAGCGCACAGGGGCAGGCGATGATCAAGACCGAGACGGCGACGATCAGCGCGTGCGCCAGACGTGGGTCGGGCCCAACGACGGCCCAGACGACGAATGCGACGACAGCCACGACGATGACCGCGGGCACGAACCAGGTGGCCACCTGGTCGGCGACCCGCTGGATGGGTGCCCGTGAGCGTTGGGCTTCGGCGACCATCTGAACGATCCGGGCCAGCATGGTGTCGCGACCGACCTTGTCGGCCCGCATGATCACTGACCCGGTCTGGTTGATGGTGCCGCCGATGACGGTGTCGCCGGTGGTCTTGGTGACGGGCATCGACTCCCCGGTCACCAGGGACTCATCGAGTGAGGAGCGGCCTTCCTCGACCATCCCGTCCACGGGGACCTTCTCGCCGGGGCGGACCCTGAGCCGGTCGCCGACCTGGACCTGGTCGAGGGTCACTTCCTCCTCGGTGCCGTCCGGGTTGATCCGGTGGGCGGAGTCGGGGGTGAGGTCGAGCAGGGCGCGGATGGCCCCTGAGGTCTGCTCGCGGGCGCGCAGCTCCAGGACCTGGCCGAGGAGGACCAGGGTGGTGATGACTGCGGCGGCTTCGAAGTAGACGTCGACCGCGCCGTCCATCCGGAAGGCGTCGGGGAAGATGCCGGGTGCGACGGTGGCGACCACGCTGAACAGCCAGGCGACGCCGGTGCCCATCGCGATCAGCGTGAACATGTTGAGCTTCAGGGTCCGCACCGAGGTCCAGCCGCGCTCGAAGAACGGCCAGCCTGCCCACAACACGACCGGCGTGGCCAGGACGAGCTGGACCCAGGCCGACGCCTTCGCAGAGATGACGTCATGGATCGCGGGGACAAGATCGGCGCCCATGCCCAGCAGGACGACCGGGATCGATAGGGCCACGCCGACCCAGAACCGGCGGGTCATGTCCGCCAGTTCGGGGCTCGGCCCGCTGTCCGCGGTCACCGTGACCGGTTCGAGGGCCATCCCGCAGATCGGGCACGGGCCCGGCCCCGGACGCCGGATCTCCGGGTGCATCGGGCAGGTCCACTCGGTGGCCTCACCTGGCGCCGCAGTCGCACCGGCCCCGTGATCGGCTCCCTGCTCGGTCTGGCGATCGCCATGGTCGTGCCCGTGGTGATTTTGGTGATCGTGCTGGCCGGGCTGATCGGCGTGCGGGACCAGGTAGGTCTCCGGGCTGGTCTCGAACCTCGCTTGGCAGCGCCCCGAGCAGAAGTGGTAGGTCTGCCCGTCGCGCTCGGAGCTGTACGGACTCGTGACCGGGTCCACGTCCATCCCGCAGACGGGATCCTTCACGAGCGGCGTCGTGGTTGATGCGTTGCTCTGGAGAGGCTCACTCATAGTTCCAACATACCCCCCTTGGGTATGTAGTCAAGGGGCATGAGTCCTCTGCTCGCCGAGTCAGCTTTAGCGGACGACGCTTAGTTAAGGAGACCGAGCGAAGGGGGCAATGGTGCCAGCCACCGGAAACGAGTGCGGGGGTTCAGGGCATGCGCAACACGATCAGTTGGTCGGGCTCGAGGCGGAGGTCCTTGGGGTCGCCGGCGACCGGCATCTCGTTGCTGGTGACGATCATCTGCTGGCCGTCTTTCGCTGTCACCCCACCGATCTGCGTCGGGGTCAGCGTGACTCCCCACTGGGTGAACAGCTGGCCCAGCGTGAAGGTCTCACCGGCAGTGTCGGCCTCGATGTGGATCGTCCCGTCGGTCTCGTGGGTGTGGACCGCTGACATGGCGCCGGTTGTCGGGTCGACGCCGATGTTGGCCGGTATCGGCACGTCCTTGTCGCCGATGATGATCCGCAGCTTTGGGTGGTAGTGCTCGGCCGTTCCCATGGGTCCCAGGTCCAGGCCGGCACTGGCGACCCGAGCGGGTACGTCGGTCGGTGCTGGCCACGGGGGCATCGAGGTCTGGTCCGGGTCAACCGATCCGCCCGACTCTTCGGACTGGCTGGAGGTCTCGTCGTTCGCCGGGTCGCTGGCGCAGCCCAGAAGCAGGCCGAGGAGTAGAGCGCTCATGATCGGGGCGGCGGACATCCGGCGAAGTACTGATCTGTTCCGTGCGTGAGACATAGTCACGTGGGTTCCTTCCGACGAAGTGGGGGCAGCGGATGCGGCGGTCCATCTAGGCGGGCGTCGTGCGCCCGTTGATGCCGAGCCGGCGTGGCCCGCGCGAGAGCTGCGGGCCACGCCAAAGTGGACGCCTGGGCCGTGGTCAGGACCCGAGGAGGTCCTCCATCTGGGCGATCTCGGCGGTCTGATCGGCCTCGATCTTCTCGGCCAGCGCGATGGCGTCGGGGTTCTCGCCGTCCTGCTGCTCGGTCTTGGCCATCTCGATGGCACCCGTGTGGTGCTCGATCATCATCTCGAGGAACATCTGGTCGAACTCGGCGCCGGTAGCGGTACCGAGACTCTCCATGTCGGCGTCGCTCATCATTCCGGACATGTCGCTGCCGGAGTGATCCATCCCGCCCTCGGAGTCGGAGGAGACCTCTTGGCCCCAGTCCTCGAGCCATCCGGTCATGGTGTCGATCTCGGGGCCCTGAGCGGCCTCGATCTTGTCGGCGAGCTGCTTCACCTCGGTGCTGGAGGCGCGCTCCTGGGCCATCGTGGCCATCTCCACGGCCTGTTCGTGGTGCGGGATCATCTGCTGGGCGAAGGTGACGTCGGCGTCGTTGAACTGCGCGCTGCTGCTATCGGTTGAATCGTTGGAGTCGGTGTCGTTGCCGCAGCCGGCAACGGTCAGTGCTGCCAGCACGGCGAATGCGACGGACATGAGTGTTCTCTTCATGGGTGTATCTCCTGAGTGGTCTGTGGATTGAGGGCATGCGGAACCAGCGGAGCCACCGCAGGGGTGCTCCGCAGCTGCTCAGCAGCGCTGAATCGACAGCTTGATCAGGGATGGCGGGTCGGGGTCCCGACCACGAGGAATGATCGCCCTGGCAGGTCGGGGCAGCGACCACACCACTGGTGCTACCCGTGCCCGTTGGAGGAGCCGCAGCAGGGCCAGCAGTGCGGCGCCGAGGATGGCCAGGCACATGGCGCCCATCGCCATGCCGCCGTGACCGGATCCGGTTGCAGCCTCGAGTAGATCCTTTGCCTGGTTGCCGGCCAGCAGCCCAGCATCCGACACGATGCCCGTGGGGATCGCGGCAAGGTCGGAAGTTTCCATGCTCATCGAGGACGCCGCCATGAGCGTTGGGGGAGCTGTTGTTTGCATGTTCATGCCTGCGGCGCCATGACCACTGCTCTGACCGCTAAGTCCGTGCATACCGAACAGGCCTGCGAGCACCACGATTAGTCCAGTCAACCGCAGCGCGCGCTGCGCTGAGGTCGGGACTGGCACGGGCAGGGTCACGCCCCGATGGTATCGACCACGTACTTGACGCCAGGCGCGGCGACTTCCGGGCTACGCGACATCACCGGGGTCGGGCTGAAGTCCGGCGACGGGGTGGTCCCGAGCGCCGACGCGAACACTGCGGCCAGCGCCGTGACGAACCAGCGACCCTGGCAGGGTGTTCATGCGAGCTGGTAGCCGGCATCTTCGACGGCGGACCGAACGGCGGCGTCGTCGATGGGCCCGGCGCTGGTGATGCTCACGGCACCGGTCTCGAGGACCACGCCGACGGACTCGACTCCGGGGATCACCCGGACCTCTTCGGTGACCGAGGAGACGCAGTGGCCGCAGGTCATGCCGGTGACGCTGTAGGTGCTGGTCTGGCTCATCGTTCTCATTCCTTCTCGATGTGGCGGTGATTGCACGTTTGTGGGTCAGGAGCGGACGAGGCGCGCGATCGCGTCGGAGGCTTCCTTGAGCTTGATCTCGGCCTCGTGCCCGCCCTCACGGGCGGCGTCGACCACGCAGTGGGCCATGTGCTCGTCGAGCAGGCCGAGTGCCACCGACTGCAGCGCCTTCGTCATCGCTGAGACCTGGGTGAGGATGTCGATGCAGTACTGCTCCTCCTCCACCATCCGCTGGAGGCCGCGCGCCTGGCCCTCGATGCGGCGCAGCCGCTTGAGGTAGTCATCCTTGGCGTTGTTGGCGATGTAGCTGTGCTGGTGCGCTGGCTGCTGCTCGGCGCCCGGTTGGATTTCGGTCATCGCAATGCCTTCCAGGCTCTCGGTCGGAAACGTGACTCCCAGGGTACCCCCCTCCGGTATCACGCACCATGCTCTCGTCCCTTCGCCGGCGGGACGGATGCTCCCCAGTGACGTCGCGTCCCCAGGAGGATCCGCAGTACGGTGACACCGTCCTCGGGCTCGGCCTACTACTGCTCGCCCGCTGCGGAGCCATGGTTGCCACAACACGACTACCTGGGGATCGGAGGCGCGGATGGCTTACCTCGCTCTTGGCGCATTCATCGTCTCGATGGTCGGCTTGACGTGGCTGTCGTCCCGGCGGCGACAGCGGTCGACCGGGTGTTGCGCACCAGCCGATCCCAGAGATGACCTGCGGATGCGCGCCGCGTACGACGAGGGCCCGGACGGCCGCCAACCTGACCCCCCGAGGCAATGAGCCGCACCGACCATCGGAGCACACGCTAGGCAAGAACACGTCCATTCGCGCATCCACTTGTCTTCATGACGTGCCTCCCGTCATCCGGGCCTAGCGAGCCGGGAGGACGGCGTTACTTGGTGAGACAGCCCCGCGCCTGGGCTCGGTCAGCGGCGGCGCGCCATGTCACGCGCGGTCATTCGCCGCTTACTGCCGGCCTCAGGGCTGGTCGATGCTCTCGTGGGAGCCGTCAAGCTTGGATGACTTCGACTGTGCCTGGCTGTCGTGATCGCCGCGCATGCCGGGCATCATCGCCATCATCGCCATCATCGCCATCATCGCCAGCATCATCAGTGGGCAGGCCAGCACGAGCAGGTAGAAAGCCGGGAGCCCGGCCAGCAGGGCCAGTCCGGCGATGCCGACGACGCCCAGGCACATGGCCCAATGCTTGCCATTCATGATCTCTCCGATCGTTGATGCCCCAATCCGTAGAGCCAGTCTGTCTGTCGACTACGTCATCGCCGCAGGGGCGAACGTCCTGAGACTCGCGCGGAAGGTCACGTGGTGTTGCGGTGTTTCGTCGACCTCGGCATCGGACTTGGCGGCTCACGCCGCCGTGTCGTCCTCGGACCTCGTCGCCGCTGCAACCACTTTCCAAATGACCCAGAGGTCATGGCCAAGCAGGCGACAGAAACGCGTCCACGCAGGGCCCAGCTCGTGCCCGAATGTCCCCGTGCATCCAGATTCGTGTAAGCGGCCTCGACAGCCCTCGCGGCCCCGAGCCCCGCGCCAGCTGCTTACAGATGCGGACAAACAGCGGTCGAGAAGCGGCAAAGGCGGCTTCCGGATGTCTCCGAGAACCGCCTCTGACCTGGTGTTTCTCTTTGTAGCGGGGGCAGGATTTGAACCTGCG
>CAZIVD010000112.1:0-7737 GCA_964542635.1 uncultured Nocardioides sp. | reverse complement strand
CGTCTACTACGACGAGGCCGGCAACCGCGTTACACCATCATCGGGGACTCAACTCCATCGCGAACGATGATCACCTTCACGCAGTCGTACGCGACCGGCACCCGGGCACGGGAGATGGTTGCGGTACGAACCATGAGTGGTTCGTACCGCAACCCTTGCCCGCTTCGATCAAACGAGCTGTCCGAGGGCGCCATTGAGCACCTCGTCCATCGCATTCATGTTCTCGCGGATGCCTACGAACTGCCCATCGAGTCAGTGTTCGTGACTTCGACGTTGGGGAGGGCAATTCGCGCGGCAACGCCTCCTGCAATACAGAGACCGATAATTGCGAGTCCGCTGCTCAGTACGTAGGGCGATATCCCGTGGACGATCGACGTAAAACCCAATCCGACGTAGACGGTGACCCCCGCGGACCCGCCGAGCTGGTCCGAGGCCCGCTGGACCCCGGACGCGACTCCCGCATCCTCTTCTGTGACCTCGGTCACCGCCGCATACTGCAGTCCCACGAGCCCGAATCCCATACCTGCGGCGATGAACAGCATCGCTGGGATCAGCAGCCATGCGGGGGCTTCGAACTGCGCAGCTATTGCGATCACGATCATGCCTACGCCTGCGGAACTTAGCCCGACAACGATGCAAGAACGCGCTCCCCAGCGCCCCAAGAGGCGGGGCACGATGGTCACGGCGCCGATGAGTGCCACGGCAAGGGGCAGGAGTAGCAGACCGGCTTCCAGTGGGGAAAGACCGAGTTCATCCTGTAGGTAGAACGTGAACAGCAGGAACGATGTCGAAAGCGCCGCGCTCAGCAGCGCAGTCGCAAGATTTGCTCGTACTCGTGTTCGATTGTGGAAGAAGGTTAGAGGTACCAGAGGATTCGCGGCTCGGCGTTCCACGGTGACGAACAGGCCTGCGGCGACACTCGCTCCTATCAGCGCGGCGATTGCTAGCCACGGCAGATTCCCTGTGCTCTCTCCGGCTTCGACCACCCCGAATGCGAACAGCAGGGGTGAGCTCGTCAGCAGAATCGATCCAAGGAAATCCAACGGGGCGCGCTCTTGTTTCTGGTCGCCTGGCAGGAGGACTACCGTGGCGAGCAGTACGAACAGAATGAACGGAACCGCGATGAGGAAGATCCATCGCCACCCCAGGTGTTCGGTGATGATTCCCGAGAGCACGAATCCCAGTACGAGACCGCAGCTCGCCACTGCCGCCCAGACGCTCAGGGCACGGCTGCGAGCCTTCCCTTCGGGAAACAGCAGGACGATCGTTGCCATCGCAGCAGGCAGGGCGAGTGCTTCGCCTGCTCCCTGGAGCAACCTGGCGACAACGAGTAGCGCGAAGGAATCCGCGAGGCCCGCCATCAGCGAGGCTGCTCCGAAGATCGCTGTACCGGTGAGAAGGAGGCGGCGGCGGCCAAAGACGTCCCCCAGGCGGCCACCGAGCATGAGCAAGCCGCCGCCTGCGATGGTATAGCCGACGACGACCCATGTCAGCCCACGCGGGTCAACGCCCAGATCGTTGCCTATGGATGGCAGCGCTACGTTGACCACGGTGACATCGACGGCGATGAGGAATTGCAGGACAGACAGGCACACGAGGGCTGCCCAGGAACGCGCGGCCGACACTTGCGCTGGCCGCGATGATGAGGTGCTGAAAGACATAAAAACTCCGCTGCTCGAATGAAGAATCGGGCGACAACGGGTGTCGCTCCGAACCGACGATCAAGCGACGGAACGTGGAACTGGAAAAGTGAGAAGACGTTCCGCCGCTAGCGGAGCGTCTCCGTCACAGCGGCAGCGGCCGCAGCAGAAGCACCTGACATGCCTCCCATTCTAGCCGACAGCTGCGTCGGCGGCAGATGACCCGTGCCACGGGCTCACTCGGGGAGGTATTGCTGCTAAGGCCTGGAGGCTGAGAACACCGTTCCCGAGGGTACTCATCTGTTGGTTCACGGTAAGGCCGTGCTCAGAGGCGCTAACCCATCCAAATGGGAGGCCCATGAGCCACTCCACAAACTCCGGCGACGGCCTCGGACCGTCCGTGTCGTTCAGGAGCGTCGGTGATGGGGCTGGTCGTCCGGTGATGTGCTCCCAACGGGCTATCGCACGGGCGTATCCCCCCCCCCAGCGTCGAGGATGCTCTGAATCAGGCTCCACAGGGTCTCGGACTCGTTGTACTTGGCTCGCGAGCCAGGCGGTCCGTTCAGTGCGATGTCGATAACCTGATGGCTCAGAGCGATGGTGCCGCGTCGGGCGCAAACTTGATCCAGTGTTTCGCTGCCACGGGCTGAGTCCGAGGCCAGCGGGGTACGAAACAGTGTCCCGGCGATGGGCAAAGATGAAGATGCGATAGCGGTGATGGGGTGCGCCGACGAGGGAAGCTGGTAGACCGATCCATCGTGCATCCATCCCGAGGTCGGCCAGATCGCCGAGTACGGCGCCGGCTGCCCGGAGAGGTCGAGCTGGGAAGTCTCCCAAGCCCCACGAGTCGGGTTCCAGGTTGCGAACGGTTGCATCGCCGTGGGTTGCAAACTCCGGGTCGCGTTGCGCATCGTCTTTTCCTTCCAATGGTGCGCGGACGGCGGGTGAGGACAGCAGGCCCCGCACGTTTTCGATGACGACGAGCTGAGGCTTCAGCACGTCGATCGCTTCGGCCATGTGTGACCAAAGTCCTGAGCGGGTGCCGGGTGCGAGGCCAGCCTGCTTGCCTACAGTGGACACGTCCTGGCATGGAAAGCCGCCGCAGAGGATGTCCACCGCTGGCACGCCGCTCCAGTTGATGGTGGCGATGTCGCCGAGGTTGTGGGCGTCGGGCCAGTGGTGAGCGAAGACGCGGGCGACGGGTTCGTTGATCTCGGAGAACCAAACGGTCTCGGCGTTGAAGACGTGCTCGACGGCGAGGTCGAGTCGCCGTAGCCACTGAATAGGGAGCCGACTTGCAGCGGGCGGTCGTGGTGATCGGTGTCGAGCATGAGGACTCCGGCTGACAGGGTGATCCCCGGTCGGACTCCTCACAGGAAGTCATTGCCGGGCTGGTCAACCTCTAGGTGCTCGATTACCCGATCCGCCGCGTCCGTCTTCACATGCGCCGCCGACGCGCACCGTCCTGACTCACTCGTCTGTCAGGCATGCCGGACTCCCTGCCATCCGGCCACCAGAACCACCACACGTCTTTCAGACGAGGCTCACGCCGCCCAAGGGCGGCGTGACGGAGGGACGCCGTCCCGGTCAGTCGTCGCCTACCTGCCGACAGAAGGAGGCGCGACGGTGACAGTTTCGATGCGTGTGATGTCGGCTGGCGACGGCTACAAGTACCTGCTGAAATCCGTCGCCGCGGGCGATGGTGACCGTTCGCTCTCGACACCGCTGACCCGCTACTACGCCGAGGCGGGCACCCCGTCGGGAAGCAAAGCTAGCTGCGCCTGGATCGAGTTTGTTCGAAGGAACTCTATCGAATGCGATCGCCCGGTAATGAGCATCCGTTATAGATCGGCCAGTAGGCTCGTCCTTCGTGGCTGATGATGTCGTACTCCTGCGCAGGCGCAACGACAGCGGCGTGTTCGGCCCGGAGCGGGAGCTGGTGTTCTTCGACGAACCGGTCCTCCCCGAGCGTTTGGTGGCTCTTCCCAGTTCAGCATGGTTCGGGGGTGGCTCTTGGCCGGCGACGGTAGGGCCGTGAGCCGTCGGCGGCGAGCATGATCCGGATGCGGTAGTTGGTGAAGTTCCGGAAGCCGTGGGCCAGGCGACGGGTCTTCTCGATGACACCGTTGATGGCCTCGGTGCCGCCGTTGCTGACACCGCCGGTGGCAAAGTAGGCGAGGATCTCGTCGTGCCATCGGCGCAGGGTCTTCCCGAGTCGCTTGACCTCGGGGATCGGGCAGGTGTGCAGGGTGTCGAGGACCTTCTGCGCGATCGCGCGTCCCGTGGCTGGGGACTCGGCGTGGTAGATCGAGCGGACCTGCTGGTAGACCCGCCAGGTGACTTCGACCTCGGCGTTGGGGTCACCGGCGGGGAGGTACTGCTCGAGGCGTTGGCGTTGCCGGTCGGTGAGGTGTTCCTCGCCGGTGAGCAGGGTGCGGCGGATCTTGTAGAGCGGGTCGTCCTTGTGGCCACGCCGGTGCAGGGTCGCCTGCTGGACGCGACGACGGACCTCGTCGAGTGCCTGGCCGGCGAGCTTGACGACGTGGAACGCATCGAGGACCGCGACGGCGTTGGGCAGTTCGTCACGGATCGCGTTGGCGTAACCGCGGAACGGGTCCAGCGCGGCATGTTCGATGGTGACCTTCACATCGACTCCGTCGATGCCCTGGTCGGTCAGCCAGTCGGCGTAGACACGCCCCGAGCGGCCCTGCACGGCGTCGAGCAGCCGGGCCCGCAGGCAACCGTTCTTGTCGCGGGTCAGATCGACCATCACCGTCACCGCCTTGTCGGTCGAGGAGATCTTCGAGGGACGCCAGATGTGCTCGTCCACGCCGAGGGTCTTGATGTTCCCCAACCGGTCCGGATCAGCCAGCCGTCTCGACGCGACTGTCTTGACCGCACTCCAGCAGGTGTCCCAGGCGACGCCGAGGTGGCGGGCGACCGCGGACACGGTGGTGTCGTCGTGGCGCAGCGCGTCGATCGCCCACCCGACTGCGCGGCTGGTCAGCTTCGCCCGCGCCGGTGCGAACGGGTGGTCCTCGGTCCACGTCGATCGTGGGCAGAGGTGTTCGGGGCAGCGCCAGATCCGCTTGCGCCACCGCACCCGCACCGGCCGGGCGAAGCACGGCGCGTCGTGGAGGACCTGGACCCGACGGCCGTGACCGATCGCCACCACCCCGCAGTCCGGGCAGCCGGTCAGGTCCGCATCGGACTCGACGTCCAGGACGAGGACGCCGTCCTCGCTCGTGGTGACGTCAAGGACGTGCATCCCGTCGATACCGAAGAGTTCATCAGCCCGCGGACACCATCGAGAAGAAGGCGACGGCCCGCAGGCACACGTAGAGTGAGCCAACGTCAGGGTCTTTCGTTCAGCAGCTTGGTCGCCGCCGATCGTGAAGGCCCTGACGCCTTCTCAACCCCCTGACACGCCGTGCGTGACGAGTACCTCAACCACGCTCAACTGGGAAGAGCCCGTTTGGTCGAGATCCGGACCGCGCAGCTCTGGGCGCCGCACGGTGACCGGCTCAAGCGCCTGCCGAAGGTCATCGGCGAGATGGAGAACCTCACCTCACTCACTGTGAGCAGCGGCAGCTCGGAGCCGTCGCTGGTGAGCGAGATCCGTGCCGGCGATCTCCCCGAGTCGTTGGAGGAGCTGCGCCTTCTCGATGAGCACGGACGTATGCTCACGTGGCCGAAGGTACTGCTGCCCCGTCTGACGACTCTTTTCGTCAGTGATGTGTTCCGTGTCGATGTCTCGTTGTTTCCCCGCCTTCGAAACGTCTCGCTGAAGCCGGACCGGACGCAGGCGAATCTGCGGGAGGCGCTGAGGTTGCCGCTCGATGAGCTGAACGTGCTGAACGTCTCCCTGGACGAGAGGATCTTCGAGATCGTCTCCGTCCGCCCGCTGCGACGACTCGGCCTGCTCTCGGGAACGAAGCTCGCCTCACTCGACGGCATCCAGGCGCTACCGACTCTCGAATCGCTGCGGTTGAAGAACCTGCGCGCGCTAGTCAATATTTCCGCGCTGCGAGAGCTTCCCGCGTTGACCCGGCTCGATATCCAGTACTGCCGCAAGATCCAGGGTATCGAGGTGCTGGCCGAACTTACGTCGCTCGAACAACTCACCTTGGTCGGGTGCGGCGATCTCGGTCTCGCGGGGATGCGAAAGGTTCTCGACCGTATTCCCCGGACCACGATCGGAGCGACGAGCTGACCCTCCCACGGGGAAGAACCCCTGAATACACCCGTTGAGCACGGGGTTGTATGTGCTTGGTTGTGGAGTCTTGATGGGGGGGCGCGGCGCGGGTCTCCGACAAGGCGCAGGTGGTCATGGAGTCGATGCAACAAACCCAGGCAGTGACGCGGTGCCCCAACGCGAACTCAGTATCTCGTCCGCAACTGCCGCGCCGCGATCGCCCTCGCCGCTCCCGTGATCTGGCACCGCACTATTCCACGCTGATGCTCCTCAGAGTAGGTCGTTCTCTGCCTCTTCGATGAGCGCGTGCCACCATGAGTCCGGCCCGGTCGCGGGACGATCGATAGCGTGCAGCCGCTTGCGGAGCTTCCTCAGCCGTGCGCGGTGAGAGAGTTCCTTACCTGCGGGCAGGACGGGAGGACGAATCTGCCCCTCCCGGAAAGCTCGAAGACGCTCCGCAGCCTGCTCAGCCGTCATCGTCACTGGTGCCGGGGCAGCCGACCCCGAACTCAAATACTCCGCGAAAGCCTCTAAGAAACCCTCGGTCGCCTTCCGGTCGCGGTTGAGCGGGGAAAAATGGCCCGTTGCAACGTCGCAAACCGATGTCGTCCCGTCACTTTCCTCCATGATCGGGAACTCTCCGCCGTGGACATTGCCGATCTCGCGAGCCCCGGGAACGGTGTTTGCTCCTACCGTCGCCGGGTACGGGTGAATACCGAACGGATGCTCCTCGCGCACGCTCGAATTCTATCGGGCTGGCTCGAATGAGCCGGGAAGCGGGAACCTCGAAGTACACGGTGGTAGCGGTCGCATCTTTCCCGTGTGACGATGTCGATGCGCGTGATGAGCGCCGGCGACGGCTACAAGTACCTGCTGCGCACGGTTGCTGCCGCTGACGGCGGCCGATCCCTGTCCACTTCGCTGACTAGGTACTACCTGGAGGCGGAACCCCGTGGGGCAGCATAAGCAGTCCGGTTGATTGGCTTGTTTCTTCAGATTCAGCGTACGCCGAGCATGGTCTACCAGGTCAGCGGGTCGAGTCGGAGGTAGAAGTCCAGGCGGTCGGGGTCGAGGGTGATGCCGTACCGGGAGGCGAAGTCGTGATCCGCCCGTTGGGCGGTGTCTTCGTTGGGCCAGCTCTCGCGAGCGTTCGCCAGCAGGAGGGCGATGTCGGCGTAGGGGTCTGCCTGTCCGAGTCGGCCGAGGTCAATCAACCCGGCGACCAGCGAGGTTTCGGGATCGATGAGGATGTTGGGGAGGCAGAAGTCTCCGTGGCAGACCGCCCTGTCGGCGTCCTCTTGTTCCTGGCGGGCAGGGAGGTCGCGTTCCAAGCTTTCGAGGATCACCGCGGGTGGGGTCTCGACGAGGTGCTGGGGAAGGAACTCGGTGTGGACCCGGTTCTCGGCGACGGTCGCGCGGGCCAGCGTGATCATCTCGTCCAGCGTCCTGCCGTACGGACACGTACTGGCAGGAGTGCTGTGCAGCCGGACCAAGGTGTCGGTGATCGACGGCCATGCCTGCGCGAGATGGGCTGGGTCGAGCCGGTCAGCCGGGACGCCCGCGACGGCGCTGGTGATGAGGCAGGCGCCGTGCTCGGTGGTGTGCCAGTCGAGGACGCTGGGGCCGGGGATTCCGGTGGTCGACAGCCACTCGATTCGATCGCGCTCGGCTTCTAGCGTGCTCGCATCAGCGACGGAGACGACCTTGGCGAACCGTTCCCTGGACACGTGACGCAGCACAATCGCGCCTGACTCGCTGTCGGTGACGCGCGCCCAAACCGAGCTATCGGAAAGCAATCCGGTCAGTGGCACCGAGGGAGACGACATGCCTTTATCATCTCGCGTCGAGGTCAAGTCCCAGGTAGTGGTGTATCGCCTGTGATCCTTCGTAGGGGTTAGGCGC
>CAZIVD010000111.1:0-7768 GCA_964542635.1 uncultured Nocardioides sp. | reverse complement strand
TTCAGTTGTGGTTTCCGTAGGACGCCAACGGACCGCAAGGGCCCGCCGACGTCGACTGCGAGCGCGGCAGCGCGGCGGACGGAGTCCGACGCGCTCGCGCCATCCAACTCAGTACTGCTCGTCCTCGACGAAGGCATCGTCATCGTCGTCGGCGTAGGCCGCCAGGGCGGCGTGCGGGTCGAAGCCGGGCGCGCTGTCCTTGAGGGACAGGCCCATCTCGACCAGCTTGGCCTTGACCTCGTCGATCGACTTGGCGCCGAAGTTGCGGATGTCGAGCAGGTCCTGCTCCGAGCGCGAGATCAGCTCACCCACGGTGTGGATGCCCTCGCGCTTGAGGCAGTTGTAGGACCGCACGGTCAGCTGCAGGTCCTCGACCGGGAGGGCGAGGTCGGCGGCCAGCTGCTCGTCGACGGGCGACGGGCCGATGTCGATGCCCTCGGCCTCGACGTTCAGCTCACGCGCGAGGCCGAACAGCTCGACGAGGGTCTTGCCGGCCGAGGCGATCGCGTCGCGGGGACGGATCGACGGCTTGGTCTCGACGTCGATGACGAGCTTGTCGAAGTCGGTGCGCTGCTCGACACGGGTGGCCTCGACCTTGTAGGTCACCTTGAGGACGGGCGAGTAGATCGAGTCGACCGGCATCCGGCCGATCTCGTTGTCGGCACCCTTGTTCTGCACGGCCGAGACGTAGCCACGACCGCGCTCGACGACCAGCTCCATCTCCAGCTTGCCCTTGTCGGACAGAGTGGCGATCTTCAGGTCGGGGTTGTGCACCTCGACGCCGGCCGGCGGGGCGATGTCGGCCGCGGTGACCTCACCGGGACCGGACTTGCGCAGGTACATCGTGACTGGCTCGTCGTGCTCGGAGGAGACGACCAGGCCCTTGAGGTTGAGGATCACCTCGGTGACGTCCTCCTTGACGCCCTCGATGGTGGAGAACTCGTGGAGCACGCCGTCGACCTTGATGCTGGTGACCGACGCACCCGGGATCGAGGAGAGCAGGGTGCGGCGCAGCGAGTTGCCGAGCGTGTAGCCGAAGCCCGGCTCCAGGGGCTCGATGACGAACCGCGAGCGGAACTCGTCGACCGACTGTTCGGAGAGGGTGGGGCGCTGTGCGATGAGCACTGGTTCTTTCCTTTCCGGGTCCGACCACTATTTGAAGGACCCGACTTCTGTTGAATTGGCCGAGCGTGTCGACTCCGTCGCCACGCTGCCGAAGGTGACCGCGGCGTGGTGGAGGACGGGACTACTTCTTGGAGTAGTACTCCACGATGAGCTGCTCCTGGACCGGGATGTCGATCTGCGCGCGGACGGGAAGCTGGTGGACCAGGATCCGCATCCGGGACGGGATCGCCTCCAGCCAGGCCGGCACCACCCGCTCGCCGTGGGTCTCACGTGCCACGATGAACGGGGTCATCTCCAGCGACTTCTCGCGCACGTCGATGATGTCGTGCGCGGTCACCTGGAAGCTCGGGATGTCGACCTTCTGGCCGTTGACCTTGAAGTGGCCGTGGACGACGAGCTGCCGGGCGTGCCGACGGGTACGCGCGAAGCCGGCGCGGTAGACGACGTTGTCCAGGCGGCACTCCAGCAGCTGGAGCAGGTTGTCACCGGTCTTGCCGGAGCGACGCGAGGCCTCGGTGTAGTAGTTGTGGAACTGCTTCTCGAGGATGCCGTACGTGAAGCGGGCCTTCTGCTTCTCCCGCAGCTGGAGCAGGTACTCGCTCTCCTTGATGCGGCCGCGGCCGTGCTGGCCGGGCGGGTAGGGGCGACGCTCGTATGCCGAGTCGCCGCCGACGAGGTCGACGCCGAGTCGGCGCGACTTCTTGGTCATGGGGCCGGTGTAGCGGGCCATGGGTCAGTTCTCCTTCGTCAGGTCGCTCGGTCAGACGCGGCGCCGCTTGGGCGGCCGGCAGCCGTTGTGCGGGGTCGGGGTCACGTCCTGGATGGTGCCGACCTCGAGGCCGATCGCACCCAGTGACCTGATCGCGGTCTCGCGGCCCGAGCCCGGGCCCTTGACGAAGACGTCGATCTTCTTCATGCCGTGGTCCATCGCCCGGCGGCCGGCGGCCTCAGCGGCCATCTGCGCGGCGAACGGCGTGGACTTGCGCGAGCCCTTGAAGCCGACGGTGCCGGCGGAGGCCCACGAGATCACCGCCCCGGTGGGGTCGGTGATGGTGACGATGGTGTTGTTGAACGTGCTCTTGATGTGGGCCTCGCCCACGGCGACGTTCTTCTTCTCCTTGCGGCGCACCTTCTTGGCGCCGGCCTGACGGCTCTTGGGAGGCATTGCGTTCCTACTCCTACGGATTGGCTGGTCTGGTATCCGGCGGTCGAGGAGGTCGCGCTAGCGACCGTCACGAGACCCCGGGAGAAATCGGGCTACTTGGCCTTCTTCTTGCCGGCGACGGTGCGCTTGGGGCCCTTGCGGGTGCGCGCGTTGGTCTTCGTGCGCTGGCCGCGCACGGGGAGTCCCTGGCGGTGCCGGCGACCCTGGTAACTGCCGATCTCGATCTTGCGCCGGATGTCGGCCTGGACCTCGCGGCGGAGGTCACCCTCGATCTTGAAGTTGGCCTCGATCTCGTCGCGGAGCTTGACCAGCTCCTCGTCACCCAGCTGGTGCACGCGGAGGTCCGGGCTGACCCCGGTGGCCGCGAGGACCTGCTGGGCGCGGGTACGGCCGATGCCGTAGATGTAGGTGAGTGCGACCTCGATGCGCTTGTCGCGCGGCAGGTCGACACCAACGAGGCGTGCCATGTGGTGGCCTTTCGGATTCGCACAGTGGTGTCTGGTCGTGTCGCGTCCCCCTCCCGCCTCGGGCGGAGGCTCCGGCCACTGTTCCGGAGGTGTTTCGCGGATCCCGCCGGCCGAGCCGTCGGTTCCGTCAAGCGATCACGTTGTGGTGTGTTCAGTTGTGGTCCGCTGGTTTCGGGACGCTCGCTGGCGCTCGCTCCTCAACCAACGGGTGGGCCCGGAGGCAACCTCACGAAGAGGCGACCGACCGGCCCCAGCGCGGCAGCGCGGCGTGACGAGGTCCGACGCGCTCGCGCCATTCAGTTCAGCCCTGCCGTTGCTTGTGGCGGGGGTTCTCGCAGATCACCATGACCCGGCCGTGGCGACGGATCACCTTGCACTTGTCACAGATCTTCTTGACGCTCGGGTTGACCTTCACGAGGGAGGTCCTCTCAGGTATCGGCTGGGTGGTTACTTGTAGCGGTAGACGATCCGACCGCGGGTGAGGTCGTAGGGGGACAGCTCCACCACCACGCGGTCCTCGGGGAGGATCCGGATGTAGTGCTGGCGCATCTTGCCGCTGATGTGGGCGAGAACCTTGTGCCCGTTGCTGAGCTCCACCCGGAACATCGCGTTGGGGAGGGCCTCCACGACGGTGCCCTCGATCTCGATCACGCCTTCCTTCTTCGGCATGTCCTCCGCAATCTCTCGTGGTCTTCTGGTCTTCCGCACCGGCCCGGGAACCGCCCCGCCCGGCGGACCGGGCGGGTGGACCTCGTGGGCGACATCGGTCGTCCTCATCCGGGCACGGCGCGAACCACCCTTCGGGGGATCGACGCCGGGCGACGGACAGCCGCGAGGCATGACGATGCGCGACCCACGTTGGGCCGACGTGTCAGTCTAGTCCGGCCCTCCAGAAAACCCGAAATCGGCCGGCCGAGCCGCCCGCGGCGCTCACTTGTGGGAGCGGAACGTCGTGAGGCTGAGCGCCGCGAGCATTCGCCGGGGAAGGCTGGCCTGGGCCGACATCGCCTTGCGTTCGGAGTTCACCGACTTCCAATAGGCCTCCGCCTCGCGGGGCCGGGGCGTGCGCGGTCCGAAGACATGCCCGTCAGCGCGCTGGGCGAGCGCCACGGCCTGGTCCGAGGACAGCGACCGCGACTGCTCCCGACGGGTCACCCCGGCGCCCACCGGGATCGGCTGGCCGAGGTCGCGGGCATGGTCGACGAGCTCGGTCCAGGCCCCGACGAAGCGGGCGGAGATCTTCCACGTCCGCCGGCGGCGGTAGCGCCGCAGCGCCTTGGCCGCCAGCACCGCACCGATCGCCGTGCCGACGACCAGGAGCGGAATCCCCGCGAAGATGAGCACTCGCTCGGTCCACTCCTCGACCGGTCCGACCTGCTCGGCCGCCGTCGACCGGGCCGTGGAGCGGTGCTTGCGCACGACCATGTCGGTGTCGTTCTGCTCGCCGGTCGTCGACGGCGGCGGGATCGGGGCCGGCGGCGGCACCACGGTGCCGCTGAACTCCTGCTCACGGGTGGTCTGCTGCTCCGCGGGCCGGTCGAAGTCCATGAAGAGCTCGGTGGGCAGGGTCCGCCAGGACCCGTCGGCGACCTGCACCTCCACCCAGGCGTGGACGTCCGCGCCGGTGACCTCGCCGCCATCCGGCACGAGTGCGCCGAACACCACGCGGGCGGGCACTCCGCTGCGGTTGGCCAGCAGGGCCATCCAGGCGGCGTACTGCTCGTCGTTGCCGACCACGAACGGGGAGTTGACCCCGCCGGTGTCGTCGGTGAGGCGGTAGCGGTTGTGCCCTGCGTGGTAGATCTTCTCGGCCTGCACCACGCCGTCGGAGTACTTGCCCTCCGACTTCAGGTGGCGCGCGATCGCGAAGACCCGGCGCATCGGCCGGTTCTCGCCCTCGGACCACTGGACGGCCTGGGTGTCCAGGAAGGCGGCCGCCCCGACTGCATCGCCCACGGCCGCGGACGGCGCCGACTCGGGGTCGAGGTCGTCCGGTGGGAGGACGGAGGTCAGGGTGTAGACGTCGCCGGGGTGGATGCCGACGGGGACGACCGCGGAGGACGTGGCCAGGTTGTAGCGGAACGACTCCTCGATCGCCTCCCGGTCGGGGCTCTCGAAGTGGATGCTCTGGAGTGCGCCGACCGTCGGGAGCCACACCGAGCTCCAGCCCGGCCCGACGGTCACCCGGGCGTCGACCGGCTGTCCGGGCGACGGGTTGTCGATCACGCTCGACACCCGTTGGTAGACATCGTCGGTGACCCCGGGCTGGGCGTGGTCGCTGGCCCCCCAGACGACGCCGTCGTAGCGGTCCAGCACCGCCAGTCGCACCCGGGTCCCCGACGGGACTCCCTCGATCGTGAACAACGTGGTGTCGTGGAGGTTCAGCGCGTTGGTCCGCCCTTCGGGCAGCTCGACGTAGCGGCGGAAGGACGCCAGGGGTGAGGGGTACTGCCCGATGTCGAACGGCGGGTCCACCTCGTCGCGCAGGATCACGCGGTCGGCGTCGTCTCCGGAGGCCCAGGTCGCGACGGGCAGCGCAGCCACGCCCGCGAGACTGAGCAGCGCGATCGCCGACCAGAACCGGAACATCCGGCCTTGCTCGCTCTGCACGGGTGCGGTGAGCCGGCCGTAGCGCAGGCCCAGCCAGCCCAGCCCGAGGACCGCGAAGATCACGCCCTGGCTCCACAGCGACTCGGGTCGGTCCAGGCCGAGCAGGATCACCAGGACCAGCAGTGCCAGGGGCGCCAGCAGCGGCAGGGGAGCCGCGACCAGCCGCCGACGTGGCTGGGCGAGCACGAGCAGGGTGCCGATCAGGCCGGTGCCGAGTCCCAACAGCCACGGCAGGACGAGGAGACGGGAGGACCCGTCGATGGGCGGCAGCGTGGTGAGCAGGTCCTTCCAGCCGCTCAGCGCCTGGTCGACCAGCAGACGGGCGCTCTCCGGTCCCGGGTACGCCGGACCCTGGTCGCGCAGGCAGAGCACCGGCCCGAGCAGGAAGAACCACGCGAGGGTCGCCAGCACCGCCACCGCGGACGGCCACCGCATCATCACCATGACGACCACGGTGGACAGAGATGCCAGGACCGCGCCCACCAGACCCACGACGAGGTAGGCCGACCCGGTGAAGGTCGAGCCGAGACCCGACAGCGCGACGCCGGTGAGCGCCACGAGCAGCGCCACGTCGACGAGGACGAAGCGCGCCAGGGTCAGGCGTCGCCACGCTCTCACGGCGCCACCTCCTCGACCCGCGTCCTCATCGCGCCCTTCCTCCCTCACGCCTCACCGCAGGGCCCATTGCAGCACCATGCCCAAGTCGGCCTTGTCGGCCAGCTGCGCCACCACGAGCCCGGCCGAGTCGGTGACCCGGCTGGGCGTCTGCGGGTCGACGATCACGCCGATCCGGCGTACCTCTGGCGGGAAGGCCACGACCGCACGCTGCAGGTCCTCGAAGTCCCCCTCCGCGCCGCACACCAGGAACAGGAGGCTGGTGTCGGGCGAGACGACGGCGGCGCGGTGGGCGGAAGCGACCAGGCCGGCGTCGCCGAACTCCGCGCGACACACCGAGTCGAGGGCCTGGTGGCCGGTGAGTCCGGTGGAGGCGCGGGTCCCGCACACGAACGAGGTGTCGAACTCGTCGAGCGTCGCGCGCACGATGATGGACGCGGCGACCGACATCGCGGTCTCGAAGTCGTCGGGCCGTCGCCAGACCGCGACCCGGTCGTCGACGACCAGCGTGACGTGGCTGCGACGCGTGTCGAGGTACTGGCGCACCAGGAGCCGGCTGTTGTCCCCCACCGCCGCCATCGCCTTGGCCGAGGACCGCCAGTGCACGTGCCGGAGCTCGTCGCCCGGGACGTACTCCCGTAGCGCGTGGAAGGCCAGGTCGCTCTGCGACACCGCGTCGGTCGAGACGCCTTCGAGGTCGCGCAGCAGGCCCGCGCCCAGGGACTGCAGGGGCACCATCTGCGGACGCACCAGGATCTCCGTGACTCCCGTCCACTCGACATCGCGCGAGCAGATGCCCAGGGGGTCGCCGCGCCGGGTGGTGGCGGGCCCCACCGGGATCACCCCGCGACGTTCGGTGCGGATGGTGAAGCTCTCCTCGTGAGTGTCGCCCGAGCCGAGCCTGGGCACGGCGTAGCGGTGCAGCACCGAGCCGACGGGCAGCTCGAGGATCGTCGGGAGCAGGCTGTGCGGTGCGATGTTGACCACGCGGACGCCGGCGGCCACGGAGCCCCCGGCGATCACCCGCTCGGGCTGCAGGACGACGTCCACGCGGACCCGCGTGCGACCGAGCAGGAACGGCAGGGCCAGGGCGAAGACCAGGAGGCAGGCGGCGGCGAGCACGGCGATCTCGAGCCAGCCCGACCAGATCGCCACGACAGCCAGGACCGCACCGGCGACCAGGACCGCCCACCCCAGGGGGTTGACGATCCCGGCGAGCTGCCGGCCTCGGCTCCGGACTGCCTCCAGCACGCTCAGGCCACCCGGTCCGTGGGGGGTGCGACGTTGTCGAGCAGCCGGCCGATGACGGCCTCCACCGTGACCCCGCTGAACTGCGCCTCGGCGTCCAGCAGCAGCCGGTGGCACAGCACCGGCTCGGCGAGCTCCTTGACGTCGTCGGGCACGACGTGGTCGCGCCCGTCGGCGGCCGCCCAGGTCTTCGCCACGCGGATCAGCGCCAGACACCCGCGCGCCGACATGCCGAGACGCACGTGCGGCTGCCGGCGCGACTCCTCCGCGAGCTCGGCGACGTAGCCGACGACCGCCGGGTCGACGTACACCTCGTCGGCCAGTCCGCTCATCTGGCCGATCGTGGCCGCCGTGATGGCCGGCTTGACCAGAGCCGCCCGATCGCGGATCCCGGCGTTCACCAGCAGCTCCACGGTCGCGGCACGGTCCGGATAGCCGACGGCCGTCTTCATCAGGAAGCGGTCCAGCTGAGCCTCGGGAAGGCGGTAGGTGCCGGCCTGCTCGATGGGGTTCTGGGTCGCGATCACCATGAACGGGC
>CAZIVD010000110.1:0-8065 GCA_964542635.1 uncultured Nocardioides sp. | reverse complement strand
TCCGACATCAAGGGCGGCAAGATCGAGTTCCGCGTCGACCGGCACGCCAACCTGCACTTCATCATCGGCAAGGCCTCGTTCTCCGAGGCCCAGCTCGCGGAGAACTACGCCGCCGCGCTCGATGAGGTGCTGCGCCTCAAGCCGGCCAGCTCCAAGGGCCGCTACATCAAGAAGATCACGGTCTCCACGACGATGGGCCCGGGCGTCCAGGTCGACCCCAACCGCACCCGCAACGTCGCGTCCGAGGACGAGCAGACGGCCTGACTCCGCCGCGAGTCGGCGCCAGCTCTCACTCGTACGACGCCGAGTCGGCGCCAGCTCTCAACGCGATGCCAGAGGTCACGCCGATTCGCGGCGATTTCGACGAGAGTTCACGCCGACTCGGCGAGGTCAGGCGCTGACGCCGTCGGCGTGCAGCCGCTCCTCGACCAGCTGCTCGGCGACCACGCCACCGTCCACGTCGAACCGGCCCTGCAGGAACCGCTTGCGGAACTCCAGCTCCACCCCGTCGCTGCCCTGGCGGTTCTTCTCCACCGAGACCACCGTCCACTCGCGGAACCGCTCGAGACCGTTGACGTCGTAGACCAGGTGCTGGCGGGAGACCACGTCGGACTTGGTGCTCATGATCAGCACGACATCGGGCTCGTAGGCCAGCGCGGTGGAGCCGCGCAGGTGGCGGGCCCGCATCCGCTGTCCCGGCTTGAGGCCGTCCTTGTCCGCGGCGGAGAGCGCGAGGACGGGACTCTCGAAGTCGATCGCGAGGTCCTTCAACTGCTGGGTGATCCGGGTGATCTGGCCCTCTTCGGAGAGGCCGGGGTCGTCCGTCTTCACCTTCTGCAGGTAGTCGACCACGACGAGGGGCGGCTGGCCGGTGTCGGCGTACACGTCCTTGACGGCGTCCACGATCGCCACGATGTCGGTCTGGCTCGTCGTCGACCGGTGGATGACGAGGCGGTCCGCGTAGTCCTGGATCCGCATCAGGGCCTCGATCGCGATCGGACCGGCGTGCGCGGCCAACTGCTCGGGAAGCCCGCCCAACTGTGCGTCCGCGCCGTCGAACGCGGCGCGGATGTACTGGATGCTCGGCGCGTTCATGCCGGCCAGCAGGCCGGCCTCCATGGAGATCAGGCGCTGGAGGAGCACTTCGGCCTCGAGCTCGAAGGAGAACATCACCGCCGAGCGTCCGGCGACCACCGCGTTGCGAGCGAACTGGAGCGCCATCGTGGTCTTGCCCTGGCCCTGGGGGCCGGCCAGGACGTTGAGCGCACCGGCGCGGAAGCCGCCGCCTATGGTCTCGTCGAGAATGGGGAACCCGGTGGGCCAGATCCGCACCTCCGCGCGCGGAGACCGCAGGCGAGCGTCGGTCCGCTCGACGACCGCGGCAAGCGTCGTGAGTTTCTGGTCCACGCCCTCGATTGGACCAGAGGCTCGCGTGGGGCGAGGCAAATTGGGGAAACCTGGCCCGATCGGGCCATACCAGCCTGCGCTCGGTGCGTCGCATGGGGGATTCCGCTGGGGGAACGAGTCCTGGGGGATTTGGTCCCGTGCGCGGGAGCAGACTACGCTGGCGCCTCAGAAACCAGAGACCGCTGGCCGTCGGGCTGCGTATGCAGGCCGACCGAAGGTCCCGCCGACAGCGGGCGACCCGCGCAGGTGACAGCGAGAGTGACGACCGGCCCCGTGTGAGCGGAGGTCCGTCCGGAGCCCACGCCCCGTGCCTGCGCACGGGGCGTTCGTCGTTCCGGGGCCGGGTCCGTGGCCAGGTCGGCGGTCTTGTCACCGGAAGGAGACCCATGGCGCGGGCAGAGAAGGCTGCGGCCGTCGCGGAGATCGTTGAGTCGTTCAACGACTCCGCGGGTGCAGTGCTGACCGAGTACCGCGGACTCACCGTGAAGCAGCTGCAGGATCTGCGGCGCTCGCTGCGTGGGAACGCCAACTACGCCGTGGTCAAGAACACGCTGGCCAAGCTGGCCGCCACCGAGGCGGGCATCGACGGCTTCGACGACCTGCTGACCGGCCCGACCGCCATCGCCTTCATCAACGGCGACGTGGTCGAGGCGGCCAAGGGTCTGCGTGACTTTGCCAAGGCGAACCCCACCCTGGTCATCAAGGGTGGTGTCCTCGACGGCAAGCCCCTCGACGCGGCGGAGGTGGCCAAGTTGGCCGACCTCGAGTCGCGTGAGGTGCTCCTGGGCAAGCTGGCCGGTGCGATGCTCGCGTCGCTCAGCCAGGCCGTCTACCTCCTCAACGCCCCCATCGCCCAGGTCGCCCGGCTCGCCGGCGCGCTCGAGGCGAGAGCGGCCGAGGACCCCTCGATCCTCGCGGGTGGTGCCGGTACGCCGGCCCCGGCCAGCGACGACTCCGCCGCCGACGTCAGCTCGGAGGCCGACCAGCACGTCGGCACCGACGAGCTGCCGACGGTGACCGAGGACGCGCACGTCGGCACCGACGAGCCGGCCGAGGAGTCTGCACAGACCGAGGACCAGACGACCGAGGCCTGACCCCTCGGTCGTCACCACCACCCGAAAACCCCGGCCCGCTCCAGACTCCGGCGCGGACCACAGATTGGAAGGAAACGCCACCATGGCGAAGCTCACCACCGACGAGCTGCTCGACGCGTTCAAGGAGATGACCCTCATCGAGCTGAGCGAGTTCGTGAAGCAGTTCGAGGACACCTTCGGCGTCACCGCCGCTGCCCCGGTCGCCGTCGCGGCCGCCCCCGCCGCTGGTGCGGGCAACGTCGGCTCCGAGGCCGACGCGGCCGCCGAGCAGGACTCGTTCGACGTGATCCTCGAGGCCGCCGGCGACAAGAAGATCAACGTCATCAAGGAGGTGCGCGCCCTGACCTCCCTCGGCCTGAAGGAGGCCAAGGACCTCGTCGAGGCCGCTCCCAAGGCCGTCCTCGAGGGCGTGGCCAAGGACGCCGCCGACAAGGCCAAGGAGGCCCTGGAGGGCGCCGGCGCCACCGTCACCCTCAAGTGACCCCAGCGGCCCCGCTCGACCGGTCCTGACCGGCGGGGGTCGATCGAAGGTGGCGTGACCGCATCGCGGTCACGCCACCTTCTGCTTTGGCCGGCGTGCGCCGTCAGGTCCCGGCGGGGTCGATCCCGCGTTCGCTGCAGAGGAGGCCGACCAGGCGCTTGACGAGATCAGCCGGAATCGGTTCGCCGAGCGGGAAGCGCAGGGTGCCCTTGCCGGCCCGGTACTTCGCCTGCTCCTGCTGGAAGGCCTCGTCCCCGGTCGGCACCGGATAGGTCCCCACGTGGTGGGTGAACCCCGCGAAGTGCACGATGTTCTTGCCGCCGATCTGCATCGTGGGGATGCGGTAGCGGATCGTCTCCGTGGCGTGGGGGAGGACCTCGCGGATGGCGCTGCGCACCGTCTGCAGGGCCTCCTGGGTCGCCACCGGAAAGGTCGCGATGTACTCGTCGACGGTCGCGTACGCCGCTGCCATCCCTGGTGTGTACCACGACCCGCCGATGAGCGGTTATCCCCACGCGTTCTGGCGATGTGCTTGACCTCGCTGCGACGGGGAGTCATCATCGTCGGCAGCGACTGGCCGAGGGCTTGATTGCCATCTTGTGGCGCGCCCGCCTTTCGGGTATCGTGGCCCTTCGCGTCTGCCCTCAAATGCGGATCCGCCTGTCCGGTGGCTGGTCTTGTGGTGGGTCGTCGCTCTCACCCCAGGACACGTCGAAGGACACCTGTTGGCCGCGCGCAGCTCTGCTGAAAACTCACGCCGCATCTCGTTCGCAAAGATCTCCGAGCCTCTCGAGCTCCCGCAACTCCTCTCTCTCCAGACCGACAGCTTCAACTGGCTGGTCGGCAACGACGCCTGGCAGACCGAGGTCGTCCGCCGGCGCGAGGCTGGCGAGGACGTCTCCGAGAAGTCGGGTCTGCAGGAGATCTTCGAGGAGATCTCTCCGATCGAGGACTTCTCCGAGACCATGTCGCTCTCGTTCGAGGACCCGGTCTTCTACGACCCGAAGTACTCCGTCGACGAGTGCAAGGAGAAGGACTTCACCTACTCCGCCCCGCTCTACGTCTCGGCCGAGTTCACCAACAACGAGACCGGCGAGATCAAGGGCCAGACGGTCTTCATGGGCGACTTCCCGCTGATGACGCCCAAGGGCACCTTCATCATCAACGGCACCGAGCGGGTGGTCGTCTCCCAGCTCGTCCGCTCCCCGGGTGTCTACTTCGAGCGCACCGCCGACAAGACCTCCGACAAGGACATCTTCACCGCGAAGCTGATCCCGAGCCGGGGTGCCTGGCTGGAGTTCGAGATCGACAAGCGCGACATGGTCGGCGTCCGCCTCGACCGCAAGCGCAAGCAGAACGTCACGGTGCTGCTCAAGGCCCTCGGTTGGACCAACGAGCAGATCCGCGAGGAGTTCGGCCAGTACGAGTCGATGATGCTGACCTTGGAGAAGGACCACACCGAGGCCCAGCGTGACGCCCTCCTCGACATCTATCGCAAGCTCCGTCCGGGCGAGCCGCCCACGGAGGAGGCGGCCCAGACGCTGCTCAACAACTACTACTTCAACCCCAAGCGCTACGACCTCGCCAAGGTCGGCCGCTACAAGATCAACAAGAAGCTCGGCCTCCACGAGGCGTTCGACCAGCAGACGCTGACCATCGACGACATCGTCGCGGCGATCCGCTACATCGTGCGCCTCCACAACGGCGACGCCACGCTGGCCGACGTGTCCGGCACCGAGATCCTCGACCCCGAGGGCAAGCCGATCGAGGTCCTCGCCGACGACATCGACCACTTCGGCAACCGCCGGATGCGCACGGTCGGCGAGCTGATCCAGAACCAGCTCCGCACCGGCCTGGCCCGGATGGAGCGGGTGGTCCGCGAGCGGATGACGACCCAGGACGTCGAGGCGATCACGCCGCAGTCGCTGATCAACATCCGGCCCGTGGTGGCGGCGCTGAAGGAGTTCTTCGGGACCTCCCAGCTCAGCCAGTTCATGGACCAGACCAACCCGATCTCGGGACTGACCCACAAGCGCCGCCTGTCGGCGCTGGGCCCGGGTGGTCTCTCGCGTGACCGCGCCGGCATGGAGGTCCGCGACGTCCACCACAGCCACTACGGCCGGATGTGCCCGATCGAGACCCCTGAGGGTCCCAACATCGGTCTGATCGGGTCGCTGGCCTCCTACGGCCGGATCAACCCGTTCGGCTTCGTCGAGACGCCCTACCGCAAGGTGGTCAAGGGCAAGGTCACCGACCAGGTCGACTACCTCACCGCCGACGACGAGGACAAGTACGTCATCGCGCAGGCCAACGCGCCGCTCGACGCCAAGAGCCGCTTCGTCGAGGAGCGCGTCCTGGTCCGTCAGCGTCACGGCGACGTGTCCGAGGTCCCGGCCGAGGACGTCGACTACATGGATGTCTCCCCGCGGCAGATGGTGTCGGTCGCGACCGCGCTGATCCCGTTCCTGGAGCACGACGACGCCAACCGCGCCCTGATGGGCGCCAACATGCAGCGCCAGGCCGTGCCGCTCATCCGGAGCGACTCGCCGCTGGTCGGCACGGGCATCGAATACCGCGCCGCAGTGGACGCTGGTGACGTGGTCGTGGCGGAGAAGGCCGGTGTGGTGAAGGAGGTGTCCGCCGAGTTCGTCGAGACGATGAACGACGACGGCACCTACCAGACCTACAAGCTGGCCAAGTTCCGCCGGTCCAACCAGGGCACCTGCATCAACCAGCGGCCGCTCGTCACCGAGGGCGACCGGCTCGAGGTCGGCACCCCGATCGCGGACGGTCCGTGCACGGACAACGCCGAGATGGCGCTGGGCACCAACCTGCTGGTGGCCTTCATGCCGTGGCAGGGCCACAACTACGAGGACGCGATCATCCTCAGCCAGCGCCTGGTGCAGGAGGACATCCTCACCTCGATCCACATCGAGGAGCACGAGGTCGACGCCCGCGACACCAAGCTGGGCCCCGAGGAGATCACCCGGGACATCCCGAACGTCTCCGAGGAGATGCTGGCCGACCTCGACGAGCGCGGCATCATCCGCATCGGCGCCGAGGTGACCACGGGCGACATCCTGGTCGGCAAGGTCACGCCCAAGGGCGAGACCGAGCTGACCCCGGAGGAGCGCCTGCTCCGGGCGATCTTCGGTGAGAAGGCGCGCGAGGTCCGCGACACCTCCATGAAGGTGCCCCACGGTGAGTCCGGGACCGTCATCGGCGTCCGGGTCTTCGACCGCGAGGAGGGCGACGAGCTGCCTCCGGGCGTCAACCAGCTGGTCCGCGTCTACGTGGCCCAGAAGCGCAAGATCTCGGTCGGCGACAAGCTCGCCGGACGCCACGGCAACAAGGGCGTCATCGCCAAGATCCTGCCCATCGAGGACATGCCGTTCATGGAGGACGGCACGCCCGTCGACGTCGTGCTCAACCCGCTGGGTGTGCCCCGACGCATGAACATCGGCCAGATCCTCGAGCTGCACCTGGGGTGGCTGGCCAAGCAGGGCTGGGACCTCGACCTCGCCCAGGACGCCGGCGGCAAGACGGACGACTCCTGGAAGCAGCGGCTGATCGCGATCCACGCCGACAAGGCGGCTCCGGACACCAAGGTGGCGACGCCGGTGTTCGACGGCGCCAAGGAGGACGAGATCACCGGTCTGCTGGGGGCGACCCTCCCCAACCGCGACGGCGTGCGGATGATCGACGAGACCGGCAAGGCCGACCTGTTCGACGGCCGCTCCGGGGAGCCGTTCCCCGACCCGGTCTCGGTGGGCTACATGTACATCCTCAAGCTGCACCACCTCGTCGACGACAAGATCCATGCGCGCAGCACCGGCCCCTACTCGATGATCACGCAGCAGCCCCTGGGCGGTAAGGCCCAGTTCGGCGGCCAGCGGTTCGGCGAGATGGAGGTCTGGGCGATGGAGGCGTACGGCGCTGCCTACGCGCTCCAGGAGCTGCTCACGATCAAGTCCGACGACGTGCCGGGCCGCGTGAAGGTCTACGAGGCCATCGTGAAGGGCGAGAACATCCCCGACTCGGGCATCCCCGAGTCGTTCAAGGTCCTCGTCAAGGAGATGCAGTCCCTCTGCCTCAACGTCGAGGTGCTGTCGCAGGACGGCACCCCGATCGAGATGAAGGACGCCGAGGAGGACGTCTTCCGGGCGGCCGAGGAGCTCGGCATCGACCTCTCCCGTCGCGAGCCCAGCTCCGTCGAAGAAGTCTGAGGGCATCCCCGCCACCGGTGGTCCCGTGACGGTCGCTGCGCGACCTCCTCGACCACCGGAGGCGGGCCCTCAGTCCACAGCCTCTAGAGATTCAGAACTAACGAAGGACAAGTAGCCACCGTGCTCGACGTGAACTTCTTCGACCAGCTTCAGATCGGCCTGGCCACCGCGGAGGACATCCGCCAGTGGAGCCACGGCGAGGTCAAGAAGCCGGAGACCATCAACTACCGCACGCTCAAGCCCGAGCGTGACGGCCTCTTCTGCGAGAAGATCTTCGGTCCCACCCGGGACTGGGAGTGCTACTGCGGCAAGTACAAGCGGGTCCGCTTCAAGGGCATCATCTGCGAGCGCTGCGGCGTCGAGGTGACCCGGAGCAAGGTCCGCCGCGAGCGGATGGGCCACATCGAGCTCGCCGCTCCCGTGACCCACATCTGGTACTTCAAGGGCGTGCCGTCGCGGCTGGGCTACCTGCTCGACCTCGCACCGAAGGACCTCGAGAAGGTCATCTATTTCGCGGCGTACATGATCACCGCCGTCGACGAGGAGGCCCGTCACCGCGACCTCACCTCGCTCGAGGGCAAGGTCCAGCTCGAGCGCGAGCGCCTCGAGCGTCGCCGCGACACCCAGATCGACGAGCGCGCCAAGAAGCTCGAGGAGGACCTCGCCGCCCTGGAGGCGGAGGGCGCCAAGGCCGACGCCCGCCGCAAGGTCCGCGACGGTGCCGAGCGCGAGATGAAGCAGGTCCGCGACCGGTCCCAGCGCGAGCTCGACCGCCTCGAGGAGGTCTGGAGCACCTTCAAGGCGCTCAAGGTCCAAGACCTCATGGGCGACGAGATGCTCTACCGCGAGATGAAGAA
>CAZIVD010000109.1:0-8502 GCA_964542635.1 uncultured Nocardioides sp. | reverse complement strand
GACGACCACGAATACCTGACGGTCGAGGGCCAGTCGCGCCTGTACTATGGCGCGCAGGGCGCCATGGAGATCGGCGCGATCACCTGGGAGCCGGGCACCGGCGTCTCGACGCAGGAAATCACGCTGGGCCTCACGCCCGAGGGCGAGACGCCGGCGCGCGGCTATCGGCTGGCCGGGGCGCCGATCGACCTGCATTGCGTGCTCTACGATCCGCGGTCCTGGACCCTGCTGGGGGTCCGGCGGTATTTCCGGGGGCTGATCGACACCGCCCCGATCAACACGCCCGAGGCCGGCGGCGTCGCCACCCTGCCGTTGCGCTGCGTGTCGTCGGCGCGCGCCGGCACGATGACCGTGACGGGCCGCAAGTCGGATGCCTCGCAAAAGCAGCGCCTCGCGACCGACACGTTCCGGCTTTATGGCGACCTCGGCGAAGTCGCGTCCGACCCGTGGGGCGGCAAATGATCGCCCGGCCTGACAGGTTGCCGGGCTGGGAAGGCGCGCTGGCCCGCGTCATCGCCCAGGCGTCGAGCCGGTCCTTCGTCTATGGCGAATGGGATTGTGCCCTGTTCGTCGCCCGTGCGGTGCTCGCGGTGACGGGCCGCGACCTGCGGCCCGACTGGTCCTATGAGACCCGTGCCGACGGCGTCCGGCTCATGAGGGCGGCGGGATACCGCGACCACGTCGCGTATTTTCGGGCGCACTGCGGCTGTCTCGAGAGCCCGCGGCTGGCACTGCCCGGCGACATCGCCGTGATGCCGGGCCGGTCGCTCGGAATCCTGCAAGGCCGCATGGTCTATCAACTCACGCCCCGCGGCATGGCCTTGGCGCCGGCCGGCCTCATGCGGGAGGCGCTGGCCGTATGACCCGTCTCTGGCTCACCCTCCTGCTGATCGTCTGGGCCGGCGCTGCCTCGGCCGACCCCGGCACGCTGGTCGTCGCCCTTCTGGGCGGCACGGCGGCGCTCGGCACCGTCGGTGCGGCCGTGGTGCAGATCGCTGTCGGCCTCGCTGCCAGCGCCATCGCCCAGAAGATCCGGGCGCGGAAGGAGGCCCAGAACCGCACCGGGATCCGCACCGCCGTCACCACCGCCGGTGGCACCACGCCGCAGACCTTGATGCTCGGCACCTGGGTCACCGGCGGCAATGTGGTGTCGCCCCATTATGCGCATGGCACCACCGGCGATATCCGCAACGCGCTGCGCACCATGATCATCGACCTGTCGGACGTGCCGATCGAGGGCGTGACCGCGATCTGGCTCAATGACCAGCGGTTCGAGATAGCGACGGATTTCGCGGGCACGGCACATGCGACCTATGGGCTGGCGGTCACGCCCGGCGGCGCGGTCGGAAAATATGCCGGCAAGGTCTGGCTCAAGCTCTACGACGGCCGCCAGACCGCCGCCGACCCCTACCTGATCGCCAAGTACGGGGCGCATCCCGAGCGGCCCTGGACCGCCAACGCCATCGGCACCGGGGTGGCCTATGCCATCCTGACGCTCAAAATCAACGACGAGCTCTGGCGCGGCGAGCCGCAGGTCAGGTTCGAGGTGCGCGGCGCGCGTGTCTACGACTGGCGCAAGGACACGACCGCCGGCGGCAGCGGCCCGCAGCGCGAGGCGAACAGCGCCACCTGGACCTGGACCGACAACCCGATCGTGCTGACCCGGGCGGTGCTGCGCGGCATTCCGTTGCCGGACGGGACCGTCTGGGGGCTGGGTGTCGCCCCGTCGGACCTGCCTGCCGACTGGTGGACGCCAGCGGCCGACCGCGCCGACGAGGACGTGGACGGTCAGCGCCGCTACCGCGCCGGGGCCGAAGTGCGGATGGCGACGGCCGAACAGGGCGGCGACACCCCGTTCGACATTCTGGACAACCTGCTGCTGGCCGCCTCGGCCGAGGTCAGCGACATCGGCGGCACCTGGATCGTGCATTCGGCCGAGGCCGACCTGCCGATCGCGACGATCACCGACGACGATATCCTGGTCGACCACACCGACGAGTTCGACCCGTTCCCGCCGCTGACAGACCGCTACAATGCCGTCCGCTCGACCTATGTCAGCCCTGAGGCCGGCTGGGAGGGCAAGGAGGCCCCGCCGCGCTACGACACCGCGGCCGCAGCGCGCGAAGGCCGGGTGATCCTCGCCGACCTCGACCTGCCGGCGGTCTTTGTCGACCGTCAGGCGCAACAGCTCATGGCCGCCTGGCTGGCCGAGGCGCAGCGCTGGCGGCGCCACGTGCTGACCCTGCCGCCCGCGCTCGACCGGCTGCTGCCGTTCGATTCGATCACCTGGACCAGCACCCGCAACGGCTATGTCGCCAAGGTGTTCCGGATCGTCAGCCGCTCAGTCGATCCGCTGACCCTGAACGTCACCCTCGGCCTGCGCGAGGCCGATCCCGCCGATTACGGCTGGACGCCCGGCATGGCGTTGCCATCGCCGCCGGCCTCGGTAGCCGTGGTCGATCCCGCGCCGCAGGACGTGCTAGGCTGGGCGGTAGCGGCGGTGACGATCACCGATACCGCCGGCGCCCGGGCGCGCCCCGGCATACGCCTGTCCTGGACGCCGAACCTGACCGGCGTCACCTCGGTGCAATACCAGATCAGGCTCGCTTCATCGGGCGCCACGGTGACCACCGGGGCCAGCGCCGACATCGCCGAGGGCAGCACGGTAACCGGCGACGGGCTGATCGGCGACACCGCCTATCAGGTTCGCGGCCGGCTGGTCATTCCGGGACGCGCGACCGAATGGACGGACTGGACGGGCGTGACCACCGACCCGGTCTTCATTGGCCCTGACGATCTCGACCCGGACCTTGCCGATGACCTTGCGGCCTTGCACACCTGGATCGACGGCGGCGTGACGGACCTGCCCGCGGCACTCACCGCGCAGGCGCAGGCTGTGACCGAGGAGACCGTCGCGCGGATCGAGGCTGCGCAGTCGCTGGCCGAGCGGTGGCGGGGTCAGGTCGACACTGCCCGCGCACTGGCGGCCGAGGTGGCCGAGCTTGCCGCGGCAGACCACGCGGCCCGGGAGCAGATCAGGCAGAGCCTATCGGCCACGCTGGGCGACATGCGGGCGACCTACGATCTGGCGATCACCGCGCTTGCGTCTGCCGACGTGGCAGCGGTCACTCGGATCGAGACGCTGGAAGCGGAAAGCGACGATCTGGCCGCGCTGGTGGCCACGACCCAGCAGGCGCTGGTCGATGGCGACAACGCGCTGGCGCTGCTGATCGCCACCCTCTCGGTCGGCTCGGCCGTGCAGTTCGACCACAGCTCGATCTGGTATTTCGATTCCTCGGTTGTAGGCTGGTCTGGCCCGACGGCGCCGACTGTCACCTCGGGCTGGCTGCGGCCGGCGGCATCGACCTATGCGGTCTCGCCCGGCGCGCTGGCGGTCGATGCCGGCGCCTATTCGCAGGTGCGCCTGCGGGCACGGAAGGTCGGCTCGCCGACCTGGACGGGCTATCTGTGGTGGAACGCGCCCGGCGATAGCTGGAACAGCAGCCGGCGGGTGACGATTGCGGAGCCGACCTGGGACAGCGGCATCGCGATCCTGACCATTACGCCGAGCTGGACCGGCACCATCGACCAGATCAGGCTGGAGCTGACCTCCACCTCCGATGCCTCGAACTATATCGAGCTGGATTGGGTCGCCATCGGTCGTCCGGCGCCCGGCGCCTCCTCGGCCGATCTGGTGGCCGAACGGCAGGCGCGGATCGACGGTGACGGCGCGCTGGCCTCGGACCTGACCGCTCTGTCGTCGCGGGTCGAGGATGCCGAAGACGGTCTCGATGCCGCCGCCGGCGCGATCAGCGCGCTGGACACCCGCGTCGATAATACCGAGGCCGGCATCGTGGCCCATTCTGGGCGGCTCGACACGCTGGAAACATCGGTCAGCGACCCGGTCAGCGGGCTGGACGCGCTGGCCACGGCGATCGACGCGGTCGAGACGCTGGTGCAGGCCGGCGAGGCCGGGACGCAGGCCCAGTCCGCGGCAATCCGCACCCTGCGCAGCGCGCTGCGTCAGGTCGCCGCCGAGGGGATCGAGGCCGGGGCGCAGGGCGCGGCGACCGACCTTGCCGTCAGGAACTTCCTGGCCGAGGCCACGCAGACGCTCGACACCAGGGTGACGCTGACCGCCGACCAGGTCGCGATCATCGCGCAGGCCGTGACCTTGCTTCAGGCGGCGATCCCCGGCCTTGCCACCGCGACCGCGTTGCAGGCGCTGATGACCACGGTGACCGATCAGGGCGGCGTCATCACCTCGCAGGGCAGCGCGATCACTGCCCTTGAAAGCGCGGTCAACGACCCGGTCACGGGCCTCGCCACCAAACTGGCCACCTCGGTGATCGTGGATTACGCCACCAAGACCTATGCGGACGGCGCGGCATCGGGGGCGGCCAGTTCGGCGACCACCGCGCTCAAGTCCGACATGGAAGGGACCGGCGGGTCGGTCAAGGCCGCGCAGGATGCTGCCGATGCCGCAGCGGCGCTGGCCGGTGGCAAGGGCAAGGTCATCGTCCAGAGTGCCGCGCCGGATGTGGCCGACCGCCTCGCGCAGAACCTCTGGATCGACACCTCCGGCGGCGCGAACACGCCGAAGCGGTGGAACGGCAGCGCGTGGGTAGCGGTGACCGACAAGGTGGCGACCGATGCAGCCGCAGCGGCGACCACGGCGCTGGCCCGCCGGCCCGGCGTCCAGAACCTTGTGACGCGGGCGATGTGGGGCGCCAATGCCCTGAGCGCCGTCGGCTGGGGCGCCGCCGGCTGGGGCCTGCGGATGGTCGGCACCGGGGCGCTTCTGACGCGCGGCGCGACCCTGCCGGTGCCCTTGCGGCAGAACACCGCCTACAGCCTGCGGTTCAGGGCCAAGCTGACCGCGGGATCGTCGCAGGCGCTGACCATCGACCTTTACCCCGACACCCTGCCCGAGACGACGCGGACGATCACTGCGGCGGATCAGGTCTTTGTCTGGGAGGGGATCACCTCGGCCCATGTCGACATGACCGGCACACCGCAACTGCGCTTCTTCGCCTCCCCGCTGCCGGTGGGCGTAACGGTCGAGATCACCGACATCCTGCTGGTCGAATCCGATGTCGCCCCGACCGGCTGGACACCGGCACCGGACGATATCGCCGCTGCAGACAGCGCCAATGCCACCGCGATCAATACCCTGTCGACCAGCGTCGGGACGCAGGGCAGCACGCTCACATCCATCGCGGCCGCTCTGCTGAAGCTCGGCGCCACGGTCGGCCCGTCCACGGCCGAGACCATCCTGCGCATGACGGCCGAAGCGACCCCGGCCGGCGCGCTGGCCCGGATCGGCCTCAAGGCGGCGGCGACGGGCACCGAGGGCGATGCGCGAACCGCCGCCCTGTTCCTCGACGCCCTGGCCGGCGACCAGAGCCGGGTCGTGGTGCAGGGCGATGCGTTCCATGTCCTGATCGGCACCGACACGAAGCCGATGTTCAGCGTCTCGGGCGGGGTCATCACGCTCGGCGCCGACATCAAGATTTCCGGGATGGCAGCCTTTTCCGGGCCGCTCCAGTCCTCGAATTTCGTGGCCGGGGTGGCGGGGTGGAGGATCACCAGCGCGGGCGCTGCCGAATTCAACAGCCTCATCGACAGATCGGCGCTTACCACAGGCGCGGTCTCGGACAACTGGCGCGCGGACGCCGATGGGCCTTTCAGCAACGTCGCTAACACGCCCCTCTACACCTCGGTGATGGCCACGCTAGACCTCGGTGCCATTGTGCGCGGTACACTCATTCAGGTTGCCCTGTCATTTGAAGGTCGACGTGGTGAACAAGCTGCAGACGTGTCCTTTTCCTTCGACAAACGGACGAAGGAGTTTGGGGGGGCTTGGTCAGCTTGGGAGGTGATCAAGAGCGGTGACGTCAACTACAATGGTAGTGCAACAACATGGTGCAACCACACCTTCGTCCACACCATCGCTGGTCGATTCGACGATTACGAACTGCGGGTGACCTATAGTGCCGGCGGGTTTTCGACCAACACGACCATGCAGGTTGCCCGGAACGTGACGATCATCGCTCAGGCGGTGATGCGGTGAGGTCGATCCTACTTGCCCTCATGCTGATCCTGACAGGCTGCGGCGGGGCCGTCGTCAGTCGGGACGGAAACGTGTGGGTCGCTGTGAGCACCGATTACGACCCCGGCGGCGATCTGATCGCGCGGATGATGCACGTCGCCCATTTGCGCGCGACCAGCGAGAGGTTCGTCATTCCCCGGACCTGCCTGTCGGCCTGCACCCTCTATCTCGCCGTCGAGACCGCCTGCCTGCAACCAGGTTCGGTGCTCGGCTTCCACGGCCCGTCGTCCATGGGTGGCGTGGCCATGACCCCGGCAGAGGTCGATTACTGGTCGGCCATCATGGTGGCCCATTACCCGCCGCCGGTGCGCGACCTGTTCTGGGCCGGGCGGCACAGCCAGACCCTGATCTATGTCGCCGGCGATGACCTGATCGCCGCCGGCATCCTCCCCACCTGCAATATGGAGCTACCATGACCACCTACTCCACCGGGACCATTTCTGTCGGCGCGGGGTCCACCAGCGTCACCGGCACCGGCACCAGCTGGGCGACCGCCGGTATCCGCGCCGGGGACATGTTCATCTCGGCCGGTCTGCAGATGAATTCGGAACCGCTTCTCCGCCTTGAAGCGCCCCTCCTGCGAGAGGGGCAGGTCATCCTCGCACCATCGTTCGCAGTTGTTCGATATCAAGGACAAGCGAGCCCTTGCGGCCCGGACCGTCAAGCGTTGCGGTCGTCAGCTTCAGAAAGTCCATGCCCAGAACACCTGCAATCACTGGGGTGTCGGATTGATGGGTGAGCTCGGCCACTTTCGCGTCCAGCACGAACTGCGGGGCGGATTTGAGGCTGAGGCTTACCTCATAGGTGCGGCTGTCTGTGTCGGCCCAATTGCCGTGCAGCCGGGTCGATCCGACGATCTGCGCGCCGATCAACGTCAGCACGTCGGGCAGGAACATCGAAAGCGAGGCACCCGTGTCGATCAGGACGGTTGCAGAAAAGGACTGTCCGCGCCGAGAGAGGGCGGGGGTCTGAAGAACGATGTCGATGAACGGATGGATGTCATCGGCGCCGCTTACCGACCGCCACGTGATCGGGGCCGAGAGAATCAAGAATCACCTCACGCTTCTGCTGCCAATTGGGAGTTACAATGACCACCTACGACACGGGCACAATCAGCGTCGGGGCGGGATCGACCGCCGTTACCGGAGTTGGCACGAACTGGGCCACCTCCGGGGTGCGCGCGGGGGATGTGTTGATGGCCGCTGGCCTCGACGTCATCATCGCAACCGTCAACAGCGCTACCAGCATCACGCTCAAGCGCCCCTGGCCGGGCGGGGCGCTGTCCGGCGCCAACTATGATATCCGGCTGGTGGACGACGGCGTCCGCAGCCTGGTCGCGGCGAATACCCTGCTGCAGCAGCTGACCAATGGCAAATTGACCAGCTTGGCTGCGGTCGCCGGCGCCGCCGACAAGCTGCCGTATTTCACCGGCGCCAGCACATTCGGCGTTGCCGACATCACCGGCGCGGCCCGCGCAATCCTGGCCCTGACCGGCGCCAGCGGGGCCAAGCTCCCGGTCGTCACCGGCACGGGCGCCGCCGCCCTGCGCGACATCCTGGGCACCGTCAGCCAGTCAGGGGGCACTCCCACAGGCGCGATCCTGGAACGCGGCAGCAACGCAGACGGGGGCTACGTCAAATACGCTGACGGCACAATGATCTGCTGGCACCTCGTCACGTCCAGTGCCTCGGCCGCGGTGACCTGGAGTTTCCCGGCTCAATTTGCTGCGGCGCCGAATATCCAGATGACCGTCGGGGCAGCCTCACCCCGGATCGCGACCTACCAGACTGCGACTAGCACCAGCGTGGCAGTCAATGCGTGGACCGCTGCGGGCGATCGCGCGTCTGTCCCGGTGATGCTCTCCGCCACCGGGCGCTGGGTGTAGCGGATATGCGCTGGACGCCGCTGTCCCACGGCCAGAACGCGCCCGCCGCAACCCTCTGGCCGGCTCCAATCACCGCCGGCGACGGGCCGGTTGCGCTGCCGGGGGGCTGACCATGGACGATCTACCGCACCGCGCCTGGATCGTCGTCTCGGCGGTGCTGGTCTGGCTGGGCGGTGAGGCGGGCAAGGCGGTCATCGCTGGGGCCGCTGGTTCTGAGGAGGTCAACGATGACACCGATCCGTAAACTCCAAGGAGTACGACATGCCCAAGAAGCCCGCCAAGCCGGTCACGACAACCGAAATCGAACCCCTTGCCCCGCCGGCGCCGCCGGCGCTCTACTGCAACCACACCCGGGTGTCCTGGGCTGAAGGCGTGGTGCGGTTGACCTTCAGCGACCAGCAGGGCGATTCCGCAGAGCCCCGCGCCGCGGTCGTCATCACCGCCGCCCAAGCCCGCGACCTGCGCGACATTCTCGGGCAGGCGCTGGGCGCACTGACGCCCCATG
>CAZIVD010000108.1:0-8609 GCA_964542635.1 uncultured Nocardioides sp. | reverse complement strand
CTGAAATGCAACGATGTCCCGCAACACCTGTCAACGGTGTCGCGGGACATCACAAGGGTCGGGCTGACAGGATTTGAACCTGCGGCCTCCTCGTCCCGAACGAGGCGCGCTACCAAACTGCGCCACAGCCCGTCTGCGAGAGGGTCGACATCGTGCCCGGCCCCTCGCAGCCCGGGCCACCATACCCGAGCGGCGAGGCGCGCCTGAAATCGGTTAGGGCGTCGTGGACGCCGCGCTCAGCCGGGTCGCGCCGTGAGGGTCAGCAACGTCGCCTCCGGACGGCAGGCGACCCGGATCCTGGCGTAGGGACTGGTGCCGACGCCCGCCGAGACGTGGAGCCAGGTGCTCGCCGGATCCCCCGGCCGCGAGTCGGCGGGATGCCGGTGCAGGCCCTTGGCGCGCGCATTGTCGAGGTCGCAGTTGGTGGTGAGCGCACCGATCACCGGAAGGCACACCTGGCCGCCGTGGGTGTGGCCGGCGAGCACGGCGTCGTACCCGTCACGGGCGAACTGGTCGAGCACCCTCAGGTACGGCGCGTGCGCGACGCCCAGGCGTACGTCGGCCGCCGGATCGGCCGCCCCCGCGACGAGCTCGAGCCGGTCGTAGCGCAGGTGCGGGTCGTCCACGCCGGCGAACGCGAACCGGAGTCCGCCGATGGTGAGCGACGAGCGGGTGTTGGTCAGGTCCACCCAGCCCGCGCGCTGGTAGCGCTCGCGCAGCGCGGGCCACGGCAGGGGAGGGGAGTGGACGTTGCGCGACCCGTCGTCGGGAAGCAGGTAGCGCAGCGGGTTGCGGAGTCCCGGCGAGAAGTAGTCGTTGGAGCCGAACACGAACACCCCGGGCACGTCCAGCAGCGCGCCCAGGCTGTCGGCCACCACGGGCACGGAGTCACGATGGGAGAGGTTGTCACCGGTGTTGACCACCAGGTCGGGCCGCAGGTCGGCCAGCCCGCGCAGCCACTCCTGCTTGCGGTGCTGGCCCGGCGTCATGTGGATGTCGCTGAGGTGGAGCACGCGCAGGGGTGCGCTTCCGGCCGGCAGCAGCGGCACCTCGACCCGCCGCAAGGTGTAGGCCCGGGCCTCGGCCAGGGCATAGGCCGTGAGCGCGCCGCCCGCGATCGTCCCCGCGGCCAGCGTCGTGCCGACGGCTCGGACCAGACCCACGCGCCCAGCCTTCCACAAGGTCTTGCCCCGCCCGCGAGAATGGCGAGATGAGCGCTCTGAAGGACACGCTGCGGGCAGACCTGACCACCGCGATGCTTGCCCGCGACGAGCTGCGGGCTGCGACGTTGCGGATGGTGCTGACTGCGGTGACCAACGCCGAGGTCGCCGGCAAGGTGGCCCGCGAGCTCAGCGACGACGAGGTCGTCGGGGTGCTGTCCAGCGAGGCCAAGAAGCGCCGCGAGGCCGCGACGGCGTTCGCGGACGCCGGACGGCAGGAGAAGGCCGACCGCGAGCTGGCCGAGGCGGGCGTCCTCGCCGACTACCTGCCCCAGCAGCTCTCGCCCGAGGAGATCGCCGAGCTGGTCTCGGCGGTCATCTCAGAGCTGGGGGTGGCCGACGAAGGCCCCCGTGCGATGGGGCGGGTGATGGGAGCGCTGCAGCCCCAGGTGCGGGGCCGGGCCGACGGAGGCGCCGTCGCCACCGAAGTACGCCGCCAGCTCGGGTGAGCGCCCGCTGACCCGCCTCGCGCGCGGCAACGTGGCGCGCAGCCACACGCTCGCGCCACTCCAAGCCGTCCCGGTCGGCCGGGGAAGCTCAGGGTTTGGCGCGCGAAGTCTCGCCCGTCAGGCTGCAGTCCTGCCTGTTGGCCGGGGAAACCTGAGGCCGGCGGCCGAAGGGGCCGGCCGGTCAGTGGCCGTGACCGCCGCCACCACCCCAGGGGCCGCCTCCGCCGCCGTTGCCACCGCCGTTGCCGCCGCCACCGCCGTTGCCGCCGCCACCGCCACCGCCGTTGCCGCCACCGCCCTTGGGTGGCTTGGGGGGCTTGCCGGTGGACTGGTAGATCGTGACGGTCGTGCCGCTGCCGACGTCGGAACCCGCGCCGGGCAGGGTGTAGGCGACGGTTCCGTAGGCGTATCCCGAGGGACGGAAGCCCCCGACCTCGACCACGAAGCCCAGCGACTCGAGGAGTCCGGTGGCGGTCTCGAGACTCATGCCGCCGGTGCTCGGGATCTCGGTCAGGACTCCCGCGACGTCGATGCCGCTCGGAGCTGTGAAGTCGTCGTCGGGCAGCCAGGCGGAGACCGCCTTCATCGCGTCGCCCCACATCGGTCCGGCGGTGGTCGAGCCGTGGGCCGCGGAGATGTAGGAGCCGCCGACGTTCTGGCCGTTGAGGGTGACCCAGTGGCCCAGGTCGTTGGCGCCCGCGATCATCGACGCCGTCGCCAGGGTCGGGGTGTAGCCGACGAACCACACCGCCATGTTGTTCTGGATCGTGCCCGTCTTGCCGGCCGAGGGTTGGGCGAGCGAGATGCCGGCGTCGTAGCCGAAGCCACCGGGCTCCTGGACGCCGCGCAGGATGTCGTTGACCGCGTCGGCGGTGGAGGCCTCGATCTCTTGGCGGCACTGCTCCTTGTACTCGCGCACGAGGTTGCCGTCGGAGTCCTCGATGGAGGTGACGGGCCGCGCCGCGCAGTGCATGCCGCGACCCGCGAAGGTGGCGTAGGCCTCGGCCATCTCCAGCGGGCTCGTCTCGACGACGCCGAGGGTGAACGACGGCACCCGCTCGCGGTTGGGGTCGGTGAGGTCGATGCCCATGGCGCGGGCGAGCCGGTAGGGCTCGCACAGGCCGGTCTTCTTCTCCAGTTGGGCGAAGAACGTGTTCACCGACAGTTGGGTGCCCTGGTAGAGGTTGAACGTCCCGCTGGACGTCGAGTTCTCGGGCTCCCACACGTCGGTGCTGTAGAAGTTGTGGCCGCCGCAGGTCGGGTACTCCGACATCGGGATGCTGATCTTGGGCGGCGACTTGATCTCGGTGTTGAGCGGGATGCCCTTCTCGATCGCCGCGGCGAGCACGAAGGCCTTGAACGTCGAGCCGGCCTGGAAGCCGTTGGAGTCGCCGTACCGCTTCGGGACGACGTAGTTGAGGTACGTCTCACCCTTTTTGCGGTCGTTGCCCATCGGCCGCGACTGCGCGAGCGCCTTGACGTCGCCGGTGCGGGGCTCGACCATCGCCAGCCCGCCGATGGCCTGGTCGGTCGGGTAGACGTGCGCGGCGACCGACTTGTCGGCAGCCTCCTGGTCACGGAGGTCGATCGTGGTGTGGATCGTCAGTCCGCCGGAGTAGATGAGCTCCTTGCGCTCCGCGAGGTTCTTGCCCAGCGACTTGTCGTGGTAGAGCCGGTTGAGGACGTAGTCGCAGAAGAACGGCGCACGCGACGAGACGCACCCGTTGGGGGTGGCCACGACGTTGAGCCCGAGCCCCTTCTGCTTGAGCTGGGCGGCTTTGGTGTCGTTGATGACGCTGAGCTGTGCCATCCGGTCCAGCACGATGTTGCGGCGCTCGAGGGCCCGGTCGGGGTAGTTGGTCGGGTCGTAGCCGGTGGGGTTCTTCACCAGCCCGGCCAGCATCGCCGACTCGCCCCAGTTGAGGTCCTTGGCGTTCTTGTCGAAGTAGTGGCGGGCGGCCGACTGGATGCCGTAGGCGCCGTCGCCGAAGTAGGAGATGTTGAGGTAGCGCTCGAGGATCCAGTCCTTCGAGTGCTGCTGTTCGACCGCGATGGCGTAGCGCAGCTCGCGCACCTTGCGTGCATAGGTGTCGTCGACGGCCGCCTGCTCGTCCTTCTTGCCCTTCGCCTGGTTGATCAGGGTCTGCTTGACGAGTTGCTGCGTGATCGAGGAGCCGCCCTGCACCACGCCGTTGTTGGCCTGGTTGGTGATCAGCGCGCGGACCGTGCCCTTGAGGTCGAGCGCGCCGTGCTGGTAGAAGCGGTAGTCCTCGATGGCCACGATCGACTTGACCATCTTGCGGGAGATCTGGTTGAGCGGGACCGTGATGCGGTTCTGGTCGTAGAGCGTCGCGATCACGTTGCCGGCGGCGTCGACCATCTCGGTGCGCTGCGCGAGCGGCTCGGTCTTGAGCTCTTCAGGGAGGCCGCTCATCGTCTTGGCGACCTGCTGGGTGCCCAGGCCGACCACGCCCGCGAACGGGATGGCCAGGCCCGCCGCCACGACGCCCATCACGGCCGCGACGGCGACCATCACGACGATGTGACCGAGCACCCGGGGTGCGGAGAGCCGGTCGGAGCGGGGGCGGCGCATGACCCTCAGGGTACGTGACCGACCTCGCACAACCCATTCCGCGCGGCCCGCCCACGGCTGGCCAGTTCCGTCCGACAGAGCTGCCAATGGGTCGTCGGTCCATCGTTCGAATCAGTCGACGGAGAGCCGCGACTTGATTCACGTGGCTGACTCGCCCGGGAAACCACGGTCCAGCGCGTTGAGGAGGGCTACCAGTTCGTCGCGGAGCCTGAAGTCGTCCGTGGGCAGGCCATCGAGGACCTCTCGGAGCGTGACGTCCGACTGGCGAATCTCCCTTGCCTGGCTTCTCGTCAAGAAGACGCGCGTGTAGTCGGGGTGGGCGACTACCTTCCGCCAGTGATCGTCGGACTCGTTCGCGAACCAGGCCGAAGGTCCGAACTTCAGTTGAAGGGGTGCCTCCGGCCCGCCGTCCTCAGCCGCCATCTTGAAGTTGATCGTCCACTGGTAGATGCCGGCGTAGTTGGCGCTTGCTTCGCTGATCGAACCGGAACCGAAGACTTCGCCCAACTGCGGTACGAGGCTCCGACTTGCGTAGTTCCTCAGTGCGGCCTTCACGCGCTGAAGCCAGGCGCGGCTCTCGCCGAAGTGGTCAAGGGCCTGTTCGCGAAGTGCATCGGCGAAGTTGACGGCAGCGGCCTCGGGGCTCTGCGTTCGATAGTGCTTCGCCTGACCGGTTGCGCACATCGCGCCCACGAATCGGATCATGTCGTCGTCGTTCATGTTTCGGTCCTTGACGAAGCGGCTGTGGAGGTGGCGGAGGAACGTGACCTGGTCAGGGTGCATTCGCCGATACGACGCATCCCCATCAACCCACTCGACGAGGGGGATGACGAGGTCGGAGTAGGAGACAACGGCGGCGTTGTCCCAGCCATCCGCGAGGAGTGCGCTGTTCACCGCAGCGCAGAGCATCACCACGACACTCTGCTTACCCGAGCGGGCACCGAAGGCGAGGTAGTCCTCGTAGCTGTGGCCGTGGCCATCGGAGGTGTAGTAGTTCTCAATCACGATAGTCGTGTCGTCGTCTTCGAGGACGAGGTCGGCAATGTCCATCGGGTCGTTGGATCCTGCGACGTTCACCTCCTGGCGCACGCTGTAGGAGCCGAGCGTGATCTCGTTGCCCGCCGAGCGCTTCTGGTTCACCACGCCGATGAAGATCTGTTGGAAGCGGTCGCCAAGGCCGTGTGTCCCCTCGTGATCGAGAAGCCAGGCGAACACGTTGGAGAGTTGCTTCTCATGGGTCCCGTGGTGCATGACGTCGAAGACGTTGAACCCCGGCCTCGTGCGTCCACCCAACGCTGGAAGGAGCAGCGTGACGAGGTGATCGGCCACGAGGACCACTTTATGGAACCGCCGCCTTTGAACAGCCGGAGCTTCGCGGATCTCCTGAGACCTTCATCCTGTTCGGCGACGGCCCTGTCCGTCGACGGACCAGTTCTTTGGCCTCGACAATCCGAGCTGAGCCTGTGGGATCGCGACAGGCCGCAGGTGGTCGTCGCGACGGTTGAACCCCCTGTCATCGAGGAGGCTCGCGGGGTCCTACCACGCCGGGGGGCCGGACGGACTGGCCCGGGAGGACCATCGTGTGCCGTCCGGGGCTAGTCATTTCGGACTACCTCAAACGGACCGTTTGAGTCTGTGGCGAGACCCGGTTGAATCCCTAACTTTCTCTGCGGGGAAACCCGACGGCGTCATGGGGACGTCGATCAAGGCGGATGTGGGGACGTCAGCATGTGGAATGAAGACTGGGCCAGCCAAGCGGCCTGCCGAGCAGCACAACCGGACCAGCTGTTCGTACGCGGTGCCGAGCAGAACCAGGCCAAGAAGCTCTGCGCGGGATGCCCCGTGCGCGCCGAGTGCCTCGCCGAGGCGCTCGAGAACCAGATCGAGTGGGGTGTCTGGGGAGGCATGACCGAGCGCGAGCGCCGGGCTCTCCTCAAGCGCAACCCGAACGCCAAGTGGCGTGCCGTCCTGGAGTCGGCTCGCAGCGGCGCGACTCGGCCCGTCAAGGCCGGCGTGTGACCCTCGAACCCCCCGGTGCGCGGCGGGCGTCGGCGTCCTGACCCCCCAGGAGGACGCCGACCCGCCGCAACCCTTCGAGGTCGTGGACGTCGGTCGCCAGCGCAGGCACCACGACCGTGGGCACCTGCGGATGGGCCTTCACGAAGCGCTCCCTGAGGCCTTGCTCGCGTTCCACCACCCGGCAGCGGTCGGCGTGCAGGCGGAGCAGCCCAGCGGTCCTCGATCCCGGGTTCTCCCGGTCGAGACGCCCGGCCGCGGCGAGCGCCTCTTCGGCGGTCAGCTCCCCGATCGGCGCGGCTGAGGCCCGGTTCACCACCAGGCCGGCGAGCGGCATGTCGTCCTCGGTGAGGCGCTCGACGAAGTACGCCGCCTCCCTCAGCGCGTCCGGCTCCGGGGCCGCGATCACCAGGAAGGCCGTCTGCTCGTCCTGGAGCAGGCGGAAGGTCTGCTCGGCCCGTTGGCGGAAGCCCCCGAAGAGGGTGTCGAACGCCGCCACGAACGTCTGCATATCGACCAGGACCTGCGCGCCCAGCACCTTGGTCAGGGCATTGGTGACCATGCCGAGACCGGCGGTCATCAAGCGGGCCGGGCCTCGTGCGGGAGCCAACAGCAGCCGGATGAAGCGGCCGTCGAGGAAGCTGGCGAGCCGCTCGGGCGCGTCCAGGAAGTCGAGGGCCGAGCGGGACGGAGGGGTGTCCACGACGATCAGGTCATAGCCGCCGTCGACCTGGGCGTCCCGGTGGATCTGGCCCAGCTTCTCCATCGCCATGTACTCCTGGGTCCCCGCGAAGGAGCTGGACAGGGCGACGTAGAAGGGGTTCTCCAGGATCTGGCGGGCCTTCTCCGGACTCGCCTGGGACTCGACGACCTCGTCGAAGGTCCGCTTCATGTCGAGCATCATCGCGTCGAGGCTGCCGGTGCCCGCCGCGACGCCGCCCACCGGCCGCGGCGTGTTGTCGAGCTCCTCGATGCCCATCGACTGCGCCAGCCGCCGGGCCGGGTCGATGGTGAGGACGACGACGCGCCGGCCCTGCTCGGCAGCGCGGAGCGCGAGGGCCGCCGAGGTCGTCGTCTTGCCGACTCCTCCGGACCCGCAGCACACGATGATGCCGACCCCCGGATCGCGCAGCAGGGCGTCGACGCCGAGGGGTGGCGCCTGGACCGGCGACTGCGGACCCGTCCTCATGCGAGCCCCTGGTCGTGCAGCAGCCCGGCGAGCTCGTAGAGGCCACCCAGGTCGACACCGCCGGCCAGCCGAGGCAGCTCGTACGTCGGCACGCCGAGCCCCGCCACGATGTCGCGCTGCTCGTCCTCGAGCGCCCGGCGTTCGGCGTGGTCGCGGGCCTCGGCGACCAAGGCCTCGACGATGCCTTGCGCGGCAGGGATGCCGACGCCCTCGAGGTCGGCGGCGATCGCCTGGGTGTCGAGCGTCCCGGCGTGAGCGGCGGCCAGCGCGGCGCCGTCGAGGTCCCGGGGGCGCGCCATGTTCACTACGACGCCGCCCACCGGCAGATCGTGACGGCGCAGGTCGTCGATGCCGTCGGCCGTCTCCTGGACCGGCATCTCCTCGAGCAGGGTGACGAGGTGGACGGCGGTGCGGGGCGACCGGAGCAGACGCATCACGTTGTCGGCCTGTCCCTTGATCGGCCCCATCCTGGCCAACCCCGCCAGCTCGCTGTTGACCCCGAGGAACTGGGTGATCCGCCCGGTGGGCGGAGCGTCGAGCACGACGGCGTCGTACTGGGTGGCGCCCTTGTTGCGGGCGTTGCGCTTGGTGGCCTCGTAGACCTTGCCGGTGAGCAGGACGTCGCGGACTCCCGGCGCCAGCGTGGTGGCGAACTCGACGACCCCAAACCGCTCGAGGGCCTTCCCGGCCCGGCCGAGCTTGTAATACATCGCCAGGTACTCCAGCAGCGCGCCCTCCGGGTCGATGTGCAGCGCGTGGACGGCGCCGGCCCGCGCGCGGTCCTCGCCGACCAGGCCGGTGGCCAGCCGTCGCTCGCCGTACGGCAGCGGCTCCACGTCGAACATCCGGGCGATCCCCTGACGACCCTCGACCTCGCAGAGCAGCACGGTGCGGCCGTGTGAGGCGAGCGCCAGCGCGAGCGCCGCGGCGACGGTCGACTTGCCGGTGCCGCCCTTGCCGGTCACCACGTGCAGCCGCACGTCGGGGAAGTCGGGGGCCATGGTCGGCAAGCCTAGGAGGGGCCTGGCCGCCGCAGCCCTCGGCACTAGGATCCGAGGCGTGGACAAGGTGGTGGGGTCGGCCGCGAAGGCGGTGGCGGATGTTCCGGATGGTGCGCGGTTGGCGGTGGGCGGGTTCGGGTT
>CAZIVD010000107.1:0-8634 GCA_964542635.1 uncultured Nocardioides sp. | reverse complement strand
TTGTTGCCGGTAACTGTACCGGCGTCGCATCGCGATGCCGCACACCCTGATGCAGGTCGGCGTGTCCCGCCGGGACTGCTGGCGCTCGATGAGCACCTGTTCAACCCTGACGCGTCGCAGTGGCTGGTGATCGACTCCGGCAACACTGCTGTCCCCCGGACCGTGGTGCCGTCGCTGGTCGACGGGCTCGAGCTGGTCGGCAAGGGCCGGATCGCCGCACTGGTGGGCCATTTGCGTGACCGCGTCGGTGTGATCGACGTCGACGTTCCCGGTCCGCTCGGCGACTTCCTGGCAGCCGAGGTCGCCGACTGGCTGTCCCGGCGCGACTGCTGGGTACTGGAGCGCCCCTCCGGTGGCGCGAAGGGCCGCTGGCACATCTTCTTCGCCCACCCCGACTTCCACTACGCCCCCACCGCTGCCCGGACCGGGTTCGCCGCCGCGGTCAGCGGCTACCTCACCGCCCTGGCTGAGGACGTGAAGGTCCCGCGCGGCGAGCTCGACCTGCGCGACGCCGTGCGCCCCCTGTCCTCACCTCACCGCTTCGGTGCGGTCACCACGCCGAAGGGTGACCTCCGTGAGGCGCTGCGGGGCCTGAAGCGGCTGCTCCCGGACCCGCCCGCTCCCTCGCCGCTGCGGCCTCGCGTCAAGGTGAAGCCCACGAACGTGAGCAACAAGTCCGCCGGGGGGGCGGCCGGCTCCGGCCTGGTAGTGCCGCTGGCATTGCAGCGGTGGAAGCGCCAGCTGCGTACCGAGTGGCGCAACTACCTGCTGACCGGCGAGATCCCGGCGGGATCGTGGGCCGCCGGCGCGACGAAGACCCGCACGGCGGTCGAGGTCGACCGGTCCCTCGTCGAGGCGGCCTGCACCCGCGAGATGGTGTGGGCGATCGGCGACCCGGAGATGGCTTGGCGGATCATCCGTGAGTCACATCCGACCGCGATGACCAAGGCCAAGCACCAGGGCTATTCGTGGTGGCTCGGCTACGTGTGGAACGACCTCGTCCGCTCCGCCAGCGAGTTCAACACCACCCCTGAGAAGCCCAAGCAGGTCGAAGCGCCGCCGGCCGAGGTCCTCGAGGCCGTCGCGGCCGCCCGCCAGGAGCTGGACCAACTGAAGTGGACCGTCCCGGCGCGTCAGCGGGCCGCCTTGCTGCTGGTCGGACACCAGCTGCTCGACCGGGTGCTGCGTAAGGGGAAGCTGCGGGTCCCCTGCCCGGAGCGGGATCTGCTCCTCGACACCGGCCTGGGTGACCGCAAGACCGTCCGCGCCGCTCTCGCCCGGCTCAACGGCCGTCTCGGCACCCTGCACACCGACTGCCTGTCCCTGACCGAGCGGGACTCGACGAGCTATGAGTTCGAAATCAACTCCGCTCCGCACCGGGAGGGACGGCAAATCCCCCCACCTGTGTTTGACCCACCCCCCACGCCCCGCGGCCTCTGGATCCTCCTCCCCCGGGCCAGCCACAGCCTCTGGCGCACGCTGTTGACCAGCCCGGGGCAGCTGGACCTGGCTGACCTGGCAGTGAAGGCAGGCCTGGTGGAGGACCGGGCTGATGAGCCGTCGAAGTCCCAGCGTTCGACCGCGAAGGCGGCCCTGGTGGCGCTGAGCAAGGCCGGGATGGTCCGGGTCGACGAGCATGGACGCTGGCAGGCAGCGACACGACCCCGTTCTGTGCAGATCGAACGGGATGCGGCCGCGGCGTACGCCCGCCAGCTGGAGACGATCGAGGCCGAACGTGCTGCGTACCGCGCCGGCACGACGTCGAGCTGGACCGCCGGCCGGGCACGCGCGATCAAGGCACAGAGGGCGAAGGAGAAGGCCTGGTGGGACCACCTCTCCCCCGCTGCTCAAGCAGCTCGCGTCGCGACGAGACGGCTGGAGTTCGAGCAGATGTCGATCAGCCAGCAGGCCGCGCTGAAGGCCCGTCTCGCCGAGCGACGCATCCGCTCAGGTGTCGACGAGCTCGAGACCTACCAGACTTGGCTACGCGGCCTCCCGCCCGACGAGTACGTCGCACGCAGCCTCGAACGCAAGCAACGCTTCCAGGACCTCTCCCCCGCCGAACGCGGCGCGTCCGTCGCCTCGTGGGACCGCCACCGGCTCCGCTACGGCCTCACCGCGCAGCGTCTCGCCACGCCGGCCCTGGACGAGCGGCCCGGGACCCCCGACGAGGAGCGGGCAGCAGTGCTCCCCGACGGCGCGGCCGAACGCGATGCAGCGTTCCTCGAACGCCAGGGCAACCTTCTCGAACAGGGTCAGAGTCAGGTCGCCGGCTAGCGGGGGCGTGCACGGGGGGTGTCCTCGGCGGGTCGTTCTGTAAAGAATGCCGCCCGGAGTTACAGGTGCACCGCTCTGTAACCTCCCGGGGCGCGCATCAGCGAGAACTGCTATCCATCTCGTCCTCGACGACCGCCTCAAGCTCCGCCGCGGTCGGTAACGCCGCCCGGGCATCGTCAGGGAGCCCTTGGTAGTCAGCCACGGCCAGAGGGGCTGAGGACGAAGCGAGCGCGTAGCGCACGGTGGAGCCGCTCTTGCCGGTGCACAGCAGGATCCCGACTGTTGCAGCGTGGATCTCGGGTCTCCGATACTGATCATCGACGATCGCCACATAGGTGCCCAACTGTCCAAGGTGGGCCGGCTCGAACTTCCCGATCTTCAACTCGACCACCACGTACCGCAACTGCTCAGTTGAGAAGAACAGGAGGTCGACGTAGAACTCATCGACCTCCTGAGTCATGTCGTCGGGCACCGTGAGTCTGACCTGCCGCCCAACGAAAGCCATGCCTCGTCCGAACTCGAGCATCGTGTCCTGCAGACGGTCCATCAGGGCCTGCTCCACGCTCCGCTCGTCGCGACGCTTCACCAGCGCGAGGTGTTCGAAGATGTACGGGTCCTTGACCAACTGCTGCGCTAGATCGGAGTCCGGCGCCTCGAGGGCCCGCTCGAAGTTAGTCGGTGCGGTTCCCAATGCCTGACGCAGGCCCACCTTGATGTGGTGCTCCAGGACGCCCCGCGACCAGCCCTCCTCGGAGGCCCTGGCGGCGTACCAGTCCCGCTCCTCGCGGGACTTGAGGCGATCGAGCAGGACAGTGATGTGCCGCCAGGGCAATCGTCCACCAACGTGGTGGACGAATTCGTCTTCGGTCGACCAGACGTCTGCGGCCTTGCGCATGTACAAGAGGTTCGAGCGCGACCACCCACGCTGGTCAGGGAACTCGCGCTGGAGATCGGCAGCGAGTCGGGTGACCACCTTGCTCCCCCAGCCGTCGGTCTTCTGGCGTTCGAGGATGTCGCGGCCGATCGACCAGTACAGCCGGAGGACCTCGGTGTTGGCGGCCCGGGCAGCTCGCACCTGGGTGGCACGGACTCGAGCCTTGAGCTCGGCAAGAAGGTCGGCGTACCCGTCGACCTCGATGTCACGTGCATTCATGGTGGTCATCCTGCCTTCCGGTACCGACGGCCCCTGACTACCAACCCCGTTCGTCCACCACCACGGTGGACGAACGCAGCAGCTCGTCGACCCAGGGTCCGTATATCTCGCCCAGACCTATACGCACTTATGCGTCGATACGCCGCCAGTCATGATGGCGTCGCGGTCACCGCGAGCGAGCGGGGTTCCTTGGTCGAGGTGAGCAGCCCACGGCGGTGCAGCGTGTCGATCATCGCCGACGCCAGCGGTCCCTCAACGCCAAGAGCGGAGGCCAACTCACGCCACGTCGGCCCCTCCCCCGTTTTGGCCCATACCCTCGCGACATACTCCCGGGCGGCCCCAGCGTGCTCGTCGGCAAGTTCGCCAGCCAGCCGCCGGCGCTGTGCGGCCCGATTCCGCTGCACTTCCCTGCGGCGCTTCTCCTCGGCGTAGATCTCCCGCACATGCGGCACCTCGTCGCGGCCCTGGGCGCCGTTGAGCAGCGCCACCGCCGCCTTCCACCGCGGCAGTCCCGGCTTCCCGGCATGCGTCGCGAACCGGCGGTGGGCGTCGAGGACCTCTGACGTGATCGCCCGGTTGTACCCGGCCGCCTGCAGCAGCTCCCCGACCCGCTCGTCGGATGCCTTCGGGCGCGGTGGCCTCCCGCCCCGCGACCCGTCACCACCCTCCGCCTGGTCGTCGGCGGCCGCTTCAGCCGAAGGCGCCACCTCTGCTGACCGGGTTGACGCCGCCGGCTGAGCCGGCGGCCGAGACTGCATGCGCCTTCCCTTCGCGGCGTGACCACAGGCCTGGCAGACGGCGTACGGCCACTCCCCTGCTCCGTCCGGCCCTGCCTGGTGGTCCTCGCGGCGCCACTCGACCCAGGTGCTGGTCGACCCGCAGGCCCGACACGGCTTGCCCAAGGGGCGCCGCACATGGCCGACCCGCGTCGTCGTCTCATCGACTCCTGCGCTCACCGTGCACTCCCCCTCCAGTGTTCAGCTGAGGTACGCCGACAGGGCCGCTGCCACGAGCTGGGACCGCGAGTCGGCGCCATGCTTGTCGGTCAACTGATCGATCACCTCGAGGTTGCCCGCCTTGATCCGCAACGAGACCCCGACGAACCGCTCCCCCTTCGCGCCCGGCGTCCGGTCGAACAGGCCGTCGCTCACCGTCGGCTTCTCGCCCCGTGCCGCCACCAGCTCCGTCAACGCGTCCTGATGTGCCACGAGAGCGTCGAGCAGCACGTCCACCTGCGACGTCCGGTCCCGCTTCGCCCGGTCCCGCCACGCCTCCGCCATCGTCAACGGCACCGACACCGAGACCGGCTTCATCGTGTCCGCACTCGCACTGCGAGTCGGCGCCTTCTCGGTGCGCGGCTTCCGCGACCGGCCCGGCGGCTTGGATGCCGACTCGGCCTTCGCTGCCGATCGCGTCGTGTCCGGCGCTGGGGAAGCGGCCGGGGAGAGATCCCGCGACTCCTCCAGCGCCTCCTCCTTCGTGGGGTCCGGGCTCGGCGCCGGCACCACCTGCAAGGTCTGGGGTCGGGCGCTCGGCGCAGGCAGGTCCGTGGGCTTCTTCAACCCCGTGATCGGCGCCATCGGCTCGCGGCGGCTCATGCGCTGGCCTCCGCCCGGTTCGCAGACTCGAGCTTGTCGATCCTGGTCAAGATCGCATTGGTCAGCAGCAGGTGGTCATCGGCGAGTCCACCGACGCTGCCCGGGATGCGTTCCGGTCGCCGGCCCTCCCGCAGAGCCTTCCACCACGGCTCACCGGCCTCTTCCTCCTTCGCGATCTCCGCGAGCTCGTGCACCAGCTTGCCGGCATTGCGGGCGTCGACCGCAGCGCTGGAATGGCGAATCGTGATGACCTCGCCCTCCTGATCCAGGAACAAGCTCGACGCTCCGTCGAGCACCGCGTTGATGTCCTCGACCGCGTTGCGACGAATCCGGGCGCCGCTGGTGTCGAAGTCGAACGGGACCACACCGAGAACCTCGACATGCGGGTTTGCCTGCCGCACCTCAGTGAGCTCGGCGGCCAGCTCTGCGAGGTTGCCGATGCTGGACCGGTCACTCTTTGTCGGGACGACAACCCACCTCGTCGCACCCAGGACCAATTGCAAGATGATCGGCCGGGTCGGAGGCGTGTCAATCACGATCAGGTCGTAATCCCGTGCCAACGGCGCCAGCGCCTCGGCCAACATCAGCCGGTACTCGGTGCCGCGGCGCTCCTTGCCCAACAGGACATCCTCGATGTCCTTCAGTGCGTCGCGGCCCATGGGAATGACGTCGAGATTCGGGCGGATCTCGCGCAGCACCGGCTTCAGCGGCTGGTGAGCGTCGAGGACCTCAAGCATGTGGGCGCCGCGGTCGTTGTCCGGGGTGTGCTTGTAGCCGAGATCGTCGCCGGCATCGCCCTGCGCGTCGAACTCGATGAAGAGCGTGTGCCAGCCCGCGGCCGCGCTCAGGCCGGCGAAGTTGGCTGATGTGGACGTCTTGCCGACGCCCCCCTTGCCGTTTGCGAACGCGATGACTCGGCTGAGCACATCTTGGGTCAAGGCCATTGGGGAAGAGCCTCTCTGTGCGAAATCCAGGACTAGGAACGCGTCCGATCATCCCGCAGCGCACCACCGCAACGCAGTAGCGACACGCGGTAGCGCGGTGCGGTAGTGCGCCCACCACCGCACCGCGTTACGGTCGTGCGGCGGTGCCCAGCGGTAACGCCGAGCACCACGGCGACGCAGCACCGTGCTGCACGATCGCACACGGCAACGCGTGCCACCACCGCGCATGAGTAACGCGGACAACCACCGCTCGGCGTTGCCACCCTGCAATGGTGAGAGCCGCCCGCGTCTGCGCCACTGCTGCCCATTGACGCCGCGCGGCACCGCGCCTCACCATCGCAGCGCGGTAGTGCTGTGCGGTAGTGCTGTGCGTTAACAGCCTGCGGTATGGCGGTGCGGCAGTGTGGCGCAGTAGCGGCGAACCCGGACGAAGGCTCTCTCGTGCGTTGGCCTCGTGAGGCGTGGTCATGCCCGCCGCGACCCTGTTCGACGCTCAGGGGCCCGTTCTAGAGCGTCTGATGAGGCCTGTGGGACGGGGAGTGACCCTTGGGTTGGATGCGAGGGTGAAAACCCCGCGATCAGATGGGGAACGACCTGGGCGACTGGGGGAGTGACCCGGGCCCCGTGGCGGTGTCGGCTGCTGACGCTCCCGGGGCCTCCAGTGCACCAGCTTGGAGGGCAGCGGACCGGTGTGCCGTGCCGCCGCCGCCGGCCCGTGGTGGGTGAGGGAGGACGTCCGCGAACAGCCGCTGCTCGTGTTCCGGGATGCCGTTACCGGCTGCGATGGTGCGCCACGACGCGACGGCGGTGTCGATCTCGGTGAGCACCTCGACGCCACGATCGGCCGTCATCCCGAAGTAGGGCGCGGCCTGAAGGAGTGCCGGGCGTTCTTCCGAAGCTGAGGTTGCGCCACTGATCGAGGTTGCCCGGGCCTGGTTCGGATCCGGATTCGGGTTGACGTCGAACGCCGGCGCGAGCATCCAGCCGCCGGGGGAGTGGAGGAAGCCGTGGTTGCGGAAATGGTCGTCGATGTTGTGGATCGCGGTGAAAACCGCCATGCGCCGCCACAGATCAGCCAGGTCGGCGTCGGGCCGGGCGGAGTGATCCGCGATCGCCGCGGCGAGGTCTAGGTAGTCGGCCGAGGCGCCGTCGCTGAGCCCGGTCAATGTCATGGCGCTGGCATAGCCCAGCCGCCCCCCGTCGCTGTCGCGGTCGAAGCGGCGCAGGATCAGGACGCTGCGGCCCTCGATCTTGGTCAGGTGGCGGGCTGGAACGTCGAGTCCCGCGTGCTCGGCGAGGTCCAGCGCGGTCTTCTCCCACGCCATGACGTCCCACTCGTCGCCCGGGTGCGGGAACTTCGCGATCGACAGGGCTCCGTCGGCATCGATCACCGACGCCTTCGGGCGGGCACCGCCGAGGGTCGTGCCACCGACGTCCAGGAGCTCACGCACCGCGTGCATCTCCTCCTCGTCATGTCGGCGGCCGCCGCGCGCGAGCTGGTCGGAGGCGTGCAGCAGCCGGCCGAGGTCGACCAGGCGTGGGATCTCGTGCCCGTCGGCGACGTAGCCGGTGCCGTCGGGGCGGCGGTAGCGAAGGGCGCCCTGCCGGGAATGGTCCGAGACACCCACGAGGTAGTCGACCTCGCTGATCGAGGCGGGACCCGCCCAGACCTTCTCGATGAGCCGACGACCCCATCGGTCGGGGGCACTGTCGGCGAACGCGCCAGGCAGCCCGGTGGTGTGACCGCGGCCCACGTCGAGCGGCAGCGCCGGGTCAACGGCGTAGGCGTCTGGCCGCGCCAGGTAGGCGGGGGAGTAGGTGAAGGTGGTCGTGACTGCGCGGCCGCGGCGGGTGAAGTGAGCGGTGCCGACGTGCACGGCCTGCCCGCCCGCGTCGAGATCGACCTCCAGCCGGGTGTCCATCAGCGCCGCACCCGCTTGGGCAGCACCTGATCAGCCCGAGCGCGGCCGAGCTCGGTCTCGTACGGGTCGAGCGCGGACACCGCGTCGTCGAGCCGACCCAGGGCGCGTAGCACGTTGAGGTAGGTCTCCAACGTCACCGAGGGATCACCGTGCTCGAGCTTGCGTAGTGTCGGGGCAGAGATCCCCGCCCGCTGAGCAACCTGCTCGGCAGTCAGACCAAGCAGGCGGCGCCAGGTGACGACATGCGAGCCGATCCGCTCGGCCGCCAGACCCACCTTCGCTGGACTCGGCCGCTTCATCCTCCACCACCCATTCAACCTGATACCGAAAGCAACACTTCTAGGATAGCCGACAATCGCAAGGATGCTTTTGGTTAAAGGCGCACCGTTGGTGGGCCGGTGCGGCAGCACCGCGTTCCCCAGCTCGTCGACGCGGGCTGTTGTCGAACGGAACAGCGGCAGCGCGCGGTCATTGGTCGAGGGAGTGGCTCACCGGCCCGGGGCCCGGTCGGGTGACTGGCCCTGCGAGGTGGCCTGAGGCTGGGAGCGTCCACGAGTGTGCTGCGCCCGCAGTGCGGCAGCCTGCAGAGCGGCCGCCGGGTCCGGAGCCCACCCGGGCTGCTGGGGGAGAGGCTGGCCACCGGGAGTGGCGACCCGCTCATCGAAGAGGGCGTGCTCCTTGCTGCCGCCCATTGCCATCGGAACGAGCGACCTGGTCTCGAGCCGTACCGCGTCCCAGGT
>CAZIVD010000106.1:0-9206 GCA_964542635.1 uncultured Nocardioides sp. | reverse complement strand
AGGGCGATCGTCGAGGCCCCGGCGCCAGCGTTGGCGGCACGCACCCGCACCAGCGACCCCGTCGACACCGTCGCCGCGGCGGCCTCGTCCGGCGTGCGGTCGGTGCCTCGGGGGGCTCGATCCCGATGCTCGGCCGCTGGCGGGGGCGCCGCGCTCGCCTGCGGGTCCTGGTCCTCGGCCGCGTCCGGTGTCGCGGTTCGCGTGGACGTGGTGGAGAACGTGCCGGCTGCCAGTGCGGCAGCTGCGGCCTGGAGCTCACGCGTGGAGTAGCGGGGCACGGTGCTGGTGCTCATCGGGCCGCCTCGATCCGTGCCGCCGCCCGGAGCCGCAGCGCCTCACGGAGAACGGCGGCAGGGGTGTTGCGGAGCACCTCGCGTGCCTCCGCGGCCTCCTCGGCGTCGGCGCGCAGGCGCGCAACCATCCGCTCGATGTCGGACAGCGCGTGGTCGACGCTGTGGTCGGCCACCACGTCCAGCAGCTGCGCGACGACCTCGGGGGTCGGCTCGGAGACAGTGACTGCGGTGTGTGCCTGCTCGCTCATGTTTGGAGAAGCAACCGCGCCCTGTCCGGATCGGACAGGGCGCGGGAAATTCTTCGAGAATGCAGACTGAGGTGTTCAGGCGATGGCGGCCAGGTACTTCGGGGCGGCGTCGCGCAGCCGCGCGGCGGTGCGGTCGCGTCGGCGTCGGATCGTCCGCATCGCGACGCCGTGGCGCTCGCCGACGACCCGCTGGGCCTCCTCACGGGGCATGCCGTCGTTCTCGGCGGCGAGGAGCTCGACGAGCAGGTCGATCTCGTCGGTGTCGATGACGCCGACCTCGCGCGCCCAGGTGAGCAGATCGGCCAGGTCCTCGACCGGGTCCTCGACCTCCGGGACCGTGAGGACCGCGTCGCGGACCAGGTTGACCGGGCCCGACCCGGGATCGCTGCCGATCCCCAACGAATTCATCCGCTCGGACCGCGCTTCCAGAGACGTCGTGTCGACCCGGGAGACCATTCCGGCGGCCGGGCGGCTGAGGCGCTGCCGGGCGCGTCGCAGCAGGTACGTGGCGGCGTGGCAGCCCATCTGCGGTTCGGCTCCCTTGACCTCCTCCCACACCGTGGCGTTGACGTCGTCGATCTCGCACACGTCGGTCAGGGTCATCGCCACCCGGTTCACGCCCTCCTCGAGCAGCACCGCCACGGCCAGCGCGGCGTCGTCGTCATCGCCTCCGCGGCGGGACCCGAGGGCGGTCAGGCCGGCGACGATTTGGTAGCAGCGCTCATCGCGTCGACGCCACCCTTCCCGGGCCTCCTCGAGGCTGGTGAACCCGGCCAGACGGGGTTCGACCTGCTGCCACTCGGCCCACTTCCCGGAGCGCTCCAGGCTGCTGATGACCGAAGTAGCCAGCGCGCTTTGTGCCCTGCGGCGCCGGTCGTGGGCGTCGCTCCAGGACGGGCCAGGAGCCGTGGTGCGAGTTGCGGCGCCGATGGTGACTTCGTGGGCGGGGTGACTGGCCGACATGGCGGTCCTCCGAGAGAGGCGATCAGGACGCGCCTACTGCAGAGCCGACCCCTCACCACCTCGCTCACCACAGCGCTCACCCAACCCGCTGACCGGTCCGATGACCGCTCACCAACCCGCTCACCAATCGCAAAGCCGCAGGTCAGAGCGGGTGAGCCGGCTCACCAGACCCTTCGGAGAAAAAGTCAAAAAAGTTCGTCCGAACGGGTTGCGGATACCCCGTGGACGACCCCAAAACGGGCTTCGGCCCTGTCCCACCATCCAGGTGAGATAGGGCCGAAGTCGTCCTCGGGGCCCCATTCGGAGCCTGCGGCGAGCTACCCGGTAGCTCCCCACTCGCGCTGTTCCACAACCGCCTCCGAGCGCGGCGGGAGGTCCTCGTCGTACCGGTCGAGGACCTGCTCGCGGATGAGCTCGCCAGCGGCGTCACGACCGCTCTCGGCTTCCGTGGCCGCGGCCTCGTCGAGCCACGCGATGTCGCTGTGAGGGCTGGCCTTCCGGGCTGCGTCGCAGGCCACCCTGACCAGGTCGGTCCGGCCAGCCGTGACCGCCCGCGTCGCCAAGATGTGGGCCGCGTCGTGGATGGCTCCCACCAGGATCTCGTCCCACCGCTGCTGCCCCGGCTTGAAGAGCCACTTGAACCGGTGCTCGGTGGCCGCTTCGAATGGTGCACCAGTCACCAACGACAGCGCGGTCACGAGGTCCTCCTCACAGCCCTCATCACCGCGGCGCTCGGCGCGGTGCTTGAGTCGCACGAACAGGTCCGCACTGTTCAGGACCCCGCCGGTCCCCCGCACGAGCTCGTAGGTGGGGCTGGTGCCCCGGCGGGCGCCGGCGCTCATGCTCGCGTCCGGCAGCCAGTCGCTGCCGTCGGGTCGGGTGCCCAACAGGAAGCGGGCGTTGGTGGCACGGTTCTGAACCGTCTTCTGCGTCTTCCACCCGCACGCTACGGCGGCCCGCTCCCCGGTGACCCCATGGTCTTGAACGGCCAGGTAGGCGATGAAGGAGACGGTGCCCCCGGCGTTGTCGATCGCCGCGGGGTCGCCGCCGTCGCGTGCGCTGACCGACACCGGACCGAGCAGGTGCACCTTGGGCCGCGGCGAGGACTCGTCGAACCAATCAGCCACGTCTTGGTCCAGCGTCGGGTCGAGTGCCGCGATCTCGGCACGGATCTCCTTGGGAACACTCGGCGCGGCCGCAGCGAGGTCCTCGGGGGTCGTGGCCGCGGTGGCCAGGTAGACCTCGTCGGCATCGGGCAGCATCGAGGAGGGGTCGTTGCCATCGGTGCGCCGCGGCTCGGTGTACTCCTCACGCAATGAGCCGTCGGCTCGGGCGTACTTGCCCAGCGGCCCTTCGTCAGACTGCGTGTCCGGCACCGGCTCGTCTTCGAGGTTGCGGGTCGACGCCACCAGCGCTGCCATAGCCTCCGCCTCGGCGGTCGGCAGCGTGAAGGCCTTGACGCTGATGCCCCACATCGGCAGGAACGCCATGCCGTCGCCGGCCAGCTCCACGGCCGGCGACTCCTCATCGCCGTGCACGACCACGACTCGGGAGCGGTCCCGGCCCTCGATGTCGGCGACGAACTCGCCCTCGGGGCGAGAGGACACCACGACCACCACCGGGCTGGTGCTGTCCAGCAGCAGCCCGTCTCGGCGACGAGTCAGCAGGTCAGCATCCAGGTTCTGCTCACCCTCGCCCATCTCACCGGTCAGCACAGCTGCCCGAGCCAGGGCGTCGCTGCGCTGGACCTGCCGCAGACGGGCCGGGTTGAGACCGATCGTCTCGGCTCCGAACTGGTCGGCAAGCAGCACCTCACTGCCCTCCGACCATGCGTTGACAGCCAGTTCGGCCACCATGAACCGCGCGAGGTCAGCCACCTGCTCGGGATCGCCGCAGATCCCGCACATGCCCAGCGTCTCCAGGTCGAGCAGCCACGTACGACCGCCCTCGTCCTGGCCGATGGTCACCAGCGCCGGGTACGGGGCCGGCTGGTTCTCCAGGTCCTCCTCGAGGAACGTCCAGCGCGGCAGCATCCAGGCTCGGGCGTCATCGGTCGCGGTCCAACCCTCCGGCACGTCGCCGGGCGCGGGGTGGGTGAAGAGCAGGGTCAGATCCTCATCGCCCAGCACGGCGGCGCCCAGCTGAGGAAGCGGCTGACCGGCCACCTTGCAGCACGCGGCCACGTGTCGAAGAGCTCGGTCGAGGAACGTGACATCTTCCTGCGCCTCGGAGCCGTTCTCGATGATCGCCTGCTCCACCTCCACGAGCTCGTCAGGCGTCGAGGCAATCGTGCGGCCGATCCGGCGGCGACGGAACTGGCGTCGCCGGTTAGCCGCCACCATCCCCAGGGCTCCCACCGAAAGACACGCAGCGGTGGCCAGCAGCGCCCGCAGGCCCGTGATCCCGCTTTCGTCGCTGGCCTCCTCGGCACCGTCGGCGGCGGCCGGCATCTGCTCCGCACCTCCCGGTGTCTCCTGAGCCGACTCCTGCGACGGTGCGATCGGGGTAGCCGGCTCCTCGGGGGTCTGCTGTTCGTCGTGCCCAGCCTGGTCGTCGGTTCCCGAGGATCCGTCGGCCCCCGTGTCGCCGCCCTGCTCGTCCTGGCCACTGGTGGACTTGTCGGGCACGGGGACGCGCTCTCGTTGCGGCGCCCGGTCCGTGCCCGGGTCGACGTCGCCCGTGCCCGGCAGCACGAGGACCTGCCCGGGGTAGATGAGGTCAGGGTCGCTGCCGATCACGTCCTTGTTGGCCTCGTACAGCGCCTGCCAGTTGTCGGGGTCGCCGGTGGTCTCCTCGGTGATCCCGGTCAGCGTTTCACCAGGGGTGACGACGTGCTCGGTCTCGGGGGTCTGGTCGCCGGGCAGGTTGGTCGCATCGGCGGGCAGCAGCAGCTCCCAGCCGGGCTCGATGTTGCGCGGGTTGTTGAAGGTGCGCCCGTCGGCCATGCCCCGCCCCTGGTTCAGGTCCGCGAGCTCCTGCCACCGGAACCCGTCTCCCAAATGCTTCTCGGCCAGGCCCCACAAGGTGTCGCCCTTGTCGGTGACGATCTTCGGAGGGTCGGCCCGGTGGTCCTGGGTGGTGTTCGGTGCGGCCTGGACCGGTGAGGCTGTGGGACTCGTCTCCGGGTGCGCGGTCGGTGCCTGGTGTGCGACATGGATGACGGGCCGCAGGGGTGCGGACGGGGCAGCCTCCGCGGTGGCTGCGTGCGAACCGAGCAGAGTTGTCGAGGTGACTCCGACCGCGAGCACGGTGTGGACCAGCATGCGGATGAACCTCTGCTGGCCACCAACCGCGATCGGCAGCCTCGAGGCCCCCTGGGGCTCGTGGCGTAGCGCAGGGGGGATCTCCCACAGGGTGCACAGCAGGAGCTGCGCCCACACGAACCAGCCCAGCAGCGAGATGATCCCGAGCACGGCCGAGTTGCTCATGAGTGAGAGCTCGTTCAACCCGCCGGCGGGCCACGGGTTGCCCACGGCCGCGATCAGCAGGGCGGGGAACCCGACGAGGAGCCCCAGCAGCAGTGCGAGGGCTCCGAGTCGCTTGACCAATCCCAGCATGGTGTTTCTTCTCTCTCCCGGGAACCTAGTTCGGGCCCGTGATGGACGTTGCGGTGCCGGTCTCGTCGACCGGGAAGCTTGTGAAGCCGAGGACGTTGAGGAACGCGTTGTCTGACTTTCCCGTGACCCTCACGGTGACGTCGAGCCCGTTGATGTTCACGGTGCCGCTCCAGCCGGCCTGCTGCAGGATCTGGTTGGCGCGGGCGGTCGCGGTCGCCTGGTTGATTCCCTCGGTCCCGTCACGGACGCCGCGCATCTCGTCGGCGGCCGCACGCGCGGCCTGTTCCGCGGCGCGGTGGGCAGCGATGCGCTGGTTCATGGCGTTGCCGCCGTCATAGACGAGGCCGAGCAGCACCAGGAACACCCCCGAGGCCATGAGGATCGTCCACGTAGAGACCACTCCTCGCTCATCGCGCCGGGCCCGCAGTCGTCGGTTGAGTCGCGACATCATGGCAGCCGCCGGTACTGCTCGATGGGGACCACGGCTGTGCTGGTGAAGTCCTTGGCGCCCGGCAGGCCGAACCCGACGACGTCGCTCATGTTCGCGTGGCAGGTGACCTCGACCCTCACGTGACCCGAGGTCCGGAAGTCGGTTCCCGCGAACGACACCGTCAGCTGGGTGCAGGCCTTGCCCCGATCGGCCAGAGAGTCGGCAGCCGCTTTGCGGCCTGCCATCTGTCCGGCCTCGAAGTTCGTTTCCAGGGATGCGGCCCGTGCGGCCGCGTATGCAGCGTCATCAACCTGGCTGTTCGAGTCGACGAACCGGCCGCCGCCGACGACGACGGTGATGAAGCCGACAAGGACGGTGGTCATCGCCAGCAGCTCGACGGCGGTGTAGCCGCGCTCGTCTCGGGGTGCGCGGATCCGCTCGCGCCAGAGACGGCGACGGTGGCTGTGGTGGTGGGCGTCGCGGAGCGACTGGACTACGACCCACGGTGAGGCAAGGTTCCGGTCGTTCCCGACTCGCCAGGCCCCATCGGTTTGGCGGGTGACGCTGTGGCGGCCGATCCGCAACGGCTCGTCGCCGGGCATCAGCTTGTGCAGGGCAGCCACCAGGTCAGGGTGCTGGGCTGCGAGCGCTTCATCGCCTCCGGGACCGTCGTGGCTGAAGGAGTCGATGGCGTCTCCCCAGCCTGTTGTCGTGGTCAGTGGCCGGGTCATTCTGCGAACCTCTCCCGTGGCACGGTGGCAGTGGCCGACACCCGCTTGGTGAAGCCGGGCAACAGCGTCATCACGTCGCCGGAGACGGTGACGGTGACTTCGGTCGCCCCCACGTTGATCCTGACGCTGGTGTTGGACAGGTCGCTGCCGGAGTCGGCCAGGTACTCGTTGGCGGTCTGCCTGCCGGCGTCTTCGGTGCCTTCCCAGGCGGCGGCGTCGACTGCTGCCTCACGGGCCGCGGCGTGAACGATCCGGTCGTTGTACAGCTGCACCGACCACTGGACCAGGGTCAGGAAGATCAGCATCACCACCGGCATGACGACCACGAACTCCGGGGCCGCGATGCCGCGCTCGTCGCGGCGGCGCGGCAGGCGGCCCTGCATGGGCCGGCGGCGGTTCGGGATGGTCATAGCTGGCTTCTCGTTCTCGGTGGTCAGGAACAGCTGGCTCTCGGGCCTTACCGGCCGTTGAGCTCGTTGCCCTTGTTGGTGACGAATGTGCGGACCGCGACGATCGCCAGTCCTGCGATCACCAGAATGCCGAGCAGCAGCACCAGGTACTCCGGCGCCGAGGCCCCGCGCTCGTCACGGCGAGCGATCTCCCAGCGGGAGCGCCAGTACTCCATCGCCATCTTCAGGTGGGTGAACTCGTTCATGTTGTGGGTTCCTTTCTTTAAAGCAAACGACGTTGGGGTACTAGGCGGAGAACAGGAACAGGACGCGGGCGAGGATCACGTAGGCGGCGGCCACCAGGGCCATGACCATCAAGTTGTTGCGCATCGCGTCGGTGGACTTGTTCGCACGGGCGTGGGCATCGGCCAGTCGGGCATCGCGCATCGACTGGGCGCGGGCGATGAGGGTGTTGCGGATGCTGGTGCCCTCGTCTTGGGCCAGGTTCAGCGATGCCCGCAGGTCGAGGAGCTCGACGACGCCGAATCGCTCACCGACCTCGCCCAGCGCTTCCCACGGTGTCATTCCGTTGGGTCGGGCGTTGTCGATCGCGTCGTAGAGGGTGTAGAAGGCCCAGCCGGTGCCGATCTGCGCGACGGTGGGCAGCGCGTCGGCGTGGCTGCGGCCGCCCTCCATCGACATCACGACCAGGTCGAGGAAGTCCGAGAGCGCGTCGCACAGTTCCTCGCGGCGTTTGCCGGCGGTCTCCCGCAGCTGGCGGACCTCGCCGATGACCGCGACCACGGCACTGACGAGCCCCAGGGCAGGCGCGATGAGCATCGGGATACCCAGCCCGGCGCCGTTGCCGAGTAGCACCAGCGCGACCGGGCCGAGAAGGCCGATGAGGAACCACACCAAGAGCTTGGCCAGCCACTCCTCCATCGGCTGACCTGTGACGGCGAGGTCGCGCTCGTAGGTCTGCATGTCGTCGGGCCGACGGTTGCGCAGATGCTCTGCGAACCACTCCGCCGCCCTCTTCGACCAGGTCTGGTCCTCGGGGGCGATGTCGAGGCGGGCACGTCGGCCGGCGCGGGCGCGTGCCCGCTCCCATCGAGCCGCCTGGTCGGCTAGCGGCGGCGCGGCGGGGAACGCTAGCCGGTGGAGCCGCAGCAGCGCTACGCCCGCCACTGCGGAGACGATCAGCATCGGAATCACCAGGCCACCTCCCGGCCGGTGGCCTGTGCCAGAGCGTCCGCTCCGGACAGGAACCGTGGGTGCGGCTCAGGTGCGGCCAGACGCTGCAGCCGCACCAGTAGGCCCACGTAGACCGCGGCCAGCACTGCGAGGACCATCTGGCCGTACACCGTGCTGTAGGGCTCGACCCAGCCGCGCAGGAAGACTGCCTGCAGCCCGGCCAGCGCGAGCAGGCCGAGCGCGACCTGGTTGGACTGCCGGCGTACGCCGTTGCGCTCGGTGAGCACCTTGCGGCGCATCTCGAGCTCCGCGCGGGTGTTGGAGGCCAGCGTCGTGAGCACCCGCTTGAGGCTTCCGGCACGCTGCTGTGCGGTCAGCGAGAGGGCGATGACGACCTTGTCGGCGCCCCGGTCGTCGACCTCGTCGGCGAATTGAGCCAATGCGACCGGCAGCGGCGTACGCAGGTCGAGGGCGTTGACCAGGTTCCGCAGCGGCCGGCGCAGCAGCGCGGGCGCACCGTCCAGGGTGGCGGGCAGCGCCTGCTCCAGACCCGACTCGGAGGCTGCCGCATCGCGAAGCGACTCGGTCCAGTTCGCGATCGCCTCGATCTTGGCCACGCTGTGCTTCTCGATCGCACCTGAGCGCGCGAGCTTCGGCCACAAGATCACCACCGCGACCGCCATCAATCCGGCCACCGGCCAGCGGGTCAAGATCCCGACGACGACGCCGACGATCAGCGCGATCGTGACTTGCCGGGCCGTCTGCTGGGGATCGGCAACCTTGCGCCGGGCGGTGGTCACCCGAGCCGGGAGCAGGTTCTTGCCGCGGGCGGTGCGGATGATCCCGATGATGCCGAGGCAGACCGCCAGGACGCAGCCTATGAAGAGCGTCATCAGATCTGCCACCCCGCATCGCCGGCGTTGTCGCTCGGCTCGACGAACCTGTTCAGGTCCGTTGTGCCGTCGGGGTCCCAGCCGACATCGAGGAGTGCTTCCTCGCGAATGATCGCTTTCCGCGTGAACTCTGTGCGGCCTGTGGCCTTGTTGAACTTCCACAGCTCGGTCGTCTTCACCCCGTCCTCATCGCGTCCGGCAACCTCACGGATCGACTCGACGATGCGGCGCTGACGACCGTCCTCGGTACGGATCCGGCGAAGGAACACGATGAAGTTCAAGGCGTTCGCGATCAGGCCGTTGGTTGCCTCGAACGGCAGTCGCTCTTCGGCCTGCAGGGCGTAGGTCTGGATCTTTCCGATGACGTCGCGCGAGGAGTTCGCGTGGATCGTGCTCAGCGACCCGTCGTTGCCCTGGGCCATGGCGTTGAGCATCGTGATGACCTCATCGCCCAAGACCTCGCCCACGATCACCCGCGAGGGGTTCATCCGCAGCGAGTTGCGCACCA
>CAZIVD010000105.1:0-9350 GCA_964542635.1 uncultured Nocardioides sp. | reverse complement strand
AGGATGTTCACGTGGGCGTCGGAGAGGGCCATCGTGATGTCGGAGAGCAGGCGGTTGCGGTCGAGGGCCTCGACCTGGATGTTGACCAGGAACGTCGACTGCGCGGTCGGCGCCCACTCGACCTCGAGGACCTTCTCGGGCTGGCTCTTGAGGGCCGCGGCGTTGGTGCAGTCCTGGCGGTGCACCGAGACGCCGCCGCCCTTGGTGACGAAGCCCAGGATCGCGTCGGGCGGCACCGGCGTGCAGCACTTGGCGAGCTTGACCCACACGTCGGTGACGCCCTTGACGATCACGCCCGAGTCGCCGGCAGGCGCGGCCTTGGTGCGCACCCGGCGACCGGTGATCCGGACTCCCTCGGAGAGGTCCTCCGCGGCGCCGTCGTCGCCGCCGTGCAGGTCGATGACCCGTCGTACGACGGCCTGGGCGGAGAGGTTCCCCTCGCCCACGGCGGCGTACAGCGCCGAGACGTCGGCGAGCTTGAAGTGCAGCGCCGCCGTCGTGAGCGACTCGTGGGTGAGCACCCGCTTGAGCGGCAGGCCCTCCTTGCGCATCAGCTTGGCGATCTGGTCCTTGCCGCGCTCGATGGCCTCCTCACGGCGCTCCTTGGTGAACCACTGCCGGATCTTGGAGCGGGCGCGGGGTGACTTGACGAAGCCGAGCCAGTCCCGCGAGGGTCCGGCGTTGGCGGCCTTGGAGGTGAAGATCTCCACCACGTCGCTGTTCTCCAACGTCGACTCCAGCGGAGCGAGCCGTCCGTTGACCCGCGCGCCGATGGTGTGGTGCCCCACCTCGGTGTGCACGGCGTAGGCGAAGTCCACCGGAGTGGAGCCGACCGGCAGCGCGATCACGTCGCCACGCGGCGTGAACACGTAGACCTCGGCGCGGTTGATCTCGAAGCGGAGACTCTCCAGGAACTCCCCGGGGTCCTCGACCTCGCTCTGCCAGTCGAGCAGCTGCCGGACCCAGGACATGTCGTCGAGGTCGCCCGCCCGGTCGGTGTCGACGCCGTTGCGGCCGTCCTCCTTGTACTTCCAGTGCGCCGCCACGCCGTACTCCGCCCGACGGTGCATGGCGTAGGTGCGGATCTGGATCTCGACCGGCTTGCCCTCCGGCCCGATCACCGTCGTGTGCAGCGACTGGTACATGTTGAACTTCGGCATCGCGACGTAGTCCTTGAACCGGCCGAGCACCGGGTTCCACCGCGAGTGCAGCACGCCGAGGACGGAGTAGCAGTCCCGGTCCTCCTCGACCAGCACGCGGAGGCCGACGAGATCGTAGATGTCGGTGAACTCCCGACCGCCGAGGATCATCTTCTGGTAGATCGAGTAGTAGTGCTTGGGCCGCCCGGTCACCGTGGCCTTGACCTTCGCGTCCTTGAGGTCCTGCTCGACCTGCTTGATCACCTCGGCCAGGAACTGGTCGCGAGACGGCGCGCGGTCGGCGACCATGCGCACGATCTCGTCGTAGACCTTGGGGTGCAGGGTCGCGAAGGCAAGGTCCTCCAGCTCCCACTTGATGGTGTTCATGCCGAGCCGGTGTGCCAGCGGCGCGTAGATGTCCAGCGACTCGCTGGCCTGGCGCTCCTGCGTGGCCCGCTTGACGTAGCGCACGGTGCGCATGTTGTGCAGGCGGTCGGCGAGCTTGATCACCAGGACGCGGATGTCGCGCGCCATCGCCACGATCATCTTGCGGATCGTCTCGGCCTGCGCGGAGTCGCCGTAGCGGACCTTGTCGAGCTTGGTCACCCCGTCGACCAGGACGGCCACCTCGTCGCCGAAGTCCTTGCGCAACTGGTCGAGGGTGTAGTCGGTGTCCTCGACGGTGTCGTGCAGCAGAGCCGCCACCAGGGTCGGCTCCGTCATGCCGATGTCGGCCAGGATCGTCGCGACCGCGAGCGGATGGGTGATGTAGGGATCCCCGCTCTTGCGCATCTGCGTGCCGTGGTACTTCTCGGCCGTGACGTAAGCACGCTCCAGGAGGGCCAGGTCGGCCTTGGGATGGTTGGCCCGCACGGTGCGGAACAACGGCTCCAGCACGGGGTTGCCGCCCTGGGTGCGCGAGCCCATCCGGGCCAGGCGCGCCCGCATGCTGCGGGCAGGAGGAACCGGGCCGTCGGCCCGCTGGCCGACCGCTACCGCCGGAGACTCCTCAGCCATGACCGCCCATTCTAGTGCGGCCCTGCCAGGGCTCAGACCGTCAGCAGGCTGATCAGGGGCAGGTCGCCGACGGTGGCCCGGCCCGGGAGGAAGCCGAGCTCCATCAGCACCGCGACGCCGTGCACGGTGCCGCCTGCCTGCTCCACGAGCCGCCGGGTGGCCGCGATCGTGCCCCCGGTGGCGAGCACGTCGTCGACCAGGAGCACGCGGGCGCCTGGGGCGAGTGCGTCGCGATGCATCTCCAGGGTGGCCTCGCCGTACTCGAGCGCGTAGGACTCCGCGAACGTGGCCCGCGGCAGCTTGCCGGCCTTGCGCACGGGCACGAAGCCGGCCCCGAGGGCCAGGGCGACCGGCGCGGCCAGGATGAACCCGCGAGCCTCCATGCCGATCACCTGGTCGACGACCCGCTCGCCGTCGTCGCCGCGGCCAGCGGCAGCCAGCGCTTCGACGACCTCGGTGAACGCCGCGTGGTCGGCCAGCACGGGGCTGATGTCCTTGAAGACCACCCCGGGCTCCGGGAAGTCGGGGACGTCGACGACGAGTCGCTCGAGCGTCTCCTCGACAGTCACCTCTTGCCCCGCTTGGACCGCGACTGCCGAGTCGGCTGGGCGCGTCCGGAGGCGGAGCTCTGCTCGACCGGTCCACGCGCGGGCGGCGCCGTGCGACCGCGGCCCGTCGGCACCGGCTGGGGCGCCGGCCTCGACGCAGCACCGGGCGGCACCCGGTCGTCGTCGGGCTCGGAGTCGTCGTACGCCGCGTCCTCCTCGGGGTCGGCGGCGACGGCCATGTCCTCGGTGAACGACGGCACCGACGCATAGCGGTCGGCCTCATGCCGGCGCTTGGCGGCCAGCCGCTTCTCGATCGCCCGGTTGCTCGCCTCGCCCTCCTTCATGTGCACCAGCAGCGGGGTGGCGATGAAGATCGAGGAGTAGGCGCCGGCCGCCATGCCCACGAACAGCGCCAGGGCGAGGTCCTTGAGCGACCCGGCACCCAGTTGCACGGCACCGACGTAGAGGATCGCGCCGACCGGGATCAGGGCCACGATCGAGGTGTTGATCGAGCGCACCAGAGTCTGGTTGACGGCCAGGTTGGCCGCCTCCGCATAGGTCTGACGGCTGGCTCGGAGGTCCTTGGTGTTCTCGCGGACCTTGTCGAAGACCACGACCGTGTCGTAGAGCGAGAAGCCCAGGATTGTGAGCAGACCCGTCACGGTCGCCGGCGAGACCTCGAACCCGGACATGGCGTACACGCCGACCGTGATGATCACATCGTGGGCCAGCGCCACGATCGCGGCCACCGACATCTTCCACTCACGGAAGTAGGCCCAGATGAACAGCACCACCAGGACCAGGAAGACGACCAGGCCGATCAGCGAGCGTTTGGCGACCTCCTTGCCCCAGCTGGCCCCGATCTCCTGTTGGGAGATCTGGTCCGCGCCCGCATCGACGGTCGCGAGGATCGCGTCCACCACCCGGTCGCTGTCGGCGGTGCCAAGCTGCTTGGTCTCGACGATGATCGCCTTCTCGCCGGAGGTGATCACCACCGGGGACGACGCCCCCTCGATGCCGGTGCCGGCCACCGCCTCACGCACCGCGTCGGCGGTGTCCTGGGTGACCTGCTCCGCGGGAAGCGTGACGCGGTACTGGGCGCCTCCCACGAACTCGATGCCCATGTTGAGGCCCTTGAAGTAGAGCCCCGCGACGGCCAGCAGGACGATGAGTCCGGAGATGGAGTACCAGAGCCACCGACGGCCGACGAAGTCGATGGACTTGCGACCCGTGTAGAGGTCGTTGCCGAGGCGCGAGAACTTGCCCATCAGACCCTCCCTCCCACGGTCTGGCCCACGGTCTGGGCCGGGACGGACACGTTGATGCTGTCCACGCCGAGCGCTTCGGCGTCCAGCCCGGAGAGCCGGTGTCCCTGGTTGAAGAACCTGAAGCCCGACAGCCAGGTGACCATCGGATGGGTGAACCAGAAGAACACCGCCAGGTCGATGATGGTCGAGATGCCGAGCGCGAACGCGAAGCCCTTCACCGCACCGGCCGCGAAGATGTAGAGCACCACCGCAGCGAGCAGCGAGACCGCGTCCGCGGCCAAGCAGGTGTTCCGCGCGCGAAGCCAGCCGGACTGCACTGCGACGCGCATGGACTTGCCGTCGCGCATCTCGTCGCGGATCCGCTCGAAGTAGACGATGAACGAGTCGGCCGTGATGCCCACGGCGACGATGAGGCCGGCGATGCCCGGCAAGGTCAGGGTGAAGTTCGCTGCCTTGTCGAGCAGCAGCACCACCCCAAAGGTGATGGCGGCGGCCACGAACAGCGAGGCGACCACGACCACGCCCAGTCCACGGTAGTAGAGCAGGCAGTAGAGCATCACCGCAGCCAGACCGATCGCACCCGCCAGGAGCCCTGCGGAGAGCTGGTCGCCGGCGAGCGAGGGACCGACCGTCTCGACGGTCGGGTCCTTCTCGAAGGTGATGGGCAGCGCACCGTAGCGCAGGCTCGTGGCCAGGCTCTCGGCCGACTCCTGGTTGAAGTTCCCGCTGATCTCGGCCTGACCGTTGGTGATGATGCCGTTCATCGTCGGCGCCGAGATGACCTTGCCGTCCAGGACGATCGCGAACAGGTTGTCGGTGCCGTAGAGCGCCCGGGAGATCTCCGCGAACTGCTTGGTGCCGTCGCCGTTGAACTCCAGCGAGACGACCCAGTTGACGTCGTTCTGCGGGATGCCCGCGCTCGCGTCGTTGAGGTCGGTGCCCTCGACCATCGCCACCGACAGGAGGTACTTGTAGCCGTCGTCGTCGCAGGCGAGCAGCGGCAGGTCGGGGTTGTCACCCGGCGTCACCTTGCCGGTCACCGGGTCGACGTTGGCCGACTGGGTGTCGGTGCCGCACGAGAACGCGTTGTAGGCCTCCACCGACTTCTCGTCGGGGCTGTCCATCCACTTCAACGGCTCGTCGATGGGGGGATCGATCGTGCCGCCCTGGTCCCCCTTGCCGCCCTGGCCGCCGCCGGACGCCGAGGGCGAAGGCTCGCTGCTGGCGCTCGCCGTCGGATCCGCCGACTCCGACTCGTCGAGGAGGTACGGCGCGCGGTTCTTGCCGTTGCCCGACGCGGACGCGGTGGGCGAAGGGCTGGCCGTGTCGCTCGGGAGCAGCACGCCGGCCCCCGGAGAGGTGGTGGGCGTGGGCTCCTCGCTGGGCTCCTCGCTGGCCCCGTCGCTGGCCCCGTCGGTGGGGGTCGCCGCCTCGGTCGGCGTCGTGGCGACGCCCGGGCTCTGGCTGGCCACCACGCGGAACCTGAGCTGCGCCTGCCGCTTGACGGTCTCGACGAGATCGCGACGGCTCTGCCCGGGGATCTCGACGATGACGTAGCGGTTGCCCTGCGTGGTCACCTCGGCCTCCGACACCCCCGTGCCGTTGACGCGCTGGTCGATGATGCCCGCAGCCTCGGTGAGGTTGGCGGCCGTGACGTTGTCGCCCGTGGCGATCAGCGTGATGCGCGTGCCGCCCTGCAGGTCCAGACCCAGCGCGGGTGACCACGATCCGGCGAGCGCGACGAGCCCGTAGAGCACCGCGATGGCGGCGAAGAAGATGCCGAGGGTGCGCCCCGGGCGCGTGGGTCGGCGGGCTGCCACCTCAGCGCTCCTCGTCGGCCACGTCGTCGCCGACCGAGCCGGTCTCCGTGGACTCGGTCGGCTCCTCGGGCTCCTGGTCGGCCTTCTCCACGACGGTGCCGACCGCGCCCCGGGCCACGATCACCACCACGCCCGGTGAGAGCTCGACCGCCAGGCGGTCGTCGTGACCGTCCACGCCCAAGGACCGCACCTCGCCGAAGAAGCCGGAGCTGAGCATCACCCGGTCACCGACCGAGACCGACGACTGCATCAGGCGCTGCTCGCGCTGGCGACGGTTGGCCGGGCGGATCAACAGCAGCCAGAAGATCACACCGATGAGCAGCAGGGGCAGTAGGGAGGCAAGCTCCGACACGACAAAGACCTCTTCGACAGGGGTGCCAGGGGACGTCCGGCCACACGTCGGGGCCGGACCAACGGTGAAGTGTAACCGCGGGGGCCACACCGCACGGCATCGCCGGCCCGCCACGGCCGCGCTCAGCCGCTGAGGCGAACAGCGGGTCGGCTCACTCGCCGAAGAGCGTCTCGTCGGCCGCCAGGTCACCGCGGGGGGCGTCGAGGCCGAGGTGCCTCCACGCGGCCGGAGTGGCGATCCGGCCCCGCGGGGTGCGGGCCAAGAACCCGATCCGCACCAGGAAGGGCTCGGCGACCTCCTCGACGGTCTCACGCTCCTCGCCGACGGCCACGGCCAGGGTCGAGACGCCCACCGGGCCGCCACCGAAGTGTTGGCAGAGGCACTCGATCACGGCGCGGTCGAGGCGGTCGAGACCGAGCTCGTCGACCTCGTAGAGCTCCAGGCCCCGTCGGGCGACGTGCTGGTCGACGACACCGTCGGCCTTGACCTGGGCGTAGTCGCGAACCCGTCGCAGGAGGCGGTTGGCGATGCGCGGGGTGCCGCGGGAGCGGGAAGCGATCTCGGCCGAGCCGTCGGGCGTGAGCTCGACGCCGAGCAGCCCGGCAGAGCGGTGGACGATGCGGTCCAGATCCTCGGACTCGTAGAACTCCAGACGGGCGGTGAACCCGAAGCGGTCGCGCAGCGGGCCGGGCAGCAGGCCGGCCCTCGTGGTGGCCCCCACCAGTGTGAACGGCGGCAGGTCGAGCGGGATGGCGGTCGCGCCGGGACCCTTGCCGATCACGACATCGACCCGGAAGTCCTCCATGGCGAGGTAGAGCATCTCCTCGGCGGGACGAGACATCCGGTGGATCTCGTCGACGAACAGCACGTCGCCCTCGTTGAGTCCGGAGAGGATCGCAGCCAGGTCTCCGGCGTGGGTGATCGCGGGGCCGCTGGTCAGCCTCAGGGGGGCGCCCAGCTCGGCGGCGATGATCATCGCCAGGGTGGTCTTGCCGAGTCCGGGAGGTCCCGAGAGGAGCACGTGGTCGGGGACGCGCCCGCGGTTGCGGGCCGCCTCCAGCACCAGGCCGAGCTGGTCGCGGACCCGCCGCTGTCCCACCACCTCGGCGAGCAGGCGGGGCCGAAGCGCCGCCTCCACGGCCCGCTCGTCGCCCTCCGCCTCGGCCGCGGTCAGGGACTGCAGATGCTGCTCCTCGCGGGTCTCGAGCCCGTCCAACGAGTCCATCTCAGGCCTTGCTCAGGGTGCGCAGGGCCGACCGCAGGAGGACGGCGACCTCGGGCCGCTCACCGGCCTCGGGTGCGACCGCCTCGACCGCCGATTCGGCGTCCTTGGCCGACCAGCCGAGCCCGACCAGACCTTGGAGCACCTGGTCCTTCCAGGGTGCCGGGGCGGCCGCGGACGCCGGACGCGTCGCGTGGCCGACGGGCGCGCCCAGCCGGTCGCGGAGCTCGAGGATGATCCGCTGGGCGCCCTTCTGCCCGATGCCGGGGACGCGGGTCAGGGTCTTGACGTCCTCCGTCGCCACGGCCACGCGCAGATCGTCGGGCGAGAGGCAGGCCAGCATGGCCTGCGCGAGTTTGGGGCCCACCCCGGAAGCCGTCTGCACCAGCTCGAAGACGGCCTTCTCGTCCTCGTCGACGAAGCCGAAGAGGGTCAGCGAGTCCTCGCGGACGACCATGCTCGTGGGCAGCGTCGCACTCACCCCCGTGCGCAGGGTGGCCAGCGTGCCGGGGGTGCACATCACCTCGAGCCCCACCCCGCCCACCTCCACGATCGCGCTGGTCAGAGTGAGGGCGGCGACGGGGCCTCGGACGAAGGCGATCATCGAGACCTCCCGCTCGGATGGGTGAGTCGCTGGGCGGCGAGAGCGGCATCGAGCCGCGCCTGGGCTCCGCCTCGCCAGATGTGGGTGACGGCCAGCGCGAGCGCGTCGGCCGCGTCGGCCGGCCTCGGGGGTGTCTCCAGGCGCAGGATCCGCGACACCATCAGCCCCACCTGGGCCTTCCCGGCGCGACCGCTGCCCGACACCGCCGCCTTGACCTCGCTCGGGGTGTGGAGGGCGATCGGCAGTCCGCGCCGGGCGGCTGCGACGAGCGCGAGACCGCTCGCCTGCGCCGTCCCCATGATGGTGCTGGAGTCGGACCGGGCGAAGACCCGCTCGACCGCCACCGCGTCGGGGTCATGGTCGTCGAGGCACTGCTCGATGCCCCGCTGGATGGCCAGCAGTCGCTCGGGGAGCGGCAGGTCGGACCCAGTGCGCAGCACGGAGACGTGCACGAGCGTGAGCGGCCGTCCGACCGATCCCTCGACCACGCCCAGACCGCAGCGGGTCAGGCCCGGGTCGATCCCTAGCACACGCACGCCGTCGCCTCTCGTCCGAACAGATGTTCGTACGCTAGCCGCGCCCGCCCGGCGTTCGACGGCGCGACACGCCCCGGCCGGACAATGCCCGGCGAGGAGGGCGCGCTCAGCCCTCGAGCGTCGCCAGGATCTCGTCGGACACGTCGAAGTTGGCGAACACGTTCTGCACGTCGTCGGAGTCCTCGAGTGCCTCGATGAGCCGGAACACCTTGGCGGCGTTCTCCTGGTCGAGCTGCACCTGCAGGTCCGGCACGAACTCGGCCTCGGCGGAGTCGTAGTCGATGCCGGCGGCCTGCAGCGCCGTGCGTACGGCGACCAGATCGGTGGCCTCGGAGACCACTTCGAAGGACTCGCCCAGGTCGTTGACGTCCTCGGCGCCCGCGTCGAGCGCCGCCTCCAGCACGTCGTCCTCGGTGACCTCCCGACCGTCCTGCTGCTGCGGGACGATCACCACGCCCTTGCGGTTGAACAGGAAGGACACCGAGCCGGGGTCCGCCAGCGAGCCCCCGTTGCGCGTCATGGCGGTGCGGACCTCCATCGCGGCGCGGTTCTTGTTGTCGGTGAGGCATTCGATGAGCATCGCGACACCGGCCGGGCCGTAGCCCTCGTACATGATGGTCGTGTAGTCGGCGCCTCCGGCCTCGGCGCCGGATCCCCGCTTGACCGCACGGTCGATGTTGTCGTTGGGGACCGAGGACTTCTTGGCCTTCTGGATCGCGTCGTAGAGCGTGGGGTTGCCCGTGGGGTCGCCTCCGCCCATCCGCGCGGCGACCTCGATGTTCTTGATCAGCTTGGCGAACATCTTGCCGCGGCGGGCGTCGATGACGGCCTTCTTGTGCTTGGT
>CAZIVD010000104.1:0-9837 GCA_964542635.1 uncultured Nocardioides sp. | reverse complement strand
ATGACGACGTACTCCTTGTCGTTGCGGAAGAGCTCCTTGGCCTTGATCGAGTTGTTGAGGAAGGAGATCAGCGGGGTGTTGGCGGACTCGTAGAGGTTGTCGATGCCGAGGTGGTCCTCGACCTTGGTGATGCCCGGCTCGAGGACGGAGATGGTGCGCTTCTTCTCGTCGACCTCGTAGTCGACGTCACGCGTCAGCGTGCGCGCGATCTTGGCGAACTCGTCATACCAGCGCACCTCGTCTTGCGTCGGACCGCTGATGATGAGCGGCGTGCGCGCCTCGTCGATGAGGATGGAGTCGACCTCGTCGACGATGGCGAAGACGTGGCCGCGTTGCACGCAGTCCTCGATCGACGAGGCCATGTTGTCGCGGAGGTAGTCGAAGCCGAGCTCGTTGTTGGTGCCGTAGGTGATGTCGCAGTTGTAGGCGACCCGACGCTCGTCGGGACGCATCGACGGCAGGATCACGCCGGTGCTCAGGCCCAGGAAGTGGTGGATGCGGCCCATCCACTCGGCGTGGTACTTGGCCAGGTAGTCGTTGACCGTGACGATGTGGACACCCTTGCCGGTGATCGCGTTGAGGTAAGCCGGCAAGGTGGCGACGAGCGTCTTGCCCTCGCCGGTCTTCATCTCGGCGATGTTGCCGAGGTGCAGGGCCGCACCGCCCATGATCTGCACGTCGTAGTGGCGCTGCCCGATCACCCGCTTGGAGGCCTCCCTGACCGTCGCGAAGGCCTCGGGCATCAGGTCGTCCAGGTTCGCGCCGTTGGCCCACCGCTCCTTGAGCTCGGCGGTCATGCCTTGAAGCTCGGCGTCGGACATCTTGACGAAGTCGTCCTCGATGGCGTTGACGGCCTTCGCGATCCCCTCCAACTGGCGGACGATCTTGCCCTCGCCCATGCGGAGCAGCTTGTCGAGAATGGCAGGCACCTGGGTGCACTCCTTGCAACGTTCGGGATCCCCGAGCGGTCGCGCTTGGGGGCGGCGCCACTCTACCTAGCGGCCGGGCGGCACCCTGAATCGCACAACGGTCGGCGTGCGTGACGAGTTCCCCGTCGAGCGAGCGGCCCGCTCACCATCGGAGCTGGGGAGCCAGGTCACCCCGCTGCTCGACCGCGAGCTCGTCCATGCCCAGCCACCCGGCCAGGCGGACCAGCTCGGTGGAGAGCTCCTCGGCGGTCTCGGCGGGGGCACCGGGCTCGGCGTACGCCGCCTTGACGACGAGTGTCCCGGACTGCCGCTCGGCCTTGAGGTCGACCCGGCCGACGATCTCCTCGCCCAGGAGGAAGGGGAGCACGTAGTAGCCGTAGACCCGCTTGGGGGCGGGAGTGTAGATCTCGATCCGGTAGTGGAAGTCGAAGAGTCGCTCGGTGCGCTCACGCAGCCAGACAAGGGGGTCGAACGGACTGAGCAGCGCCCGGGCGTCCACCCGGCGCGGCCGGCGAGCCTCGTGGAAGAGGTACGCCGGGCGGCTCCAGCCCTCGATCCGTGCGGGGAGGAGCTCACCCGCCTCGACGAGGTCCTCGATGGCGCCCTGCACGGCCCGGTCGCCGTCGGCCGGCTGCAGTCGCATCCGGTAGTAGTCGGCCAGGCAGCGTGCGGTGGCCACGCCGTGGGAGCGTGCGGCCCGCCGGACCAGCTCGCGGTTGGACTCCTCGCGGCTCGGGGTGGGCGCCTCGAGGACCGCCGCGGGCAGGACCCGCTCGGGAAGGTCGTAGCGGATCTCGAACTGGCCGTTGCGGCCTGCGATCGCCACCTCGCCGGTCATGTAGAGGTAGTCGAGAGCTCGGCGGGTGGCCGACCAGTTCCAGCCCCAGTGCTCCTTGCTGCGCGGCAGGCCGTCGTCGAGGTCGCGGGCGGTCGAGGCGCCGCGCTCGTCGAGCTCGGCCATCAGGTTGGCGACCAGCTGCTCGCTCACCTCGGTGCCCCACCACTTGTGCCGCTGGGTGCGGTAGGACGCCATCCGGTGCCTCATGTGCGGCCACAGCTCGACCGGCATCAGCGCCTGCACATGGGCCCAGTACTCGACCAGCCGCCGTGGGCGCCCGGCCGACGCTCTCGCCACCAGGCCCACGTCGTAGGCGCCCATCCGCGAGTAGAGCGGCATGAAGTGCGCGCGCTGGAGCACGTTGACCGAGTCGACCTGGAGCACCCCCGTGCGGTCGACCGTGCGCGCCAGCGTGCGCATCGTCGGGGCAGCGTGCGGCCGGTCGAGGAACCCCTGGGCCGCCAAGGCGATCCGCCGCGCCTGACTCGTGCTGAGCTGCTCCACCCGCCCGAACCTAGTGGTCCGCACCGACATCCCCACCCGCCGGTGGGTCAGCCACCGTCAGGTCTCGGAGTACGGTGGCCGGCCCACCGCCGTACGGGCACCAGCGCGGCAGCGCCGACACGCTCGCGCAAACGTCAAGGGATGTCGAGGATCTTCTCGCGGACGGCGTACATCACGGCCTCCATCCGGGAGTGCAGCTGGAGCTTCTCCAGGAGGTTGCGCACGTGGTTCTTGACGGTGTTCTCGCTGATGAAGAGCTGGCGCGCGATCTCGCGGTTGTTCATCCCCTTGGCCACGAGCCGCAGCACCTCGAGCTCGCGCTCGGTGAGCCGGAAGCCCGGCACGGCGCTGCGATCGGGGCGCGACATCTGCTTGAACTCGTCGATGAGCTTGACGGCCATCGACGGGCTGATCAGGGACTGCCCGTCGGCGACCACGCGGACGGCCTGCGACACCTCGTCGATCGAGGAGTCCTTGAGCAGGTAGCCGGAGGCGCCGCTCTTGACGGCCTCGTAGAGGTCCGCCTCCTCGTCCGAGGAGGTCAGCATGATGATCTTGGCCGTCGGGACGGCCTCCTTGATCTCCTGGCACGCCTCGATGCCCGACCGCTTGGGCATCTTGATGTCCAGCAGCACGACGTCCGGTGCCGTGCTGGCCGCCAGGGCGACCCCCTCGACCCCGTCGCCGGCCTCGCCTACGACCTCGATACCGTCCTCGTTGCGCAGCAACATGGTCAGGCCGCGACGGAACAGCTCCTGGTCGTCGACCACGAGCACGCGCGTGGGCTCAGGCACCGAGGGAGTCGGGGGTGCCGTGGGCTCCGAGGGCTCAGGGGGGGCAGCCACGCGGGCATCATGGCACGTTTGGGCCGCGCCGGTCGCCCTCTGCCCACGTTGGGGCGCTCGTCTAGGACTTCACGTCGAGCGCGATGACGCCGTAGTTGTAGCCCCGCCGGTGGTAGACCACGCACGGCCGTTCGGTCTCCTGGTCTACGAAGAGGTAGAAGTCGTGGCCGACGAGCTCCATCTCGTAGAGCGCTTGGTCGAGGGTCATCGGCTCCGCGACGTGGGTCTTCTCGCGAACCACGAGCGGCCCCTCGCCGGTGATCGCGACCGGGCCTCCGTCCACGTCCTCACCGGTGTCCTCCGCAAGGCCTGCGGCGTCACTGAGCGGCTGGTCGAGCAGGTCGGTCACGCGCTCTCGACGCACCCGGTGCACCCGCCTGCGGTCGGCGGCGCGCCGCATCTGGGCGGCCAGCTTGTCCAGAGCGAGGTCGAGTGCGCCCATCTTGTCGTCGGCGGCCGCTTCGGCCCGGATCACCGGACCGCGGGAGAACGCCGTGAGCTCCAGCCGGACCGCCCGATCGGCCTGACGGGGGTTGCGTTCCTTCTCGACCTCCACCTGGACGCGCATGATCCGGTGGTCGTGCTTCTCCAGCTTGGTCAGCTTCTCCTGGACGTGGGCGCGGAAGTTGTCCGAGATCTCGCAGTGCCGGCCGGTGACGACCACGTCCATGAATGCCTCCCGTACTGGTGGATGGGGTGCTGGTGGAAGGGATGGCTGGAGTCCGCCCGGCCGACCTGGTCTTCGTCCCCACAACCGCCTGCTGAGGGGTTCGCAGCTTCCCGGAACGCGAGTTCCGCCACTACTGCCCTTCTCTCACGTCGCGTCATGTCGGATGACGCGGGCGAGGCAGGACTTACCTCTAAGCCGCACCGTGATCGGTCGTCCCCCACGGTCGGGAGGACGGCCTTACGTGGGCCGTTTCGCCTGCGACTGGCATCGGCTAGCCGACGGTTGACACCGGAGCCCCGGGCAGGGACCGCACCCGAGGGTCCGGCTCTGCCCACGGCTCGTCCGGGTCTTCCGGCGGAGCAACCACGGACCCGGACGGACTCCATGTCACGACGTTAGGCCATCGGTGGTGGCCAGGGAACCGGGGGTGGCGGATCGTCGCGTCCGCTGTCGTCGCGCCCGGGCGGCACGAGCCGACGGGTGGCAGCCACCGTGGCGACCCCGAGCACTCCGACTCCGGAGGCACGCAGCGCTCGCTGGGCCTCGGCCGCCGTGGATCCCGTGGTCAGCACGTCGTCGCAGACCACGGCCACGACGTGGGAGCGCCGCCGCGCCAGCCGGCGTACGGCGCTCGTCGGGCACCACATCGAGCCGGCCAGGTTGGCGGCCCTCGCCGCCGCGTCGAGTCCCGCCTGGTCGGCGACCCGGCCGCGCGAGCGCAGGAGGCGCGCCGCGAGCACGTCGTGGCCCTCGCTGCGCAGCGCGCGCGCGGCCACCCGCGTGATGGCCCACGTCGGGTCGTGTCCCCGGGCTCGCACCGCCGCGGGGTTCGACGGGACGGGGACCAGGATGCACGGCGCTCGTGCGAGGTTCTCGGCCTCCAACGCGGCGGCGACGGCACGCGCGAGGATCAACCCCAGGGGGCGACGGAGGGCGTGCGCGGCCTGCTCCTTGTGGGCCAGGACCATCGCGCGGGCCGTGCCGTCGTAGTCGGCGCACGTCCACGGCGCCAGCAGCCCGGGCGGGATCGGCGTCGGCCACGCGGGCCGCCCGGGCAGGCTCAGCGTGGCCAGGCAGCCCCGACACACGGGGCGGCCCGGATCACCGCAGCCGACACAGGCGGTGCCGAGGAGCAGGTCCCGGGCTGCGGCGAGAGCCGCATCGAGGGCTGCCGTGACCGGATGCTCGTGCATGCCTCGACCCCAGCAGGGGTGCCGGTCCTCCTCAAGCCGTGCACACGCGACTGTGGATGCCCGTCTCGGTCACTCGCTCGAGGGTGTGTGCTCAGCCCACGTAGGTGACGTCCCGGGTCCCCTCCGGGAGCGGGTGGTTGCCGCCCTCGCGTCCAGTGAGGTCGTAGAGGCCGCCGGTCGTCAGGGTGAACAGTGTCTCGTCAGGCACCGGCGAGGCGACCACGGCGGTGGCCCGCTGTCGCTGCGTCAGCGCGGGGTTGTCGGCCCCCGTGGGCGAGCCGTCGACCGGGATCGTGACGACCTGGGAGATCTCCTTGGTCAGGAGATGCAGGACCGCCACGCTCGTCGGGGTCCGCCACCCGATGTCGCGGATCCGCTGCACGTCGCCGGCGTTCCACACGATCGTCCTGGCGCGGGTCGCGCCGACCACCGCACCCTGGGCGTCGTGGCGGATCCGGCTGACCATCAAACGGTCTGCGACGGGACCCCTCACGACGGCCACGAACCGACTGCTGTCTCGTGAGACGAGGAAGCTCTTCACCTCGTGCCCGCTGATACCCGGGATCTGCACGGGCGTCGTCGTCCCGCGGTTGAGCACCGAGACCCGCGCTCCGTCGGAGGAGCGTTCAACCAGCCACAGGCGATCGGCGAAGTCCCACGCGGGAGTGAGCAGTCCGGCGGCGCCACTGACGACCTGGCGCACCGATCCGTCGGTCGTCGCCGGACCCCGCAGCAGGGATTGCCCGTCGTCGGTGACCACAGCCACCCGCGTGCCGGCCAGACTGACCGCGAAGTCCTCGATGCCGAACCTGGTGTCGCCGAACGGGCCGGCCAGAGGGTCGAGCTGCTCGACCGTGCCGGAGCGGAGGATCCCGTCCGTCTCGGCGTACAGCGAGGAACTGGACCTGACGTCGGTGGGGTCGAACTCCGAGCCCAGCTCGACGCTGAACTGCGTGGATCCTGTGGGGAGAGCCACGGGCACTCCCCCGATGCTGAGGCGGAACGCCGTGATCGACGGGTCCTGCCTCAGGGTCCAGGCGAACTGCGCCACCATGAGCTCCGCCGCTTGCGGGGTGAGCTGCCCAGCCTCACCGAGGAACGCGATGTCGGCGATGCCGTCGCCGTCGACCGACACCGAGAGCGCCAAGGTGAGCCCCGGGGGGATGAAACTGCGCGACACCCCGGCGAGCCGCGCCGCCGGACCGGCGAGCAGCGACTGCACGAGGGTCGAGGCGAGCTGGGCGTCGGCCGGCACGAACACGGGCTCGGGCACCAGGATGCTGGCCGTCGGGTCGAAGAAGTAGACCGATGCCTGACGGAACCGTCCCTGGAACCACAGCTCGTCGACGATGAGGGCATCGGGCGCGGCGGCGATCCGCCATTCCCCGTCCTCTTGGGCCATGGCGAAGCTGAGGGTGCGCTCGCCACCTCCTAGTCGGCCCCGCCAGGTGCCGCGGGAGTCGACCCACTGGGCGCCCTCCAGCGTGACCTCGACCTGCTCCTCGCCGGTCGGCGCCCCCCGGCTGTCGTAGGTGATGGTCCGCTGCTCGGGGTTCCAGGCGGTCTGCGCGTCCTTGGTGAGGAACTGTCGCGCCACCGTGGTCTGGATCGGTGTTGCCGTCATCGCCCGCAGGAAGCCCTCGACGAGGGTCGACGGGGAGTCCCCAGGCTGGGGCGGCCGCGGGTTGAAGTAGGTCCCGGTGTCCGACTGGGGTTGCCCGTTGTCCTCGGTGGAGACCACCGGACCGGTCTCGGGCAGCTGCATGCAGGCCGTCACCACCAGTGTGGCGAGGAGCGTGAGCGCGAGTGCGGTCAGGCGTCGCAGGGGAGTCACGGCGCCACCACCTCGCGAGCGTCCTCGGGGACGAGGGGCAACGGGCTGCGGCGCAGCGGCTGCCCCACCCTGCGCGGCAGGGTCAGGCGGAACTGCGCGCCGTCCCCGAGCCTCCCCCACGCCTGCAGCCACCCGCCGTGGAGGTGGGTGTCCTCGAGCGAGATGGACAACCCGAGCCCCGTGCCGCCGCTGGTTCGCGCCCGGGCGGGATCGGCCCGCCAGAACCGGTTGAACACCATCGCCGCCTCACCCTCGCGGAGACCGACCCCGTAGTCGCGGACGGCGATGGCGGCCCCGCTGTCGTCGCCGTCCACGTGGACGACGATGTCGCGGGTCTCGGCATGGTCGATGGCATTCGTGACGAGGTTGCGGACGATGCGTTCGACCCGGCGTACGTCGGCTTCGGCGAGGCAGGGATGGTCAGGGCTCTGCACGACGACACGGGTGGAGCGCTGGGTCGCGAGGAGGCGGGTCTGGTCGACCACGCGGTGGACGACGTCGACCAGGTTCACCTCCTCGAGGTCCAGCACCGCCGCGCCGGCATCGAAGCGGCTGATCTCGAGCAGGTCCACCAACAGGGTCTCGAACCGGTCGAGCTCGGTCTGCAGCAGCTCGGCGGCTCGCGCCGTTCCCGGGTCGAAGCCACGACGGGCATCGTGCAGCACGTCTCCTGCCATCCGGACGGTGGTGAGCGGCGTCCGCAGCTCGTGGGACACGTCCGAGACGAACCGCTGCTGCACGCGACTGAGCTCCTCGAGCTGCCGGATCTGGCGCTGGAGGCTGCTGGCCATCTGGTTGAACGACGTCGCAAGCCTGGCCAGGTCGTCCTCACCGCTGACCCGCACCCGCTCCTGCAGGTCGCCCGCGGCGAGCCGCTCGGCCACGCGACGGGCCATCCGCACCGGCGTCACCACCTGCCGGGTCACCAGCCAGGTGAGGCCGGCGACCAGGAGCAGCAGGAGCACGCCGGCCGTCAGGGCCGCGCGCGTCACCAGGGCGAGCGTCTCCTGCTCCTCGCTGAGCGGGAACAGGAAGTAGAGCGTGTAGATGCCGCTGTCCGCCGGGAGCGTCACCTGTGACCCGACCACGATGCCCGGCGTCGCGGGCTCGCCCTGGACGGTGCTGCTGATCCTCGTGAAGGTCCAGGCCGGGTCGGCCACCTCGGAGAAGTGGTCCACCAGGTCGTCGGGGATGCTCGCGGTGTCCAGGCCCGGGGTCAGCATCGGCCCGCCGTCCTCGATCCGGTCGCTGCCGGAGCCGACCGGCCCCGCCAGCACCACGGAGAAGCCGGTGGCCCGGCCACGCTGGATGATCGGGTCGACGAGGTCGCGCTGCTGACGGATCGCGTCGCTGTCGGTGCGACTGACCCCGGCCAGGCGCTGCTTGGCCTCCGCCACCTGGTTGTTGGCCACGGCGACCACGGCGTCGACCCGGTGGTCGAGCAGGCCCTGCTTCGTCTGCTGGAGCAGGAACCAGCCGACCACGCTGACCACCACGGCCGACAGCAACAGGGTGCTGACGACCACACGCGCCTGGATCGAGCGCCGCCAGAAGGTCGGCGCCCGGAACAGCGTGAAGGGGAAGAAGCGCGCGGGCATGGCGGGACGCCTGGGGACCTACGAGGTCCCGGCCTTGTACCCCACGCCCCGGACGGTCACCACGATCTCGGGGTTCTCCGGGTCGTGCTCGACCTTGGACCGCAATCGCTGCACGTGGACGTTGACCAGCCGCGTGTCGGCGGCGTGCCGGTAGCCCCACACCTGCTCGAGCAGCACTTCACGCGTGAAGACCTGCCACGGCTTGCGGGCGAGGCAGACGAGCAGGTCGAACTCGAGGGGTGTCAGGTTGATCGGCCGCCCGGCGCGCGTCACCGAGTGGCCGGCGACGTCGATGGTGAGATCCCCGATCGACAGGGCCTCGTGGTCGACGCTGTCGAACCTCCTGACCCGAGCCCGGATCCGGGCGATCAGCTCCTTCGGCTTGAACGGCTTGACGACATAGTCGTCGGCTCCCGTCTCGAGCCCGACGACCACGTCGACGGTGTCGCCCTTGGCGGTCAGCATCACGATCGGCACCCCGGACTCGGCGCGGATCTCCTTGCAGACGTCGATGCCGTCCTTCCCAGGCAGCATCACGTCGAGCAGCACCAGATCCGGTCGGTACTCCCGGAAGGCGTCCATCGCCAGATCGCCTCTCGGGCAGATCCGTCCGTCGAAACCCTCCTGTCGCAGGACGATCATCAGCATCTCCGCGAGAGACGCGTCGTCGTCGACGACCAGGACCCGCCCCTTCGGGGGGAGGTCGGTGCCGTTGCTCATGCGCTCAATCTTGCCAGTGAGGTGGCGGCGAACACCCATTCCGCGCGGACCGGTCGCCCGGTCTCGACACGCCGCTCGTCCCTCGCGGCGGCTCGACCAGCGAGAGGGAGGTCTCGTGACGGTTGCTGCGCAACCTCCTCGACCACCAGATGAAGCGCGGCAGCGTGGCGGCGGTATCGCGCGGCAGCGTGGCGGGCCGGCGAGACCGCGCGGCAGAGTGGCGGCGGAGCCGACACGCTCGCGCGGGAGCCAGGGCCCGACACGCTCGCGCAAATATGTCAGTACCGGTACTGGTCCGGCTTGTAGGGGCCGGCGACGTCGATGCCGAGGTACGCCGCCTGGTCGGCCGTCAGCTCGGTGAGCTGGACGCCCAGGCTCGCGAGGTGCAGGCGGGCGACCTCCTCGTCGAGGTGCTTGGGCAGGGTGTAGACCCCGACGGGGTACTCCTCCGGCTTGGTGAAGAGCTCGATCTGGGCCAGCACCTGGTTGGTGAAGGAGTTGGACATCACGAAGCTCGGGTGACCGGTGGCGTTGCCGAGGTTCATCAGGCGGCCCTCGGAGAGCACGATGATCGACCGGCCGGTGGGGAAGGTCCACACGTCGACCTGCGGCTTGACGTTGGTGCGCTCGATGCCGTCGTACGACTCGAGACCGGCCATGTCGATCTCGTTGTCGAAGTGGCCGATGTTGCCCACGATCGCCTGGT
>CAZIVD010000103.1:0-10857 GCA_964542635.1 uncultured Nocardioides sp. | reverse complement strand
TCCGGGTGTGGAAGCGGATGGTGCCGTCGGGCAGGGTGCGGTGGTGGTAGCCGGGGTCGTGGATCCTCGTGTGGTGGCGCGTTGGGCGTGGGTGAAGAGTCGTCGGGTGTGGCCCAGGTCCAACGGGAGGGAGGGTCCGCCGAGGACGGCGGGGATGAGTCCGGCGCCGCAGGCCAGCCGGCGCGCTTCGCCGGAGGAGATGACCTCGCCGGTGTCCAGCCCGGCGGCCTTGAGGCCCGCGCGGAGCTGCTGCTCGTCGAGGGTGACCACGACGGTGGCGGCGGTGCAGGGGTGCAGGTGGTCGGTGGGGAGGTGTTCGAGGATCTCGCAGAACGCCAGCCCGCGCGTCGACCACCGCCGGGTCCGGCTCGACCGCGGCCAGGGCGCGGCGAGCGGCCCGACGCAGCGGCTTGGGGGACAGTGTCTTGGCCTGCTCCACCAGCGCCTGCTCCACGCTCGCCCGCTGAACGGTGGTCACGTGGTCGGGGAGCTGCCGGTCGGCGCGCGTGATCACCTCGGCGTGCTCGGTGGAGATCTCCCCCTCCGCCAACGCCGCCCGGGTCGCCGGCGTCTGGGTCGGGAACGGAGAAGTCATCGTGCGACCACACGAATCGAATCTCTGTTCGATGGCAAGCTGGGATTCAAGGACCGCGACGTGTCGGGAATCCAGTCCTTCGGCGATGTCTGTGAACGGTTGGGTAGCGCCGCTCCGAACACCTCTTCCCCATCCGACATCCGGGTGCTTGGCTGGCCAGATGAGCCTCGATCCGGTCGCGAGCAACCCCAAGCACTATCGGGTCGTCTTCGAGAACGACCGGGTCCGGGTGCTGGACTACACCGATCGGCCAGGCGAGCGGACGACGCCGCACCGGCATCCCGACAGCGTGATGTTCACGCGCTCGTCCTTCCAGCGGCGACTGGTCTCGGGCGGGGTCAAGCGGGAGGTCGCCCTCGACGCGGGCATCGTGGCGTGGCTGCCCGCCCAGGAGCACTACGGCGAGAACATCGGGGACACCCCGACACACGTGATCTTCGTGGAGCTCAAGGACGGCGCGGACGACCCCGGTCCGACGGCGACCGCCGTCGGACCGCAGTAGGGACCAGACGACCGTGGCCCGGTTGGTGTTGGTCAATGGCGCGCCCGGGTCCGGGAAGTCCACCGTGGCCGACCGACTGGCCCAGGATCGGCCCTTGACGCTCGCCCTCGACGTGGACGTGATCAAGCACGCCTTGGGGCACTGGGACGCCGATCTTCTCGCCTCGGGACTGCACGCGCGGCGGCTGGCACTGGCTCTCGCACGGGAGCAGCTGGTCGCGGGCCACGACGTCGTCGTGGGTCAGTACCTCGCTCGAACCGACTTCATCGAGGACCTCGAACGCCTGACCGACGAGATCGACGTGCACTTCTCCGAGTTCGTTCTCGACCTGAGCGTCCCGGCGCTGGCCGAGCGTCTCGCCGCCAGGGCAGCGGCCCCGTCGCGGCCGGAGCACCCGCTCAACGACCGCCTGGTCGGTCCCAGCGATGCTGAACGCCTGGTGCGCTCCCTCGAACACCTCCGGGTGGTGCGTCCGCGAGCGGTCTGGATCGATGCGCACGGCTCACTGCCCGCGACGCTCGATCGGGTGCGGGCGGCGCTGCGAGAGGGGTGATCGGGTCAGCGCTTGCGGCCGAACCACCGCTTGCGCGGCGCCTCCGTGGCCGAGTCGCTGGGCCACAAAGACTCCGCCGACGCGACGAGGTAGACGGTGCCGCTGACCACGCCCCCGACCGGAGGCTCGTGGGCGTGGTCGCGGGCGGACAGGCACAGGTCCACCTCCATGCCGACCGTCCGCACCCGGGCCACGTGGAACCGCTGGCCGGTCAGGGCGGTGGTGCGCGTGGTCACGGCCAGGACGGTGCCGCACAGCAGCGCGTGCGGCTCGGACTCGGCCGGGTCGCCGAACAGGCCGTAGGAGATGAAGGACTCGGGGGCCATCCGGGTCGGCCAGGCGAAGCCCTCGGGCAGGTGGTCGGGCCGCGGCTCGTCCTTCTTGTCGGGATCGAGCAGGCTGTCGTCGGACGCCAGGAAGTCCTGCTCGTCCTCGTGCACGGTCACCTGCAGCCCGAACGCCGTGAGCGTGGCCGCCGTGGTGACCGGCTCGTCGGGTAGGAAGTGCATCTGCTCGACCTCGCACGCCACACGGGTCACCGTCTCGCCCTCGTCGTCGAGCACGTCGGCCGCCGCCATCTCGAAGGCCACTGCGGCGAGGTCACCGAGGCGGGCTCCCGGAGGCCCCGAGAACGACGGCAGGGCGTACTCGACCTTGCCCTCGCGCACCAGGATCGTCAGCCGGGCGCCGGACGAGTCGGTCCAGCGCAGGTGGTCGTAGCCGTCGCCGACCCCCATCAACGTGGCCTGGGGCAGCACCCGCTCAACGAGGGCGTCGAAGCCCTCGTCGGTCTCCGCGCCCAGCCCGAGGCAGCCCATGGTCGATGTCATGGCCGCGAGTGTGCCTCATCGACGCCGCCGCGGTGGAAGGTTTGTCAGGCTCTGACCGTTCGGTGGATCCCCACCAGGGCAGTCCAGTGGACCCTCACAGGTCCTTCGAGCCGTCGACCGCCTCGCGGATCAGGTCGCCGTGCCCCGCATGGCGCGCGTACTCCTCGATCAGGTGGACCAGGATCCATCGCAGGCTCGTGCGGGAGCCGTGCCGGGCGCGGCGGGCGAGGGTGTCGAGTCCCGCGTCCGTGCCCAGGGCCGCGTCGGTGATCCGGTCGGACTCGGCGACGGCAGCCTCGAAGCGCGCCTGGAGCGTGGCCGCGTCGTCGTCGGCCGCGGAGTGCCAGTCCCAGTCCTCGTCGGACTCCCAGATCCCCTCCGGCACCCAGTCCGGGTCGCCGTCTCGACCCTCCAAGACGTTGACGAACCACCAGTGCTCCACGATCGCGAGGTGCTTGAGCATCCCGCCCAGGGTCAGGTCGGACGGCGCGTGCGCGGCCGCGAGCTGCGCGGCGGTCAGCCCGTCTGCCTGGCGCTGGATCGTCGCCCGGTAGTAGGCCAGGAACGAGCGCAGCATCCTCACCTCGTCCGCGACGTGAGGCGGGTTGGCGCGTGGGATCCGGCTGTCGATCTCGGTCACCCGCGTCACGCTAGCCCTGGGCCCCGACAGGCCGCGACCCGGATGCCGTGAGGTCCAGATCTCCGGTCGCGGGGTCGCGGTCGATGACGCAGTACGGCGAGCCGGCAGGGTCGGCGAGCACCGTCCACCAGACGTGCTCGGCGAGGATCCTGGCGCCCAGTGCGACATGGCGCTCGGTCTCGGCGGCCCGGTCGGTCGAGGCCAGGTCGAGATGGGCCCGGACCGGACCATCCGACTCGCCCAGCCGCTGGAGCAGGACACGCAGCGGCTGCCCGGCGGGTCGTTCGAGGACCCGGAACTCGGGAAGCCGCGTCTCCCGCAGCGGGAGGCCGAGCAGGCCGGCCCAGTAGGCGCACTCCTCGTCGTAGGAGTCGGCCGGGATGTCCAGGCAGACCTGGTCCACCAGGCTCGAGTGCCCGCCCGGCCACCGGGCGGGACGGGGCCGCACGCTCGCCGGATGGCTCACAGTGCACCACGTCAGGCCGCCCGGCGAGGTGTGGACGGCGAACTCGTGGTCGTCGGCATGGACGTCGAGGTGGAGGCGGCTCGGCCCGGATCCGAGCCGCTGGATGCGGAGGAAGTCGTCGCCGTCGGGCGGCACGAGCGTGGCGAACTCCCCGTGCTCACCGCGAGGCGGCGAGACCTCGTAGCCCGTGACGGCAGACCAGAAGGCGCTCGTCGCCGCGTGGTCGTCGGCGGCGACGTCGAGGAACGCCGTGACCCAACGCGGTCCGCTCACGAGGCGCTCATGCCGGGTCCTCGCGGAGGCGGGACGTGTGCATCTCGGTGCGCTGACGGACCGCGTCGAAGTAGTCGCGCAGTCGGATCAGGTCGTCGGTGTCGTAGCGCTGGAGCATCGTCCGCACGTCCTCGACGAGAGGGGCGTAGAGGGCGTAGGTGTGGGACATGCCCACCTCGGTGAGCTCCACCAGGACGACGCGCCGGTCGGTGGTCCCGTGGACGCGGCGGACGAAGCCCTTGCGCTCGAGGCGGTCGATCAGGCTCGTCGTGGCCCCGGGCGTCAGTCCGATCGCCGCGCTGAGCGTGCCCGCGCTCTTGGGTCCGTCAGCGAGCCAGTTCAGGCAGCGCACGTCGGCCGGGTTGAGCTCGAGGCGGCGGGCGACCGCGTCGTCGAAGGTGTGGGTGCTGCGCAGGTAGGCCTGCATCGCCTGACCGAGCGACCCGATCAGCTCACCCATCGACCCGGGCCTGGGGGGCATCACGCAGCATCCTTCGACAATCTAACGAAACTCACGGAGTTCGACAGAATAGCGAAGCCGGCCCCCGGTCCGGCCGGGCGCCCGGTCACCACATCCCGAGGACGTTCCCGCCGATCGTCACGATGAATCCCGACACCACGAGGATGAAGAACACCCGCACGAACGGCACCCCCCGGGCGACCGCCGTGCGGGCGCCGAGGTAGCCGCCGACCAGGTTGCACCCGCCGAGGACCAGTCCGGTCTTCCAGAGCACGGCGCCCTGGGGCACGAACACACACAACGCCGCTAGGTTGGTCGCCCAGTTCGCCAGCCGTGCCTTCGCCGACGCTTCGAGGAAGCTGTAGCCGAGCAGTCCGACCAGGGCGAAGACGAAGAAGCTACCCGTGCCAGGCCCGAGGGCCCCGTCGTAGAAGCCGATCGCCAGACCGGTGACCATCGCGGCCGCGGTGTGACGGCGCCCGCTGAACCGCAGCGCCGTCTCCTGCCCCAGGTCCGGCTTGAGCACGACGTAGGCACCCACCACGACCAGCGCGACCAGCACGATCGGGTCGAACGCCGACCGCGGGATCAGACTCGCCACGGCTGCCCCGGCCAGGGAGCCGGCGAAGGCGAACAGCATCAACGGCACGAACGTCCGGGGATCCGGCCTGATGCGCCGGTAGTACGTCGCCGCGCTCACCGTGGTGCCGCAGATCGAGGCGAGCTTGTTGGTGCCCAGCAGCTGCACGGGCGCGGCGTGGGGGAACGCCAGGAGCAGGGCTGGCAGCTGGATCAGCCCGCCTCCGCCGACGACCGCGTCGACGAACCCCGCGGCCAGCGCCGCCAGCGCGAGCAGCGCCAGCACGCCGTACGTCGGGTCGTCCACGCAGGCGAGGCTAGGCCACCCTGGTCTCGACACGCCGCTCGTCCCTCGCGGCGGCTCGACCAACGAGAAGGCTCGTCCCTCGCGGCGCCTCGGCCACCGGACTCTCGCTGGTCGAGCCGGGCGAGCCGCTGTCGAGACCCGTGAGCATCGTCGCCTTGCCGCTCCTGGGTCTCGCGACGGCCGCTGCGCGACCTCCTCGACCAGCGGACGGAGGAGAATGGGGCGGTGCGCATCGTCTCGCTGCTGCCGTCGACGACGGAGATCCTGTTCGCGATCGGGGCGGGGGACGACGTGGTGGGCGTGACGTTCGAGTGCGACTACCCGCCCGAGGCGCGCAGTCGGAGGATCGTGTCGACCAGCGCGCTGCCCGAGGGGCTGACGCCCGCCGAGATCGACGCCCACGTGTCTGCGGCGCTGAGGAGGGGCGAGGACCTCTATCACCTCGACGAGGGCGCCCTGGCCGGACTCGACGCCGACCTGGTCGTCACCCAGGACCTCTGCGCGGTGTGCGCGGTCGACGTGTCGGTGGTCGACGACGCGCTGGCCCACCTGCAGTGCACGGCCGAGGTGCTCACGATCGACCCGCACACGCTGGACGAGGTGCTGGCCTCGATGGAGGGTCTCGGTTGCGCAACCGGTCACGAGGCGGAGGCCGCCGCGCTCGTGGCCGACCAGCGACGCCGGCTCGAGGCCGTGCGCAGACGAGTGGCCGGGGCCCCGAGGCCGCGGGTGATGCTGCTGGAGTGGACCGACCCGCCGTTCGCGCCCGGCCACTGGGTCCCCGACATGATCGAGGCGGCCGGCGGCGAGCCGCTGCTCGGCCGCGCCGGCGAGCAGTCCCGGCGGGTCACCTGGGACCGGGTGCACGCCGCCCGACCCGACATAGTCGTGGTCGCACCCTGCGGCTTCGACCGGATGGGCTCGGCCCGCCAGGCTGCCGACCTCGTCGCGGCCGGCGTCCTGCCCGCGGGCGTTGCGGTGCATCCCGTCGACGCCAACGCCTCCTGGGCCCGACCGGGCACCCGCCTGGTCGACGGCGTCGAGGAGCTGGCGGAGCTCCTCCACGGCTGATCGCGGCGGCTGATCCCGGCGGCGGATTCCCGGCTGCCCTGGGGCGTCGGGGACAATGGCGTCATGACGGAGGTGCCCCGGAAGGCGGTCGTGCGGACGGCACGACTGGCCGCGCTGCCGCTCGGGTACGCCGGACGCACGGCCGTCGGGTTCGGCAAGCGCCTGGGCGGCAAGCCGGCCGAGGCCGTGCTGACCGAGGTGCAGCAGCGCACCGCCGAGCAGCTGTTCCGCACCCTCGGCGAGCTCAAGGGTGGGGCCATGAAGTTCGGCCAGGCCCTTTCGGTGCTGGAGGCCGCGTTGCCCGACGAGCTCGTGGCGCCCTATCGCGACCACCTGACCGCGCTCCAGGACTCCGCGCCGGCGATGCCGGCGAGCATGGCCTACGAGGAGATCGAGGACGCGCTCGGACCCCGGTGGCGCGACCAGCTGGTCTGGATGGACGAGGAGGCCGCCGCGGCGGCCTCGATCGGTCAGGTGCACCGGGGCCGCTGGCACGACGGGCGCGAGGTCGCGGTCAAGGTGCAGTACCCCGGGGCGGCCGACGCCCTCCTCGGAGACCTGCGTCAGATCGCCCGGCTCGCGAAGGGAGTCGCCCCGGTCTTCCCCGGGATCGACGTCAAGCCTCTCGTGGAGGAGATCCAGGCCCGGGCGGCCGACGAGCTCGACTACCACCTGGAGGCGGAGGCCCAGGCGGCGTTCGCGGCGGCGTTCCGCGACGACCCCGAGATCATGGTGCCCGACGTGGTGACCGCAGGGACCCGCGTTCTGGTGTCCGAGTGGCTCGAGTCGCCGGCGTCGCTCGCATCCGTCATCGCGGACGGGACGCAGGAGGAGCGGGACCACTACGGCGAGCTGCTGGTGCGCTTCCTCTTCGCCGGCCCGGCGCGCACGGGGATGCTGCACGCCGACCCACACCCCGGGAACTTCCGGATCCTGCCCAACGCGGACGGCTCTCCCGGCCGTCTGGGTGTGCTCGACTACGGCGCGGTCGCGCGGCTGCCCGAGGGGACGCTGCCGCCGGCGCTCGGCCGACTGATGCGGCTGGCCGTCGACGAGGACCCCGACGCGCTGCTGGCCGGGCTGCGACGCGAGGGGTTCGTCAAGGACAACATCCGCATCGACCCGCAGGCGGTCTTCGACTACCTCAACCCGTTCGTCGAGCCGACCCGCGTGGAGCGGTTCCGCTTCACGCGGGAGTGGATGCGCGAGCAGTTCGACCGGATCAACAACCCCCGCTCCGAGAGCTACACGGTGAGCACCAAGATCAACCTGCCCCCGTCGTACCTCCTCATCCACCGCACCTGGCTCGGCGGCATCGGCCTCCTCAGCCAACTCGAGGCCGAGGCGCCGTTCCGCGCCATCCTCGAGGAGTCGCTCCCCGGCTTCGCGCCGTAGGTCGCCGGCCCGGCGAGGAATCCCCGGTCAGCCGGTGATTCCTGAAGTTGTCGGCCCTCGCGAGGGCCGACAACTTCAGGGAGAGGCCGACCGGCGGGACCCCAGGGGTCAGAGCAGCCCCCTCAGTCGCCGACCCAGAAGCCGCGGCCGCCGAACCAGTCACCGTAGTGGCCGTACGCCGAGGGGCCGCGCGACCCGAGGTAGGAGCCGACCACCGCGGCCCCGAGGTCGTCGAGCTCGGGCGAGACCACGCGCCCGTCGACGCGCCGCGCCATCGAGTCGATGAAGCGCGCCAGGCCGGGGTCCTCGCCGAGGCGGAAGAAGGTCGTCTGTGCCCCCAGCCGCCCGGCGTTGTCGAGCTCGCGCACGGCGTAGGCGATCGTGAGCGGGTGCGGCGGGTACTCGAAGTACACCTCGCCCCCCGCCTCCAGGTGCGAGGTCGGCTCGCCGTCGGTCACCACCAGCAGCACCGGCTGGGCGCTCGGGTGCTTGCGGAAGTGCCGGTTAGCGAGCAGCAGCCCGTGGTGGAGGTTGGTGCCCTTGTCCCAGCGCGCGTCCAGCGCGGTCAGCTGCTCGATGTCCATCACCTGCGCGTGCCGGCCGAAGGCGATCAGCTCGAGCGCGTCACCCCGGAACCGCGACCGGATCAGCGTGTGCAACGCGAGCGCGGTGCGCTTCATCGGCACCCAGCGCCCGTCCATGGCCATCGAGAACGACGTGTCCACTAGCAGCGCCACCGCCGCCTGGGTGCGGGCCTCGGTCTCGGTGACCTCGACGTCGTCGATGCGGAGGCGCACGCTGGGTCTCGACACAGGATCGTTGGCCGAGCCGCCCGAGCCGCCCGAGCCGCCAGGCGAGGGCGTGTCGAGACCCCGCTCGCTCGCCTCTCGGAGCACCGCGTTGGTCACGGTTCTGGTGACGTCCCACGGCTCGGTGTCGCCGAACTCCCACGGCCGCGTGGCACCCGAGGCATCGCCTGCGGCGCCGGCCTGCCGCAGGTCGCGCTGGCCCTGCCGGCCCGACATCCGGGTCGCCACGTCGCGCAGCAGCGCCCGTCCGAGCTGGCGCATCGCCTTCGGTGAGAGCTTGAGCTGGCCGTCGCTCGACCGCTTGAGGTAGCCGCTGTCGCGCAGCGCCTGCTCCAGCCGCTGCAGCGTCCGCGCGTCGACTCCCGCTTCCGGGCCGAGCTGGCGGGCGAGCTTGTCGAGGTCGATGTCGTCGAGCCGCGCACCGTCGTAGGCCTGGGCCAGTTGGTCGGCAAGCTCGTCGAGGTCGGCCAGGTCCTGCAGCATCCCGGTGCCGTCGCCGAGCCCCAGCCCCTCCTCACCGTCGAAGCGCTCCGACCCCGACCAGTCCTCGCCCGGACGCAGCGCCTGGAGGTTGGCGTCGAGTTGCGCGAGCTGGGACATCAGCTCCGGGCTGCCGAACGCCTGCTGCGAGAGCGCCATCAGCTCGGCCCGTTGCTCGGCGGACATCGAGTTGAGCATCCGCTGGGCCGCGGCCGCCCGCTGCGCGAGTGCGTCGATCAGCTCCTCGACGTTCTGCGGGCGCTCGGGGAAGAAGTCGCCGTGCCTGTCCATGAACTCGTCGAAGTCGGCCTGGGTGTCCTCACCCCGGGCGTGCTTGGCGAGGAGGTCGTTGAGGTCGCCCAGCATTTCGTTGATCGCCGCGCGGTCCTCGTCGGTGGCGTTCTCGAGCGCCTGCTTCATCCCCGCGAACCGCTGGTCCAACAGCTCGCGGCCGAGCAGGTCCTTGATCCGCTCGTAGTCCGCGCGGGCCTCGCTGCTCTGCCAGTCGTACGACGACAGCTCGCTCACCGCGGCCGCGGTCGAGGAGGGCAGGTTGTCCAGGCGCATCTCACGGAACGCCCGGTCGGCGTCGTCGAGGTCGACGTCCCGGACCAGCTGCTTGCGCTCGTTGAGCACCGCACGGTCGAGCAGCTCGCGCACCTCCTGCAAGGTGCCGTCGAGGTTGTGCCTCGCGGTGAGCTCTCTGCGCTTCTCGGCCACGCGGCGGGCCAGGTCGTCCAAGCCCGCACGATCCTTGCCGCCCCGCCGCAGGAACTCCCGCATCGCTCGCTCGGGTCGGTAGCCCGCCATCACATCCTGGCCGATCGCGTCCAGCGCCTCGGCCAGGTCGATCGGGGGCGCCAGCGGGTCCGGCCCGCCGTCGTACGGCGCGTAGCGGGACCGCCTCCGCCCGGCGGACCGTGGGGCGCGGGGGGCATCAGCCATAGACGGTCTCCCCGCCGCCGGACTCCTTGCTGATCTTACGGGCGAGGTAGAGCCCTTCCAGCGCCAGCTCGATCGCCCCGGCTCGCTGGCCGTCGTTGGTCGCGCCGAGCCGATCGCAGACCACGTCGTAGAGCTCCGACTCCCCCAGCACCGGCAGCCCGGTGAGGAAGTCGCGGGCCGTGACCTGCTCCCCCGTGGTCACCATCGACCCGGACTCGATCGCGTCCACGAGCAGCGCGAAGTCGATGCCGCGGAAGTGCTGGCGCACGGTCTCGGCGGTCGCGGTGCGCAGCAGGTGAGTGAGGATCTCGGTCTCGCGACCCTCCTCGCCGGTCTCGAACTCGACCTTGCCCTGCAGCACCTCCACGGCGGCGGTCAGGTCGACCAGCCGCGCGACCGCCTCGTCCTCGCCCTGGCTCGCGGCCCGGTGCAGCGCGGAGGCGGCCACCGTCTCCGCACCCGCGATGGCGAACCGCGCGCTCACCCCGCTGCGCTGGTCGACGGAGCTGGACTCGCGCAGGTTGCGGGTGAAGCGGGCCAGGATCTCGACGAGGTGGTCGGGGACGTCGGCCAGCAGCGTCGCCTCCTGCCGGATCACGGCGATCTCGTCGTCGAGCTCGGTCGGGTAGTGGGTGCGGATCTCGGCGCCGAACCGGTCCTTGAGCGGGGTGATGATCCGGCCCCGGTTGGTGTAGTCCTCCGGGTTGGCGCTGGCGACGAGGAGCACGTCGAGCGGCAGCCGCAGGACGTAGCCGCGGATCTGGATGTCGCGCTCCTCCATCACGTTGAGCAGGGCGACCTGGATCCGCTCGGCGAGGTCGGGCAGCTCGTTGATGGCGACGATGCCACGATGGCTGCGGGGCACCAGGCCGAAGTGGATGGTCTCCGGGTCTCCCAGCCGCCGGCCCTCGGCGACGCGCATCGGGTCGACGTCGCCGATCAGGTCGGCGAC
>CAZIVD010000102.1:0-11537 GCA_964542635.1 uncultured Nocardioides sp. | reverse complement strand
CCACTTCATGGTCACCAGGTCGCCGAACCACATGTGCGCCATCTCGTGCAGGATCACCGAGCAGCGGAACTCGTAGAACGAGCGCGGCTGGCGGCTGCGGGGGAGGTACTCGTCGCGCAGCGTCACGCAGCCGGCGTTCTCCATCGCGCCCATGTTGTACTCCGGCACGTAGAGCTGGTCGTACTTCTCGAAGGGGTAGGGGAAGTCGAAGGCCTCCTCGAAGAACTCGAAGCCCTGCTTGGTGATCTTGACGACCTCGTCCCGGTCGAGGAACTCCACGAGGCTCTGGCGGCAGTAGTGGCCCAGGGGGATCTCGCCGTTCTTGCCCTGGTAGACGTCGTGCACGCCGTGGTACTCACCGGCGATCAGGGCCGTGATGTAGGTCGACATCCGCTTCGTCGCCGGGAAGCTCCACACGGACCGCTCGCCGTCCAGCGGGTCCGGCTCCGGAGTGGGCGCGTTGGAGACGACGACCCAGTGCGAGGGGGCGGTCACGCGGAAGGTGAACGTCGACTTCAGGTCGGGCTGCTCGAAGGTCGTGAACACGCGGCGGGCGTCCGGCACCTCGAACTGGCTGTAGAGGTAGACGCGGCCGTCGGCGGGGTCGACGAAGCGATGCAGGCCCTCGCCGGTGTGGCTGTAGGGAAGCTCGGCACGCACGCGGAGCTCGTTGTCGGCCCGCAGGCCGTCGAGGCGGATCCGCTGCTCGCGGTAGACGTCGAAGGCGTCGAGCTTCTCTCCGTTGAGCTCGACCTCGTGGATCGTGGCGCCGACGAGGTCGGCGAAGGTCGAGGCTCCGGGCTCGCTGCAGGTGAAGCGGAGCACGGTGGTGCTCTCGAACACCTTGTCGGAGACGGTCAGGTCGAGGTCGACGGTGTAGGAGTCGACACTCAGGAGGGCGGCGCGGGTCTGCGCCTCGTCGCGGGTCAGGTTGGTTCCGGGCATACGGGGCATCCTGCCACCGCCCCGCGCGGGAACATCCGTGGCGGGTGTTCCGTTACCGAGTCATGACCTCGCTCTCGGGGACGACCCCGCATCCAGACGCCGCCACCCACACCCTCCCTGCCGAGGCCCTCGGGGCCGCCGCAGCCGACTTCTGGTTCGACCCGATGTGTCCGTTCGCCTGGATCGCGTCCCGATGGATGCTCGAGGTGCAGCAGGTGCGCGGCGTGGACGTGCGCTGGCACGTGATGAGCCTGACCTACCTCAACCAGGACAAGGACATCCCCGAGAGCTATCGCGAGATGCTGGCTCCCGGATGGGGCCCGGTGCGCGTGCTGACCGCCGCACGCGAGCGCGTCGGCGACGGCGCCCTCCTGCCGCTCTACACCGCCATGGGCACCCGGATCCACCACGAGAAGTCGCCGGTGACGCGGGAGATGGCCGAGGCCGCCCTGGCCGATGCCGACCTCCCCGCCGACCTGATCGAGGCCTGGGACGACCCGTCGTACGACGAGGCGATCAAGCGCTCGCACCACGAGGGCATGGACCAGGTCGGCCTCGAGGTGGGCACGCCCACCATCGCTTTCGACGGTGCCGCCTTCTTCGGCCCGGTGCTGACCAAGATCCCGCGCGGTGACGAGGCGGCTGCCCTCTGGGACGGCTGCGTGGCGGTCTCGAAGGTGCCCTACTTCTTCGAGCTCAAGCGCACCCGGACCGGCGAGCTCGACTTCAGCTGACGCTGCGCCACCGAGGAGACCGCCTCGCCCCTCGGACCGGTTCAGGGGTCTCGACGCGGGCTCGCCCGGCGGCTCGCCCGGCTCCACCACCGAAGAGCGGCACCGAGGAGACCGCCTCGCCCACCGGAGGGCGGCAGCGCTCTGGCGCGCGGCGGTGGGGTCGGCCTAGGTTGATCCCCAACTTCGGGTGAGTCCTGTCAGCCTCTCAGCGGAGTCGCCATGTCGCGTCCGACCCCACGCCACCGCGTCGCAGGAATGGTGGCCACTCTCGCTCTCGCACTGGTCGGCGGCAGCCTCGTGGCACCTGCGGGTGCCGCTCCCGCATCGTCCTCGTCGGGCACCGCCAGGGCCGTGGCGGCCCTGCGCTCCCTGAGCCTGCCGCTGTCGGCCAACCCCGCCCCGGCGGCGGGCAAGAAGGTCGTCTACCAGCAGCCCACGACGTACGCCGGGGTCAAGAAGCCGCCCAAGGTCAAGCCCCAGCCGATCACCACGACGGTGCTCTCCGAGACCGGGACGCACCCCGCCGCGTACGTCGACGAGGCCGGCACCGGGCACATCGTCTGGAACGAGGGACGCGGCGACGACGCGGACGCCGCCTACTACTGCCGGCTCAAGCGAGCCGCCACCTCGTGCGACGCGACCGCCGTGCTGACCTGGGAGAAGACCTACGGCACCGGTGACGGGCCGCAGTACAACATCGACAACGACGGCCCGCGCATCGTCCGCGTCGGCGACCAGCTGCTGGTGCTCTCGCACCGCTACCCGACCGGGTCCGACAAGCCTGACGGCGCGTCCAGCCACACCACCGTGGCGTGGGTCTCCAACGACGGCGGCACGACCTGGTCGGGCGGCGTGATCGTCGGCAAGCGCAACCTCGGCGGGGTGGCCGTGGTCAACGCCGGGAACAGTCCTGCGGTCGCCAACGTGGCCTACGACCCCTTCTGCGGCGGCATGTGCATCACGTCGTACCGCTCGGGCAGCTACCAGGGCGCCGAGGGCGTGATCAACGCCGACCCGAACTCCAACTACTACGGCACGCTCGCCAACACCTCCTCCGGCCTGGTGGCAGGGATGGCCGACGCGGGCGGCCAGATGTGGCTCAAGCAGTGGAACGGCGTCGAGCCGATCACCGATCCAGCCAACTGGGCGGCGACGTCCGCCGAGCTGGCCGGATCCGAGCCGGACCTCACGAGCGGACCGAGCGGGACGTTCCTGCTGTCGCGGGTGGGCCTCACCGGCGGCCGCCGCGTGTCGCGGGTCGGTCCGGGGCTCACCCTGGCCAGCCCGGTCACGATCACGGCGGACGGCGGGTACGAGGGCGTCATCGACGAGGACCCGGGGGGCGGGCTGCGGGTGGCGTGGACGGACTCGGGCGCGGGCGGTGGGCTGCACGTGCGGACGGCCGCCTCACCGGCGGCCGGCTTCGGCAGCACGCAAACCGTGCTGAAGGGCGACCGGACCGGTCAGCCCGAGCTGTCGGCGACCGGCGACGGCGGTGGCTTCGTCGTCGCCAACGCCACCGGCTGGCTCAACGACCCCGGCCGGATCACTGCGATCGGGGTCGGCTCGGTCGCTCCCACCGGAGACCCGGGGCTCGGCAACATCCCCGGCGGCGGCAACGTGACCTGCACGTCGGTGAAGTTCGGGTCGTTCGACGTCAAGACGGTCTCGGGATGCTTCCTCAAGGGCATCGGCGACTACAAGAGCATGGTCGTGACCGAGGCGCCGATCACCCTCAACGGCCTCGTCATCGAGCCGATGGCCGGGGCGCAGATCGTGCTCGACCCCTCCAAGCTGCGGCTCGACACCATCGGCCAGGCCCGGGTGCTGCTCCGCAACGGGAGCGCCGAGATCGAGCTGTTCCGAGGAGTGATCCACCGCGACCTCAACGGCCTGAAGCCGGGCGACACCCTCTTCGAGTTCCCGCAGGACCTGTTCCAGGCCAGTGTGCTCGGCTTCCCGGTGGCGTCCGGCATCCCGATCGAGCTCACGCCCCAGGGCGTGCGGATCCCCGTCGAGATCCGTCTGCCCGCGGCGTTCGGCGGCTTCACGGGCAAGGCGACGCTGCTCGGCACCGAGGCAGACGGCCTCCGGCTCGAGAGCCTGCACGTGTCGATCGGCCCGATCCCCCTCGGCGTGGCGATCCTCGACAAGGTCGCCCTCGACTGGCAGCAGGGCGGCACCTGGACGGGCAGCGGCAAGGTGACCGTCCCGGCCGGGGGGTCGATCTCGGCCCAGATCAGCTTCGTGGCCGGCGAGTTCGCCTCCGCGTCGTTCAGCTACCAGCCGCAACCACCGATCACGATCGGGCCGTTCGTCTACCTCACCTCGATCGGCGGGGGGTTCGCGCTCAAGCCCGACCTGCAGATCTCCGCTTCGGCACAGGTCGGGGCCGGGGCAGCCGTCCAAGGGGCCCAGCCGATCACGGCCGACGGCACCTTCACGATGACCTTCCCGAGCTCGGGCCCGGCGAAGTTCCAGCTCAACGCGTCCATCGATCTCCTGGCGCTGACGATCGGACAGGGGGAGCTGAAGTTCGACACGTCCGGGTACGCCGCGTTCAAGGGCGGCTCGCACGTGACCCTCGGCCCGTTGGCCGGCAACGTGGACGTCAACGGCTTCGTCGACGCGACCGGCGGGCAGTTCGGCACCCAGGCCACCGGCAGTCTCGAGATGTGCGTGACGGTCGACGTCGGTCCGGAGGACATCGACCTCTGTGCCGGAGTCGGCGCCGACTTCGCGCTGTCGAGCATCGGCTTCGCGGCGTGTGCGAACTTCGAGGCACCGGCCCCGGTCGGCGACTTCTCGGCCGGCCTCGAGCAGCGCTGGGACGAGCTCGACCCGGCGGTGCTCGCGAGCCCGATCATCCTGACGGCAGAGATCCTGACCGCGATCACCTTCTCGTGCAGCACCTCCGGCTACGCGATCCCGCCGCCGTCGAAGTCCCGCGCCGCCCGGGCGGTTCGGGCGGCCGGCGGGTCGGCGTTCGCCCTCGCGGGCGGCCTGCCGACCGCGACGTTCCTGGTGCCGGGTGTCGGGGGCACACCGGAGATCACGGTGACCGGTCCGGACGGCACCGTGCTTTACGCCGACGGCGTCACCAACCCGGCGGTCAAGGTCTTCACCGTCGCCGGATCGAACGCCCGGTGGGTGCTGGTCGAGAAGCCGAAGGCGGGCAGCTACGCCATCGCCCCCACGGCGGCCTCCGTGCCGCTCGGCGCCGTGATGGTCAGTCGTGGCTACGACCCGGCCACCGTCAAGGGCAAGGTCAAGGCGAAGGGGAAGGGGAAGGGCAAGGCCTGGGCCGTCTCCTACTCGACCAAGCACCTCGCCAACGGCCAGGCGATCACGTTCCGCGAGCGCGGGAAGTTCGGGACCAACCTCCTCGGCAGCGTGTCGAAGAAGAAGGGCACCTTCCGCATCAAGCCGGCCGTCGGGCCCGGCGGCAAGCGGGTGGTGGAGGCCCTGATCACCCACGACGGTGTCGTCAAGCGGGTCGTCCGGATGGGCACTTACGTCGCACCGCCACCCGCCAAGGCAGGCAAGGCCACCCACCTGGTGGTGAAGAAGAAGGGCTCGAAGATCAAGCTCCGCTTCAAGTCGGGCAAGCACGCCAGCCGCACCGAGGTCGTCCTCAAGGGCAACGCCGGCGCCAAGGTCGGGCGGGTGCTGATGGGCAAGCGGCACCAGCTCAGCGTCAGCGGCTTCACCTGGGACACCAAGGTGACGGTGACCATCACGACGTACGGCCCGGACGGCACGAAGGGCAAGGTGACCAAGAAGCAGGTAAGGGTTCGCGGGCCGAAGTGAGACATCCCTAGGCTTGGCGGTATGACCCATGTCCTGTCCGCCGTCGCCTGGCCGTATGCCAACGGCCCGCGCCACATCGGCCACGTGGCCGGGTTCGGCGTGCCCTCCGACGTCTTCAGCAGGTACATGCGGATGGCCGGACACGACGTCCTCATGGTCTCCGGCACCGACGAGCACGGCACGCCCATCCTCGTCGCTGCCGACCAGGAGGGCGTGACGGCGCGCGACCTCGCCGACAAGAACAACGCGGTGATCGTCAACGACCTGGTCGACCTCGGGCTCTCCTACGACCTGTTCACGCGCACCACGACCGGCAACCACTACAAGGTCGTGCAGGAGCTCTTCCAGACCGTGCACCGCAACGGCTACATGGTCGAACAGACGACCCTGAGCGCCATCAGCCCCTCGACCGGTCGGACCCTGCCGGACCGCTACATCGAGGGCACCTGCCCGATCTGCGGGTACGCCGACGCGCGCGGCGACCAGTGCGACAACTGCGGCAACCAGCTCGACCCCACCGACCTGATCGACCCGCGCAGCAAGATCAACGGCGAGACGCCGGACTTCGTCGAGACCCAGCACTTCTTCCTCGACCTGCCCGCCCTCGCCGACGCATTGACGGCCTACCTCCGCGACCGCGAGGCGTCCGGCACCTGGCGTCCCAACGTCATCAAGTTCTCGCTCAACCTGATCGAGGACCTCAGACCGCGCGCGATGACCCGGGACATCGACTGGGGCATCCCGGTGCCGCTCGACGGCTGGCGAGACCAGCCCACCAAGCGGCTCTACGTGTGGTTCGACGCGGTGATCGGCTATCTGTCCGCGTCGATCGAGTGGGCGCGACGCCTGGCTGACTCCGACGGGGGCGACCCCGAACGGTGGCGCGAGTGGTGGAACGACCCCGAGGCCTTGTCGTACTACTTCATGGGCAAGGACAACATCGTCTTCCACTCCCAGATCTGGCCGGCCGAGCTGCTGGCCTACGACGGCGAGGGCAGTCGCGGCGGCGAGCCGGGGGAGTTCGGGCGGCTGAACCTGCCCACCGAGGTGGTCTCCAGCGAGTTCATGACGATGGAGAGCAAGCAGTTCTCCACGAGCCGCGGTCATGTGATCCTCGTCGGGGACATGCTCTCGCGCTACCAGCCCGACGCGCTGCGCTACTTCATCTGCGCCGCGGGGCCGGAGACGTCGGACGCCGACTTCACCTGGGCCGAGTTCGTGCAGCGCACCAACTCAGAGCTCGTCGCCGGCTGGGGCAACCTCGTCAACCGCACGGCCACGATGATCGCGAAGAGCTTCGGCGAGATCCCTGCGGTCGGTGCGCTCGAGCCGGTGGACGAGGCGGTGCTCGCAGCCGTGCGCGACGGCTTCGGCTCGGTCGGCGACCTCATCCGGCGGCACCGCCAGCGCGCCGGGATCGCCGAGGCGATGCGCGTCGTCGGCGAGGTGAACAAGTACCTCACCGCCACCGAGCCCTACAAGATGAAGGACGACGCCCAGCGTGAGCGCCTCGGCACGGTGCTGCACGTCGCCGCGCAGTGCGTGATCGACTGCAACACCCTCCTGGCGCCGTTCCTGCCTCACTCGTCCACGAAGGTGTGGCAGACCCTGGGCGGGGAGGGCGAGTTCATGCCGATGCCCCGGATCGACTACGTCGAGGACCTCGACCCCGACGACGGCGCCGGGCTGTTCACTTACCCGGTGATCACCGGCAACTACTCGCGCACCCCGGCCTGGGAGTCGCGTCCTGTCACGGTGGGCGCCAAGGTCGACAAGCCGACTCCGGTCTTCACCAAGCTCGACCCGTCGGTGGTCGAGGACGAGCGCGCCCGGCTGGCCTCGGCATGAGGGTGCTCGTCGTCGGCGCCTCGGGCCGGCTCGGCAGTGCGGTCGTCGAGGCTCTGGCCGATCGGCACGAGGTGGTGGCGGCCTCCCGTTCCGGCCTGCACTACGTCGACCTGACGAACCCGGCCGCGGTGGCGGGTCTCTACTCCTCGATCGGCACGGTCGACGCCGTGGCCTGCACCGCGGGCAAGACGCCGTACGCGCCGTTGGGTGAGCTCACCTCGGATCAGTGGGCCGCCGGCGTCCGCGACAAGCTGCTCGGCCAGGTCGAGCTGGTGCGCCAGGGTCTCGCCCACGTGACCGACGGGGGCTCCTTCACGCTCGTCAGCGGCGTCCTGGGCGTCGACCCCATCCGCACGGGTGCGGTGGCTGCCACGGTCAACGGCGGGATCGACTCGTTCGTCCGGGCCGCCGCCATCGAGCTGCCGCGCGGGCTCCGCGTCAACGCCGTCTCCGCCACGGTCTTCGAGGAGGCGTGGGATGCCTACGGGCCGCTGTTCCCCGGCTTCAAGCCCATCCCCGTCGCCGACGCCGCCCGCGCCTACGTCAAGTCGATCGAGGGCGCGCTCACCGGCCAGGTCTTCCGCGTCCACTGACCGTCGAGTCGGCGCCAGTTCTCGTCGTCTCCTCCACAATCAGGTGCCATGGCTCTGCATCCCCAGGCACGGGCGGCCCTGGCCGCCGAGACCGGTCCGGCCTGCTTCGAGCCCGGCTTCGACGTGAAGGTGAGCCGGGCGGAGGCGCGAGCGTTGGCGTCGGCCGCCGACCGCGAGGAGGTCGCCAGGGTCGAGGACGTCGACGCCGACGGCGTGCCCGCCCGGCTCTACACCCCGGAGGGTGCCGGTGCGGGCGTCGTCGTGCACCTGCACGGCGGTGGGTTCGTGCTCCACGACCTCGACGTGCACGACGCGCTGGCCAGGAGCCTGGCCAAGCGGACCCGCCTGCGGGTCCTGAGCGTCGGCTACCGACTGGCGCCCGAGCATCGCTTCCCTGCCGCGGTCGAGGACGTCGATGCCGCACTCGACTGGGTCGAGGGCCGACCCGAGCTCGCGGGACCGTTGCTCCTGCACGGCGACTCGGCGGGCGCGAACCTCGCGCTCGTCGCCGCCCTGAGGCGGCCGGAGCGTCCGGTCGCGCTCGCCCTCGTCTATCCCTTCCTCGATCCCCGCGCCGAGTTCGAGTCCTATCGCACCCATGCGGACGGCTTCGACCCGCGCGAGGCCGCGTGGTACTGGGAGCAGTACGCCGCGTCGCCGGACGACCTCGACCACCCCGACCTCGCGCCGCTCCGCTCGGACCGGCTCGGGATGCTGCCGCCCACCCTCGTGGTGACCGCCGAGCACGACCCGCTGCGGGACGAGGGCGAAGAACTGGTACGCCGCCTGGCCGAGGCGGGCGTGCGCGTCGCGGGCTTCCGGGCGCAAGGACAGACCCATGGCTACTACCGCAACCCGGTGTTCGACGCAGCCGCCCCGACCCTCGGTCTCGTGGCCGGCTTCCTCGCCACGGAGGCGCACTCGTCCCGGCCGTAGCGCTTCCCTACACTCGCCGCCATGCGCGTGCACCTCGGCTGCGACCATGCCGGCCTCGACCTCAAGGCACACCTGGTCGCCTGGCTCACCGAACACGGATACGAGCCCGTCGACCACGGTCCCTTCCACTACGACGCCCAGGACGACTACCCGGTCTTCTGTCTGCGTGCCGCCGAAGGTGTGGCGGCAGAGCCGGGCAGCCTGGGCGTCGTCATCGGCGGGTCGGGGAACGGCGAGCAGATGGCGGCCAACAAGGTCGACGGCATCCGATGTGCGCTGGTGTGGTCGGAGGAGACCGCCGTCTTGGCCCGCGAGCACAACGACGCCCAGGTCATCGCGGTGGGCGGGCGGATGCACTCGGTCGACGAGATGACCCGCTTCGTCGAGACCTTCCTCGCGACGCCCTTCAGCGAGGAGGAGCGGCACCGGCGCCGGATCGGCATGCTCACGACGTACGAGCAGACCGGAGAGCTGCCGCCCCTCCCACCCTCGGGCCGGCCCGAGGCGCCGGCACCCGATGCCTGAAGGGCACACCCTCCACCGACTCGCGCACGACCTCGACGCAGCCTTCGGCGGCCGGCAGGTGCGCGCGACCAGCCCGCAAGGGCGGTTCACCGCGTCCGCGGCGCTCCTCGACGGAACCGTCCTGCTGGCGACCGAGGCCGCCGGCAAGCACCTGCTCGCGGAGTGGGAGGCGGAGCGGGTTCTACACGTCCACCTCGGCCTGATCGGGTCGTTCGACGTGCAGGCGACGGGACCGGACGGCCCGCCCCCGCCCGTCGGGCAGGTGCGGCTCAGGCTCGCCGCTCCGGGTGCGTACGCCGACCTGCGCGGCGCGATCATCTGCGAGCTGGTGACGCCGACCCGACGTGGCGAGCTCCTCGCCGGACTCGGCCCGGACCCACTGCGCCCGGACGCCGACCCCGACCGCGCCTGGGCGCGCATCCGCCGCAGCGGCCGGCCGATCGCCGACCTGCTGCTCGACCAGTCGGTCGTCGCAGGGGTGGGGAACGTCTATCGGGCGGAGGTGCTGTTCCGGGCCCGCCTCGACCCCCTGCGCCCCGGCCGGACCCTCCGGGTCGGTCAGTGGCGAGCCCTCTGGGACGACCTGGTGGCGCTGATGGCGGACGGGGTGCGGGTGGGCCGGATCGACACCGTGCGTCCCGAACACACTCCCGAGGCCATGGGGCGCCCGGCCCGGGTCGACGACCACGGTGGTGAGGTCTACGTCTACCGACGGACCGGCCAGCCCTGCCTCGTCTGCGGGAGCCGGATCCGGACCGTGGTGCTGGCGAACAGAAATCTCTTCTGGTGTGCGCGATGTCAACCGCGCTTCCGGTCCCGCGCCGTAGAGTTGAGCGCACACGGGCGGACGGGATCACGACCATGAGGGGACTGACGCCGCGATCCGGCGCTCCCGGACGCGCCATCCTGACGTGGCGATCCCTCGACGAGCCCGGGCGACCGCCCCGGGCGCCGCTCGCGGCCTTGGTCGTGCTCACGGTGCTCATCGGCGGCGGGCTCTTCTTCTGGCCCGACTACGTGCCGGTCAATGCCCTGGCCCTGCCCCTGCTGCTGGGCAGCCTCTTCCTCAACCCCCGCCAGCTCCCGCCGTTCGTGGCGCTGGTCGTGGTCGTCCTGCTCGTCACGATCCCGCGACACGAGGACCCTGAGCCGCGGCTGCTCTTCGCCATCGGGGTCGACTTCGTGCTGTGCGCGGTCGTGCTCTACGCGTCATACCGACGCAACCGGCTGGGCGTCGCCGGCGCCCAGGGCGAGGCGATGCTGGTGGACCTCCGCGACCGCATCCAGCGGTTCGGCCGGCTGCCGGAGCTGCCCGACCAGTGGGTCGCCGAGGCGGCCCTCCGCTCAGCCGGGGGCACGCTCTTCGCCGGCGACTTCATCGTCGCCTCCTCGGCCCGCGGTCGTCTGGACGTCGCCGTGGTCGACGTGTCGGGCAAGGGGGACGCGGCCGCCACGCGGGCGTTGCTCCTGTCGGGCGCCTTCGGCGGACTGATCGCCGCCGTCCCACCACACGAGTTCCTCACCGCCGCCAACGCCTACCTGCTCGGACATCGCTGGGACGAGGGCTTCGCGACGGCCGTGCAGCTGTCCGTCGACCTGGCCACCGGCCACTTCGAGGTGTGGACCGCGGGCCACCCCCCTGCCGTCCACTTCGCGGCCGGGAGCGGACGTTGGTCGGCCCTTCCCAGCGATGGTCCGGTGCTCGGTCTGATCGAGGGCGCCGAGTTCGAGAGCGTGCGCGGGGTGATGCGTCCCGGGGACGCGATGCTGCTCTACACCGACGGCCTCGTCGAGACCCCGAAGCGCGAGATCGAGCTCGGCATCGACCGGCTCATCGGCGAGGCGGAGAAGGCCCTGCACCACGAGAACGACCAGACCACACAGGCAGGACGGGTGGACCGCCTCGTGGGGCTGCTCGGCTCCAAGGACGACGACCGGGCCCTGCTCATGATCGAACGTCGCTGAGCGGCGTCGGCGGCCGTCGTCCGCGGTCTCGCCGGGAGTCCGCCGGTTGGGGTGCGGCACCCGTCCTGTGGCACGATGACACCCGCTCCGGCAACCATCCGACCACCCCGTGACGACGGCCCGGCGCGCGCGGATGTAGCTCAATGGTAGAGCCCCAGTCTTCCAAACTGGCTACGCGGGT
>CAZIVD010000101.1:0-11589 GCA_964542635.1 uncultured Nocardioides sp. | reverse complement strand
GTGGGGCGAGGGACCTCCGACTTCCCTGGAAGACCTTCCGCCCGATCATGCGTCAAATCTTCACCAAGGACGCCCTCGGCCGCGGCGGCCGAACAATCAGGGTTGCCGATGTGACCTACTTGGATGCGAATGACCAGCCCCAACGGACCCAGCTCGAGTACTGGCCGGCCACGTCCGCGCGACCCGCTGAGGACCGGATCGCGAAGGTGCACGCCAGCCCCGCTCTCGGCGGGCAACTCCCTGCAACCGACAAGGGGCGGGTCTTCCTGCTGCTCAGCAAGTTCGACGATGGCACCGTGCGGTGTGACTACGCCTACGAGGTTGACCTGAAGAAGAAGGGCGTCTGGGCAACGGAGGTCAGCAGCACGATCCTCGGCTGCATGGCTTCGGCAGCACTGCGGAACGGGACCAGGACTGTCCAGGGCTACTACAACTTCACAGACGGGACGGGGCACTGCCATGCCGATTGAGGCCGACATCAGCTCAGACGCCCGTGCGGTGTTGAAGGCTCTCGCGATCCGCAAGAACGTCATCATCACCGGTCCGCCAGGCACCGGAAAGTCCCGGCTGCTCAACGAGGTCCGCGAGCTGTTCCAGTGGAAGCAGGGGGAGACGGGTTCGGCGCCGACCGGTCGGATCCCGATCCCGGCGTCCTCCGGGCCGATCCCGTCTTGGTTCCCCAGCCCTGATCAGGACGTCACCCGCGGCGTCTTCCAGACGGTCTTCGACCAGAACACCAAGTACCGGGACTTCATGCGCGGACTCGTGCCCAAGGTCGGCGAGGCCGGCGCTTTCGTCGTGACCAGCGGAACGCTCTACCGGGCAGCCAAGCATGCGGGCCACGATGGCAACGCCGCACTCGTCCTTGTCGACGAGATCAACCGTGGTCCTGCCGTCGCTGCATTCGGTAGTGCGCTGGTTGGCCTTGAGGCTGACAAGCGACTTCCCACCGACGGCACGGCCACCGAGACGACACAGTTTTTCGAGATCTTGGGGGACGGTGGGGAGCACGAGTCCTTCGCGCTGCCTCATGACCTCTACATCCTCGCGGCGATGAACGAGGCCGACACGAGCGTTGAGCCCCTTGACGTCGCGTTCCTGCGCCGGTTCCACATCCACCGCCTCGAGCCGCAAGAGGACGTGCTGCGCGAGCACCTCGGCCTCGACTCGACACCTGCTCCACTGCCTGAGAGCCCATCGAGCGCCGAGGACTACTACGAGGCGCTTGCCCAGGCATTCACCAAGATCAACGAGCAGCTACTCCTGGGCAGGGGGCAGGCCTATCAGCTCGGCCATGGTGCCCTGATGCACGCACCCGCAGACTCTGCCGTTGCAGCTGCCCAGGAGTACGTCGCTACCGCCTGGGCGACAGTCCGCGGCCACATCGACGAGGTCTTCTACGGGAACACCCGAGCCGTCTCCGACGTCCTGCGTGCCGAGAACAGCAAGAGCGTCTACTCCTTGGTGGAGTCCACCTTCGCAGGGCAGACGGTTCGACGTATCTCCGGTCCTCTTCGCCCGACTCCCGAGGAGCTGTACAAGCTCCTCGCCCTCATTGCGACCGAGTGACGGCCATGGACCGGCTCGTGCTCCAGGAGCTCCGAGAGCGGCCACGGACAACCGGCGAGGTCGCCGCACTGAGCGGGATCTCCGAAGGTGAGATCCTGATCCAGCTGCGAGAGCTCAACGACCGCGTCAAGACGCTGCTCGGGTACGAGAACGACCCGATCACCACCACCAGCGGCGGGACGTGGAAGGCGGACGGCGTCGCAGGCCTGCTTCGCCTCAACTCCAGCGTCGAACTGGAGGTGGTGCCCAAGTTCCTGGACCCGTCTACGAGCGGTTGGCGTAGCGACTTCTTTCTGCTCGCGGTGCTCGTCCGAACCGGCCACCTGCTGGTCCACGATGAAATCTCCGCCGGCACACAGGACCGTGGCGACCTCGCAACACTGATCGCCAGGTCCTTGCTCAACCTCCACTCCGAGAATGAGCGCCGACCGATCCGCTCCTACCGTCGAACGACCAGTTCCGACTTCGCAATCGACGGCGATGTCGAGTGGGAGACCGTCGTCCTGCCGGACCCGGACGGCTTCGAGGTGTCTCGACTTGAACTGACCCGTCGCAATCCGTACAACGCGACGCTGGCGGCGGCCGTCGCAACCCTGATCCCAGAAGTCGCGGACGCGGATACCCAGGCACAGCTCAGACTGCTCGGCCGACAGTTGGCACCCCAGTCGAACCCACCGGCTGTGTTCGCGCCACTTCCGGTCCGCCACCGCGGCTGGCAGCAGGCCTACGACCTGGCTCGACTCGTGGTCGAGGGACTGGGCCTCAACCTCGACGGCGGTGCTTTCACCGGCCCAGGATTCCTGCTGTCGACCTGGTCGGCCTGGCAGTCGCTCTGCGAGGAGGTCGTGCGTCGGGCGCTTCCGGACCACAAGGTTGTTGGGCAGATGCGATGGGTCCTCGGCCATCGCGGCACGCAACCGGTCTACGCCACACCCGACATCACCCCACTGACCGGTTCGCTCGCCCCGCTTCTCCTTGACGCCAAGTACAAGACCCGTGTCGGTCGGACGCCCATCATCAGCGCAGCAGACGTGTACGAGTCGTTGGCGTTCCTCCGCGCATCCGGCGCGACAAACATGAAACTTCTCTACCCCGCCCTGAGTGCACCGGAGCAACTGCCGCTGGGGGAGTGGAAGTCGTTCGACGAAATCAAGGTCGACGGTCTGACGATCACAGGCTACGAGGTCCAGGTCCAAGGCCTCGCCCGAGCCGGAGGATTCGATCAGCTGGTTGCCGGCGCACGGGCCGCGCTGCAGCAAAGCCTCACAACGGCTGCTAATGCCACCCAGAGCGCTTGAGCCCGGCCCAACGCCGGCCGTGGGCGATACCGCCCCAGATGCGACCAGCAGCGAGGCGCAGCCCAAGGCGCGCACGGTGCTGGACCTCCCACCGGGACGACGGGAGAACCTGCTCTGGCGGCTGAGTTCGCTCGAAGAGGTTCACGTGAACAAGCCGCTTGAGGAACTGCTCGACACCTGCACACTCCAGGAGGGCATGACCTACGGAGACCGCGCGGTGCAGGACCGTTCCGGGGTGTACCACCTGTTCGCAGGCGATCGCTCGATCTGCCTCGGGTCGGGCACCCCATCACAATGGTGCGAGGGACAAGTCCGGTTCGGCGCCGGTGAGGCCGCGGTCGACGTTGCCCAAGTGCCGCTCGAGCAACGCTGCACGCGAGCGGCCGGCCGCTGGCCGTCGCCTGCCACTGGTCGGGACGCACGGGCGACCGTGCGCCGGCAGCTCGTCGAGGCACTAGGGCCAGGATGTGCGACATGCCCTGATCCTTGGGCGACGAAGATCGATCACGATCACTTCACCGGCCTGGTCCGCGGGCACCTGTGCACGAGCTGCAACACGGTTGTCGACCTGTGTCCGCACCTGTCTGGTTGCCGGTTCTCGGAGTACCTCGCCGAACCGCCGGCACGAGCTCTGGCGATCACTTACCCCGGCTGGAAGTCGGAACTGCGCAGCTCAAGATACGCAGTTCGTCGTCAGCGGTTCGTGGACCTCATGACGTCGGCGGGCCTAGCTCCGACCACCACCTCTTGAGCGGCTAACGGGGCAGCCGCGGCCGCTGCTCGCGCGGCCCACCCGCGGACTCCGCGATAGGGAGAGCCCCAGGCGTCTCGGGTCACCTGGGGCTTCGGCACCTAGTAGAGCACGACCGATCGAGCATCGCAGCAGAGCCCAGAGACTCCCGGCCGAGCCAGGGAGGAGCTGCGCCGGCGCCGGTCGTCGCCGCGTGGACTCCCGCACCGGGGCCGCGCGACCGCGCATCAAGGATGTTGGGATGCAGCGAAGATTGCCGGACCTGCCGCGGCGAACTTTGACGAAACGACCCTGAACCAGTGACCTCGTCAAAGTGCGGGGCTCGCCTCGATCAGCCCTCGCGCCCGGCTCGGAGCCAGTCGATCTCCCCTCGGCGTGCGGCGTTCAGCCTCTCGTTCGTCTCCGAGAACGGCCGACTGTCCATGAAGCCGAGCCCAACGGAGAGCGGCGACGGATGCGAGGACGTGATCACTGCGTGTCGGCTCGTGTCGATCAGGTCCTGCTTCTTCTTGGCGTCATTGCCCCACAGGATGAAGACGACGTGATCGGTCCTTTCGTTGATGGCCCGGATGACCGCGTCGGTGAACGTCGTCCACCCCTGTTTCTCCCACCGCCACCGGCGGTGAGTGTCGCGGTCCTTGTTGGTGCCAGCACGCACCGTCAGCGCGGTGTTCAGGAGGAGGACCCCCTGTTCGGCCCACGCCTCCAGGCTTCCGTGGTCGGGCGCGGTCACCGTCCTGCCGAAGGTCTCGGAGAGGTCTGACTCCAGGACCTTGTGGATGTTCTTCAGCGACCCTGGCTTCTGCTCGACTTCGGCGGGCACCGAGAAAGCGAGCCCGTGGGCTTCACCTTCGTTGGGGTACGGATCCTGTCCGAGGATCACGACTCTGACGTCGTCGTACGACGTCAGTTCGAACGCCCGGAAGGTCTGCGATGGTGGCGGGTAAACCGGATGCTCGTTTCGCTCGCCAGCGACGAATTCGAGCAGCTTGCGCCAGTACGGCTTCACCAGCTCTTTGCGGAGGACCTTGTCCCAGCTGCCGCCGAGGAGGTCCTCACCTCGGTTGTAGCGTGCGAGTTCGGGCTCCTCAGGCGCGTTCCCACCGTTCGGTGAGGCGCCCTTGAGTAGGTACTCGTTGACGACTTGCGATCCGACGTTCTCCCCTTCGGGGGGCAGGAGGCCTCGGTTACGCAGGTCGGCGTACGCAGCGCGGTTGTCCTCGAAGAACTTCCGCTCGAGCTCGGCGTCTTCGGCGGGGTCCGGCGACACTTGGCGCATCGATGCGGGAGTTGGGATCGGCTCCGTTCTGCCGTCGATGAAGTAGCGCTCGGCGTTCATGCCTGGGTGCCGGTGCTCCGAGAGGAAATCGAGGTAGGGCCGGCGACGCTCGTCCTCGCCCCATGCCCAGCCGATATGCATGCCGTTGTGGAAGCTGTGGCCGTGCTCCTGACCGGCGACTGCGGCTGCACTGACCGTCCGGTAGTCCTCGGGCACCTGCCGAAGCGCCGCCTCGGCGCAGCGCAGTCGTTCCTCGTTCATGGCGAGAGGCTACGCGGGGGAGCCGGCACTTAGGCGCCGGCTTTGGTCTTCCACACTCGGCCGCGGATCGGGCTCTGCGACCCGCTCGTGGATCATCCGGCCGCGCAGGTTGGTCTTCGGGTTTGCCCGGCGTTCGTCGGCACTGGTCGCTAGCGTGGTCCGCCATGGAGGGCGAGGACGTCAACAAGGCGCTCCTCATGGCTGTCCTCCACATCATCGAGACGTGGGTCGAGCGGGATAAGGCCGCACTCGCCCGCGTCAACGGCATGTCAGCGGCGCCCGACTCCGTGACGGGAGAGAAGGGCAAGCGTGCGTACGCGGTCCTGAAGCAGTACCTACCGGCTCACGCCCATACGAACCTGGTGGCGGGCATCGCGAACATCGCTCCTCGCGACAGAGACGCGGTGGGTGAGACGGCACACCGCTGGGCGCGTCCTGCACGCCGGGTGGAGGTCGCGCGGTCGCTGCTGGCTGCAGCGGCTCGTGCACAACGGACGGCTGAGGAGCGGGAGGAAGCGGCGCGGGCTGCCGCCGAGCAGGAGGCCGCCAGGCTCGCGGCCGAGGCCGAGCGGCTCGCCGCCGAAGAGGCCCGCAGGGTCGCGGAAGCCGAGGCAGAAGCCCTCCGGAGAGCCGAGCGGGCTGCTGCTCTGGAGCGGTTCCGGGTCGAGGCCGAGGCGACGTTCCAGCGCGACTTTCTCGCCGCCGACGCCTGGTTCGACTCCTGGAAGACCGACGGCCAGGTCACGCGAAGCGACTTCGAGGACTGGAAGGCCGCCTTCGTCCGACAGTGGGTCCGCAACGCCCTCGGCGACGACAAGTTCGACATCCAGCAGGCTCGGGCAGTCGCCACCACGTCGAACGACCTGAGGCTCGTTGCGCGAGCAGGCAGCGGCAAGACCCGCACGATCGTCACCCGCGCCCTCTTCCTGCACCTGCACTGCCGAGTCGACCCTGGCGCGATCGTGCTGGTCGCCTTCAACCGCAAAGCGGTCGAGGAGATCAGCAACCGCCTCCGCGCAGCCCTCCCACCCGGTGTCCGGCTGCCGCACGTCGTCACATTCCACGCCCTGGCCTACGCCCTGCTGCGCCCCGAGGAGGAGCTCGTCTTCGACGACGAGGACTCGGACTCCCTCGCTCAGTCCAAGAAGGTCCAGGCGGTCGTCAACGACCCGCTCGTGGAGCGAAAGGACAACGTGCGACGGGCCATGCTCGGCCACTTCACCGATGACTGGAAGCGAATCCAACAGCGCGGGCTACACACGACGCGCGAAGAGTTCTTCGCCAGCCGCGCCGAAGTCACCCGAGTGACGCTAGGCGGGGAGTACGTGAAGTCCTTCGGAGAGCGGCTGATCGCAAACGTGCTCTTCGAACACGGCGTCGACTACAAGTACGAGCGCAACTTCACCCGTGGCGGGTTCAACTACCGACCCGACTTCACCGTCCTGGCCAGCCGGAAACCCCGCGTGGTCATCGAGTACTTCGGCATCGCTGGCGACCCGCAATACCAGCGCAACGCCGACCGCAAGCGAGAGTTCTGGAGCACGCAGACCGACGTGGCGTTCGTCGAGTTCAACCCCTCCCAGATCGTCTCCCTCGGCGAAGACGGCTTCCGCCGCGTCGTGCTAGCGGCGCTCGATCAGGCCGAGATCCCGTATCGCCGCCTGAGCGAGGACGAGATCTGGGAACGCGTCCGACAGCGGGCAATCGACACCTTCAGCAAGGCCTTGCGGGGCTTCGTGAACCGGGCACGGCAGCTGAACCTCAGCCCAGAAGACATTCGGCAGCGTATGTACGCGCTGGAAGATCCAAACGAAAACGTCGTCGCGTTCCTCGAACTCGCAGCTGACGTACACGAGGAGTACCTCGTCCGCAGTCATCGCGAAGGCTTCGAGGACTTCAGTGGCGTCATGTGGCGAGCAGCTGCCGAGGTACGCAATGGACGAGTCACGTGGACCCGAGCGGGTGGGAAGGAGCGCGGCGACCTCCGCGACCTCAGGTTTATCCATGTCGACGAGTTCCAGGACTTCTCCTTGATGTTCATGGAGTTCATCCGGGCAATCCGCAGCCAAGCGCCCAGCGCAGTCCTGGGCTGCGTCGGCGATGACTGGCAGGCCATCAACGGGTTCGCCGGAGCCGACCTGCGGTTCTTCGAGAACTTCGAGACTGACTTCCCGTCCTCGACCACCCACCAGTTGGTGACCAACTACCGCTCAGGCAGCCGGATCGTCTCGGCTGGCAACGCGGTAATGGACGGGTTCGGCGAACCCGCTCGCTCCTTCCAATCGGCACCCGGCCGCATCCAGATCGCCCGGCTGACTACCTTCGACCCATCACCGACTGAGCGCCACGTCTTCGAGGGCGACGCCGGCACACCAGCGCTGCTTCGGCTGGTCAAGCACGCGCTCACCGAGACTGAGGGCACGGTCGCAGTCTTGTTCAGGCGCAACACGGTCCCGTGGTTCACCAACACCGGCCAAGGGGCGTTCGGGCGGAAGCTCGACGGCTATCTCACCTACCTCCGAGGACACTTCACCGAGGAGGAAGGCAAGCGCCTTGAGGTCACTACCTCCCACAAGTACAAGGGTAGGGAAGCCGGCTTCGTCATCGTCGCCGACGCGGACAAGAAGTCCTATCCGCTGATCCACCCCACCGCCGAACTCTTCGAAGTGTTCGGCGACACCGTAGACAGCCTCACCGACGCCGAACGGCGCCTGTTCTACGCCGCCACCACGCGCGCGGAGGCCTCGCTCTGCTACCTCGTCACTACCGAGGACCCCTCGCCCTTCCTCGGAGTCATCATGGCCACCGGCGATCCCGTCCGCTGGGAAAGACTCCCTGTCGCGGTCACCAACACCGACGCCCAAGTCGAGGTCCGCATTTACGACGGCTACGACGTCCGCCAGAGGCTCAAGGACGCGTTCGGGTTCAAGTACGACGAGTCGAACAAGACCTGGTACGCCTTTCGCCCCGCGGACGGGTTCGACTTCCAGGTCGTGCGTAGCGTCCTCTCCTTCATCGGCCCACGACTCATCGAGGTGCGCGACGAAGACCAACGCGTCATCCACCGCGCAGGTGCCCGTCTCGACGCGGCCGTCATCCGGCCCACTGGTCGTCTACCTCGCGACCGCCCTTGAAGACGGCTATGAGGTGCGTTGACGATGCCCGATGACGACGCAGTAGTGGACTACTGCGACAGGTGCGGAAACGTCATCGCCTGGGGGTCTGTGAGGACAGTGGTGACGTCCTCCGACGCCCCCGATCGGGTGCTTTGCGGACCCTGTACGGAAGCCCTCCACCGCGAACTCTGGGATGGACCGTGAAGGTTGCTCCCGGGTGCACTGCTTCCCTGAAGTCGGCCGACTGGGGCTGAGCATTCCTCATACCGCGGCGCGAGCGCATCAACCCATCGTTGTCAGGACGGCTGGGTCGAACTTCTCGATAAGGAGCTCCGGGTCCGATGCGAGAGCCTGGCGTGCGCGGTGAAGGCGCATTCGCGCCGTCCCGGGCCGAACGCCGAGGGCGACCGCCGGCTGATGTGAGAGCTCAAGTGCGCTCCGATCGGGGTGTCGCCGCGGAAAGGCTCGTCATGGTGCCGGTGCCACCGCTGGCGCCGGACGGTGGCTGCGGCGAGGGTGATGTCAACCAATCTGGGCCATGTCCCGGAGAGGGGCGCTTACGATTCGGCCGTGAACGTGTTCGAGTACCTGTCGTCGGAGTCCGACCGCGCCGAGCGACAGCGCGCGCAGATGGCGGGCTCCGTCAAGCGCCACTGGCTCGTGTTTGTGGCTCTGATCTTCGGCATCGTCGGTGCGGTCTTCTTTGGCCTCTTCTTCCGGTCGGAACGCACGGAGACAGAGTCGTCGGGTCACTTGTGGTGGAAAGACGAGACCACGACCACGACCGAGGTTCCGATGGGTACGCGACTCGCGTTTCTGCTCGTCGGGCTCGCTTTGCTCACTATCGCGGCGCTCTGTGTGTACGTCCGGATCAAGCAGGTCCGCCGGCGGGCTGCCCAGAGGAAGTACCTCGCCATCCTGACCGGCGTCGAACGGATGAAAGTGCACCAGATCGCGGGCATCGCGGGCGCCAGCCAAGCAACGGTCTACCGCGACATTCAGCGCATGATCGACATTGGAATCATCGACGACATTCACATCGACTACCAAGCGGAGGAAGTCGTGAGCAAGAAGTATGTTCCGAAGTCCTCGCACAAGACTGTCGTCACATGTCGTGCTTGCAACGCCAACAACGAGCTGATCGTCGGCATCACGCGCGCATGTGCTGCCTGCGGCGAGCCCTTGGTTCTGAATGCTCCCTGATCCGTCGGGGCACTCGCCTAAGCTGCAGCGCGGGCGAGGTGCGGCCCACACTGGGCGGGCCAGATGCTCGGTCAACTGAGGAAGGCGGGGACGCTGTGGGACTGATCAGCGCAGCAGTTGGGGCAGTCGGCGGAACGCTCGCCGACCAGTGGAAGGACTACTACGTCGCTCCGACCTTCGATGAGCAGACCATCGTCGCTCCCGGCGTCTTCCAGGACGCCAACCGCGGCCGGGGCTCCAACAGGTCCCCGTCGTCCAACGTGATCAGCGATGGATCTCGGGTCGTCGTTCCAGAGAACACCGCGGTGATCATCACCGACGGCGGTGGGATCGCAAGCGTGTCCACCGAGCCGGGCTACTTCGTGTTCCGGAACGACGGCCAGCCTTCGATCTTCAACGGCGGCGGCCTCCGCGAGACGCTAATTCGGCAGTCGTGGCAGCGGTTCAAGTTCGGCGGGCAGCCGAGCCAGCAGCAGCTCATTTACTACGTCAATCTCCGCGAAGTCCGGAATCTCCGGTTCGGCACCCCTGGCGCGTTGCCCTACAAGGACTTCTCTCTGGTACCGGAAGGCTCGGGCCAAGCGCCCGTTCTGCGTCTCAAGGCTCGGGGTCAGTACTCAGTGCGGGTGGTGGACCCGATTCGGTTCTTCCGGACGTTCCTGCCTGCGAACGTCCAGTACTACTCGCTCGCGGACGAGACGAGCAGCAGCCAGCTGCGCCAAGAGTTCATCACGGCGTTCCAGGCCGCACTGCAGTCGCTCTCGCGCACGACAGACATCGCATCGCTCGCCTCACACGGCCCTGAGTTGGCCGCTGCCCTCACGAACGAGGGCGGGCCCGAGGGCTCCTGGCTTGAGAGGTTCGGCCTCGAGGTGGTTGCCGCGGCGATTAGCGCTGTCGAGTATGACCAGGCGTCGCGCGAACTCATGGACAAGTACAACAGGGGTCTGATGCTGGGCGGCGGCGTTGGCAACGCCTACACGCAGACCACGATCGCAGACTCGGCGATGGCGATGGCAGAGAACGGTGAGGGCGGCCCGGGCGTGATGGGTTTAGCCATGGGCTTGGGTGCCATCGGTGGGACCGTCTCCGGGCTGACGCAGCCGACGCCGGCGGCAGATTCCCCTGCCCCGCAAGATGACCCTGTCGCCGTCCTGGGCCAACTCAAGGCAATGCTCGACCAGGGCCTCATTACCCCCGAGCAGTACGCCGCCAAGCAGCAAGAAGTCCTCGGTCGTATGTAAGGGTGCGCAGTGCCGTAGCGGAGCAAGTCGCGCATCCTTGAGAGAGTCTCGGCGGTGCTCTGCCTCGACGACGACGGAAGCGACGATGTGCAGGACGATCAGCTACGAGGTGCCCGGGCGACCGATCAACGAGGCAGCACCTAGTTCAGCTTGTAGATTGCCCGACCAATTTCCTCGTCCAGGCCCTCGATGGCAACGAGGTCCTCAGGTGTAACGAGGTCGTCGAGCCGCCGAGGGAGCAGTCGCGGGTGGTCAAGCGCCTGGATTGGCTCGGCGGAAGCGCCAGATCGCGTGGTCAAGATCTCGGGCGGGAACACCCATCCTCTCCGCCACTGTGGTGATCAGGTCGGCGGCATGGGCTGGGTCGGTGATCTCTGGGAGCTTGTCGCGAACGAAGCGCATCACCCATGTATCCGGCTTCACGTCATCGGCCCCGACGAGCATCCGCAGGTACCGCCACGTCACTGGTCCACAGCCTGGCACGGCGAGGTACGCCGCCCTCGCAGTCGGTTCACGTTCCTGGAGATCCGCGGCTGTCACGGTGTGGGCGTGCACGAGGGCATCTGCCGCGTCAGTGACCACCTCGGCCTTATAGCGACCGCGGATCTTCCCGCTGTTGGTAATCGCACGGAGATCCTCCACGTTCGTCCCGGCTAGGACTCGCAGGTCGTTGGCTGCTTCGCCGCCGTGGGTGCGCCGGTGCGTGCGCCAGCGCTGCACCCCCCCGTAAACACCGGTCTCTCGGCCGGTCTCTCGGCTGCCATAGCGGGCGCGCACCGAGAATACTGCGTCGATGAGAGCAGCCTCAACCTCAGGTCAAGTCCCCGGTAGTGGTGTAACGGCTGATCCTTCGGGTTGGGGTTAGAAG
>CAZIVD010000100.1:8895-11642 GCA_964542635.1 uncultured Nocardioides sp. | reverse complement strand
AGGGCGGCGAAGACGACGGCGCCGGTGACCACGGCGACCCCCAGCGTCCGCCACCGCAGCAGTTCGGCAAGGCGGTCGCGACCGGCGCGGTGGGCGTCCGCGCACAGGAACGTTCCTGCGAGGACGGCGCAGGTGCCGACCGCGATGATCCCGCCGAAGACCGAGGTGGGGTTGAGCCAGGAGCTCCATAGGTCACCTCGGCCGGTCGAGGGAACCCGCCCCGACGCGATCGCGCCGGCCACGGTGCCGAAGAAGAACGGTGTGATCACCGACGAGACGGCGAAGATGGCGCCGAACAGTCTTGCTTGGCCGATCGTGGCGGCGTACTTGCGGAAGGCGAAGCTCGCCCCGCGCAGCACGATTCCCAGCAGTGCCAGGAGCATCGGCAGGATCAGCGTCGACATCGCGGCCGCGAAGGACTCCGGGAACGCCGTCCACCAGGTGACTAGTACGTAGATCAGCCAGACGTGGTTGGCCTCCCACACAGGTCCGATGCTGTGGTCGATGAGCGTGCGGAGCTCGGCGCCGCGGGCGGTGCCGCCGGCGGTGAGGTCGTAGAAGCCGGAACCGAAGTCAGCGCCGCCGAACAACGCATAGGCGAGCACCCCGAGGAACAAGGCGGCCGCGACGACCACCGCCAGGCTCACCGGCCCGCTCCCTCACGGGGACGCTGTGCCTCGGGTCCGTAGGGGCTCGGGAGATCGACCTCGCCGGCCCGCCAGCGCCGCGCCATGGAACGCAGCACGACCACCGCCCCGGCCGTCATCGCGGAGTACACCACTGCGGTCGCACCGAGCAGCCACCACAGGCCGGGGTTGTCGCCAGCGGCCTCGGGCGTGCGCATGATGCCGTAGACGATCCACGGTTGCCGGCCGACCTCGGTGGCGATCCACCCGGCCTCCATGGCGAGGATCGCGAGGACGCCAGCACCGCAGGCGAACCGGAGGAACCACCGGTGCTCCAGCAGGTCCCGCCCACGCCAGCGAGCGACCCAGTAGACGATCGCAGCGAGCATCAACAGGGTCCCGATCCCGACCATGCTCTGAAAGGCCAGGTGGGTGATGTTGACCGGCGGACGGTCCTCGACGGGGAAGCTCACCAGCCCCTCGACCGGCTTGGTGAACGAGTTCCGGGCGATCAGCGAGCCAAGATAGGGGATGTCGATCGACCACCTCACCTCGCCATCAATGAGGATGCCGCCCAACCGCAACGGAGATGGGCTCTCGGTCTCGGTCGCCAGCTCGAACGCGGCGAGCTTGGCCGGCTGAGTCTCGGCGAGTCGGCTCCCGAGCAGATGCCCCACGATCGGCTGGACGACAGCGGAGGCGCTCGCGAACGCGAAGGCGACGGTGAACCCGAGACGGTGTGGGCGGTCGCGGCGCCCCCGCAACATCCCTGCGGCGTACACCGCGGCGATCGTGAACCCGGCGACCATGTACGCCGCGACCCACATGTGCAGGAACTGCCACAACGCGTCGGGGTTGAGCAGCACCGCCCACGGATCGATGTTCACGACTACGCCGTCGACGAGGTCGAAGCCCACCGGGGCGTTCATCCAGGCGTTGACCGCGATGACGCAGTAGGTGCCAATGATGCCCGTCACCGCCATGGGCAGCACCATCATCAGGTGCTGCTTGGGTGGCATCCGATCCCAGCCGTAGAGGTAGATGCCCAGAAAGATCGCCTCGATGAAGAAGGCCAGGCCTTCGAAGGCGAAGGGCAGCCCGAGAACGTCGCCGTACGTGCTCATCAGGCCGGGCCACAGCAGCCCCATCTCGAAGCTGAGCACTGTCCCGGAGACCGCGCCGATTGCGAACAGGACAGCGGAGACCTTCGCCCACTTCCTCGCCAGCAACAACGCATCCGGGTCGTTGCGCCGGATGCCGATCAGGTGCATCACGAAGATCATTGCGGGGAATGCGACCCCGAAACACGCCAAGATGATGTGCCAGCCCAACGACAGTGCCATCTGCTGTCGAGCGGGCAACAGGCCGGCGGGATCGGCGTTGGCCAGCCCCTGGACGCCTGCCGGTACGGCATCGGCCAGGCCCAGGAGGGTCAGCGCGGGATCGATCACTCCTCCACGCTACGTGCGCCCAACGGCCACCTGAGGGGATTGTGAAAGTTTTCACAACTTCGGGTCGAGCGCATCGGAGCCCCACCTTTTGGGGGTCAATCGGCTCTCCTTCAGGCAGCGTCCTCGTGTTTGGCCGGGCGGCTCGCCAGAGCCGAGACCGTAACGTCCGTCGACAGCCACGGCGACACCCATCGCAACTCACGGGCCGAGACGTGCGAGTCGCTGTCCGCTTCCCCCTGATGCGACCCAAAGGCGCTGGAAGTCGGTATTGACGTCGTGGTCGCCGTTGCCGAATACGTCGCCTTGTCCACCAACCGACGCCTCCACGGCGAGATCGGGCTCGTCTCCTCGCCGACCTCAGTGAGCCGCTCACGGTCCGCGGACGCACCTATGTCATCCGCCGGCCTCTGCAGCGCGTGACCGAGGGGTTTGGCCGGCGATCGGGCTGCGCGTCAGTCCCCCGACACCAGGGTGGCGACGACGAGCGCGGTGCGCGCCAGTCCCAGCAGCGGTCCGAAGGGCAGCGCGAAGCCGATCCAGAACACGAGCTCGAGCGGCAGCAGGGCCAGCGCCAGCCACGGGGCGATCGTGGCGTCGCTCCAAAGCAAAGCACCTACCACGACCTCGGCTGCGCACACGGCCACGAACCCGACAAGCAGCGCGGTGCTGG
>CAZIVD010000100.1:0-8795 GCA_964542635.1 uncultured Nocardioides sp. | reverse complement strand
ACCACGACCTCGGCTGCGCACACGGCCACGAACCCGACAAGCAGCGCGGTGCTGGTCGGGATTCCCCAGCGCTCAAAGGGCCCGTCGCCATAGGTGGGGAATCCGAGGAAGGTCCACACCTCGCCGTGTCGCGCGTAGTACCACGCGCCGTACGCACCCGGGAGGCCGAAGCCCAACCCGAGCACGAGGGAACAGACGGCGGCCGCCCTGGTCACAGCCTGCCCCGGGTCACACGAGCTGCCGGCCGCGGACCGGCGTGATGTACCTGCGGTACTTGCGTTTGCCGATCAGGTGCCAGAGCACCTTCACCGGTGGCGGCAGCGTTGCGAACATCATCGCCACCTCCTCGGGCGTTGCGACCTCGAGCAACTGTCCGGTGGCGATCCACCGCTGGGCCGGCGTGAACTTCTCGAAGCCGCGCTCCCCGACGACCTGCCACTCGGCCTCGGTGAGGTGCTGGTCGATCAGCGGTACGACGACCTGCTCCTCCTCGTCGAGGTGTGCTTCGAGGACGACGAGGAACTCCCTGATCCGGTCCGCGAGCCCCGCGGACGTCGCCTGCGTCGGATCCGAGCGCCACACCGATATCGCCGCGCGCACCTCGGCGACTGACACGTCGATCTGCTGGTGCTGCTCCTCCATCCGCTCCACCAGCGGTGCGTCGAGCCCCGCGCGGTCGAGCAGTTTCGGCCAGATCAGATCGTCCTCGGTGGTGTGGTGCATGTGCAACTCCTCAAACAGGAACCCGAGGTGGTCGGCGACCGAACCCACGCGCGTCGCATCGGATGTCGGCACCTCCTGCACCAGGGTCCGCACCTCGGCGAACTGACGCCGGAGGATCCGATGAATGAGCGGCATCTCGCGCGCCGCGGCTCCGCCTGTGCGCGGGCCGCCACCAGTGCGCCGCTCCACGGCTTGTCTCAGGTGCGTCATGTTGGCCTTCTCCTGACGGCGCGCCATCACCACGAACGCCGGGAACACCAGCCGGAACCAACCGCGCGGGCGTGCGTCGAACCGGGCACGGAGCAGCGACCCGCCGCCGACTGGCTCCACGGTGCCGGTGAAGGTCACGGCGATCGGCCCGCCATTGTTGTGGACCCAGCGAAGGGGCCGGTCGAACTCGAGGCACTCGACCTCGATCGCCGACGGCGCACCCTCCCATCGGGCCAGGAACTTTGTGCCGACGGCCACCGGGCCGTCGGTGAGCTTCTCCATTGACTTCGCCGTGGGGTTCCACTCGAGCTCGTTTCGAATGTCGACGCAGTAGTCGAAGAGTTCCTCCGGCGGACAGGCGACCACCGTCTGATTCGTGATGACGACCATGTTGATGCTCCTTCTCAAGGCTGCGCTGTCGCCCGGGCGCCAGCACGGCCGGCACGACCAACAGGGCCGCGGCCGACGTGAGGGATGGGGGCGTTCACGCGGTGGCCTCGATCGGGACCGGTTCCGTGCCCTGTGACCAAGCGCTGCGATGCGGGATCGAACAGCCGAGAGCCAGTACGACGTACAAGGAGGCCGCCAGCACGGCTGCCCAGGCACCCCGAGGGTCGGTGAGCGACAACGGTGGATCGGTCATGCCGGCAACCGTTGCGGCGAGTGCGGCCGTGAAACCCACGCCTACGGCACCGCACACGACGCGGGGCCATCGCCGACCACGTCCGGACAGGGCGTATCCGCCGACGATGCCCATGAGCCCGACCGCGATAGCCCCACTGCCCATACCAGTTGTCGCGAGTGTGGTGACGGCGCCGGGTATCAGCATGGGCGCTACCGCGAAGGTCAGCGGCGCCAGAGCCAGCAACCGCCATTGGCGCGGCGGACTGACGCGCCGCAGGTGCTCGGCCCATCCCAGCAGCCCGCCGGTGACCGCGCCCGGAAGGAGGAGTGCGCCGAACGTCCCGCTCCAGGTGAAGGTCGACTCGGCCCCCACGAGTTCGACCATGTAACCACGGAGTGCGGCCGACCAGGCGAGTCCGCAGACCGCGCCCCCAGTGACCCACATCCATGGCGACGAGGCGCCGTCTGCATGGAATGTGACGGAAACCGTGACAGGTGACTCCGCGCCGCCGATAGCGGGGCTGCTCATTGCTGGTCGGCCCTCCACAGCGCGTAGCCCAGGGCCGCGAAGAGCAGCATCCAGGCCGTGATGGCGAGCCGCGCGAGAACGAACGGACCCATCAATGCAGGCATCATCGGCACGAACACGAAGATGCCGGCCACCAGCACCACGAGCCCTCGCCAGCCGGACCACCGTCCCCCGCGGCGGACCGCGATGCCGGCCAGAATCAGACCCACACCAACCGCCACGCTGGAAACGCCGTAGAGCGCGTCGAGAAGGCCGGTGCCGTCGCCGGGATAGGTCGAGTTGCGTGCCGTGATCGCGATCAGCTCGGTGACCGCGAGCAGCGCCATGCCCGAGACGGCGAGGCCGCTGCCCCACCGTGCGCTGCGGCCCTGGGCCATGACCGCCGCGCGAGCGAGTGCCGCGATACCGGACAGCAGGCCAACATGCTGGACGAAGAACCAGATCTGAATGACGGTGAACCCGCCTGCGGTGAGCGGATAGCTGAACATGTCCTCGGACACCTGGGCCGGGTACACCGCCAAGACAATGCCGCTGACGGCTCCGAGGATGCCCGCCGCCACGCATACCGCACCGGCGCGGCTCACCCAGACGGGAACAGCGGTGGTAGGCAACGTGCCCGCCTCGACGTGCGTCATGGTCATCGCTCCTCTGGCCCGTCGAAGGCAACACTCCGAGCAGGGTGTGCTAGAAACTATTCAGGTAACCTGAATACTCTGCGGACCCGGAGTTGTCAATGGCGAACGACCTGAACACCGTCTCGATGCTGGGCCAGGCCTACAGCCTGTTGGGCTTCCAGATCGTCGACGGCGTCGTCGGGGCCGGCTATCCACAGAAACCCAAGCACTCCGCCGTCTTCGCCCAGATCTCTCCGGAAGGCTCCCGGCTCACCGAGCTCGCACGCAAGGCCAACATGACCCCTCAGTCCATGGCAGAACTCGTAAACGAGCTGGTCGACATGAGGTACGTCGTACGTCGTCCCGACCCCAACGACGGCAGGGCCAAGCTCATCGTGCTCACCAAGCGGGGCCGAGGCGCCGTAGCCGCCGGTCGCCAGACGATCGAGGGCCTCGAAGAGCAGGTGACCGACATCCTGGGCGAGCGCGGACACCGCGAACTCCGACGACTGCTGTCAAAACTGCTGGACGCTACGAATACCTGAGGCGGCTGTTCACCAGGATCGATGCCGGCGACCTCGAGATGACCCGGGGATCGTGGTGGTCCCGGGTCTGAGGGCCGCGTTGAAACGTGGCCTGGCAGCTGAGCTGAACGATCGTCTCGGCCATGAGACGGGCTCGCCGGGTCGTGGCGAGCCCGCTCGGCTGTCCAATGTTCGCGATACCGGTCAGCCGCCCGCCGGCAGGGTCAGCTGCCGGTGGTGGAAGTCGAAGTGGAGGGTGCCGTAGTGGTAGACGTCGATGAGGGACATCGTGTCGGCGAAGAACGGGTCCCAGCCGGTCGGGAAGTGCATGCGCCGTTCGAGCGCTTCGTCGGTCTCCGCGTCCAGCCGTCGGTGCAGAGCGTCGATGGTCCGGTCAGCCATGGCGGTCAACCTTGGGCCTCGCAGCACGAGCGCTCCGGCGCATCCACCGAGGTAGTTGACCGTGTGGAACGGTCGAGTTCCCGTGTTCAGCACCTGGGCGAACCGGCGGCTGACGCCTTCCGGCATTCGCCCGAGGGTGCGAACCAGCCCTAGCAGTGACCTGACCACGAAGTACCCGAGCAGCATGTGGAACAGCAACTGTGAGTTCGTCCACCGGGTCCCGTCGGTGGGCCGCCGCAGGTCGGAGGGCGACGACGTCTCGACTAACCGGTGGAATGTCTCGCGGACGCGCTCGAGCTCCGTGTGCACCTGCTCCCGGTTCGGCGTCGTACCGCTCACCTCAGCGCCACCTCGGCATGGTTCAGTGTGCCGCGCGCTCGTGTGAGCGACTTCCCCTCCCGCCGGTGGGCGCGCCTGTGCATTGCTGCGGCTTCCGTACGCCGCCCGCGTCGGGTCACAGGTACCTGCAGACGGCCTCGGAGGTGCAGGTCGCGGGGTTGGCCAGCCCGGCCTCCTCGCGGAGCTGGGCGACAGTGGCGCGCAGTGCCTGGAGGTCGGTGAGCTGGCGGTCGATGTCGTCCAGGCGGGCGCCGAGGAGGTCGTGGACGTGGCGGCAGGGGGCGTCGCCGGTCTCGCGGATGTCGATGACTTCCCGGATTTGGCCCAGGGTCAGGCCGGCGGCGCGGCCGCGGCGGATGAAATCCAGGCGCGCCACGGCGTCTTGGCCGTAGTCGCGGTATCCGTTGGTGGCCCGGTCGGAGCGCAGCAGGCCAGTGTCGTCGTAGAAGCGCAGCGTCTTGGTGGTGGTGCCGGTGGCCTCGGCGAGCTCTCCGATGCGCATGGCGTGTCCTTCCGTAGCTACTTGACCTTCCCGTGTGCTGGAAGGTTCACGATGGGCCAGTGAACACCACCGCGTCGAACCATGAGGCTCCCACCGTGGCCGCTGCATCGGCTACCAACGATCAGACCATCGAGGTGGACCTGGCGGTCATCGGTTCCGGTGGAGCCGCGATGGCCGCCGCGATCGAGGCCCGCCAGCGCGGCGCCAGCGCCGTGCTGGTCGAGCGCGGCACCCTGGGCGGGACGTGCGTGAACCGGGGCTGTGTGCCGTCGAAGGCTCTGCTGGCCGCCGCTGGTGCCCGGCACGCGGCGCTGGCGAACCCGTTCCGCGGGGTGCCGACCAGCGCCGACGGGGTGGACATGGCCGCGGTGGTGGGGCAGAAGGATGAGCTGGTCGGCTGGTTGCGGCAGGCCAAGTACGCCGACGTCGCCGCCGCCTGGGGCTTCGAGATCCTGTCCGGGACCGCACGGTTCCGCGACGGCGAGGTCCTCGAGGTCGACGGCCGGCCGCTGCGGGCACGCGGCTACGTGGTCGCGACGGGCGCCCAGCCGTATGTCGGGGGCATCGCCGGGCTCGAGCAGGTGGGGTACCTGACATCGACCACCGCGATGGAGCTGCGCGACCTGCCGGCCTCGCTGGTGATCATCGGCGGCGGGTACGTCGGGATGGAGCAGGCGCAGCTATTCGCGCACCTGGGCTCCCGGGTCACCGTGGTCGGCCGGCTCGCGCCGCACACCGAGCCCGAGCTCGCTGAGGTGATGCGGCGGGTGTTCGCCGAGGACGGCATCACCGTGGTTGAGGAGCGCGCGGTCGATGCCACCGCCAGCGACGTCGGCGTGGCGGTGACCACCGCGTCCGGGATCCGGGTCGAGGGGCAGCGGGTGCTGGTCGCGACCGGCCGACGCCCGGACACCACGGCCCTGAACCTTCCCGCCGCCGGCGTGGAGACCGACGACCGCGGCTTCGTGGTGGTCGATGAGCACCAGCGCACCAGCAACCCCCGCGTGTACGCGGCCGGCGACGTCGCCGGAACCCCGCAGTACGTCTACGTCGCCGCCGCGTCCGGGCGCGTCGCGGCCGCCAACGCCCTGGACTCGGACGCGAAACGGTCCGTGGACTACACCGGGCTGCCGGCGGTGACGTTCACCCTGCCCCAGGTGGCCTCGGCCGGCCTGAGCGAGCAGGAAGCGCTCGCGGCCGGCTACTCCTGCGATTGCCGAGTCTTGGGGCTCGCCGACGTGCCCCGGGCGCTGGTGAACCACGACACCCGCGGTGCGGTGAAGCTGGTCGCCGACGCCGCCACCGGCCGGGTGCTCGGCGTGCACGCGGCCGCAGACGCCGCCGGCGAGGTCATGCTGGCGGCCACGTATGCGATCAAGGCCGGCATGACCGTGGACGACCTCGCGGAGACCTGGGCGCCCTATCTGACGATGGCCGAGAGCCTGCGGCTGGTCGCCGGCCTGTTCCGCAACGACCTGCCCACCTCCTGCTGCGCCTGACCAAGGAAGCCCACGATGACGAGCAACGACGACCACGACACCACGATCCCCGACACGTCGAACCACGACGCCGACCGGGATTCGATCGCCGGCCTGCTGGACCGGCTCCCCGGCGACGCCGCCCTGGTCCGGCGCGCCGCGTTCACCCGAATCCGGGCCACTGCCGCCCCCGCGGACGTGGCCACCCTCGCCGCCGAATGCGACCTGACCCTGCACGAGGTCGAGGCCGCTCTCGCCGACCTGGTCGGAGCCGGCACCATCACCCGCGACCCGGCCGGAGCGGTCGTCGCGGCCGGCGGGCTGAGCGTGGTCCCCGCCAGGCACCGCTTGCAGCTGGACGAACAGCAGTTCTGGACCTGGTGCGCCTTCGACGGCATCGGCATCCCCGCCGCCCTCAACGTCGACGCCTTGGTCGAGACCCGCTGCCCGACCTGCGGCCGCGCCCTAGTGGTCCAGGTCGAGGCCGGTCGACCGCCCGCGGACAGCCCGGTCGTCGGATGGCTGCCCGGCGGACCCTGCGGGAACGTCCAGGCCGACTTCTGCCCCGAGGCGAACCTGTTCTGCGGTGCCTCCCACCTGGCCGCCTGGCGTGAGACCGGTGACCACGAAGGCGCCACCGCGAGCCTGGTCGAGCTCGCCGACATCGGGAAGGTGACGTGGGCCGACATCACCTGACCAACCGGCACATCCGCGGCGTCCGTCACCGCGCGTCCGGCGCGGTTGCGCGTGCCATTCTGAACCGGTGAGCGCGGCCGTGAACACCGACGACGACACCGGGCCCGGCCAGGGGCGGTGCTGGTGTTGCGACCGGCCCTACCTGCCCGAGGAGATGGTGCACCTGGGGGCACACCCCGAGGTGACGGTCTGCCGCGACTGCGCCCGCTACCTGAACCGGCGCGCGGCCATGCTCCCCGGACCCACAACACCGATGCGGGTCGTCCGCCGCGCCACCCGGGCCGTACGCGATCGCGCTATGGCCCGGAACCTGCACGAGAGCCGGATCCTCGGTCCGCTCCTGCGCTGGCTTGACAGGCATTTGCCATGACCCGACGCAGGTGTTGGATGCGGTCTGGGTCGATCAGGTTCGTTGCAGCCCCAACCAGGGGGACTGGTCAGGATCGTTGGGCGGCGCCGACCACATAGTCGCTGCCGAAGAAGGTGCGCCAGTTGTCGGCCGGGTCGAGTCCGTGGTTCGCGAGTTCGGCCAGGAACTGCCCGGCGGTGAACCGGTCCTCGGTGGGGTGGTCCAGGAGCACCCGGAAGCTGGGCCGGGCGAGCGCGGCTGCGGTGACTTCGAGGTAGTAGAACGTCCCCCCGGGGCGCAGGACGCGGGCCGCCTCAGCCACGGCGTCACGCCAGTTGGTGATGTGGTGAATGATGCCCAGATCGAAGACCGCATCGTAGCTGGCGTCACCGGCGCCCAGCGCCGAGCGCAGGTCGTCGGCGCTGCCTTGTTCGACGCGGACCTGATCGCTGTAGCGGCGGAGCCTGCGACGGGCCCGGGCAACCATGGCGGGGTCGAGGTCGATCGCGTCGACGGTGGCGGCGCCGAACTGGTCGACGATGAGCTTGGTGCCGTAGCCGGACCCACAGCCGATCTCGAGTGCATGGGCGCCAGGGATGCGGCCACCGAGACGCCGCAGCATTGGGGCTTCCACGCAGCGTTGGAAGGCGCGGTTGGCGGGGCTGGTAACCAGGGTGGTTTCGACCTTGTTCATCAGCATGGGTCAACGCTCTCTTTCCTCGGCGACGCCGCCGCTTGCGGGGGATGTAGTGCTCGATTCGTTGCTCAATGCGTCGGCGAGGGTGCCTTCGTTGGTCGGTTTGCCCGGCAGTAGCGCCGCAGTGAGGACGGCACTGATGCCAGCGGCGATGGCGGTGGCCACGAGGACCAGGGTCATTCCGTGTAGGTAGGCATCGCCTGCACTGGCCGCGAGCGCGGGTTCCCCGATGCGTGTGGCGACCGCGAGCGCTCCGGCGATCGACTCTTTCGCGGCCGCGGCCGTCTCGGGTGGCAGTCCGGTGACGTCGAGGCGATCGGTGTAGCCCTGGGCCAGCAGGCTACCCAGCAGCGCGACTCCGAGCGCCCCGCCGGTCTGGCGCAAGGTCATGGTGATCGCAGTGCCAGACCCCGCCTGCTCGGTCGGTAGGGCATCCAGCACGGCATCCATCGCCGGTGCGAGCGCCATCCCGGTGCCCAGGCCGGCCATGGCCAGCCATGCCGCGACGAACCCGTAGCCCGATGTCAGGTCAGTGGTCGCACCGAGGGCCAGTGCGGCGGCAAGAACGGCTAGGCCGGCCGACACGGGCACCCGGTACCCGGCGCGGGCAGCTAGGCGCTCTCCGGCGGGCGCCCCGACGACCAGGCCCGCGATCAGCGGCAGCAAGCGGACGCCCGTGCCGAGCGGGTCGTGTCCGCCCACGAACTGCAGGTACTGCGGGACCACGAACAGCAGGCCGAGGAGTCCGAAGGTGACCAGGACGCCAGCGATGCTGGCCCACAGGAACTGCCGCTGGGCGAACAGGTGCAGGTCGATCATCGGGTCCCTCACCCGCAGTTCCCACGCCACGAACAAGGCCATCAGCACCAGGCCCGCGGCGATCGTCGCGATAGTGACGGGATCCGACCAGCCGCGCGCCGGTGCCTCGATCACTCCGTAGACCACGGCCGTGAGACCGCCGGTGGACAGCACCGCCCCGACGAGGTCTGGCCGGCGCGGCACCGGGTCGCGCGACTCGGGGAGCAGGACGGCGATGGCCAGCGCGCCGATGGCCGCGATCGGGACGTTGATCAGGAAGATCGAGCCCCACCAGAAGTGCTCCAGCAGG
>CAZIVD010000099.1:0-12944 GCA_964542635.1 uncultured Nocardioides sp. | reverse complement strand
GACCACGAACAGCAGGCCGCCGAAGACCAGGAACTGGCTGACCTGGTCGACGTCGCTGGTCACGCGGGAGACCAGGGCGCCGCGACGTTCGGTGTTCTGAGTCAGCACCGGCAGGTCGTGGACGTGACGGAACGCCTTGACCCGGAGCGTCGCGAGCCCGCGCTCGGAGGTGGTGAACAGCCGCGCTGTCATGGCGTACGCCGCGGCGCTCGTCACCACGATCGCCAGGGCGGCGGCCAGGCCCATCCAGACCACGAACGAGACGTCGGGGCCGCCGGCCGCCTGGAGCCCGCGGTCGAGCGTCTGCTGGACCGCGATCGGCACCACGACCTGGCCGGCCGAGGCCACGATCGCCAGGCCGAGGGTGACGCCGAGCCCCTCCTTGAGCTCCGGCGACAGCACCACGCCGCGGCGGATCGTAGCCAGGGCGCCGATGCCTTCCCCGGAGTCCATCCGGGTGCCGCTCACGGCCGCTCACCTGCCTCGACCGCGCGCTCGTCGGCGGCACCGACCCGAGCGGACTCCTGCTCGTAGGCATTGACCAGGTCGGCGTACGCCGGGTTGCGGGCGAGCAGGTCGGCGTGCGGTCCTTGGTCGGCGATCCGCCCGTCGTGGAGGAAGACCACCTCGTCGGCGAGCGCGATCGTGGCCTTGCGGTAGGCGACCACGACCAGGGTGACCCCGGGTGCCTCCCCCTCCACCTGGTCGTCCGCCTGACTGTCCACCGGACCGGGGCGGGTGCGGGACCGCAGAGCGTCGAGGATCCGGCCCTCGACCTCGGGGTCCACCGCCGAGGTCGCGTCGTCGAGGATCAGCAGCCGCGGCCCGCGCACCAGGGCCCGGGCCAGCGAGATCCGCTGCCGCTGCCCGCCGGACAACGACGTGCCGCGCTCGCCCAGACGCGTGTCGAGGCTGTCGGGCAGGGCCGCCACGAAGCCGTCTGCCTGGGCCGTGCGCAGGGCCTGCCAGACCTCCGCGTCCGACACCTCGGCTCCGAGCGTGACGTTGCCGCGGACGGTGTCGTCGAAGAGGAAGGCGGTCTGGGGCACCACGGCGACGTTGCGGGCCAGGGCACCGGGTGCGAGGTCGCGCAGGTCGACCCCGTCGACGAGGATCTCCCCGGAGTCGGGGTCGACCAGCCTGGTCAGCAACGCGGTGAGCGTGCTCTTGCCGGCCGCAGTGGCGCCCACGACGGCCACGGTCCGACCGGGGCGGACGGTGAAGCTCACGTCGGCGAGCACCGTCTGGGCCTCGTCGTAGGAGTAGCCGACTCCCCGGAGGTCCAGGCGGGCCGGGCCGGCCGCGGGCAGGTCGCGATCGCCGTACGGCATCTCGCCGGTGGCACGGAGCACGTCGGCGACGCGTCGGTGACCCACGACGCTGCGAGGGAACTCCCCCAGCAGCCAGCCGATCGAGCGGATCGGGAAGGACACGATGGTCAGCAGGTAGGCGACGGTGACCACGTCGCCGGCCTCGGTCTGGCCCGCGAGCACCCGCGCGACCCCCACTGCGAGCACGAGAAGGACCCCGAGGTTGGGCAGCGCCGCCAACGCCGGGTCGAACGCCGCGCGGATGCGCCCCGCACGGATGTTGACGTCGCGCAGCTCACCCGCCCGGTCGGCGAACCGTCGGGTCTCCTCGGCCTCCCGGCCGAGGGTCTTGACGACCATCGCGCCGTCGAAGGACTCGTGGGCGATCTCGCTGACCTCGGCCCGCAGCTGCTGGGCCCGCGTCATCAGCGGCGAGGCCTGGCGCTGGTAGAGCACGTTGGCGGCGATCACCGCCGGGAACACCAGGAGGCCCACCAGGGCCAGCACGGGGTCGGCGGCGAGCATCTGGACGACCGCGATCACCATCATCGCGACGGTGCCGACCGCCATCGGAAGCGGGGCGATCGGCCCCCAGGCCGCCTCCACGTCGGAGTTGGCGTTGGACAGCAGCTGACCGGTCGGATGTCGCTGGTGCCACTCCATCGGGAGGCGGAGGTATTGACGCGTCACCGCGCGGCGGTAGTGGGCCTGCATGCGGTACTGCATGATGCCCGCCCCGAGGCGGCGGGCGACGATGCCGACGGCCCGGAGCAGGGCCACGCCGACGAACAGAGCGACCACGGCCACCAGGAGGTCGCTGCTCACCTCACCGTCGCGGAAGGCGGGCAGCACGACGTGGTCGGTGGCCCACCCGAGCACCCAGGCGTCGGCGACCGTGAGCGCCCCGAAGAGCAGGCTGCCCGCGGTCGACAGGGTGAAGATGACCGGCTCGCGCTTGATGGCGATCCACAGCACCGCGAAGCCTTCGCGGGTGGTGGCTCCCCGGAGCCGATCGTCGCTCACGCGTCCTCCTCGTCCTCCGGTGCCAGCCGACCGCCCCGCCACCGTATTCCCGAGGCCCGACAGCCGGACCATCACGGCCCGGCTCCTATGCTCACCGGCATGACCGGCCTGTCGTCGCTCCCCCGCCCGTCGCTGCCCGTTCCGGCCCTGCCGCCGCTGAGCCCGCACCTGGCCCGCCACGAGCGGTCCGGCTTGTGCAGCCTCGCCCTGGTGGTCGGGGAGGACGCGCCCACCTTGTGCGACGGCTGGGACGTGAAGGACCTCGTCTGCCATCTGCTCCTCCGCGAGACCAGCCCGGTGGGCGCGCCCGGTCTGGCGATCCCCGCCTTCTCCGGCCTCACCGACCGCGAGATGCGCCGACTGCGCAAGCAGCCGTTCGTGCACCTGGTCGAGAAGCTGGAGAACACCCGCTTCCGGGCGTTCGCGCTCCCGCCGGCCGACGCGGCCTTCAACACGCTCGAGTACTTCGTGCATCACGAGGACATCCGACGGGCCCAACCCGGATGGCGCCGCCGAGCCATGTCCGACGAGGACCTCGGCACCCTGTGGCGGGCGCTCAAGGCCAACGGGCCGACGCTGGCCCGCCGGACCGGGGTCGGCCTCACCATCCGGCGTACCGACACGGAGGAGACCGCCAGGCTGCTGGCCGGACCCCACTCGGTCGAGGTCAGCGGACCCGTACCGGAGATCGTGATGTTCCTGCACGGCCGCGCCCAGGTGCGCGACCTGGCCTTCGACGGCCCCGAGGACGCGGTCGACCGGCTGCAAGGGGCATCCCGCGGCGTCTGATCCTCGCCTTTGACCCCTGCCCTCGGTGTCAGCGCACCGGGCTTCCCGCCGCGGCGAGGGCAGCCTTGACCTCGGCGATGGTGAGCGTGCCGAAGTGGAAGACGCTGGCCGCCAGCACGGCGTCCGCGCCGGCCGCGACCGCCGGCGGGAAGTGACCGGCCTCGCCCGCGCCACCGCTCGCGATGACCGGGACCGAGACCTCCCGCCGTACGGCGTGGATCAGGTCGAGGTCGAAGCCGTCCCGGGTCCCGTCGGCGTCCATCGCGTTGAGCAGGATCTCCCCCGCTCCCAGCTCGCAGCCCCGGACCGCCCATTCGACCGCGTCGAGTCCCGCCGACGTGCGGCCGCCGTGCGTGGTGACCTCGAACCCGGAGTCCGGACCGCTCGCCCGCCGGGCGTCGACCGACAGGACAAGCACCTGGCTGCCGAACCGCTCGGCGATCTCGGACACCAGCTCCGGGCGCTGGATCGCGGCGGTGTTGACCGCGACCTTGTCCGCGCCGGCCCGCAGCAGGGTGTCCACGTCCGCCACGCTGGAGACTCCGCCGCCGACGGTCAGGGGGATGAAGACCTGCTCAGCGGTGCGCGAGACGACCTCCAAGGTGGTGGCCCGACCCTCGTGAGAGGCCGAGATGTCGAGGAAGGTCAGCTCGTCGGCACCCTGCTCGTCGTAGCGGGCGGCCAGCTCGACGGGGTCGCCGGCGTCCCGCAGGCCCTGGAAGTTGACCCCCTTGACGACGCGGCCGCCGTCGACGTCGAGGCAGGGGATGACGCGCACGGCGAGGGTCATCCGGTGCCCCGCTCGGCTTCGCCCGACACCAGCGTGAGGGCCTCCGAGAGCGTGAAGCGTCCCTCGTAGAGCGCCGTCCCGATGATCGCTCCCTCGACGCCCTCCTGGACCAGGCCCATCAGGGCCTCCAGGTCGGCGAGCTCCGTCACGCCGCCGCTGGCGACGACGGGCCGGTCGGTGGCGGCGCAGACGTCGCGCAGTAGCTGGAGGTTGGGACCCTGCAGCATGCCGTCCTTGTCGACGTCGGTGACGACGTAGCGCGCGCAACCCTCGGCGTCCAGGCGGGCGAGCACCTCGTAGAGGTCGCCGCCCTCGCGGGTCCAGCCCCGCGCCGCGAGCGTGCGCCCGCGGACGTCGAGGCCCACCGCGACCCGGTCGCCCCAGTCGACGATCGCCCGCGCGCACCACTCGGGCGTCTCCAGGGCGGCCGTCCCGAGGTTGACCCTGCGGCAGCCCGTCGCCATGGCGGCCTCCAGGGACTCGTCGTCCCGGATCCCGCCACTCATCTCCACGTCGAGGTCGAGCCGGCCGACGATCTCGGCCTGGAGCTCACGGTTGTGGCCCCGCCCGAACGCTGCATCGAGGTCGACGAGGTGCAGCCACTCCGCTCCCGCCTCCTGCCATCTCAGCGCGGCCTCCAGCGGGTCGCCGAAACGCTTCTCCGACCCCGCCACGCCCTGCACGAGCTGCACCGCCTGCCCGCCCGCGATGTCGACGGCGGGCAGCAGTTGGAGGCGACGGGTCACGCCGGTCAGCCTAGAGAGAGCCCCGGCGGCCGGTGGTCACCGTCTCAGCCTCGCTTCTCGCAGCGCGTAGCCGAACAGGCACAAGTGCCGATCCGGCAACGCCATACGCGGGATCTTCCAGGGATCCAAGGAGTTGTGCCTGTGCCCGTACGAAGGGGCCCTCCTCCATCGACCGAGTCAGCGGCGGACGAACAGGACGTGGAGGACAGGCGCCACCAGGATGCTCACCAGCAGCGCACCGAGGCGGGCCTGCCAGTCGGGGCGGACCACCCAGACGAGGACGTTGAGGGCGATCAGCACGCAGATCGTGATGGTGACCTCGCGGCGACGCCGGGCGGCCAGCGCGCCGGGCGTCCTTCGGCGTTCGGGCAGCCATCCCAGGAGGGTGTCGCGGCGGGCGGCCCGGCGGTCCCGTCGTTCCGCCTCGCGGGCACGTTGCTCGGCGCGCAGAGCCGCCTCGCGCTCGCGCGCCGCCCGGCGCTGCGCTCGCTCCTTGCTCACAGGGAGTGGACCCAGTTGCGCAGCAGCGCGGCACCGGCGTCCCCGGACTTCTCGGGGTGGAACTGGGTCGCCGAGAGCGGGCCGTTCTCCACGGCGGCGACGAACCGGTCGCCGCCGTGCTCGGCCCAGGTGACCAGGGGCGGGCGGGTGCGGGTGCCGGTGACCAGCTCCCAGCGGCGTACGCCGTAGGAGTGCACGAAGTAGAAGCGCTCGTCCTCGACGCCGGCGAAGAGCCGCGTGCCGTCAGGCACCGCCACCGTGTTCCACCCCATGTGCGGGACGACGGGGGCGTGCAGCCGCTCGACCACCCCGGGCCACTCGTCGCAGCCCTCGGTCTCGACGCCGTGCTCGACGCCACGGGCGAACAGCACCTGCATGCCCACGCAGATGCCGAGCACCGGTCGCCCGCCCGCGAGGAACCGGCCGATCAGCTCCGGCCCGTGTACTCGACGCAGGCCCGCCATACAGGCTGCATACGCCCCGACCCCGGGTACGACGAGCGCGTCGGACGCCTCGACGGTGGCGCGATCCGCGGTGACCAGGACCGAGACCCCTGCAGGCGCCACGCGCTGCAGGGCACGCAGGGCGGAGCGGAGGTTGCCGGACCCGTAGTCGAGGATCGCGATCTGTCGGCCGCTCAGAGCGTCCCCTTCGTGGAGGGCACACCGGTCTCCCTCGGGTCGTAGGCCACGGCATCGCGGAAGGCCCGGGCGAACGCCTTGAACTGCGCCTCGACCAGGTGGTGCGGGTCGCGGCCGGCGAGCACCCGGACGTGGAGGGCGATCTGGGCGTGGAAGGCGATCGTCTCGAAGACGTGCCGGGTCAGCGAGCCCTGGTAGTCGCCGCCGATCACCACGTAGGCCTGGGCGTCCGGCTCACCGGTGTGCACGCAGTAGGGGCGGCCCGACACGTCCACGACGGCCTGGACGAGGGCCTCGTCCAACGGCACCGTGGCGTCGCCGAACCGCCGGATCCCGGACTTGACGCCCAGGGCCTCGCGCACGGCATCGCCCAGGGCGATGGCGGTGTCCTCGACGGTGTGGTGGGCGTCGATGTGCGTGTCGCCCTCGGTGTGCGCGACCAGGTCGACCAGTGCGTGCCGGGAGAACGACGACAGCATGTGGTCGTAGAACCCGACCCCGGTCGACACGTCCGACCGACCGCTGCCGTCGAGGTCGACTTCGAGGTGGACCTTCGACTCCTTGGTCTGCCGGTCGACGACCGCGCGCCGGGGCGCAGGCGACGTGCTCATCGTTCCTCCGATCGCTCGGACCAGCGCTCCGGCTGGCCCAGGGCGGACAGTGCGTCCCTGAATGCTGCCATCTCCTCCGGCGTCCCGATGGAGACGCGCAGCCACCCGTCGGGGCCGGTCTCCCGGATCAGCACCCCCGCGTCGAGCAGGCCCCGCCAGACGTCGTGCCGCTCGGCGTACCGGCCGAACAGCACGAAGTTGGCGTCGCTCTCGGCCACCTCCAAGCCCTGGTCGGCCAGCCAGGCGGCGGTGGCGTCCCGCTCGGCGCGCAGGTCGTCCACCCGCGCGAGCAGTTCGTCGGCGTGCCGGAGCGCGGCCAGTGCCGCCGCCTGGGTGAGCGCGCTGAGGTGGTACGGCAGCCTTACCACGCGCAGGGCGTCGCAGATCTCGGGGGCGGCAGCGAGATAGCCGAGCCGGGCTCCCGCGAAGGCGAAGGCCTTGCTCATCGTGCGGGACACCACCAGGTTGCGCAGGTCCGGTAGCAGCTCGAGCGCGCTCGGGGTGCCGGACCGGCGGAACTCGGCGTACGCCTCGTCGACGACGACGAGCCCGTCGCCGGCGGCGTCGCACAGCGCGGCCACCGTGTCGAGGGGCAACGCGGTGCCCGTGGGGTTGTTCGGCGAGGGCAGCAGCACCACGGTCGGCCGGTGCTCGAGCACCAGCTCCCGCGCGTGCGCGGCCTCGAGGCTGAAGTCGGTCTCGCGGCGTCCCGTGATCCAGATCGTGCCGGTGTCGCGGGCGTACTCGGGGTACATCGAGTACGTCGGCGCGAAGCTCAGCGCCGTGCGTCCGTGCCCACCGAACGCCTGCAGCAGGTGGAGCATCACCTCGTTGGAGCCGTTGGCCGCCCATACCTGCTCAGGGGTGACGTCCGGGCCCGCATCCGAGCTCAGGTACGCCGCCAGCGCGGCGCGCAGCTCGCCGAACTCGCGGTCGGGGTAGCGGTTCACGCGACGAGCGGCGGCAGCGACCGATGCCGCGAGGTCGACGACGAGCTCGTCGGAGGGCGGGTACGGGTTCTCGTTGACGTTGAGGCGGACGGGCACGTCGAGCTGCGGGGCGCCGTACGGCGAGAGGCCGCGCAGCTCCTCGCGGAGCGGCGGCCAGCCGCTCCCGGTGTTCGGGGTGGTCATCGCGGCCCTCAGTCGGCGAACCGCACGCGCACGGCCGCGCCATGGGCCGGCAGGTCCTCGGCCTCGGCCAGCGCGACGACGTGGTCGGCCACCTCGCCGAGCGAGTCGCGGTCGTACTCGACGACGTGCACGGCCTTGAGGAACGTGCGCACCGAGAGCCCGGAGGAGTGGCAGGCACACCCGGCTGTGGGCAGCACGTGGTTGGAGCCGGCGCAGTAGTCGCCCAGCGAGACCGGGGCGAACGGCCCGACGAAGACCGCCCCTGCGTTGCGCACCCGCCCGGCCACGGCGGCGGCGTCCGCGGTCTGGATCTCCAGGTGCTCCGCGGCATAGGCGTCCACCACGGCCAGCCCCTGCTCGACATCGTCGACGAGCACGACGGCCGACTGGGGCGAGGTCAGGGCGGTCCGGACCCGGTCGCTGTGCCGGGTGGCGTGCACCTGCTTCTCCACCTCCGCGTCGACGTCGTCGGCGAGCCGCTCACTGGGGGTGACCAGCACGCTGGCGGCCAGCACGTCGTGCTCGGCCTGGCTGATCAGGTCGGCGGCGACGAACGCCGCCTCAGCCGTGTCGTCGGCCAGCACCGCGATCTCGGTCGGGCCGGCCTCGGAGTCGATGCCGACGACGCCCTTCAGCAGCCGCTTGGCCGCGACCGTGTGGATGGAGCCCGGCCCGGTGACGAGGTCGACCCGCGCGCACGGACCCGCACCGTAGGCGAACATCGCGATCGCCTGGGCGCCACCGGCGGCGTAGACCTCCTCGACGCCGAGCAGCGCGCACGCCGCCAGGATCGTGGGGTGCGGCAGGCCGCCGTGCTCCTTCTGCGGCGAGGACGCGAGGGCGATCGAGCGGGCGCCCGCCACCTGTGCCGGGACGACGTTCATCACCACGCTGGACACCAGCGGTGCGACCCCGCCCGGGACGTAGAGCCCCACGCGATCGACCGGCACCAGCCGGTGCGCGACCGTCGCGGCGCCGTACCGCGTGACCGTGTCGGCCTCGCGCTCCGTCTCGCACGACGCCCGCAGCCGCGCGATCGACACCTCCAGGGCGGCGCGCACGTCGGGATCGAGCGCGGTCAGCGCGTCGGCCAGGGCCTGCGCCGGCACCGCGAGGCCGTCGGGGCGCACGCCGTCGAAGCGCTCGCCCAGCTCGAGGACGGCCTCCTCGCCCCGGAGGCGCACCGCCTCGCAGATCGGGCGGACCGCATGCAGGGCAGCCTCGACGTCGATCGCCGCGCGGGGAACGACCGCGCGGTAGTCGATCGTGGGGGCGCTGCCCCGCAGGTCGATCCGCCGCATCATGCACCCGATTCTAGGAGCGGGACCGCCCCGCCCCGGCCGCGGTGCCAGACCCTGGACGCGGTCCGGGCTATCGTCAGTGATCGTGGCGACGACGCTGCCGATGTTCCCGCTGAACGCGGTGATGTTCCCCGGGGTGAGCATGCCGCTGCGGGTCTTCGAGGACCGCTACCGCGCCCTGGTGCACCACCTCCTGCGGATCGACCCCGACGACCGCTACTTCGGCTCGGTCGGCATCCGCGAGGGCTACGAGGTCGGCGAGCACGGGTCCCAGTCGCTGTTCCGGGTCGGCTGTCGGGTCAAGATGACCGATGTCGAGCAGCACCCCGACGGCACCTTCTCCCTCGTCGCCGTGGCGATGGACCGGATCGTGCTCGAGCGCCTCGACGTGACCGGCGACTACCCGGTGGGGCACGTGGTCGCGAGACCCGAGACGCCCGCGCCGGTCTCCGCCGACATCGTCGAGCGCGCGCTCGCGGCGTACGACACCTATCGCACGGAGGTGCTGGCGCACCGCGAGGACCCCTTCCCGCACCCGCTGCCGCGGGACCCGTCGTACCTGTCGTGGACGCTGGCCGCGGTCGCGCCGCTGCCCCTGCACGAGCGACAGGCTCTGCTCGAGGCCGAGGACGCGGGAGGCCGCCTCACGATGCTGACCCGACTGCTGCGCACGGAGGTGCAGGCGATGCGGGTGATCCCGTCGCTGCCCGCGACCGAGGTGGCCCGCACGCGCTGGTCGCCGAACTGACCACTGGCCATGGCTCGCAAGAAGGCCGGCGGCACACCGGCGACCGTCGCGCTGACGGCGGCCGGCGTGGAGTTCGGGCTGAGGGAGTACGACCATGACCCGCGCGCCTCGTCGTTCGGTCTCGAGGCGGCCGAGGCCCTGGGACTGGACCCCACCCAGGTCTTCAAGACCCTGGTGGCAGACCTCGACGGTGGGCTGGTGGTCGCGGTGGTGCCGGTCTCGGCCCGCCTCGATCTGAAGGCCCTGGCCCGAGCCCTGGGTGGCAGCAAGGCGTCGATGGCCGACCCACGCCAGGCCGAGCGGGTCACCGGCTACGTCACCGGCGGCATCTCCCCCCTCGGGCAGAAACGCCGCCTGCCCACGGTGGTCGACGTCACCGCGCTCGACCACCCGAGTGTCTTCGTCTCCGGGGGCCGGCGCGGCCTGGACGTCGAGCTCGCCCCCGCCGATCTGGTCTCCCTCACCGACGCCCGGACCGCCCCCATCGCCCGTTGAGCCCCGGAGCTAGTCCGTGGTCAGGCGGAGCATGGAGTGGGCGTAGCCGCCGTCCTCCCACGCGGTGATGCCGAACCCGGCGAGGGGCTCGAGGTTCTCCGCGACCGACGGGTCGTCGCCGGCCAGCTCGACGAGCCAGTCCTCGCTGGCGTTGAAGTTGACGAACAGCACGGCGCCCGCGGAGCCGGACTCGCGCACCACGTCACGGTAGACGTCGGAGGAGCCGAGCGAACCCTCGTCGAGGAGTTGGGCACGGTAGCCGGCGTCAGGTCCGATGACGATCACGTCGCCGTCGTCGTCGTGACCCAGCACCTCCGAGCTCTGCGGTTGCTGCTCGGCCAGCTTGTCGAGCACGGCCTCGACCGCGGCAGGGTCGCCATGCACCTTGAGCGCGACCGGCAGCTGGGACAGGTCGCTGGAGTTGGTCAGGGCCTCCAGGTCGAAGTCACCGCCGAGCACGAACGCGGCCGAGTCGCCGAGCAGCGCCTCGGCGTCGTCCGGGAGGTCCAGGCCCGTGGCGGCGGAGGCCTCCGCGAAGACGTCCTCGACCGACGTGTCGCCGGCTGCGGCGACCGCCTGCTCGACCAGGGCGGTGAGCCACCCTGGGTCGAAGCCCGCCCCGACCGCCGCGATGGTGTCCTCGGGCAGGGACTCGATCACGTCTGCGCCGCGGTCGGTGCCGTAGAGCGCCGAGAGGTCGACGCCGAGACCGCCGGCCCCCTCGACCTCCAGGGCCCCGTCCGAGAAGCGCACGGTCACGGCCGCGCCGTCGAAGTCGTCGAACGCCTGGCTCGCTCCGGCTCCCGGGTCGAGGGTCGTGCCACTGACCAGGCCGGACTCGTCGAGGGCGGCTCCGGCGACGTACTCCGCCTGGTCCCCCAGCTCGGCGAGGTAGCGCCCGGCCTCGGGCGCGGCGTACGCCGCCGCGATGCCCGGGTCGCCCGCGGCCGACGTCAGCTCCTGGAAGGTCTCGTCGTCGGCGAGGGTGCCTTCTCCCGTCGCGTCGACGACCTGTTGGGCCGTGGCGGTGTCCTCGGCGAGCACCGCCCAGTCGCCCTCGATCACCCAGCCGACCTCACTGCCCTCTCCGCAGTCGCTGAGCGCGCGCAGACCGTCGTCGGCCCGGTCGGCGTCTCGCACCTGGAGGACGACGACCGGGGTGGGCTCGTCGGCCACCGGCACGGCCGCGACCGCCATCCGCTCTCCCAACCAGGGCTCGATGTCGTCGTCGTAGTCGAGCCCGCACTGCGCGTCCTTCTCGATCTGCTCGAAGACCCACTCGCGGATGTCGTCGTCGGTGTCGAGACCGAGCTCGTCCTCGAAGGCAGGAAACTTGTTGAGGGTGCGAAGCGCCTCCAGCTTCTGGCTCCCGCTCGGGTCCAGGTCGACACTCGCGTAGCCGAGGGTCGAGGCGGGCAGGGCCTCGGCCGGCTGCGCTCCGGTCTGCAGGAACGACGCCGCCGCCCACGCACCGACGCCCACGACCGCGAGGACGGCGACGCCTCCGGCGACCAGGAGTCCCTTGCGGCGACCAGAGCCCGTGGACTCGGTCCCGGGCGTCGCCGGGAGGGGAGATCCGGCGCCGGCCTCGAGGTACTCGGGCCCGCCGGAGGCAGAGTTGTCGGACACGTGATCCCCCATGGTGGTGAAGGCGGGCCCGAGAGGCGCGCCGATGTGATTCGGACGGCCAGCCTACCGGCGGGGTTCCGACTCCGAGGCCGATGCGTGAACCTGGCCGCCGAACATGCCGAAGACCACGGCGAGCGCGGCGACCGAGCCGACGGGGAAGGCCAGCAGAGGGGTCAGACCGGTGACGTGCAGACTCCCGGGAAGCGCGGTGCCGTCCTCGGCAGTGCGCGCCAGGGTCTGCGGATCTGCGGGGCCGAGCGCGGTGCCGACGGCCATCATCAGCCAGGCCGCGAGGACCGAGGACAACGCGACCACGACCAGGGTGAGCAGCGGATGCCGGGCGCCGGCGAGCGCGCACGCGAGCCCGAGCAGCAGCCCCGCCCCCGCGGCCACGAGCACGTAGAGCCCCGTGCCGGAGAACTCCGCCCTCAGCCCGTCGCCGTCCGCGTACCACTGGTGCTGATAGACCACCCCCGTCGTCGGCTCCCACAGGGTGTACCAGAGCCACCCGCACAGACCGCCCACGACGGCGTACGTCGCCACGACAGCCACCACGAAGCGCAGCTCGGCCGCCCGAGACCGTGCACGGGTGGCCGAGGTCGTCAGCTCAGACATCCCGGGCCGAGCAGGTGCTTGAGGTCGGCGAACAGCGCCGGGGTCGCGGTCACGCGCAGCCCCTCGTCGAGGCGGAGCACCGTCGTCGAGGTGCGGGCCATCAGCCGCAGCTGCACCTCGGTGAGACCGGGATGGGTCCGCAGCACCTCACGGAGCTGCTCCACGACGGGAGGGGTGCACCGGGTCGAGGGCATGCTGATCACCACCGGGCCGCTCGGTCCCTCCGAGAGATCCGGGACGGTCACCTCCTGCGCCTTGACCGAGGGCTGCTCCTTGTCGCGCGAGAGGTTGCCGCGCACCGTCAAGATGGCGTCCTCGACGAGGAAGGTCTGGGCGAGCGTGTAGACGCTGGGCCACAAGATCACCTCGATGCCGCCCTCGAGGTCCTCGAGGGTGACGATCGCCCAGGTGTCCCCGCGCTTGGTGATCTTGCGCTGGACCGAGGTGACCAGCCCGCTGATCGTGACCGGTGAGTTGTCGGGCCGTTGCTCGTCGAGCAGCAGTTGGCCGATGGTGGTGTCGGTGCCCACGGCCAGCACGTGCTCGAGCCCGAGCAACGGGTGGTCGGAGACGTAGAGGCCGAGCATCTCCCGCTCGTGGCCGAGCAGGGTC
>CAZIVD010000098.1:0-13481 GCA_964542635.1 uncultured Nocardioides sp. | reverse complement strand
CGGCGGCCGAGGAGCGCTCACGTCGGACGACGTGGCCGAGCTCTTTTCTGCACCAAAGCGAACCGGCTGGCTCATCGCGGCCTATCACGTCACTCAGGTGTGCCGGGCGGCCCCGAACGTGCTAACCCGCACTGGATGGTTGGATCTCGCATCGAGATCCTATCTCGGGCTGGGCGTCTCTTGTCCGACCGATCGCAGCGTGCGTCCTGCTGCAAATTCCGCACGCGGGGGTCCATCCGCACTACGCCTAATAACTCCCATCTCGCATGTCGACGCAGCAGTTCCCAGACACTATTGAATCGAGGCGGCAAGATCCTTAATCGTCTTGATCTCTGGCCAGCCGTCGTCGCCGGGGGCGTACACGTTCGCCAACCCGGCGTCGGTCTCGATGAACAGACCCTGAGGTGCCGGTTCAAGGATGGGCTGGCCAGGATCGCCTTCTATGAACTGAACATCGGACGTGTATCCGAAGATCGCGACGTTATGGCCAACGGGAAGTCCTGCGCGGAAGGGTTCGACCCCGACGTTCTTTGCGCGGCGTACCACGAAGTACGTCAACTCGGCCGGCTCGCCTTTGGGTTCCTTCCAAACCTCTAGAGGTCGGACTCCTACAACAACTCCGCCTTGGCCGTCGAACTCGTTTCTGATCATCGCGAGCTCTACGGAGACCACCTCACCCATGATCGCGACGTCAGCGTCAGAAAGCATGTCCTTCGGTGTTTCGAACGGCTCGTACCGAGCCGAGGACGTGTCGCGTAGATGCGCGACCAGAGCAGCAGAAGGATCTGCGCGTTCCGAGTCCGCCACCGGCGAGTTCGCCTGTGAAGTGGCTTGAGTCTTCTCGTTCGAGCATGCCCCTACCCCGAAGAGCACGGCAATACTCAGCGTCGCGGCGAACCATCGCTTTGCCATGTCAACCGTCCCTTCTCGTTAGATCAGAACCACGGGTTGATGTGGTCATCGATGTGGTGAGCGCTATAGCGACGCCACTTGAGCGCGTTTGGTGGATTGGAGGTTGACACGTTCTCCATGCAGTCGTCCTGGGTCGAACCGTGCGACAGGCCTGCGGTGTGCCCGAACTCATGGCACGTTGTTATGGTCTGATCGATCTCGTCGTCCACCCCTTGATTGACCGTTGCCAAGTCGACGCGGACGTAATTCTGGTCGCACTGATTTGTCGGAGGGTCGCTTTCGTAGTCGTCGCAGTCGGTCCACGCGAGTGCCCCAGATGCGATATTCCCCTGAGTCCACACCACATCCGTCTCGCCCGCGCCCGTCAACTGGCAGGTCGAACTGTAATTGACGTTAACCTGCGTGGGATCAAGTGCGTTCCATGCTGCGGCGTCGATGTTCTCCTCGAGGTCAGCAGACACGGAACTCCCCAGACAATACGAGTGCGGATCCTCATCGGGGTGCGCACCAGTGTTGCCGTCTTGGGAACCCCACTCGTCAGCCATGGCTGGAGCAACGACGAGAAATCCTAGGCAGACAACGGCTGCCGAGCCGAGACAGAGACTACGCATTCTCAATGACCGCACTGGCGGACCCTCCCTCGCAACGACGCTACGCCATCGGATTCGCTCTTGGCCGATCGATAGCGACTCTACACCAGTGTGACGCGTGTCACTCTCGGCTGGTTCCGGGGTTGACACTGGATCCCATCGCGCGGAGTTCGAGACTCTCCCGCAGCTTCATGCGCCGCCTCAGCCGATCGACGACTGGGCCTCGGAGCGATCGCCACGCGGCAACGAGCGCGACCGCGATGGACTTCGCGTCGTCGGCTAGAACGGCGGTCATGGGGCGACACCCACCCCGGGTCTCCGCGGCCTGTTCGTGGCCTGACGGCGAGAGAGCTTCGCCTTACGCATCCGGCGACGGGTCGAGTCGGCTCCGGACGGTGGGCAGGCCGAGGTTGGTGGCGGTGCGCTGCATCTGGGTGAGTTTCTGTTCGGCGGCGGCGCGGCTGGTTCGCAGGCCGTCGACCTCGCCGAGCCAGCCCCGATTGCTGGCCTCGGCGATCCGGCCGTCGAGGCTGTCGATGATCTGCTGGAGCCGTTGGTGCTGGGCGGGGTCGGGACGGAGCATGGGGCAGCGGATGCAGGCGTGTTCGTGTTGGCAGCCGGTGCCGTAGGCACGCCCGCAGGTGCCGAGTTCGAGTTTGCGTTGGGCGAAGTGGCCGAGGAACTCGTCCCACTCGCTGTCGGTGGGTTCGCGGTACTCCTGAGACGGCCGCAGTGCTCGCCGGCGAGCGATGTAGGCACGGTGGTGCTCGATCACGTCCTGGTCGTAGACCGCCGCATAGGTCTGGGTCGTCGCGATCGAGTCGTGGCCCAGGATCTTGGCGGTGATGTGCACGGGCAGGCCGGACGCTACGGCCTCGGTGGCGAAGATCCTTCGGAAGTCGTGGGGGCTGAACTTGGCCGGTGTGCCGCCGTTGTTGGTGATCTTCGCGGTGGTGACCAGCTCGTCGAGCAGCTTGATGACGTAGGAGGAGCTCATCGCGGTCCTGCCTATCCCATAGGGCCGTTGAAACAAGTACGGAAGCTCGGGGCTGTGCACGCGTTCGGCGCTGTCGTAGCGGCTGACCAGCGGCAGCTGCTCGTTGTCGCCGCGGACGTGGGAGATGATCTCGGCGAACGCTACTGCGAGCTCGGGGCCGATGACCAAGAGCCGCTCCTTGTCGGTCTTGGACGGGGTGATCTGCAGCATCGGGATCACCTCACCAGTCGAGGGCAGCCGGTAAGACACGAAGGAACGGTGGGTGATCTCGAGGACTTCCTCGATGCGTGCCCCGGTGTGACGCAGCACCTCGACCAGCGCCCACGTCCAGAACGCCCGGTCGGCCTCAAGGCTTAGGTTCCGGCGATTGTCCTGCGGCCGGTCGCTGGTGCCGCCGGACTCCGGATTGTCGACGTAAACGTGGCCACGACTGACCTTCCGGCCGCGGCTCCCGTCGTCGCTCAGGGTCGCTCGTCGTAGCGTGTGACCATCTTGGGTGAACGACTCGCCGGGCGGGGTCGCTGCGGCGGCATCGAGCAGTTCCTTGGCTGCCGCTCGGGTGTCGCTGGCTGCGTCGACGAGCCGTGGAAGTAGGGGCGCGAGTTCCCGGATGCGCTGGTGGGTGCGCGACCGCGACTGCTTGAGCATCTTGGTCATGCCGGCCAGGTCGCGGGAGTTGACCGGGGAGGGTGCGGCCCAGGTGGCCCATCGGGCGGGGTCCTCCAGCGCCCAGTGGGAGAGGTCGGCGTAGAAAGCACGGACGGCCATGAGGATCGTGTAGGGGTCCTCGCGCTTCTTCCCGACGCGGTTGCTGCCGTAGAGAACCGGGCCGCTGAGCCTGGTCTTCCAGCGACGCGCGACCTCGTCGGTCAGGTGCAGGGACTCGATGCCGGGTTCGTGGATCTCCAGGTCGCGCCAGAACAAGAGGACGAGCTTGGCCGCGAGGTAGCGGATGGAGTTGTAGTCCATGGCGGGACGGCGTTCGTAGAGGTAGGCGACGAACAGGTCTCTGACCGGGCGGCACACGACGTCGTAGCGGTCGACCATCTCCTCGATCGTCAGCTGCCCTCGCCGTGACGCGGCGAAGATGGTTGGCGGGCTGGTGGCGGGCAGGATCGCGGCTTCCCGGAGCAGCGTGTACCAGCGGGGGTGAGACCGGCCACGGTAGCCGTCTTGCGCACGGTGGGCCTCGATGCAGTCCGGCAGGGTGATGTCGCCCAACGTGCCGCCGTTGTGGACCAGCATCCTGGTGAGCTGGTTCAACGCCTGGCGCCGGTCGCTCGGCAGCATCCGCGCATCCGCGTCGCAAAGACGCTCCATGTCGGCGAACCCCGCGGGGTCACGCAGCGTCCGGAGCCGTTCGTAGAGTCTGGGTGTGGCCTGGGTCGCGTAGAGCCAGGAGTAGTCGGGACGGATCACGTCCAGCAGCAGGAGCCTGCCCGCAGCAGCGACAAGGTGCCCGTGTCTGTCGGGCTCGGCGGCCAAGGCGGTCCAGTCCCTTCCGGCTGCGTCCGCGCCGGAGGCGTGCCACCGTTGCTGCCACGACTCCCCGGGGAACCTCAGCAGCCATCCGAGGAGGGTTTCCGCGAACAACACCTGGCTGCGGATCTGCTTCGACAACGTGGTGCCATTCGCGAGCTCCAGGTCGCGGACCGCGGCGAGCAACTCCTCATAGCTCATCTGGGAGGCGGCCCACACTGTCGGCCGGGCGATCGCCGGCGTCGGAAGCGTCGGGGTCGGCGCCTTGGGGCGTAGGCCACCGTTGTTGGCGGGCACGTTGCGCGACGGGCGCGCGGCCTTCTGAAGGTGGGCGACCGGGTCGATGTGGTCGCTCATGGCCGTGTCCCGCCGAACAGCACAGCCAGCACCTCGGCGGAGTATCCCGCCGTGTCCACAGGCGGTGGTGGTGTGGACGGCCGTTCAACCCGGTCGCGGTGATGGGCCAGCACGCGGGCGACGACCTCTTCCTCCCGCGGACGCAGATAGAGCTGGGTCGTGGTGATGTGGGCGTGGCCCAGCACCCACTGCACATCGGTCAACGACATGGCGGGGTCGTCGACCATCCGCTGAGCGGCGGTGTGCCTCAGGTCGTGCAGCGTCCAGGCCGTGCCCAGCGACTCGTTCGCCCGTTGCAGCATTCGCCGGGCTGCCGAGTAGGTCAGCGGGCGCACCGGACGTCGCCGGGTCAGCCACAACGCCTGCTCGCCGGCCGGACGCTCGGTCTGCTGCTCGTATAGCCGAAGCCACACGAACGCATCCGCGGAAGCGGGTAGCCACTGCAACCGGCCCGAGCCCTTCCGACGTACGCCGATGCGCTGGTCGCCGGGATTCACGAGGTCCACGGTGACGCCGAGGAGTTCAGAGGCGCGGGCACCGGTCGAGACGTAGAACGCCAGCAGGGCACGGTCCCGGTCCGAGCGCAACGTGGCGAACAGCTCGTCGAAGAGCCCGTCGGGCAGGTGGCGAGGAATCCGCTCAGGCATCTTCTGCCGCAGTGGCGCCCGCGGTCCTGGCGCGAAGGGCTGCATCGGATTGTGATGCGCTTGGGACCTCCGTCCGGCTCGATGGACGGCGTCGGGGACCGGGTTGACCAGTGGCCCGTCGCCGGCGCGGGTCCGGTCGGCGTAGAACATCTTGACCACCGCGAGGGCGTGGTTGATCGTCGCCGGCGCGTACCCGCCCGGCCGGCCTGCTGGGCCCACCAGCCGCATCCACAACACGAAGTCGCGTGCCTCGATCCGGCCCGCGCGCTGCCAAGGCACCTCGATGACAGCCAGGAACCGCCACCAACGCAGCAGCGCCAGGCCATAGGACCGCAGCGAACTGAAGCTCGCGCCGCAGGCCACCATCGTGGCGAAGAACTCGCTGACCTCTTCGACCGGCTCGCCCGTCGCATCCAGCAGCACCGTGCCCGGCGCCGCGTCGATGCTGGCCACGGCGCCGATGGTCGGGACGACCAAAGCCGTCACGTCACGCTCCATCCCAGATGTCCTTCCGCTCGTCGTCGCGACGAACGGCAGCACGCAAAGCCTCGGGAACGGCGGACATCCCCATCGACCGGCGAGTCGTGCCGCACTGGTCGCCCGGGGACGGCTCAGGACACTCCAGTTGGTGCGGTCAATAGGTCGTGCGCGGCCAGGCTGTGCAGCGCGGAGCGGCTGAGGCCGGTGAGCGCGGCCTGCGCAAACACCACGGTGGCGGGGTGCCCGGCCCGGAAGCGGGTCACGGCCAGGCCACCGTCGCCTGCGGGGCGGTCGTCGTCTCCGGTGGGCGTGCCGAGGTAGGCGACGACGTCGGTGGCCGGGGGTACGACGTTCGCGCGCGCAGCGACGGCCGCCATCGCCGCGGCGGCTTGGGCCTGCAGGGCCTCGTCGACCGGGGCAACGTGGCTGCGCGCGCGCCAGCTGGCAGACCAGGTCGTGAGCGCCTTCGCCAGCGCCGCGACCACCAGGAAGGCGCCGCCGAGGTAGGCGATCGCCACGATGATGAGGAGCGCTGCAGTCATCGGATCGGGGCCGTTCTACGCCTGGACGGCGGCCGCGGCGAGCGCGCTCAGAATCGCTCCCTGACAACCGGACGGGTCGGGAGTGCCCGCGAGGCGGGGTTCCGCGTCTCTCAGACGCGCTGTGAGGCCGATTCGAGCCCGTCGCGGCCGCTTCATCGCGATGGGGTGGGCGTGAGCTCCACGTCCGTGGTCGACGACGTCGACGGGATCTCGCGGTCCTCTGCCGCGCGGCCGCGTGCGGCCGTGGCCGGCTCCTCGAGGTCCTCGCCCGCTGCCTCGATCTGCTGACGCTGCTCCTCGGTGCTGGGCACGCCGTAGCGGCGCTCGGCCATCGCCTCGACCTGCGCGACGGCATTCCAGACATGCTCGCCGGAGGCGTGGGAGTAGCAGGCGTTGACGTGCTCGCGCGCGTGGCCGAGCTCCTTCTTGCTCGAGCGCGGGTGCGCGCCGAGCGCCTTGAGTGCGCGCTGGGCGCGCTGGATCGCCTCGGAGCGTTCCTTCACGTGCATCGTTGCCTGTGTCGTCATTCCCTCGGTCCCCTGTGTCGTCATTCCCTCGGTCCCTTCTCGGTGCGGGTGCGCGGCTGCGCGCCCAGCTCGTCGTCGTGGATCTCGCCGGTGTCGAGGTCGACGAGGCCGAGCCTCGCCGGGCCTGCCGGGGCCGGCGGGTGTTCGTGTGCCCGCCGGCTGGCGGGCAGGGCGTCGATGTCGTGGGCGAAGGTGTTCTCGCGTCGCTGGCGGCTCGCGTCGGCCAGGTGCTCGTTGTGGCGGGGCTTGGCCGGCCAGCTCTTGTGCTCGTCGTCGCAGTGCGCGCGCAGCCTGTTGCGCATGCGGTCGCTGAACGCCGTCAGGCAGTAGCGATGCCACTCCTCGAGCGCGTCGCTGGTCATCGCCAGGCCGGCTCGCCGGCGCTGGTCGGCCAGGACGGCGATCTCGTGGACCAGGTGCGGGTGCAGCGGCCAGCAGCTGGGGATGAGGCCGGAGACGTCCCAGGTGTACTCGCGGTTGAGCCAGATCACGACGTCCTCGAGCCACTCCCACAGGTCGTGACGCAGCTCGGGGTCCAGGCAGGTTGCCGGCTCCCAGGGCCGCGGCAGCAGCGCGTGGTTCCCCAGCGCCTTCTTCTGCTCCTCGGTGCCGTTGATGGCGATGTGGAGCTCGCGGTAGGCGAGCCGGACGTGGTCGCCGGGGACGGGGAACGGGAAGACCATCAGCGTGGGCGCCGCTCGGCGGGTCTGCTTCTCGGTGGTCACAGTTCACTCCTTGCGTGGTCGTTCTCGTCGTCGACGAAGCCGAGTCGGCGGGCCTCGACAAGCGCGGCGGTGGCGCGGGCCTCGGGGGTGATGACCATGCGCCGGTCTTTGGTCAGCCGCTCGCGCAGCGCCCGCTGGTCGGCCAGGAGCCGTTCGCCGGCCTTGCCCTCGACGCAGCGGTGCAGCTTGGCGATGATCGGCTTTCCGTTCTCAGCGATCACCAGGGCTTGCCGCTCGGGCAGCTGGCGGACCTCCTCGGGCCGCATGATCGCGATGTCGTCGCCCTCGTACCCGCCACCGCTACCGCGGTGGGTGCGGCGGCCGATCCGGACCTGACCGAGGAGGTCGGAGATCTCCTGGTTGAAGGCGACGTCCTTGGACCCGCCGAACATCACCAGGGTGTTGGTGAGGCCGAGCAGCGCGCGAGCCTCGTGCTCGCCGAAGATGCTGGTCAGCTGGGGACGGGTCTGGGCGGCCCAGATGAACGAGAGCCCCAGTGCCCGCTCGTTGGCCATCCGGGTGCGCAGCGTGGGAAGCGGTGCAGTCGAGGGCAGCTCGTCGAGCACCGAGACCAGGGGCGGGCACAGCCGGCCTCCCCACGGGGAGTTGTTGGCCAGCAGCAGGCCGGTGTCCAGGACGTGCTCGGCCACGGCGGTCATCAGCGGGCTGGCCGAGGCGTAGGGGTCCTCGCGACCAAGGAGGTAGATGGTGCCGCGACGGCGGATCACGTCGGCCAGGTCGGTGGCGGGGTGGCCCGGGCTGGGGATGCAGCGGCGGCGGATGTCGGCCTGGAAGAACAGCGACACCGCCTGCTGCACCGTGGTGACGGTGTTGCCGGCGGTGCGGTCGTCACCGTTCAGCGCTCCGTGCAGGAGGCCGTGCCAGAAAGGCTCCGCGTGCGGGTGCCGGCGCAGGATCTCCATCGGCTCGTTGGCCGCGGTGGGATTGGCCACCCACTGCAGCACGTCCTCGAGCGTCTTCCCGGTCAGCGCCGCGGCGTGGAAGTAGCCCTGCAGCACCTTCGCGGACTCGGCCGCGTAGAACCGGGCGGCGTCGTCGCCGGTGCCGCCGGTGATCGCGCCCTTCACGGTGCCGGCCGTGAACGCCTTGGCGCGCCGCTCGGCCACCTTCGGGTCGACACAGCCGGCGATCGGGTCCCAGATCAGCTCGTCGACGACGCCCTCGGCCAGACCGAAGGGGTCGAGCACCACGCACGGCCGGTCGTCACGGGACCGCTCGCTGAGGCTGAGCAGCAGGTCCTCGACCTTGGTCAGCGTCACCAGGGCGGCACCCGGTGCACCGAGCAGCGCCGGGGTGAGCAGGTCGAGGGTCTTGCCGGAGCCTTGCGGGCCGATCACGCCGGCGGTGCGGTCCCACGGCACCCACAGCTCGCCGCCTCGCGGCTCATGGGCGTTGCCGATGCGCCAGCCCACGTCCCAGGGGTCGAACCTCAGCTTCATCGGTCCTCCTTCGTTCGACGGCCGTCCAGGAGCCACGGGCTCAAGCCGTGGCCCAACTGCGGGCCGGGTTGTTCGGTAAGGTCGCCCGGGCCGCGCTGGATCGGCGCCGGGGTCGGGTGGGAGTGCTTGCCGTAGAGGTCCGGGCGGACGATGCCGGCGACCTTGCGAAGACGGGTGACGCCGAGCAGCTTCTCGGCCTCGGCAGCGGTCGCCATGCCGCGCATGCGGCCCGGGCCCCAACGCTGGTAGGCCCAGACCCCGACCCAGATGGTCGCCGTCAGCAACGTCAGCTCGGTCAGCGCGACGCCGCCCCAGACCAGGCCACGGCCGGCCAGGTCGTCAGGGGCGGGGCTGGGGAGCCCGGCTCCGGCGTCGCCGCCCAGGACGCCCGGCAGGCTGGTCCAGAACGCGGTGCCGATGGGTGAGGGGAACGTGCCGGCGTTGGCGTCGGGCCAGGTCCATCCGGCGCCGGCGATCAGGTTGGCGACGGATCGGCCGAGCTGGATGCCGATGACGAGGACGAACAGGGTCGCCACCGTCACCGCCAGAGGAACCTCCCAGGTCCAGGGGTAGGGGTCTCGTCGTCGCTCGCGCTGCATCGGTCTGGCCACCTCCAGGCGGTCGTGGGTCTTAGGTCGCGGGTTGGGCCTCGCTGGTCACCTATGTGCGATCAGGGCTCCGGTGCGATCACACGGCGTGGCTCGGGCGCGATGCGTTCTCTGCGAGCCAGGTCGAGGGGTCGACGTTGTCGGGGCCGTAGATCGAGCCGTTCTTGAGGTGGACCTCGAAGTGGAGGTGGCAGCCGGAGACGTTGCCCTCCTTGCCGACTTGCCCGATCGGCTCGCCGGCGGCGACGGTCTGGCCTCGGCTCACGCTGATGTTCTGCATGTGGGCGTACCAGGTGGTCAGGGATCCGGCGCCGGTGGTGACCTTGACCAGCTGAGGGCCGGCCCAGCCTTGGCTGGTGTCGATCTCGATGGTGCCGGCGTGGGCGGCGTAGACGGTGGTGCCGCAGGGCGCGGAGAAGTCGGTGCCGGTGTGCCACTTGGACCAGTAGGGGCCGGTCTCGTGCCAGTTGTGGTTGTCGGTGCCGACGTACTTCGCCGGCACCGGGTAGACGACCTCGTTGCAGGACGCGCCCTCGAGGCCGACCGGGGAGATCTTGGCGTCGGGCAGCACGTTGATGTGCGGGTGGTCCATGTGGTTCTGGGTGGCCGATCCCCGGTCCTCCATCCGCCGCCAGCCTTCGTCGGCTCGAGCGACGGACCAGATCCGCTGGTACCAGATGATGTAGTCGATGCCGAGCTGGCGGGCGTGGGCCTGGGCGTACGCCGCGAGGGCGTCTCCTTGGGCCTTGCCCGCGGGCGTCAGCGGGACCATGAAGTCGGCCGCCAGACCGGCGGGGTGGCCGTTGGGGTCGGTGGCGCTGGCGCGGTAGCCGCCGACGGTCTTGATGTCGAACATGGGGCCGAGGATGTTGACCAGCTGGGTCAGCTGCGGCTTGACCGGACCGAGGTTGTAGTTGGTGTCGGTGGCCACGGCGCACCCGGCGCTGCTGCCGGCGGTCGTGGCGGTCACGAGCGGGTGGTCGGCGATCTTGCTGGCCTTGGTGCTGTTGTCGACCACGGCGCTGGCCCAGGTGAGGTTGGCGCCGTAGACGTGGTCGATCGGCGCATCCTTCTTGGGCTTCTTGCAGGGCTCGGCCGAGCCGCCGAACGCGTTGCTCAGCTCGGGGGTCAGCGCGCAGTGCGAGGAGTCGGCGCCGTCCTTGCCGTCGTTGAAGTCGCCCATGATGACCGCCGGGATGCCGGTGCCGGCGAGCTCGGTCATGGTGGCCGCCTGGCGGCGCAGTGCTTCCTTGCGGTGCGCCGCGGCGTTGCCCTGGGTGTTGGCCGGGTTGTGGATGCTCCAGACCCAGATCACCTGACCGGCGCTGGGGCCGCCGGCCGTGCCGGTCAGCTGGACCAGCGGCATGCCGACGTCCTTGCCGCCGAAGTAGGGGATGTCGACCAGACGGGCGTCGGTCTGCTCCCACTCGTTGCGGTCCCAGATCACCCGGTTCTGCGCCTTGCCGCTGGCCGGGTACATGCCCCACTGGGCGGCGTAGCGGTCAGCGAGGGCCTTGGCCTGGGGCGGGTGGACCTCCTGGAGTCCGGCGATGGAGACGCCGGCGTTCTCGATCGTGCGCATGGCGCCGGGGAGGCGCTTGTCCCAGGTGTCGTAGGCGGGCCGCTCCCCCGCGGTGTCGGTGTGGCCAGCACCGAGGAGGTTGAGGGTCCCGACGGTGACAGGGTTGACGGTGTCGTTCTGGCAGGTGGAGACGTTGGTGGTGCCGCCCTCGTCGGGGAGGTCGGGCAGGTCGCCGCCGAGCAGGTCGGTGATGTCGCCGGCGACGTCTTCCCACTGTGCGTAGGCGTCGGGGTAGCCCGAGCGCTGGACGGCCTGCGCGGCCTGGGTGAGCGCCATGTTCTGCCAGCCCGGGATGTCGAGCAGGCCGGGGTTGCCGGTGTGCTGGGCCTGGCCGAAGAAGGCGCGGGCGGCGAGGACGGGGTTGGTGATCTCGGCCCGGCTCCCCCAGCCGGTGGAGGGACGCTGCTGGAACAGGCCGCCGGAGTCCCGGTCGCCGCCGGTGAGGTTGACCAGCTTGGACTCCTGGATCGCGGTGGCGATCGCGATCTGCAGTCCGTAGCGGGAGATCTTGAGGTCGCGGGCGACCTGGGCGATGGTGATCGCGTTGCGGGCCTGCTCGGCGGTCATGGTCGGGTAGTTGGACGCGAACCGCAGGCGCATCAGCTGGGCGAGGACGTCGCCGGACGGGGGCTCGGCGGCGGTCTTCGGGGTGTAGGCCGCCGGCACGACACCGTCGTTGGCGGTGGCGGTCTCCGGCGCGCTCTCCGGGCCGGCGCCGTTCATCGCGATCCGGGCCGAGAGCCAGTGGTGGTCCGACACCATGGTGCCGTCCCAGCCCTGCTCGAGGCGGGCGCCCTGGTGGTGGGGGAAGAAGATGAAGTCGACGCCGTGGTTGTGCCAGCCGTAGCCGGCGGCCTTCATCTTCGCGGCCGCCGTCCAGGGGATGTCGGTGTAGGAGGCCTGGGTGTTCATGTCGCCACCGATCAGGACCGGGCCGTGGGCGGCGAGCGAGTTGCGCAGCTGCAGCAGGATGTCCATGCCGGCGCCGTACTGCTGGGGCCTCGTCAGCGGCGGGTTGCCGTGCTGCTTGGGCCAGCGGTGGGGGTTGGTCATGTGGTGGGTGGAGACCACCGAGACCACGGCGCCGTCGGCGCGGCGCAGCATCACCCACGTCGCGAAGCGATCCCAGGTGACCGGCCGTCCGTCGTAGAAAGTCTTGTCGTCGTCGACGAGCTGGACTCGGCCGCCGTTGACCTTCGTCCAGGTTGAGCTCTTCCAGAGCACGACGTTGCCCATGGCCTGCTCGGCGCCGGCGCCGGTTCCGGCCGGGGCCGACACTCGGAAGGCGGAGTAGCCGGGGGCGGCGGCTTCGATCTGCGCCAGGCTCCAGCCGCTGGCCTCGTTGAGGGTGACGAACTCGGGGTTCTTGGACAGGACCTTGGGCATGGATGCCCGGAACCCGTCGAGGCCGGAGCGGCGCGGGATGTTGGCCTGCGCCATGGTGATCTTGCCCTTGACCGGGCCTCCCACCGGGCCGTCGATGGCTCCAAGGTCACCGAGCTCGGTGGGCCCGGTGCCTTGGCTGCTCTGAGTGCGGCACTCGGCGGCCGCGGTGGTGGTCATCACCACCACCAGACTGATGAGGAGCGGGAGCCCCATGAAGATGATCAGGACGGGCAGTCCGGCGAGCAAAGGCTTCTTCATGACAGGTCAGTCCGGAGGTCGCGCGCACTCAGGCGGCGGCCTCGATGGCCTCGTTGGTGTAGTAGAGCTTCTTCTCCAGCGGGTGGAGCACCGTCTGGACCTTGTAGGTGGCGTCGCCGATGCACCACAGCGCGCGGCCCTTGTCCTGCATCGCCCACCCGGAGACGAGGTCCTGGGCGATCGGGCCGAGGCCGAGCATGGAGTCGAGCTCGCGGGCGACGCGGGGCTTCTGGGCGCCGAGGATCTTGATGTCGGCCAGCTCGAGGAGGTCCTTGGCGATCATCGCGGCCTGGGAGTCGGCGTCGCCGACCGAGAGCAGGTCGGAGGGCTTGTGGAGGTTGGCGAACTGGATGTCGCCGCCCTTGCCGGCCATGCCGCGCGAGAGCCGCAGGTCGGCGTCGAAGCTGGCCACCGCGGCGGTTCCCAGGCGCATCTGCTTCCAGACCTCGTCGCGAACCACGATGCGCAGGTCGCCGGGCTCGGCGATCTCCCGCAGGCCGCGGCCCCAGGAGTTCATGCACAGCAGCGCGATGCCTACGGCCTCATCGCCCAGGCCGTCGAGCCGGGAGAGGCTGAACGACTGGATCGGGGCGCGCCAGTCGACCTCGATGTTGGTGAAGTCGTCGAAGAGGCCGGCCAGCGTGCCGGTGACCAGCTCGCCGAGCGCGTTGCGCAGGAGCCGGGTCTCGTCGAGGAACTGGCGGGTGTTCGCGTACTCGCAGGCCCGGACGAGCTCCTCGGTGGGGTTGCGCAGCAGGTCCCACAGCCGCGGGATGGTGGTCTCGGTCAGGACACTGTTGCCGGCGGCGTAGCCGGTGAGGATCGCCAACGCGTTGCGCACGACGTCGGACTCGTCGGGGCCGAAAGGCACCCTGCGCTCGTCGTCGATCTTCATGCTGCCGACCAGGCCGCGGACCAGGACCAGCCACCG
>CAZIVD010000097.1:0-13959 GCA_964542635.1 uncultured Nocardioides sp. | reverse complement strand
CGCCGGCCAGGCCACCTTGGTCAAGGAGATGGCCACCTCCGGCGCCCGGCTGCAGTTGGCGATTGCGCCCGCCGGCTCGGGCAAGACCACGGCGATGCGGGCGCTCGCCCAGGCCTGGACCGACGGCGGCGGCAGCGTGATCGGCCTCGCCCCCTCGGCCGCGGCCGCGGACGCACTGAGGGTCTCGATGGGCTCTCAGATCGACACCCAGACAGACACCCTCGCCAAGCTCACCCACTCCCTGATCACCGGCGACGTCCCGGGCTGGGTCGCCGGCATCGGCCCCCAGACGCTCGTGGTGATCGACGAGGCCGGCATGGCCGACACGCTCTCCCTCGACATCGCCGTGCAGCACGTCCTCGAGCGCGGCGGCAGCGTCCGCCTGGTCGGCGACGACCAACAGCTCGCCGCGATCGGCGCCGGCGGCGTGCTGCGCGACATCCGCGCCACCCACGGCGCGCTGCAGCTGACCGAGCTCGTCCGGTTCACCGACCCGGCCGAAGGCGCCGCGTCGCTGGCACTGCGCGAGGGCAAGGGCGAGGCCCTGGGCTTCTACCTCGACCGCGACCGGGTACACGTAGGCGATCTGGCCACCATGACCGAGGACCTGTTCGCGGCCTGGCAGGCCGACCGCGCAGCGGGGCTGGACGCGATCATGCTCGCCCCGACCCGCGAGTTGGTCAGCGAGCTCAACCAGCAGGCCCGGACCCACCGACTCGAGGGGGCCGACCCTTCTGTCGGCGGGGCGAGCGTCGGCCCGGCCCGGCGCCTGGCCGACGGCAACGAGGCCAGCCTTGGCGACCTGATCATCACCCGCACGAACGACCGCAAGCTGCGCATCTCGGCCACCGACTGGGTCAAGAACGGCGACCGGTGGACCGTCCTGGACCTGCACAAGGGCGGCGACCTGACCGTGCAGCACACCCAGCACGGCCGTACCATCCGCCTGCCCCGGGAGTACGTCGAGGCCTCCACCGAGCTCGGCTACGCCTGCACCGTGCACACTGCCCAGGGCGTCACCGCCGACACCATGCACGGGCTGGCCACCGGCAACGAGTCGCGTCAGCAGCTCTACACGATGCTCACCCGAGGCAAGAGCGGCAACCACGTCTACCTCGAGGTCGTCGGGGACGGCGACCCGCACTCGGTGATCCACCCGACCCTGGTCCGTCCGCTGACCCCGACCGACATCCTCGAGTCGATGCTGGCCCGCGACGACGCACAGCGGTCCGCGACCAGCCTCATGCGCGAGCAGGCCGACCCCGCCACCCGGCTCGGTGACGCAGCCCAGCGCTACCTCGACAGCCTCTACGTCGCGGCCGAGAACGTCGTCGGTCCCGATGTCGTCGAGGCACTGGACAGCACCGTCGACCAGCTGCTTCCCGGCCTGGCCGATGAGGCTGCCTGGCCCACGCTGCGCGCCCATCTGCTGCTGCTTGGCGCCGCAGGTGAGAACCCCGTGGGGGCGCTGCGCGCGGCCGCGAGCGACCGAGAACTGGTCTCGGCCGACGACCGCGCCGCGGTGCTCGACTGGCGGCTGGACGCCTCCGGCATGCGCAACGCCGGCACCGGCCCACTGCCCTGGATGCCCGGCGTACCGGAGCGACTGGCCGACGACCCGCACTGGGGTGCCTACCTCGACCAGCGCGCGCACCTGGTCGACCAGCTCGCCGACGAGGTCCGCCGCCGGGCCGCGGCACAGACGTCGCTGCCGACCTGGGCGCAGAACGGGATCCGACCCGACACCGACACGGTGGCCGACGTCGAGGTCTGGCGAGCGGCCATGCAGGTCCCCGTCGACGACCGTCGCGCGACCGGCGCGCCGCAGCTACAGAAAGCCTCCTCCACCTACCAGCGACGGCTCAACCGGCGCATCACCGGCGACCACACCCCAGCGCTCACGGAATGGCGCCAACTGCTCTACTCGCTGGCCCCGCAGGTCCGCGGCGACGAGTTCACCCCGCTCCTTGCCGAACGGCTCGCGGCCATGTCACGCACCGGCGTTGAGGCCCACCAGCTGCTCCGCACCGCCACGTCGGCTGACACTGGGGCCGGACCTCTTCCTGATGAGCACGCCGCGGCGGCGCTGTGGTGGCGCATGGCACGCCACCTCTCGCCCGCCGTGGCCGTCCAGGTCGGGGACGGCTCTCACGGCGAGGGGGTCACCACCAGCTGGGCAGCACACTTGCCCGAACTGCTCAGCGAGGAGCGGGCCGCCCGCATCCAGGCGAGCGCCTGGTGGCCCGCGCTGGTCTCCAACGTCGACCACGGACTGCAGCGCGGCTGGCAGCTCGAAGCCCTGCTGTCGTCCGGGTCCGCCCTGCCCTCCGACGACGTCGACGAGTGCCAGGCGCTGGTGTGGCGAACCTCCATCGCGCTCGAACCGATCCCCGACGAGCACGAGCACGACTACCACTTCGACGAGCCGCCGGTGGACATGTGGGACGGCGTCGAGCCCGACCCGGCCACGTTGGTCGACCACCCCGACGACATCGAATGGCCGCTCCCGCACGACCTAGCGGCCGACGGCAACCACCTGGTCGACCAGCCCGAGCCGGACGAGGCGATCGACCAGGTCGACGTCGCCCCGTCGGCGGCCGACAACGTCGACGAGCAGCAGTTCGTCGAGGGCGACCTGACGCTGGCCGCGTACATCCGCGACCTCGGCGGCACCCCGCTCGAGCCGACCGACGCCGACATCCGCCTCATGTACCAGCGGGCCGATGAGTGGTACTCCTTCCCCGTCACGCGCGAACGCATGATCGAGATCAACGAGATCACGCAGGCCTTCTTCGAGTCCCGGTTCACCGACTCATGGGGTCGCGACCACCTCACCGGCCGGTTCGGGATCGACATCGCCGGGCACGAGCACTTCCGTCCCGGACAGGCGCCGGCCGGGTGGACCAACCTGGTCGACCACCTGCGCCAGCGTGGCGTCAGCGAGGCCGAGATGTTGGCCACCGGGGTCGCCACCACCGCCAGCACCGGCCGACTGATCGACCGGTTCCGGGACCGAGTGATGTTCCCGGTAGTCCACAACGGTGAGGTGCTCGGGTTCGTCGGCCGACGCCGACCAGACCTCACCGACGCCGACAAGGGCGGCCCGAAGTACCTGAACACCGCCGACACCCCGCTGTTCCACAAGGGCGCTCAGCTGTACGGCGTCGTCGACGAACTCCTCGCCGAGGGCGCCGTCCCGGTCATCGTCGAGGGCCCCATGGACGCGATCTCGGTCACGCTGGCCAGCGCCGGCCGCTACCTCGGCGTGGCCCCGCTCGGCACGTCACTGACCGACGAGCAGGCCTCCCAGCTCGGCGGAATCGGCCGCGACCCGATCGTGGCCACGGACGCTGACCTCGCCGGCCAGGTCGCGGCCGAGCGCGACTTCTGGATGCTCACCCCGCACGGTCTCGACCCCGGCTACGCCCGCTTCCCCGAGGGCCTGGACCCGGCCGACTTGCTCGCCCACCGCGGCCCCGCGGCACTCACCGCGGCACTGGCCAGCGGCCAGACGCTGGGTGACCAGCTGCTCTCCGAGCGGCTCGACGACCTTGCGCCCGAGCAGGCCCGCGTGGCCGCGATGCGGGTCCTCGCCGCCCGGCCCAGCCGCGCCTGGGCGCCGGGCACCGACCAGGTGCGCGCCCGACTGCAGCTCTCCCAACTGCGGTCGCGGCGGGACCTGCGCGACGCCATCAAGGCGTGGGACGCCGATCCCCGTAAGGCCGCCCAGGCCGAGCTGAACAGCAGCAACGAGATCCGCGCCCGCCTCGAGGCCGCGGCCGCGAAGTCGCCGGCGGAACGCTGGGCCCCGCTGGCCCGCGAGGTCGACCCGCGACTGGTGGAGCAGGGCGACTGGCCCGCCACCGCGGCGATGCTGCAACAGGCCCACGAGCAAGGCCACGACATCGGCGCCGCTACCCGCGCCCTGGTCGCAGCAGCACCCCTGGGCGACACCCCCGCCCGCGAACTGCGCTACCGGCTGGTTCTGCAGGTTGGACTCGGCGAACACGACGCCGAATCCACCGACCGTGACGCCCCGAGGCTCCGGCGCGACGCGGGTACTGGACAAGAGCACGGCTCTTCGAACCCAGTACGCCGCAGCCCCCGCCGGTAGGCACGACGGCACGGCCCAGACATTCTGTAAGTAGGAGTCCGTGACACGACACGGCTCCGAGTTCCCGAACAGGGACACCGCCTGACCCGAGATCGACCCCGCGGACGACCGCTCACACTTCAGGAATCACCAAGGGCGTTCCGGTCGGAGGTTCGGCCGCCCGCGGAGTGCAGAGCCAATCTAAATGTCGGAGGCTTCTGCCATCGTGAACCCATGAACGCATTCGAAGCTGCCGACTACGCGGAGCTTCTCCCGCGCCGTTGGAAGCGGCGGCTGGGGACCGCCGTCCTCGCGGTCGCGCTTCTGTTCCCCACCGCGTTCCAGAACTGGTATCTCGTACAGGTCCAGGACTACACCCAGAAGCTCACCAAGCAGCTCGAGCACATCTGGTTACCCGAGGCTGCCGTCGACAAGGCTCCCAGCTGACCATGGTCCGGGCGACCGGAAGCGTGTGCTGCCGAACCAGACCGCGGTGGTCGTCCAGACTCAAACCAACAGACCGACCGACCACGACAGGAGGAACCGACTAATGAACGAATCCACCCTGTACGACGCTGCGGTGCCGAGCAACGGCGGTGATCCCGACACTCGCCCAGACCCCGGGACCGGCTTGACAGCGTCCGTGGAGACCGTCGACAACGACCGTGCCGGGCTGATGCTCGACGCCGGAGTGGTGCGTTGAAGTGCCGGCCAAGCGTCCTTCAAGCCAGTCGCTGTACTCCAGCAACTGCGTGCCCACCCAGGTTGACGCGTCAGATCCAAAACCGTTCCCCGGGACGATCGAGACCGCCCAGATCGAGACCGTCGACAACGACCGCGCCGGGTTGATGCTCGACGCCGGAGTGGTGCGCTGAACGCGGCCGTCATCGTCGGCGACCGAGCAGATGCTCATGTCGCCGCGGTCCTGGGCGAGCTCGGTGAAGACCCGGTCATCATGGACGCGGCAACATTCCTCCGCTCACCGGTCACCATCAGCAGCGACTCGGTGGAAGTCGCTGGTGTCAACGTCGCACCGGGACCAGGCTGGTTGCGCCGCCTTGCTCCCGCTGGATGGGCCGAGGCGATGAGCGCTCCGGGAGCCGAAGGGGCATCACGCGCTGCCGCGATGTCTGCGCTCGCCGCCCTCGCGCGCGACGAACGCTTCTCGTGGCTCACACCTCTGGACCGGCTCGGCGGAGCGGAGAACAAGCCGTACCAGTACCGGCGCGCAGCAGCAGCCGGAGTGCCGGTGCCGTCGTGGATCGTGACGACAGACCCTGATGCGATCCCCCGTGACGGGAACTGGGTAACCAAGCCGCTCGGCCCGGGGTCGTTCATCGACGGCGACGGCAACGGATGGATCGTCCCCACCACGGTTGCCGACCTGTCCGAACCCGAGATCATCACCCGGGTGCCGTTCATCCTTCAGCGCCAGGTGAACGCCACAATTCACGCTCGCATCGTCACGGTGGGCCAACAGGCATGGTCGGCGACTCTGCTCGCTGACGAGTTGCCGCTGGATTGGAGGCTCTCTCCCGCCGGACACCATGGCTTCACGACCACACCGGTCCCCGAGAACGTCCGCGAACTCGCCCTGGTCGCCAGCCGGGCGGTCGGTGTCGGCTACTCGGCCCAGGACTGGATCCAGGACGAGGACGGCGACTGGTGGTTCATCGATCTGAACCCGGCAGGTCAGTGGTTATTCCTCCCCGAGGCGGTTGCGACCCCAGTCACAGTTGCCATCGCCCGGCACATCGAAGGACGCCCGTGACCAGCCGCAGAGAGCGGGCCAGGACGGCGGTCCGGGCAGCATTCGAAGAAGCGAAGCTGTTCTTCGGGTACGCCTTCATCGTCTTTGTTCCTGGATCGAACCCTCCCCGTCACCCGCACGCGAGCCCCGATGCGCCGAAGCTCCCACCCGCGAACTGGACCGACGAGGAGTGTCAGCTCTACATCGACGAGGCGCGCCTCGACGTCCAGCACCAGCAAACGGAGAAGCGCGACATTAGAGCCCGCGCTCAGGTGATGCTGACGACCGCCATCGTCGTTGCCGGCGCCATCGTTGCCTCCTACGGCGGCAAGGCCGGGCTCTGTGTCGTCGAGAGCCTGCTGTACATCGCAGCCGGGCTCTTCACGACCATGGCCGGCCTGGCAGCCGGCGGCATCATCTCCGCGAAGTCCACCGTCGGAACCGTCAGCCTCACCGCGCTACCCCACTATGAGTCCGGCGAACTCAGGCGCACAGTCGCCAATGGGTACGCAAGCACCCGCAACGACGGCGCCGAAACCGTCGCCACCCTGGTGACCGTCCTCCGGGTATGCGTCCTAGCCATCGTCCTCGGCGCCGGCTTCCTCGCAGCAGCGCACATCACCGCCTGAACTCAACGGGGCCGCGGGGAGGTCTCGCGGCGTTCCGCCGCCCGCCGAACATCCCGTATCCGCGGACAAGGAGCGGCTCCTGCCACTGAAGCCTGCTGAGGTCGTGGGCCTTCTGAAGTCGGCCGCATCGGCTTGACTGGGCGTTGTGTATCCGCCACCGAGCCCCTCGCTGAGCGACGCGACAGCCAAGGAACTGGATGACCAGTTCTTCACAAGCGACCCGTTTGCCTACATCCGGTCATGCATCCTGGCGCTTCTGAGCGACGACCGTCCTGCGTTCGAAGGCTCAGCCGCAGAGGAGTTCGCACGGCTGTTGGGTCCGTCGTCGGTGCACTACACCCATTGCGACGATCGAACGGTCAAGCTCCAGATCGCCGTCGACGCTTTCGCGCTTCGGCACCAGGTAGCCGAAACCTTGCTCCGCCTAATCCACGTCGCTCTGCACCACCAGGACGGGCGCAGCCACTGGGTCGAACTCGTCGACACGCCGACCAGGACTATCGACGTCATCAAGGAGAATCGCAGCGCTCTCGACGCTCAGGAGGACGGCGGTGTCGAGGTCTTGCGCGCGGCCCTTGTGTCACCCGAGAACACGCTCCGCATCGATCTCGAGACACGTCATGTGGCGAACTCTGGGCCGGGACGCGGGTCGGAGCCTGAAGAGGGTTCAAGTACCGAACTAATCGATCGGGCTCTCGACGTACACATCGGCTGGATCAACTACGCCATCAGGCTCTTCGTCCAAAAGGACCCCGACCTAGATGCCGCACACAACAAGTTCAAGCATGGGATGGGCCTGCGTCCCCAAGACGACGTTCTGTCCACCATCACGCTGACCCCGCCAAACTCGGACGGGAGTGTGCCGTTGAGCTCTCTGACCGGAGACCAGGCTGTGAACCTGTTCGACGGGATCACGACGGAGTTCCTGTCTCGTGCCTCCCGCAAGCACGGTCTCGAGACAACCCAGATTGCGATGCTGCCCGCGCCGACGCTAGTCGAGGCCGCGGCGATGGCGCACACGTTGGCCCTGCTCTTCCATCGTGCAGCGGTCAAACACTTCGCCAACCACGAACCCCATGAGGGTCGATCGATTCCGGCTCATCCGGGGCTGCTTGTCGAGGGGCCCCGCCCCGGCACGCTACGGCCAACCCGGCCTTTTGCGTTGCGATTCCCACTCACCATGCCGCTACGCGCCAACTCCGGCCCGGAAGCCCTGCTGTTCTGGAAAACCGCCACGTCAACACCATGGTGTTCGGCGAGCGAATCCGTGGGGTCGTCGTCGACGATCCGCACGACCGCAGCCCGCACAACCGACCCCAAGTCGACTAGCGCGAGCTCAACACCGAGTTCGCGTCAATCGACGAGAGGCACTGTCCGCGCGATGACGGAGCGTCGTTCCGCCGCCGATGCTCTTGTGTGAGTCAGACACGTGGACCCTTCTGTGTCCGGGTCCGCGGCTCGGCGCCTGGGTCGAACTTGTCGTCGCGAATCTCACCGGTGTCGAGGTCGACCAGGCCAAAGCGCGGCTGCCCGGGCGGATCCTGCTGGTCGCGCGGGCGTCGGCTGACGGGCAGCGCGTTGACGTCGAGCGCGAAGGCGTCCTCACGTCGCTGGGCGTTGGTCTCGGCGATGTGTTCGTTGTGGCGCGGCCTGCCCGGCCAGCGCGTGTGCTCGTCGTCGCAGTGAGCGCGCAGCCGGTTGCGCATCCGGTCGGCGAACGCGGGCAGGCAGTAGCGGTGCCACTCCTCGAGCGCGTCGCTGGTCTTGGCCAGACCGGCCCTCCGACGCTGATCGGCCAGCACGGCGATCTCGTGGACTAGGTGCGGGTGCAGTGGCCAGCAGCTCGGGACGAGGCCGGACATGTCCCACGTGTAGTCGTGGTTGAGCCAGATCACGACCTCCTCGAGCCACTGCCACAGTTCGTGCCGCAGCGCGGGGGGCAGGCAGGTGGCCGGTTCCCAGGGGCGGGGCAGCAGGGTGTGGTTGCCCAGAGCCTTCTGCTCATCCTCGGTGCCGTTGACGGCGATGTGGAGCTCGCGGTAGGCCAGGCGCACCTGATCCCCGGGGACTGGGAACGGGTAGACCATCGGAGTCGGGTTTGACCGGCGGGTCTGCGGGTCGATGGTCACAGCTCGCTCCCGTCGTCGTCGACGAACCCGAGTCGGCGGGCCTCGACCAGGGCGGCGGTGGCTCGGGCCTCAGGGGTGATGACCATGCGCCGGTCGTTGGTCAGCCGCGCACGCAGGGCGCGCTGGTCGGCCAACAGACGTTCGCCGGCCCTGCCCTCCACGCATCGGGTCAGCTTGGCGATGATCGGCTTGCCGTTCTCGGCGATCACCAGGGCCTGCCGCTCGGGAAGCTGGCGGACCTCCTCTGGCCTCATGATGGGGATGTCGTCGCCGGAGAAGCTGCGGCCGCCTCCGTTGAACCCGCCGCTGGAGTGGGAGACGCGGCCGATGCGGACGGTACCGAGCAGGTCGGAGATCTCCTGGTTGAACGAGACATCCTTCGAACCACCGAACATGACCAGTGCGTTGGTGAGTCCGAGCAGGGCGCGGGCCTCGTGTTCGCCGAAAATGCTCGTCAGCTGCGGTCGTGTCTGGGCTGCCCAGATGAAGGAGAGCCCCTGCGCTCGCTCGTTGGCCATCCTGGTGCGCAGTGTCGGAAGAGGCGCGGTGGAGGGCAATTCGTCGAGCACCGAGAGCAGCGGCGGGCACAGGCGGCCGCCCCATGGGGAGTTGTTGGCCAGCAGGAGGCCTGTGTCTAGCACGTGCTCGGCTACTGCGGTCATCAGTGGGCTGGCCGAGGCGTAGGGGTCTTCGCGGCCCAGCAGGTAGATCGTGCCGCGGCGGCGGATGACGTCGGCCAGATCGGTGGCCGGGTGTCCGGGGCTGGGGATGCACCGGCGCCGGATGTCAGCCTGGAAAAACAGCGACACGGCCTGCTGGACGGTCGTCACGGTGTTGCCGGCGGTGCGGTCGTCGCCGTTGAGCGCCCCGTGCAGGAGTCCGTGCCAGAACGCCTCGGCGTGCGGGTGTCGGCGCAGGATCTCCATCGGCTGGGTGGCGGCGCCAGGGTTGGCCACCCACTGCAAGACGTCCTCGAGGGTCTTCCCCGTCAGCGCCGCGGCGTGGAAGTAGCCCTGCAGGACCTTCGCGGATTCGGCGGCGTAGAACCGGGCCGCCTCGTCTCCGGTACCGCCGTTGATCGCACCTTTGACGGTGCCGGCGGTGAAGGCCTTGGCGCGCCGTTCGGCGACCTTCGGGTCCACGCAGCCGGCGATCGGGTCCCAGATCAGCTCGTCGACGACGCCCTCGGCCAGGCCGAACGGGTCGAGTACGACACAGGGTCGGTCCTCGCGGGACCGCTCGGTCAGGCTGAGCAGGAGGTCTTCCACCTTCGTCAGCGTCACCAGCGCGGCTCCGGGCGCGCTCAGAAGGGCCGGCGTGAGCAGGTCGAGGGTCTTGCCAGAGCCTTGGGGGCCGATGACGCCGGCGGTGCGGTCCCACGGCACCCACAGGTCACCGCCGCGGGGCTCGTGGGAGCTGCCGATGCGCCAACCGACGTCCCAGGGGTCGAACCTCAGCTTCATCGCTCCTCCTTCGTGAGCCGGCGGTCGAGCAGCCAGGGGCTAAGCCCCTGGCCGAGCGCGGGCCCGGGGCGGTCGGTGGCGTCGCCGGCGGCACGGTGCACCGGCTCGGCGGCCGCGTGCTTGCCGTAGAGGTCGGGTCGGACGATGCCGGCGACCTTGCGGAGCCGGGTGACGCCCAGGAGCTTCTCGGCGTCGGCGGAGGTGGCCATGCCGCGCATCCGACCGGGACCCCAGCGCTGGTAGGCGTAGACGCCGACCCAGATGGTGGCCGTCAGCAGGGCGATCTCGGTGAGGGCGAGGCTCGTCCACACCAGGACGCGGCCGGCGAGGCCGTCGGGGGTCGGGCTGGGCAGGCCTGCATCCGCGTGGCCGGTGAGGACACCGGGCAGGCTGGTCCAGAACGCGGTTCCGATCGGGGAGGGGAAGGTGCCGGCATTGGCGTCGGGCCAGGTCCAACCGGCGCCAGCGAGGAGGTTGGCGACCGATCGGCCGAGCTGAATGCCGATGACGATCACGAACAGCGTCGCGAGGATCACCGCTGTCGGGATCTCCCAGGTCCAGGGGTAGGGGTCTCGTCGTCGCTCACGCTGCACGGGCTGTCCGCCTCCTTCTGTGTGTCTGGCTGGTCTCCTATGTCCCGGGGAGGGTCGGGTGCGATCACGCAGCCTGTGTCGGCCGGGAGGCGTTCTCGGCGAGCCACGTCGACGGGTCGACGTTGTCGGAGCCGTAGATCGAGCCGTTCTTCAGGTGGACCTCGAAGTGCAGGTGGCAACCGGACACGTTGCCCTCCTTGCCGACCTGGCCGATCGGTTCGCCGGCGGCGACGGTCTGGCCGCGGCTGACGGTGACGGTCTGCATGTGGGCGTACCAGGTGGTCAGTAACCCGGCGCCGGTGGTGACCTTGACCAGCTGCGGGCCGGCCCAGCCCTGGGTGGTGTCGATCTCGATGGTGCCGGCGTGGGCGGCGTAGACGGTGGTCCCGCAGGGGGCGGAGAAGTCGGTCCCGGTGTGCCAGTTGGACCAGTAGGGGCCGGTCTCGTGCCAGTTGTGGTTGTCGGTCCCGACGTACTGTGACGGCACCGGATAGACGACCTCGGCGCAGGCCGCTCCGTCGAGGCCCACGGGCTGCACGGAGGCGGCGGGCTTGACGTTGATGTGGACGTGGTCGAGGTGGTTCTCGGTCGCGCTGCCTCGGTCCTCCATGGGCCGCCAGCCCTCGGATGCGCGGGCGACGGACCAGATCCGCTCGTACCAGATGATGTAGTCGATCCCGAGCTCACTGGCGCGGGCCTTGGCGTAGGCCGCGAGCCGGTCGCCCTGGGCTCGGCCTGCGGAGTTCAGCGGGACCATGAAGTCAGCGGCCAGCCCTGCGGGGTGTCCGTTGGGGTCGGTGGCGGCCTCGCGGTAGCCGCCGACGGTCTTGATGTCGAACATCGGGCCGAGGACGTTGACCAGCTGGGTCAGCTGCGGCTTGACCGGGCCGAGGTGGTAGTTGGTCTCCGTGGCAACGGCGCAGCCGGCGCTGATGCCGGCGGTAGTGGCGACCACCAGCGGGTGGTCGGCGATCTTGCTGGTCTGGGTGCTCTTGTCGACACGGGCGTTGGCCCAGGTGAGGTTCGTGCCGTAAACGTGGTCGATCGACGCGTCCTTCTTGGGCACCTTGCACGGCTCCGCCGACCCGCCGAAGGCGTTGCTCAGCTCGGGAGTCAGGGCGCAGTGGGAGGCGCTCTGACCGTCCTTGCCATCGTTGAAGTCGCCCAGGATCACCGCGGGGGTTCCGGTGCCGGCGAGGTCGGACATCGTGGCCAGCTGACGACGCAACGCCTCCTTGCGGTGCGCGGCCGCGTCCCCGTTGGTGTTGGCCGGGTTGTGGATACTCCAGACCCAGATCACCTGACCGGCATTCGGGCTGTCGGCGGCACCGGTCAGCTGGACCAGGGGCATCCCGACGTCCTTGCCACCGAAGTAGGGGATGTCGACGAGGCGGGCGTCGGTCTGCTCCCACTCGTTGCGGTCCCAGATAACCCTGTTCTGCGCCTTGCCGGTGGCCGGGTACATGCCCCACTTCGCCGCGTACCGCTCGGCCAGTGCCGTGGCCTGGGGGCCGTGCACCTCCTGAAGGCCGGCGATGGTGACGCCGGCGTTCTCGATCGTGCGCATCGCGCCCGGGAGTCGCTTGTCCCAAGTCTCGTAGCCGGACTTCTCACCGCCGCCGCCGGGCTTGCCGTCGGTGTGGCCAGCACCGAGCAGGTTGAGGGTGCCGAAGGTGACCGGGTTGACGGTGTCTTCCCGGCAGTCGGCGACGTTGGTGGTGGAGCCCTCGGTGTCAGAGCCGGGCAGGACTGGGAGATCTGGGCCGAGCAGGTCGGTGATGTCGCCGGAGACGTCTTCCCACTGGGCGTAGGCGTCGGGGTAGCCCGAGATCTGGACGGCCTGTGCGGCCTGGGTGAGCGGCATCTTCGACCAGCCGGGGATGTCGAGGAGGCCGGGGTTCGCGGTGTGCTGGGCCTTGCCGAAGAAGGCGCGGGCGGCCAGGACGGGGTTGGTGATCTCCGCGCGGCTCCCCCAGCCGGCCGAGGGGCGCTGCTGGAACAGGCCGCCGGAGTCGCGGTCGCCGCCGTTGAGGTTGACCAGCTTGGACTCCTGGATCGCGGTGGCGATCGCGATCTGCAGGCCGTACCGGGGGATCTCGAGGTCGCGGGCGACCTGGGCGATGGTGATCGCGTTGTGGGCCTGCTCGGCGGTCAGCGTCGGGTAGTTGGACGCGAACCGCAGCCGCATCAGCTGGGACAGCACCTCGCCCGTCGGTGGCCCGTCGGTGGCGGTGTGCACGGCGGGCACGGCTCCGTCGCCGGTGTCGGTGTCGGTGGTGGGCGCGTCCTCGGGGCCGGCGCCGTTCATGGCCAGCCGGGCGGCGATCCAGTGGTGGTCGGAGACCATGGTCCCGGACCAGCCGCGCTCGAGGCGCACGCCTTGGTGCTGGGGGAAGAAGATGAAGTCGACGGCGTGGTTCTGCCAGCCGTAACCGGCGGCCGTCATCTTCGCCGCGGCCGCCCACGGGAGGTTGGTGTAGGAGGCGTGGGTGTTCATGTCGCCGCCGATGAGCACCGGGCCGTGGGTGGCCAGCGAGTTGCGCAGCTGCAGCAGGATGTCCATGCCGGCGCCGTACTGCTGGGGCCGGGTCAGCGGCGGGTTGCCGTGCTGGCGGGGGTACTTGTGCGGGTTGGTCATGTGGTGGGTCGCGATGATCGACACCACGGCGCCGTCGCTCTTGCGTTCCAGCAGCGCCCAGGTGGCATGCCGGTCCCAGGTGACCGGGCGCCCCTTGTAGAAGGTCTTGTCGTCGTCAGCAAGCTTGACCCGCCCGGAGCTTCTCAGGGCCCATGTGTCGCTCTTCCAGAGCACGACGTTGCCCATCGACTCGATCGCGTCGGCGCCGCTCTCCGCCGGCGCGCGGTAGGCCGAGTAGCCGGGGGCGGCTGACTCGATGAAGGCTAGGCTGCGAGCGCTCTGCTCGCTGAGGGTCACGAAGTCCGGGTTGGTCGAGAGGACCTTGGGCATCGAGGCTCGGAAGCCGTCCGGGCCGGAACGGGTGGGGATGTTGGCCGAGGCGACGCCGATCTGACCCTGGACCGGGCCGCCGATCGGCCCGTCGATGTTGCCGAGGTCGCCGAGCTCGGTGGGTGCTGTTCCTTGGCTGGCCTGGGTGCGGCACTCGGCGGCCGCGGTGGTGCTCATGAGCACCATCAGGGTGGCCAGGATCGGCATGCCGGCGAGGATGATCAGGAGGGGCAGCCCGGCGAGCAGTAGCTTCTTCACCACAGATCAGTCCCGAGGGTGCTTATGTTCCGGCTTGAATCGTCAGAATTCATCGGAACTTCTAACCTGCTGTCTC
>CAZIVD010000096.1:0-14334 GCA_964542635.1 uncultured Nocardioides sp. | reverse complement strand
GCCGACATGGTCGCGACGATGTACGCCGCCGATGGGGTCGGCCTGGCCGCCTGCCAGATCGGGGTCGACCTCGCCGTGTTCGTCTTCGACTGCCCCGATGCCTCCGGAGAGCGCACGGTGGGGATCGTCTGCAACCCGGTGCTGACCCTGCCGGAGGGCAAGGACCGCACGCTCGATGAATCAGAGGAGGGCTGCCTGTCCTTCCCCGGCGCCTTCGTCGATTGCGCACGGCCTGACCGCGCACGGGTGACCGGTCAGGGGCTGGCGGGTGAGCCTGTCACCTTCGAGGGCGACGGACTGCTGGCTCGGTGCCTGCAGCATGAGACCGACCACACCCGAGGAACGGTCTTCGCGGACCGGATCTCGGCGAAGGCCCGCAAGAAGCTCACGAAGATCCAGGCCAAGACGGCCGACGACTTCCCACCCGGCTGGCCTGCGGAGGCCTGATGCCGGCACCGCGGGTCCGCATCGTCCACGTGTCGCAGGCCGCCCACGCAGCCATCGCGGCCGGGGACCTCGACGCGGCCAACCGGCTGTCGCCGGTGCCGCTCGGTCCCACCTTCGTGACGCCCGACTTCCGCTCGACGTTCGCGATCCGGGCCGACCAGCTGCTCGACCATCCGGAGGACGAGCCGTGGGTCACCGGGATCATCTGGGACGAGGACCTCGGGGTGGCCGTCGGCAAGGCCGGCTTCCACGGCTCGCCCGACGCCGACGGCATGGTGGAGGTCGGCTACGAGGTCGACCCGGCGTACCGTCGCCGCGGCTACGCCCGAGCGGCCCTCCAGGTGCTGCTGGACCGCGCGATCGCCGACCCGGGGGTGCAGGTCCTGCGCGCGAGCATCTCGCCCGACAACGAGCCGTCCCTCAACCTCGCCGGGTCCTTCGGTCTCGAGCGCAACGGCGAACAGTGGGACGAGGAGGACGGCCTGGAGTGGATCTTCGAGATCGCCACTCTCGCACCTCGCACCGAGCCCTCCTGACCGGCGGTCGCACCACTCCCCCGGTCTCGACACGCCGCTCGTCCCTCACGGCGGCTCGACCAACGAGAAGGCCCGTCCCTCGCGGCGGCTCGACCAACGAGAAGGCTCGTCCCTCGGGGCGGCTCGACCACCGAAACTCGACCGACGAGGCCGCTAGCGGGTGGCGTAGAAGGTGATCGCGGTGGCGGCGGCGACGTTGAGGGAGTCCACGCCTGGCTCCATGGGGATCCGCACCCGCAGGTCGGCCTCGGCAGCGGTCCGCGGGTCCACGCCCGCCCCTTCGGTCCCGAAGACGAGGGCGAGGGCCGGGTGCTCGGCCTCGCTCAACTCGCCGAGGGGCATCGAATCCTCCGAGAGCGTGAGGGCGACGGTCGTGAAGCCGCGGGCTCGCAGCAACGACAGCGTGGCGGGCAGCGGGGGCGTCCGGGTCCACGGCACGTTGAAGACATTGCCCATGCTGGTCTTGATCGCGCGTCGGTAGAGCGGGTCTGCGCACTGCGGGCTCACGAGCACGGCCTGCACCCCGAGAGCGGCGGCGTTGCGGAACACGCTGCCGACGTTTCCATGGTCGACGAGCGCCTCGAGCACGACGACTCGGCGGCGACCTCCTGCAGCCAGGGCGTCGTTCAGGATCTGCTCCACGGTCGGCAGCGCGGCCCGTGCGAGCGACGCGAGGGCCCCGCGGTGGACGTGGAAGCCCGTGACCTGCTCGGCCAGCGCCTCGGAGACCACGTGGCAGGGCGCGTCGGTGGTCGCCAGCACGTCCGCGAGCCCGTCGAGCCAGCGCGGTGCCATCAGGAACGAGCGGACCGGGTAGCCGGCCTCCACAGCACGGCGCACCACCTTCTCGCCCTCGGCGATGAAGAGGCCGTGCTCGGCCTCCAGGTGCTTGCGCAGGCTGACGTCTCGAAGGTCGCGGTAGTCGGCCAACCGCGGGTCGTCGGGATCGGCGACGTCGACGAAGGTCGCCATCAGGGTCCGGAGACAGGCGAGTCGTAGGCGGACGGGTGGGCGACCCGCACCACTTCGCCGACGACGATGATGGCGGGCGGCCGTACGGCGTGCGCATCGAGGTCACCCGGCAGCCCGCCCAACGTCGACAGCACGGTCCGCTCCGTCGGCATGCTCCCGTCGCAGACCACGGCGACCGGTGTGCCCGGGTCGCGCCCGGCGTCGAGGAGCGCCGTGCAGATCGCCGCGGCGTTCTCGACCGCCATCATCAGGACCAGAGTGCCGGTCAGCCGTGCGAGGGCCTCCCAGTCGACCAGCGAACCCGGATGACCCGGCGGCAGATGCCCCGACACGACGGTGAAGTCGTGCGCGACCCCGCGATGGGTGACCGGGATCCCGGCGAGGCCCGGGACCGCCACCGGCGTCGAGAGTCCGGGCACGACGGTGACCGGCACGCCCGCCTCGCGACAGGCCAGGACCTCCTCGAACCCACGGCCGAAGACGTAGCTGTCGCCGCCCTTGAAGCGCACCACCCGCTTGCCCTCCAGGGCACGGGCCACGATCAGGTCGTTGATCGCCTCCTGGGCCGTGAACCGGCCGCGTGGGATCTTGGCGACGTCGACGAGCTCGGTGGTGCTCGGCAGCTCACCGAGCAGCTCGCGCGGCGCCAGCCGGTCCGCCACCACGACGTCGGCCTCCATGAGCGCCTTGCGGCCGGCGACGGTGACCAGCTCGGGGTCGCCCGGGCCGCCACCCACCAGGACTACACCCGGGGAGCGGCCCCGGTGATGCGGAGCGGCGATCACACCTTCGCGCAGGCCCACGAGGATCTCGTCCCGGACGGCGGCCGAACGCCGCGGGTCCCGGTTGCCGAGCACGGCCACGGTCACGCCCGCGTGCCGGCCGACGGCGGGCGTCCAGGCCGAGGCGAGAGCGGCGTCGTCGGAGCGGACGCAGAAGATCCGCCGGACCTCGGCGGCCTCGGACACCGCAGCGTTGGCCTCGGCGTCGTCCGTCGCCGCGACGACGTACCACGCCTCGTCGAGGTCGGTGGCCTCGAACTCCCGGCGCTCCCACACGACCTCCCCCGCATCGGCGAGCGCCTCGATCGCAGGCGTCGCCGCTGGCGCCACGACCGTCACCACCGCGCCCGAGACCAGCAGCGCCGGCACGCGTCGCTGGGCGACGTGCCCGGCGCCGACCATCACGACGCGCCTCCCGGCCAGTCTCAGGCCTGAGGGATACGGCGGGTGCGGGTCCACCGGCCCATCGTGGCCGATGCCCTCGAGGCCTGCACTGCCGTGTGCTCATCCACCGGACTAGGTTGACCCTGACAGCGCCGCCCACCGAGACGCAGGAGCCCCGGATGTCCCTCGACCGCCCGGTCCACCCCGATCCCTACGACCTGCTGCCCGCTCTCCCGTCGTTCACCCTCTCGAGCGACGACGTGAGCGAGGGGGGCCCGCTCAAGGACGACCAGGTCGCGGCGCTGGGCAACACCTCCCCCCAACTCTCGTGGAGGGGGGCGCCCGAGGGCACCAAGAGCTTCGTGGTCACCTGCTTCGACCCTGACGCCCCCACCCCGAGCGGGTTCTGGCACTGGGTGCTCGTGGACCTCCCGGCTGACGTCACCTCCCTCGACGCAGGCGCCGGCGCCGAGGGCGCCACGCTGCCGGGGCAGGCCTTCATGGGCCGCAACGACGGTGGAGCCAAGGCCTTCATGGGCGCGGCCCCTCCTCAGGGCGACCAGGTCCACCGCTACTACTTCGTGGTGCACGCCGTGGGCGAGGAGTCGCTGGGCGTCGACTCCGACGCCTCCGCCGCGGTGGTCTCCTTCAACCTGGCGTTCAAGGCGCTCGGCCGCGCCATCCTCCACGGCACCTACCAGCATTGAGTTGAGGGACGCAGCGTCCCGTCGGAGCACGTCACCAGTGTCCGGTCTCTACCTCTCGGTGGCGTCGCGCGCTTTCCGCCGCTACTCCACCTACACGGCCGCGACCCTCGCGGGGATCTTCACCAACTGCGTCTTCGGCGTGATCATCTGCTACGTCTACCTGGCGGTCTGGGACGAGCGGCCCGACGCCGGCGGGTACGACGCCACCGATGCGGTCACCTACGTCTGGTTAGGCCAGGCCCTCATCATGACGGTCATGATGTGGGGCGGCGGTACCACCGCCGACCTCGCCGAGCGGATCCGCACCGGCGACGTCGCCATCGACCTCTACCGACCGGTGCCGCTGATCCCGTGGTACGCCGCGGCCGACCTCGGCCGGGCGGCCTACCACCTGGTCACACGCGGTCTGGCCCCCACCCTCGTCGGGGCGGCGCTGTTCGGCATCGTCGTGCCGCAGACAGCGCTCGCCTGGGTGGGCTTCGTGCTGAGCCTGCCTCTCGCGGTGCTCGTGAGCTTCGCGCTGCGGTTCCTGTTCGCCAGCACGGCCTTCTGGCTGCTCGACGCCACCGGCCCGAACACCATCGCCGCGACCCTGGCGGTCTTCTTCAGCGGCATGACGGTGCCACTCGTGCTGTTCCCCGGGTGGACCCGGGACGTCGTGATGGCTCTGCCTTGGGCGGCCTTCCTGCAGATCCCCGCCGACATCTGGCTCGGCAAGCGCGCAGGCTGGGACGTCCTGGGGGGCCTGGCCCTGCAGGCCTTCTGGGCCGTGACGCTGTTCGCCTGCTGTGCAGGGGTGCTCCGCCTCGCGACCCGCAAGGTGGTGGTGCAAGGTGGCTGACCTGCTCATCGGTGTCAGGGGGTTCCGCGACATCGCCGGCATGTGGACCCGGGCTGCGTTGGCCTACCCGGCGTCGTTCTGGATGATGGCGGTGAGCGGCTTCGTCGTCGGCGCCCTGGACTTCGTCGGCATCTGGATCATGTTCCACACGGTCGACAGCCTCGGTGGCTTCGGCATCCGGGAGATCGCGTTCCTCTACGGCGCGACCGGGCTCGGCATGGGGCTGGCCGACCTCGTGGTCGGCCGGGTCGAGCGCCTCGGCCAGATGATCCGCATGGGCAGGCTCGACACGATGATGCTCAAGCCCCTCCCCGTCCTCGTGCAGGTGTGCGCGGACGAGTTCGCCCTGCGGCGGCTGGCACGGGTCGGGCAGGCGGTGATCATCCTGGGCGTCGCGTCGACCTGGGTGAGCTGGACGCCCGCGAAGGTCGCGGTCGCGATCGCGATGGTGGTCTCGGGATCCGTCATCTTCTTCTCGGTCTTCATCGCGTTCGCGTGCATCCAGTTCTGGACGGCCGACTCGAGCGAGATCGCCAATGCGTTCACCTACGGCGGCAACACCCTGACGCAGTACCCCCTCACGATCTTCCCGCGCGCGGTCGTGCTGTCGCTGACGTTCCTGTTCCCGATCGCCTTCGTGAACTGGTACCCCTCGCTCTACATCCTCGACCGCAGTGACCCGTTCGGGCTCCCATCCTGGCTGCAGTTCGCCTCGCCGGTCGCCGCAGCGCTGATGGCCGCCCTCACCTGGCTGGTGTGGCGAACCGGCGTCCGCCACTACACCTCGACGGGGAGCTGACGTGGTCCTGGAGGAGCGAACGCCAGACGGCTCCGCGCTGATCGAGGTCGCCGGACTCGAGCGCCGGTTCGTGATCCGGCGCAAGAGCGGTCGGTTCACGCGTACCCGGACCGAAGTGAGCGCCGTCCGGGATCTCGACTTCACCGTGGCGGCCGGAGAGATGGTCGGGTACATCGGTCCGAACGGCGCCGGGAAGTCGACGACGATCAAGATGCTCACCGGCATCCTCGTCCCGACGAGTGGCCGGGTGCGGGTCGCCGGCCTGGACCCGAGCCGCCAGCGCACCGAGCTCGCCCGCCGGATCGGGGTGGTCTTCGGCCAGCGCACGACCCTGTGGTGGGACCTTCCGTTGCGCGACTCGTTCGAGGTCCTGCAGAAGATCTACCGCACCTCGCCGTCACGGCACCGCGCCAACCTCGACGAGTACGTCGAGCTCCTGGACCTCGGCGACCTGCTCGACACCCCGGTCCGTCAGCTCAGCCTGGGCCAGCGGATGCGCGGGGACATCGTGGCCGCCCTCCTGCACGAGCCCGAGATCCTCTTCCTCGACGAGCCGACCATCGGGCTCGACGTCGTGAGCAAGGGCCGGCTCCGCGAGTTCCTCCGCACGCTCAACGCCACTCGCGGGACCACCCTCGTGCTCACCACCCACGACCTGCAGGACATCGAGGCCCTCTGCCGCCGCGTGATCGTCATCGACCGCGGCACCGCGGTCTTCGACGGCCCGCTGACCGAGCTCGGCCGTGGGGCCGGCGCCACCCGCACGCTGGTGGTCGATCTCGTGGACGAGGGCCCGGCGATCGTCGTCCCCGGCGCTCACACGCGGCGGGTGGACGGGCCGCGGCAGTGGCTGTCCTTCCCGGCGGAGGCGAGCGCGGCACCCATCGTCGCCGCGGTGGCCGCGGCCTACGACGTGGCCGACCTGTCGATCCAGGAGCCCGACATCGAGGACGTCATCCGGGACCTCTACTCGCGCTGACGGGCGGCGTCGACGCCGTCTGACGGCGAGCTGGCGACCGTCTGCGCCGCACGGACGGTGGCTGACTCACCGCAGGACCGCGCGCCACTGCCTCGCGTCAGGCGAGCGGAGCCTTGAGCGAGGCGGTCACAGGGACTCGCGCGCCGGCCAGGTCGACCTCGAAGCCGCCTGCGGCGAGCCACGCCGCGGTCACGGGCTCGTCACGACGCACATAGGCCAGACCGACGCACGAACCGACCGTCGCGCCGTACGCCGCGCTGGTGACCTGCCCGACCGGCTCCTCGTTGCGGAGCACCAGCTCCCCGCCCCACAGCGTCGCGGACCCGTCGTCGACCACCAAGGAGACCAGGCGTCGGCGGCTGCCGCCGCCGCGAAGCCGCTCGCGGTGCTCGGCGAGCGCGGCCCGGCCCAGGAAGTCCTTGTGCCCGTCCAGGGCAGTGGCGAACACCAGACCTGCCTCCACCGGCGTGTAGTCGGGGGTGAGCTCCCGGCCGAACGCGCGATACCCCTTCTCCAGGCGCAGCGACTCGATCGCGGAGTAGCCGGCGTCCGCGAGACCGAGGTCGCCTCCCGCGTCGTGCAACGCGTCGAACACGGTGAGGGCATCGTCACCAGGCACCAGCAGCTCCCAGCCGAGCTCGCCGACGTAGGTCATCCGCGTGGCGCGGACCTCCGCACCGGACAGGGCCAGCAGCCTGCTCGTGGCGAAGGGGAACTCGGCATCGCCGAGGCCCTGCGCGCCCAGCCTCCCCAACAGGACTGGTGAGGCCGGGCCCATCACGCCCAGCACCGCGAAGTCCTCCGAGCGGTCGGCGACCGTGACGTCGGCGCCCGCAGGGAAGTGGTCGTCGAGCCACGCCAGGTCGCGCACCGTGGTGGCCGCGCTCGACACCACCAGGAACTCCCGCGATCCGGTGCGCGTCACCGTGACGTCGGACTCGTAGGCACCGCGTGCGTTCAGCCAGGGTGTGTAGACGGCTCCGCCGACGGGCACGTCCACGTCGTTGGCACAGATCCACTGGAGAGACGAGAGCGCGTCCGGCCCGTTGATCGTGTACTTGCTGAACGACGTCTGGTCGAACACCGCCACGGCGGTGCGGCAGGCGACCTGCTCCGCGCTGCTCCTCGCCTGCCAGTCCGGCCGGTCCCAGCCGTAGTCGAGGGCCGGTGTCTCCCCCGCCGCCGCGAAGAACAGTGGCCGCTCCCAGCCGTTGCGGGTGCCGAAGCACGCGCCGGCCGCTGCCACCCGCTCGTGCAGAGGCGAGAGCTTCACGCCGCGCGCGGTCTCCGGCTCGCGGTTGGGCCAGGGGACGGCATAGTGCAGGCCGAGGATCTCGGCGACCCGGCTGCGCAGCCACGCCTCGTCGCCGGCGTACGGCGCGAAGCGGCGTACGTCGACGCTCGTGAGGTCCATCGAGGGCTCGCCGGCGACGATCCACTCGGCGAGGGCGCGTCCAGCACCTCCCGCCGAGGCGATGCCCACGGAGTTGAAGCCCGCTCCGACGAAGTAGCCCCGGAGCCCGGGAGCCTCGCCCAGCAGGAACTGGTTGTCCGGGGTGAAGCTCTCCGGACCGTTGTAGAACTTGCGGATACCGGTCTGCTCCAACGCGGGGATGCGGCGCATCGCAGACTCCATGAGCACGGAGAAGTGCTCCCAGTCCTCCTCGAGGAGTTGGAACTCGAAGGGATAGGGGATCTCCGAGGGCGCGACCCAGGGCTTGGCCACCGGCTCGAAGCCGCCGACGACCAGTCCGCCGACCTCCTCCTTGACGTAGATGTAGCCGTCGGGGTCGCGGAGCACCGGCAGGTCCGAGTGCACGCCCGCGACCGCGTCCGTCACGACGTAGAAGTGCTCGGCGGAGTGCAACGGGATGCTGACGCCGACCTGGTCGCCGAGAGCCTTGGCCCACTGCCCGGCGCAGTTCACCACCACCTCGGCCTCGACGTCGCCCTGGTCGGTGCGGACGCCCGTCACCCGTCGGGCCCGGCCCTCCCCCGTGGTGTTCACCCCGAGGACCCGCACCCGCTCCTCGATCCGGACGCCGCGCATCCGCGCTCCCTTGGCCAGTGCCAGCGTCAGGTCGGTGGGATTCGCCCGACCGTCGTCGGGCAACCAGATCGCGCCGAGGAGGTCGTCGATCGCGATCGCGGGCCAGCGTTCCTGGGCCTCCTCCGGCGTCAGCATCGCGCAGTCGAGGTCGAAGGCCGCGGCCGTCGCCGCCGTCCGGCGCAACTGGACCATCCGGTCCTCGGTGCGGGCCACGATCAGACCACCGCACTGTCGGTAGCCGGTGCCCAGGCCGGTCTCGGCCTCCAGGCGCGAGTAGAGGTCGGAGGAGTACTGCACGAGCCGGGTGCCGCTCTCGCTGGCCCGCAGGAGACCCACGAGGCCTGCGGCGTGCCAGGTCGTGCCGCACGACAGGGTGCCCTGCTCGAGCAGGAGCACGTCGGTCCAGCCCTGCTCGGCCAGGTGGTAGGCCGTGGAGCAGCCGATCACGCCCCCACCGATGACGACGACCCGGGCGCGGTCCGGCTGACCCTCGGCGGTCGAGCCGCCCGAGCCGCCAGGCGAGGGCGCGTCGAGACCGCTCACCGCGCCACCCGGTCGAGCAGGCCCTCGAAGCCCTCGCTCGTGAACCGTCGTGCGGCCTTCTCGAAGCGCTCCATCCCCCAGGAGTGGAAGTCGAAGTCCAAGGGGCTGGTCGCGGCCTGGATGAAGCCCCACAGCGACCAGCCGTACTCCGAGCACAGCGACTGGAGGTCGACGCGGGCACGCACGGCGTCGTACCCGGCCGTCAAGCCACCCGCCCACGCTGCCACCAGCTCGTCGGTCTGCTCGACGGTCAGGTCGCATTCCGTGGCGGTGTTCCCGATCTCGAACGCGGCGTCATTGTTGCCTGAGTACTCGTAGTCGATCAGCCAGACCCGTTCCCCGTCGTCGAGGAAGTTGCCCGCCAACAGGTCGTTGTTGCACGGCACGGTCGGGCCGCCGTGCACGGCCAAGGCCTCCCGGACCCGACCCCACGGGTCTGCGAACCGCTCGTAGCCGTCCGGAAGGCTGAAGCCGCGCTCCCGGACGATCCGCAGGTAGCCGGCCTGCCGGGTGAACATGTCGAAGTCGTTGACGAACCTCGGGCCTGCCTGGAGGGTGCGGACCGCCGTCGCGACGCGGGTCAGCACACCAGGGCCGCCGATGGTCTCGTTGGTGAGGGCCGTGCCCTGCAGGAACTCGATCACGAGCATGCCGAGGTCCGGTCGGTAGGCGACCACGTCAGCACCGACGCCGGCCTCGGCGGCCAGGCGGGTGTTGGCGCACTCCGCGTCCCGGTCGATCCCCAACAGTCCGGCGTCGCTCTGGGTCAGGCGGGCGACGAAGTCCCCCGTCGAGGTCGTCACCCGGACGTTGCGGTTGGTGAGCCCGCCCGGCAGGTCCGCGACTGATCTCGGACCCGCCAGGGCAGGCACCTGGTCGAGGAGGTGGTCGAGCTGCTCGCCCACCGTCTCGTCACCCTCCTCGATCTTCCGCGCCGCGGGGACTCCCGTCAGCCCGTCGCGCTTCAGTCGTCGAACGCCTCGATGACCGCTTGGTCGATGGTCTGCTTCGGGCCGGTGAACCAGTTCTTCGCCGAGACGTTCCACCAGATCGTCAGCAGGATCAGGGCGCCCACCGTGACGATCGGCGCGTAGTTGACGAACTTCCAGGAGAAGTCGTCGCTGAACGGGACCGCACCGGGAACGAATGGCATCATCAGGTAGAGCGAGACGATGATGATCTCGGCCACGGCGATCGGGTTCATCCACTTGTACTTGGCCCCGTTGTTCCACGAGCCGACGTCGAACTTGTCGCCGTGCGTCCACCGCAGCCAGATCGGGATGGCGAACGCGAGGTAGAGACCGATCACGGCGATCGAGGTGACGGCGTAGAAGGCGACCGGGATGATCAGCGGGGCGTCCTCGGTGCCGATGTTGACCTCGATGAGGGCCGGAAGGGTGACCAGTGCGGCGAGGACGCCGACGAAGAGCACGGCGTTGGCAGGGGTCCTCTTGGCGTTCAGTGCCGCCCACCGCCTCGACCCGGGGATCGCCCCGTCGCGGCTGAACGCATAGGTCATGCGCGAGGCGGAGGTCATGCACGACGTCGCGCAGAAGAACTGCGCCGACGCGGAGATGAAGAGCACGAAGCCGCCCCAGTTGACACCGAGCGACTGGACGAAGATGTAGGCCACACCACCGGCACCCACGCCGGCATTGTCCGGATTGCCACTGGCGTCGTTGGGGATGGCGAACACCACGCAGAGCAGCAGGATGTAGCCACCCAGCACCGAGTAGAAGATCGAGCGCCAGATCCCCTTCGCCGCCGCCTTCGATGCCGAGGCCGTCTCCTCCGAGAGGTGAGCGCAGGCGTCGAAACCTGTGATGGTGTACTGCGTCAGCAGGAAGCCGAAGGGCACGATCGCGAACCAGAACCCGAACGAACTGGTGCCGCCGTCGAGGAAGCCGGAGTTGTTGAAGCGCTCGGTGAACACATAGCTGAACGACTGGTGCTGGTCGGGGATGAACAGCAGGATCAGCACGATCACGCTGGCGCCGATCACGTGCCACCAGACCGACACGTTGTTCATGATCGCCATGAGGTGGCTGCTGAAGATGTTGAGCACCGCCGCGCCTGCCAGGACCGCGAGGAAGATCCAGAACACCCGGCTCAGCGAGTAGCTGGCGGCGAACGACTCCGACCACGTGCTGATCGTCAGGTCGATGAACGTGGCGCAACCGTAGGAGACACCGGCCGTCACGGCGATCAGGCCGATGAGGTTCAACCAGCCCGTGAAGAAGCCGGCGCGCGGTCCGCCCAACTTGGCGGCCCACCAGTAGATGCCACCCGACGTCGGGTACGCCGAGACGAGCTCGGACATGGTGAAGCCGATGATCAGGATGAAGACGCCGAGGATCGGCCAGGACCACGAGATCGAGATCGGACCGCCGTTGTTGAAGCCCGCGCCGAAGTTGGTGAAGCAGCCAGCGAGGATCGAGATGATCGAGAACGAGATCGCGAAGTTGGAGAAGCCGGACCACGAGCGGTGGAGATCCTGGCTGTAGCCCAGCTTGGCGAGGTGCTTCTCGTCATCGGTGAGGACCCTGGCATCCGGGTGGTCGAGCGGCTCGTGTGCTTCCGGCATCGTGCACCTCTCTTCGGCGGACCGAGAACAGTCGGAGGCTAGACCCAGCAGGAACGCTTGTGAAGATCTCGCACCGAAAATGGTCTGAACTCCGACCATTGGGTGCAGTCGGACTGGTCGCGGCAGCGGTCGAGTGACAGACTCCCCCTCGTGCTGCCCTCCCCCGGCTCAGGCCACGACCTCACCGAGGCCGTGCTGCGACCGGCCCGCGGCTATCACGCGTTCGAGGCCTGCGTCGAGCAGTTGGCGACCACGATCCGGCTCGGCGTCTACCCGCTCGGCAGCACCCTGCCTCCCGAGCGCGAGCTCGCCGAGCGCCTCCACGTCTCCCGCTCGACGCTCCGCGAAGCGATGGCCGCCCTGCGGCAGGCCGGCCTGGTCGAGACGCGTCGCGGCCGGGGCGGCGGCACCGTCGTCACCTTGAAGCCACGCACGCCGTCCGCTCGCGCAGCCGCCCGGATCCCCGAGAGCAAGCGTCGGGAGTGGCATGACGCACTGGTCTTCCGGCGCATCGTCGAGCCGGGTGCCGCCGGGCTCGCGGCCCGCAACCGCCTCGATGACGCGGCGCTCGCGCAGCTCGAGCACGCGCATGCCGCCGTGGCCGGTGCCACCCGGCCAGCCGAGCACCGCCAAGCGGACTCCCGGTTCCACCTGACCATCGCCGCGCTCACGGACTCGCCGAGAGTGGTCGAGGCCGTGACCTCCGTGCAGTCCACCGTGCACGAGATGCTGCTCGCCATCCCGGTCCTCGAGGCCAACATCGGCCACTCCGACCGCCAGCACGCCGCCCTGGTCCGGGCGATCAGGCGCGGCAACCACGATCGGGCCCGGGCCGTGATGGAGGAGCACTGCGACGACACCGCGGCACTGCTGCGAGGACTTCTCGGATGACGACGAAAGGGATCAGATGACCGCACCCAACGACCGCCACCTCTCGGTGGACGCCCTGCGCCAACTCATCGACGCGGGCGACATCGACACGGTGGTCCTGGCCTTCACCGACATGCAGGGCCGGCTGCAGGGCAAGCGCCTCCACGCCCGCTACTTCCTGGACGTGGCACTCGAGCACGGCACCGAGGGCTGCAACTACCTGCTCGCGGTGGACGTGGACATGAACACGGTCGGCGGGTACGCCATCTCGTCCTGGGAGCGCGGCTACGGCGACATGGAGTTCGTCCCCGACTGGTCGACGCTCCGGCGGCTCACCTACCTGCCCGCGACCGCCCTGGTGCAGTGCGATCTGGTGTGGCTCGACCACGCCCCCGTGCTGCAGTCGCCGCGCACGATCCTCAAGCGCCAGCTGGAGCGCGTGACCGATCAGGGGATGGTCGCTCTCGCCGGGACGGAACTGGAGTTCATCGTCTTCGATGCGTCCTACGAGACCTGTCACGACCTGGGCTGGCGCGACCTGCCGCCCGCGAACCAGTACAACGTCGACTACTCCATCCTCGGCACGAGCCGGGTCGAGCCGCTGCTGCGCGACATCCGCAACCACATGTACGCCGCCGGGATGGACGTCGAGGGCGCCAAGGGCGAGTGCAACTTCGGCCAGCACGAGATCGGCTTCCTGTACGCCGACGCCCTGGTCACCGCCGACAACCACAGCGTCTACAAGACGGCCGCCAAGGAGATCGCCGTCCAGCATGGCCAGGCGATCACGTTCATGTCGAAGTACAACGAGCGCGAGGGCAACTCTTGCCACATCCACCTGTCGCTGCGCGGCGACGACGGCAACCTGGTCTTCTGGGACGGCGACGGAAGATCCGCGCTCTACGACCAGTTCATCGCCGGCATCCTCGCGACCCTGCGGGAGTTCACCCTGCTCTACGCGCCGAACATCAACTCCTACAAGCGCTTCGCGGCCGGATCCTTCGCCCCGACCGCGGTCGCCTGGGGCCTCGATAACCGCACCTGCGCCGTCCGCCTCGTCGGCCGCGGGCCCAGCGCCCGGCTGGAGAACCGCCTCCCCGGCGGGGACGTGAACCCCTACCTGGCCTTGGCGGCCATGCTGGCCGGCGGGCTGCACGGCATCGAGCAGGGACTCGCCCTCGAGGACGAGCTGGTCGGCAACGCCTACGACTCCGACAAGCCGCACGTGCCGCACACGCTGCGCGAGGCGCGCGACCTGTTCCACGACTCGGCGGTCGCCCGGAGCGCCTTCGGCGACGAGGTCGTGGACCACTACGTCAACATGGCGGACGTCGAGCTGTCCGCGTTCGACGCCACCGTCACCGACTGGGAGCTGGCTCGCTCCTTCGAGCGGATGTGAGCCGGTGACCACCCTCCTGGTCAACCCGTCCACCGGTGCGCCGCTCCGCGAGGTGCCCTCGACCTCGTTGGAGGAGACCGACGCCGCCATCGAGCGCGCCCACGAGGCGTTCGGGGCGTGGCGGGGGGTGGCGCCCGGGGAACGCGCTCGGCTGCTCCGCTCCTTCGCCGCCGTCGTGGACGCCCACAACGAGGAGCTCGCACGACTCGAGGTGGAGAACTCGGGCCACACCATCGGCAATGCCCGCTGGGAGGCCGGCAACGTCCGCGACTGTCTCAACTACTACTCCGCCGCTCCCGAGCGGCTCTTCGGGCGGCAGATCCCCGTGTCCGGCGGCGTGGACGTCACCTTCCACGAGCCACTCGGAGTGGTGTCGGTCATCGTGCCGTGGAACTTCCCGATGCCGATCGCGGGATGGGGCTTCGCCCCCGCGCTCGCCGC
>CAZIVD010000095.1:0-14563 GCA_964542635.1 uncultured Nocardioides sp. | reverse complement strand
CAGCAGCGCCTCACAGCGCCACAGATCAGATGTCACCTATCCGTGCAGCAGTCCCTCGTGCGCTCGGGCCTGATCGGGGGGCCGGGTGATTGGTCGGGCCGAACGGGGTATTGGCCATGGCGATTCGCTCATCCCACAGGGGATGACGTGATCGTGCCTGACGACCCCGACTTCCCATGCGCGATCATCGATGTACGCGATCTTGCATCCTGGGTCGTCACCGCGGCGGAGCAGCAGCTCGACGCAACGTTCAACGCCACGGGCCCGACCATCCCCTTCCACCAGGTCATTGCCACTGCCGCGCAGACCGCCAACAGCGCCGCACAGCCGCGCGCCGTTCCGGCCGTGACGTTGGCCGAGCTCGAGATCGGTGCCTGGATGGGCCCGGCCTCACTTCCGCTATGGATCGATGACCCAGCCTGGCGTGGCTTCGCCACCATGAACACCGACCGGGCACGTGCCGCCGGTCTCGTCACGCGACCACTGGAGGACACCCTGCGAGACACGCTCGAGGCGCTTCTGAGTAAATGCACCAGTCTGGGGTTGTAATTCCCAACCACCGACGGGGGGTCATGACTGATCCTTGCGGGCCGCGCGGTTGGTGGCAAGTCGCTGCTGATGGGCAGCGTCCAGGCCGGCGCGTCGCGCCGCCCGCAGGGCTGGTCCACGGCCGTGGTGCTCATCATCTGGGGTCACATACCCGAGGCTCTCGTGGAGCCTGACCGTGTTGTAGAACCTCCGGCAGTGGCCGAGTTCGGCCTCGAGTTCGCCGGGGTCGAGGATCTTGTCCAGGTGCGGATGCTCGCCCTTGAGGTGGCCGAAGAACGACTCGATCCAGGCCTGGTCATTGGGTGTCGCGGGCCGTCCGAAGTGCTGCGCGATCCGGGCCCCGGCCATGAACACCGCGGTCGCGTTGGAGGTCATCTGCGGGCCGTTGTCGCTGACCGCGAGGAGCACCGGGACGCGTTCGTCGTTGTCGGGCACGATCCCGGCGGCGAGTTCGGCGAGCAGGTCCTCGTCGAGCAGGTGCTGCTTGCCCTCAGCGACCAGGGCTGCGGTGAACGCGACCTCGACCTGGGTGCTGGACTCCTGCGCGCTCACCACGGTGGCCAGCCACAACCTCGACACGACGTCCACGATCGCGATGGCGCACCGTTTGCTGGCTCGAAAGTGCGTGAAGTCGTAGATCCAGATCACGCCCGGGACGAGCTCGGCCCACTCCGGCCACGGGCTCTTCGCCCGAGCCACCCGCTGGGCTGGGGCGGGCAGGATCACCCCTGCAGCAAGCAGAACCCGCCAACACGTCGACTCCGAGACGTGCACCAGCCCGAGACGCGAACCGCGGTGCGCGAGCTTGCGATGGGACCGGTCGACCTCCCCCCACACCTCAGCCAGGCCCAGGACCGCGGTCCGTTCCCAGTCCAGCAGCGCGTGCGCTGCACTGTCCGGACCGGGCCGGGCGTCGCTCAGCCGGTCGTCCAGGGCGCGGGTGGTCCAGCGCAACAGCCGGGTGTGCTCAATCCCCAGGAAGGCAGCCGAGCGACGCAGTGACCAGCCACCCTCGACGTGGGCGTGCGCGACCAGCTCCAGCAGCCCGGCCTTCACCTCCGCCTCGACCCGCGGTGGGACCAGGCCTGCGGTCAGTCCCAACGCGCTTTTCCCTGGTGCAGGTGCAAGGCCACCGCCTGCTCGGTGACCGTGGACCGGAGCCGCTCGATCTCGGCCCGGGCCTCCTCGAGCTGGGCCTGCTCCAGGGTCCGACCCGGCCGGCCCGGAACCGCCGCAGCCAGGGCATCGAGCGCGCCCTGCTTGGCCGTCCGACACACCGAGACGACGGTGGAACGGTCGACCTTCCATGTGTCGGCCGCCTCGCGTTGGGTGGCCTGACCGGTCAGGACCTGGACGTAGATCTCGTACTTCTCCGACGGCGCCAACCGCCTGCGAGACTTGCCTGAAGAACTGGGCTGAGACACTTGTTCCTACCTTCTGAGCGATGGGTAACTTACCCGCCCAGTGGTTGGGAATTAGAACCGGGAACTGGTGCACGAACTCAGACGCATAAAGACGCTTGCCTATGAGAATCAGCGCACCGAGCCCAGGCAGGCTGGCCTCAGCGACGAGCAGGAACAGCGAGTCCGGGCCGCCCTCGATCGAAACCGCACATGACCGCGCGTCGGCCACGGAGGACAGTTGCCGGCAATCCGTGATCGCAACGGGATCCCTCTGTGGCACGCCCTGGACTCGATGGAGGATGCCCGCGGCCTCCTGCGCGGTCACGACATGTCGAGCAGGGTAGGACGGTCGCCGGCCCGGCCGCTGGAATCATCCACAGGGATGGGCCGTGCCACTCTGGGGACGTGGATTGGTCAACGCTCATTGCCAGCGCGGGGAGCGCCGTTCGGCGCCGTGGTGTCACTTGTGGCCGTATCCCAGGTCACGGTGCGTCGAGCACGCGCTGAACGACGCGAAGCCGCTCGCCTCGCCGTCGCCGCTGCGGGCAAGCCGCTGCAACTCGAGTTGGCCCGATACACCTATGCCGCCGGTCAGAGAACCTCATCCAAGCGCGACAACGAGGCGGCGCACATGGACGACCATCAACACGTGGTGGTTGGAGTCAGGGTCTCGTGTCGAAGTCGACGTCGATCCGGAACACGTCGGCACGGAGCCAGGAAAGCGTGAGCTCGACCGGCCGATGGTCACGGGCGGCCGCGTCGGTGCGGCTGCGGATCGCGATCACCAGCGGTCGGCCGCTAAGCCCGAGATGCTGGGCCACCTCGGACGGCGCGGGGTCGATCGCGACGCCGAACCAGCCGCGCACCGGCTGGATGCCGTAGTGGCCTGCCAGGGTGTCGTGCAGAGACGCTCCGGGCTCGAGGACCTGTGTGAGGTTGGGGACGAGATCCGGGTCGAGCCAGGTTTCGGCGAAGCCAACTAGGTCGTTGTCGACGTACCTGTCGCGGGAGATTGCGAGGAGTTGTCGTCGAGCACCCACCCGCATCCGGCTCCGCACCTCCGCCGGTGGCTGGTCGAGGCGCCAGCCCGTGGTGCGAATGTGCGGGGTCAGACCGGCTTGGCGCACGCTCGCGCTCCAGCTCGGTGGGCTGTGCCGGCTGATGGTGTAGTCGATGCGCCGCGAGACGTACGTTCCGCTGCCCTGCCTGCGCCGGACGAGGTAGCGAGATTCGAGCTCGGACAGGGCGGCCCGTGCGGTGAGGCGGCCGACGCCCAGGTCCCGGGCGAGTTCGTCTTCCGATGGGAGCCGCGTGCCGACGGGTTGCTCTGCGATGCGCTCGGCCAAGGCGTCGGCTGTGGCTAGGTAGACCGGTATCCGGGCGGAGGGCCTTCGGCGCGGGACGTCGTTGATGGGTAGGATCATAGCGGCGAGCGGGACGTCGTCAGCACCTCTCGGTTCGGGTTGTTGACGGCTCCCTCGGGCACCTTTCCGGCCAGCACCTTCAGGATGGCGTTTGCCGCGTGCTCCTCGATCGCGAGCCGGGCAGTTGCGACCGCCGAGCCCAGGTGTGGGGTGAAGAGGGTCTGCTCGTTCAGCTCTAGCAGGTCGGGGTGCGGGCCGTCTGGTCGGTTGTGGCGTGACAGGTCCTCGAACTCGAAGACGTCGGCGGCGTACCCGCCGAGGTGGCCACCGCGCAGCAGCTCGGTGACGGCGTCCTCGCTCACCACCGAGCCTCGTCCGACGTTGACCAGCAGTGCGCCCGGCCGCATCGATGCGAGTGCTTCGCGGTTCAACAGGTGCAGGCTGTCGGGCACCAGGGGTGCACAAACCACCACGGCATCGCTGTGTGTGAGCAACTCGGTGAGCTCCACGCGCTCCAACCCGAGTGCGCTGGCCTTCGACGGCGTCACTGGCTGGGGGTCCCAGTAGAGCAGGCGGGCGTCGAAGCCCCCGAGCAGCCGCGCCACCGCCTGTCCAAGCACACCGGCCCCGACGATCCCGATCGTGGCGCCGATGAGCGTGCGGCCGTAGAGCACCGGCCGCCACCCCGGGAAGCCATCGCGCACTCGGCGGTCACCGCTGGTCACATGACGCGCGAGCCCAATAAGCAGCCCGAGAGCGAGCTCGGCGGTGGGTTCGGTGAGCAGATCCTCGACCCGGGTGAGCCAGATCCCGCGCTCGGTGCAGGCATCGACGTCGATGTTGTCGTAGCCCTTGAGGGCTCCCGCAACGACCTGCAGCCGCGGACAGCCATCGAGGAAATCCGCGTCGATCTGGTCGGGCATGAACGCCATCAACGCGTCGGCGTCTGCGGCCCGTCGCCGCAGTTCGGAGGCGGGGAGGCTGTCGTTGTCCTGGTTCGGCACGACCTCGCAGACGCGGCCGAGGAGATCGAGGATCTCGGGGTGCACCCGATGGGTCAGGACGACCACCGGACGCGCGAAGGTGTCGGTCATGCGAACCTCTTCCTGAGTAGGCCACCGAGGGCGTCGACCACGGTGACGGTAGCGAGAATGACGAGCAGGATGGCGGAGACTTCCTCGTATTTGAGCGTGCGCAGCGCGGCGATCAGCTCGAACCCGATCCCGCCGGCGCCGACCACACCGACCACCACCGAGGCCCGGAAGTTGAACTCCCAGCGGTAGATCGTGACGTCAGCCATCTGCGGCAGAACCTGGGGCAGGACACCGTGCATGATCACCTGCGCCGGAGTCGACCCGACGGCGCGGGCGGCCTCCACCGGGGCCTGGTCGGCGTGCTCGATCGCCTCGGCGAAGAACTTGCCAACCATGCCGGCCGAGTGGATGCCGAGGGCAAGCGCGCCGGGCAGGGCGCCGAAGCCCACTGCGGCGACGAACACGATCGCCATGATCAGCTCCGGCACTGAGCGCAGGACGTTGAGCATCATCCGCGCCGACCAGTAGACGGCAGGGTGGGGTGAGGTGTTACGTGCGCCGAGGAGCGCCAGGGGGACCGACAGCAGCACCGCGAGCGCGGTCGCGGCCAGACTCATCGCCAAGGAATCCCAGAGCGGACCCCACCAGGCGTTCAGGTTGGTGAAGTCTGGCGGCCACATCTCGCCGAGCAGGTCCACGATGTCGACCAGCCCGGCACCCATCCGGGCACTGTCGAGCAGGCCGACGAAGTAGGCACAGAAGAGCACCAACGCCGCCACCACGGTGAGCTCTGCTGCCCGACGGCGCCAGTCAGCGCGCACCTGCTGGGCGACCGCCCGGAAGCTTGCCTCCTGGACATCTTCCTGGTCGGGAGAGAGCAGCCCGGTGCTCACTGGAAGTCCGCCAGGTCGATGTCGAGCAGCGGCGCGAGCTCGCGTACGACGTCGTAGTCCTCATCGGTGATGGGCTCGAACCCGGTAGCGCCGAACGGCTCCAGCACCTCAGGGGCGTCAAGCTCGAGGAAGGCGTTGCGCACCTGCTCCTTGAAGTCTTCGGGCAAGCTCGCCTGCATGGTCCAGGGGTAGTTGGGATAGGGCTCCGACTCCGCGATCACCGCCACCTTGGCCGGGTCGATGATGCCCTCCTCGACGAGCCGCTCGTAGATCGGCTTGCTGAGGCCGCCTGCCTCGGCGTTGCCGTTTTGCACCGCGAGAGCGACGGCGTCGTGGGCGCCGACGTGTTGCTCCTGGTAGTCCCCTTCGTCGACGTTCAGATCCGCCTGCTCGACGAGCATCGCCTTCGGGATCAGGTGGCTGGAAGTGCTGGCCGGGTCGCCCCAGGCGACGGTCTTGCCGGCGATGTCCTCGAGGCTCTTGATGACATCGGGGTTGCCTACGATCACTGCTCGGTACGTCGGCGCCTCCCCCTCTACGTCCTGCATCGCTGCAAATGGCTCGATGTCGGACTTCTCCTGAGCAAGGACATAGGACAGGGGGCCGAAGTAGCCGAGCTCGAGGCGGCCGCGGGCCATGGCCTCGATCATCGAGGAGTAGTCGGTGGTGACGACGAGCTCCACCTCGACGCCGAGCTCATCCTCGAGGTACTGCCGCAGCGGCTCGTTGTTCTGGATCACGTCTGAGGCGTTCTCGTCGGGCAGCAGCGCCACCCGCAGGGTCTCGGGCACCTCGTTGGCCGCGGCCTTGGCCCCGCTGCCCGAGCTGGAGCCGCAGCCGGCGAGGACGAGCGCCAATGAGATCAGGGTCGCGACGACGACGGTGGGATGACGGTGAACGGGCATGGGTGTTCCTCGGGAAGTGGTTGGGAAAGGGGATGAGTCGTACTACCTGGCGGCAACGGCTGCCTGCTTGACGGTGGGGTCGGTCAGGGCTGGCTCGACGGCGTTATCGGTGACGCCCTCGTAGATCAGCTGCAGGTCGGCGTCGGTGACCTTGTCGGCTGGGCCGTCGTACACGACCTCGCCGTGCGCGAGGCCGATGATGCGGTCCGCGTGCCCGAGGGCTAGATCGACCTGGTGAAGGCTGGCGACCAGAGTGATGCCGTTGTGCTCGCAGACTCGATGCAGCAGCGACATGACGCGCTGGGAGGTTGCCGGGTCCAGGCTGGCAACCGGCTCGTCGGCCAGGATGAGGCGCGGCCTTTGCGCGAGGGCCCGAGCAATGCCGACCCGCTGTTGCATGCCACCGCTCAGGCTGTCGGCGCGCTCCAGTGCCTTGTCGAGCAGCCCGACCTGACCGAGAGCATCGAGCGCGATGCGCTCGTCCTCGCGGGTGGAGGGCAACAACCCGCGCCACAGGGACTGGTACCCGACCCGCCCCAGCAGAACGTTGCGCAGGGCGGTATAGCGCGGAATCAGCTGGTGGTGCTGGAAAACCATGCCGGTTCGGCGGCGGTGGTCTCGTAGCGCGCGGCGGGACTCAAGGGGCGGCAGATCCTCGGCTCGGACGGTGCCGGTCGAGGGAGTGACAAGCATGTTCATACAGCGCAGCAGCGTCGACTTGCCCGCCCCTGAGGGCCCCAGCAGCACAGTCACCTGACCGGGTTCGATCCTGAGATGAGTGCGTTCCAGAGCCCGCACTCCGCCCTTGTAGGTCTTGCTCACCTCGGAAAGTTCGAGCACGAGCGCTCCTCTATAGGTTTTAGGGGGAATGCCTGAAACGTATAGAGGATTTGTGAAGGCGGAAGGGGTCACGCCTTAACGCCCGGTGAACGTGTGCCGGCGATCCGCCGCGATTACGCAGGTACTCGGGGACGGGCACGGTGTCGGGACTAGGCTGACGGACCGTGGCCCCTTGGAAGTCGACCGACTACGTGGTTGGTCACGTAGCGGCGGTGCTCGGCGACCGGATGATCGATAACGCCCGCGTCGTGGTGCGCGAGGGTCACGTCGTAGAGGTGGGAGCGCATCCACCGGGTGCCAGCTGCGACTTGGACGGGCGGGGCGCCCACCTCCTGCCAGGTCTCGTTGATGTTCACAGCGACATCCTCACCAAGGAGCTGTGCCCGCGGCCGGGCGTAACGCTCGACCCCTCGTTCGCCCTCGGGTCGGCCGGCGCCCGCCTTCGCGCTGCGGGTATCACGACCGCCTTCCACGGCCTAGCTTTTCAGCAGCGATCCATCCTGGGCATGCCGATCGGCTCCCCCGACGCAGTCGACCTGTCACACGTGCTGCGTAATCCCCCTGACACCCAGGCGGACCACCGAATCCTGCACCGGCTCGACGTCCGCTGCGCCTACGGCCGAACGACGCTGGACGACCACCTAGCTCGGCTCCCCCCTGAGGGGGGCCTCCCGGTCGTGTCCTATGAGGACCACACCCCGGGGATTGGTCAGTTCCACGACGAGGCGACGATGCGACGCTGGCTCGTGCTGGGGGAGGGAATGACCGAGCAGCAGGCCGCGGACCACGTCGCTGGTTTGCGCCGCGACCGGAACCTCCGCCTCGATATCCGAGACAGCGCGCTTGCGTGGCTGGGCCACCTGACACACGCTGGCCGGATCCGGCTCTGGGGCCACGATCTCGCCACCTCCGCGGAGGTCAACGCGCTCGTAGCGCACGGCGGGACCGTAGCGGAGTTCCCCACCACGCTCACGGCCGCACGCGCCGCCCGTGAGCGCAACATGCTTATCGTCGCGGGCGCCCCCAACGTAATCCGCGGCCGTTCCCATACCAGAAACGTCTCGGCCACCGAACTCGCAAGAGCCGGACTGGTCGACGCCCTGGCCAGCGACTACCTGCCCACCGCGATGCTGCCCGCCGCGCTGAAGCTAGCGCGGGACGGGGTGATGACCCTGCCGCGCGCGATCGCGCTCGTGACGGCAGGACCCGCCGCGTGCGTGGGCCTCCACGACCGCGGTTCTCTGCGGGAAGGCGCTCGCGCCGATCTGGTGCTGGCCGACCTCAGCTCCACCTGGCCCGTCGTGCACCCGCTTTGCCCACCCGCCGCGTCCGCGAGGGTAGCCGACGCTACGGAGTCGTGAGCCTCGGCCTCGATCCGCAAGTTGTTCAGCGGCCCGGGAGGGTCGGGTGTGGCTGAGCCTTGATCGCCCTTGAGGTCGCTCCGGTGAAATGGCCGCCCGGCTCCTCCGGGCGCCTTGGTTGCTGATTGAGAATGTGCGTTCTGGTCGCTGTTTACGGATCGGCTTACGGCGAATCCTGCCTGACCCTGGCACGTTGGGCCGACGAATGCGCGCCGATGTGTGGGATCTGTTGCAGGGTGCTGAGCTCGTCGCGGGCTTGGTGGAGTTCGAGGGAGAGTTCGCCAATGATCTTGGCCAGCGTCTTGGTGGTCTCGCGTTCGGCCGCGAGCTGCGCTTTGAGGCTGGCGTTTTCGTCCTTGAGCGCACGGTTGTCGTCGGCGACCCGTGCGATCGAGGCTGGGGTGGCGTGCTGGGCTTTGACGCGCGCCCGGAAGTCGTCGACGAGGTCCTTGTGGTCGGCGTAGACGACGTCGCGGCGCAGGCCGGATTCGGTGATCAGTTCGCTGCTGGTGAGCTTCCCGCTGGTCGACCGCAGCGGGGTGCCGGCGAGGAGTCGCCGGATGGCGGCGGCCAGTTCGCGGCGTTCGGCGTCCCGGTCGCGTCTCTTGCGGGTCATGAGATATCGCCTTGCCCGGATGGTGCCTGGTGTTGGGCAAGCACGGCTCGGACCTGGCCGGCTTGGGCGCGGGCACGGTCACGCATCGGAGCCGGTGTGAGTACGTCGGCGGCGGCATGATCGAGGATGTCTAGTCGTTCGCGCAGCTGGGTGATGTCGCGGTCGGTGTAGGCCAGGTTCGCGCATCCCGATTGGCATTCGGCCTCGAGGGGAGCGTCGTGCGCGGGAAGCCCCTGGGTCAGCCGGGTGGTGCGGCATGCGGCGGTTTCGGGCCGGTATACGCAGGTCATCCCCTCGCCGTGGTGGATGCTGGTGTCTGCGTGCCCGAGGAGGCGTTCGACGTTGCGGACGCGGTTGACGATTCGTCCGGCGAATCGGTGGGTGCGTTCGATCCGGTCCCGGTATTCGGTGGCAGCGGGGCCGCTGACGTGTTCCCCGTCTTGCAGCAGCGCATGGTCTCGTTCGTTGTGTTCGATGATGGCCTCCAATCGTTCGATGGCGAGATCGTCGAGCCATCCGGTGTCGGCCTTCCCGCTGTAGCTGAGCGTGACGGTGGTCGAGACGTGCCCGTATTGGAGAGCGGCGGCGATCAGCCCGCGGGGCCGGCGCACGATGAAGTAGGCCAGGGTGCGGCGGAAACGTGTCGGGTAGATACGCCCGGCCGGATCCGCAGGGACGAGCGGCCGCCCGTCGGCACGGTGGAAGGTGGCGTTCAGCCAGGCGATCAGGTTGCTCAGGTCGCGGGTGATCTCACCGGGGCGGCGGGCGTGGTGTTCGGCGGGCCTGAGCTGGTGTGGCTTGAGGAGGCTGGCCGGGAACACGAACGGCGAGTCGGACAGTTGCTCCAGCAGCGCCATGGCCTGGTGGACGGGGCGCACGACGACCCAGGAGCGGCCCCAGGGGTCGTCCCCGACCGTCGGGCGTGGGGCTCGCGCGGTTCCCTTGCCGTAGCGGCCGACCACCAGCAGCTGGCCGGTCGCCTCGTCCTGGCTGGCGCAGCCGCGGCGCAGATTGAGAACCTCTCCGGGGCGCATGCCCGACAGGTAGCTGACGACGACGAAGCAGGCGGCGGACAGGTGGGAGACCAGCCCGGGGAGCTCCCGTGTGGTGATGGGACGCTCGCGCCACGGGCGGCCATCAATTGTGCCGGTGATGGTGCCCATGGGCGAGCCGTCGGCGATCGGTAGGCCACTGTCGACGACGATGGGACGAAGGCTGGGATGTACTTGGTGGTGGGGTAGGCGCAGTAGCACGGCGATCCGGCTCCAGTTGATCCGTGCCTGCTCGTGCGGGTTGCGGGCCGGGTGCCCGGGCAGGGCGTGGCCCTGCGCGGCCGCGGCGGCCACGAACGCCTCGAGCCGCTGCCGTGAGGACAGCCCTTCGAGGGGTCGTTGGCTGGGGTGGGCGCCGGTCTCAAGCTGGCCAAGCTCGGCGCGCGCTGCCACGATGTCGGGGCCGATCGTTTCGACCATGCGCAGGCTCCAGTCCAGCAGGGCCTCCATGGTGGCCGGGGCGACGCGCGGGGTCGTGTTCTCCGCTCCCCACGCTCGGCCTGGGGCCGAGGCCAGCCGTGCCGTGCTCACACCGTCCCAAGGGTTGGTGGTGGCCAGCCGGCACTGCGGTGGAAGACAGGCCCGGTAGACCCAGATGGTGCGCACCGCGGCGAGCAGATCGGCCTTGCGGCGGTTGCTGGCCTCCAGCCCGATCACGTGCCGGCGGTACTGCTGCAGGTGCTGGTCGGTGACCTCGCGCAGGCTGCGCAGGTGATGCAGGCTCATCCAGGACGCGAACACCCACAGGGTCCGCAGCCGGAAGGACAGGGTTCTGACGCTCATCGGGTCGCCGCGACTGGTCATGGTGACGCTGTTGGGGGTGGGGTGTTCCAGGAAGGCCAGGGTGATGGTCTTGAACTGTTCGACCAGCTCGGCCGGCCAGTGGTCCCAGCGGATCGCGTTGATCTTCGCGTGCGCGTCAGGGTGGGCCGGCGCGAGATGCCAGACCGTGTCTTCGAAGCGGGAGAGCTTCTCCGCCGGGGTGCCCGGGCGCACCGTTCGGGCGCGCAGGACACGCACGTTCGCGGCGACGGGGCCGGCGTCGTCGGTCAGCGCAGGTCCCATCGGCCCTCCAGGAGGTCGCTGATCTGTTGGCGGTGCCCGTCGGTGATGGCGGCTTTGGCATGGTCGATCTCGGCGGACTGGAAACCGGTGGTGATCTCGCGCAGCTGTTCCAGTCGGGGCGCGTACCGACGCGCCCACAGGGCCGGTGGCAGGTGCGGGCGCAGCTGCTGCAGCGCCTCGATCGCGGCAAGCTGGATCGGCAGCTGGTGGGGTAGCGCGCGAGCATTGGTGCAGTCCAGGCAGGACAGGAACGAGGCCGAACACGCCACCCCGGCAGGGTCGTACGGGCCGTCGAGGTGATCTCGGCAGGACGCCAGCACGGTGTCCCGGGTGCCATCCAGCAGCCCGGCCAGCTGTTCGACGCTCATGTTGGCCTGCTCGGCGGCGGCCTGCGGGTCGCGGCCGGCCAGACGCACGAACGCCTGGGTGAATACCGGGACGCGGCAGTGGTCGCGGGCCTTTCTGACCTCGGCCCGTAGGGCCTCGGCGACCACGATGCGGCTCTCCTCTTGCACCCCGGGGTTGGGCATCAGGTAGGTATCGCGCATGGTTGCCGCGGTGTGCGCGACGGGGCGGCGGCGCCGTTCGATCGCGGTCAGCCGCAGCCGCCGCACCGAGACCACCGGTTTCTCGCCGGGGACCGCGTGGGTGGCGGTGGGGAAGCCGTGCGCGGCGGCCCACCGTTGCACGTGCTGGCCGGCCAGGGTGGTGATCCACGGGCTGGTCGCCGTGCCGGTGGTTTTGGCGATCCGGCCGGCGAACAGACCCTGGCTGCTGCTCAGGCGGCGGGCGGTGCCGCCCAGGTCGAGCAGGAGCTGGTACACCCGCAGCGGTGACCGGAAGAGCCGGTGCTCCCGGTCGGTGTCGTCGAGAATGTCCTCCAACGCGATAACCATGTGCTGCCGGTTCGGTCCCCGGCGCGGCTTGCACGACTCGACCAACGCCAGGCCCTGGTCGGTCAGTCCCCCATCGGGGCGAAAGTGCGCCGCGGGCCAGGCGGCGACGGTGCCGAAGTTCTGACCGGTCAGGGTGACCAGCAGCACCGCGAATGCGGCCAGCTCATCGGGGGATAGGCACAACACTCCGGCGACCTTGACCAGGCCGCCGCACCTGCGTACCTCCGACGAGGCATCTCCGCTGGGTTTTCGTGGCAGTTCGCCGGTGCGCTCGAAGCCGTCCAACAGCCGAGCGAGCCTGGCCCGGTCGGTGCCCGCCTCCAGGTCCCCGGCCCGGTACCGGGCCAGCAGTCGCCGCCCGTCGTGGATCCGGTCGCGGGCCACCCGCACGTCGTGTCGCGCGGCGGTCAGGATCGTTTGCCACTCGGTGTCGGTGTACACCCGACCGATGCTGTCGTCATGGTCGCTGCGGTGTGCGCCGCGGATGCGGATCGCCGATAGTCCCGCCCGAGCCTGAGGAGTGAGTTGGTCCTCCTCGCGCAGCAGCCATTGCAGCGATTCGATGTAGGTGGCCGCGGTCCGGACCCTCAGGTGCTCGTAGCGGCGGCGAAAGGCGACGAAGTGCTCGGCGACGATGTCCGCCGGGTGCTCCACGTCGATCGGATGCTCCGCGAGAGTTCCCGCGAACTGTCGCGCGGCGTATGCCAACGATCGCGCAGTGGCCAACCGCTTGACCGTCGAGCGGGTACTGGCCTGGCGGGCGAGGCATTCGGCCAACCACCGGCGGATCGGATCGGCGACCGGTAGCCCGGCGAGGTCGAACATCGTGCGGCGCCCACCGGTCTCCTCGATGAACAGCACGCTCTGACCACCCGGCCCCAGACGCGGCAGCGGCGCCCACCCTGCCGATGGCTGGGTGGCGCGCTGTCCGCCTCGCGCCACACGGCTCACCGGATCGCTGCCTGCCCGCTGAGGGGCGAGGTGACTGGCTGCACGGTCCGCCCGCCTTCGTGTGCGAGGGTGCGCAACAGCGCATCGACTCCGGCGGTTTCCTCCTCGTCCAACAGCGCCATCAGGTAGTCGATCTCCAGGCCGGCGAACGGTTCGAGGTAGATGTCTCGCGTGGTCATCGGGTGGGCGTGGCCCATCAGTGCGGCCAGCTGGTACCAGATGTCACCCAGCTGGTCGCGCAGGTCACGCGTCTCCTCCTCGGACAGGCCCGTGACCCGGGTCCGCCAGACCGCCGAGAGGATCGAGTACCACTTGAGGCAGAACGAGTGCCGCAACATGTGCGGGCGAGCCCACAACGGGCACCCGTCCACACCCGCCCCGTCACCGACGGTCTTGGCCCACTCTCGGGCGATGCGACGATTGGCGTGGTCGAAGGTGTCTTCCCACCCGTAGGGCTTCTTCGGCAGCCCATTCGGGGCGAGCCACAGCCACAACGGCGCCAGCCCGTTCGGGGTGCGTCGGAACAAACGGCGTCGCTCGTCCGGGCCGAGCACGTCCAGCGAGACCGACACCGGCCCGCCCGGGTCCTCGATCAGCAGCCGCCGACTGTGCGCGCGGTAGCCGGTCACGACCCGGACGCCGGGCAACTGCTGGTAGCGGCCGGCCCGCTGAGCCCGTCGGACGACCTCAGCCCGGGAGCCCTCCACCGGGTCGGTGTAGGCGGCTACCGCGTGCAGCACGCTCCGCGGGATCCGATACGTCCGGCCGGCCTTGCCGCCCTTGAGGCACGCCGCCGCCACGTGCGCCGGCGCGAACCGGGCCGCGCCCGGTGTGGGGATCTCGACGTCGAGGACGCTGGCCCACTCCGCCAACCGCAGGCCCGTCCCGTACAGGCCATCGACGAACGCCGCATCCCGGTCCTCGTTGATGCCGCGCCAGCCGGGCTGGCGCAGCCCATCGAAGCCGTAGCCGCACAACCCGATGTTGCGCCACTGCTCGAATGCCGACCGCAGCATCCACTTTACTTGCCGACGCGCCGACCCCGCGGGCCGCAACGGGTCCCGGCCCATTGACAGGCGACCCAGCGCATCCCCTGGTTGACGGATGCTGCGCCGCAAGCCCGCCCCGGCGGTCGCGACCGGGTTGGCCACCCCGTACCGCTCCCCGGCCCACAGGTAGAAGCTGTTCAACGCCGCCCGGTCGGTGTCGAAGCTCGTCGGCTGCACCCGGCCGGTGTTGTCCAGCGCGGTCAACCGCCACTCCTTGAACGCCTCCATGTCACCCGCCGTCGCCTTCACCCAACTGCGGTCGACCACCCGCAGGTACTCCAGCCACACCACCAGCGCGTACGCGTACCGGCGCCACGTCGCCGGACGGGCCTCGGTCATGCGCCCGGTGCGGAAGAACAAGTTGACGCGCGGGTCCGGCCGCCCACCCGGGCCGATCAGCACCGGCGTCCCCTGCCGGGCACCATTGGCCACCGCTCGGGCATGCACGTCCCCGAAATCCGACACATCGACCACAGGCACGGGTTCGGTGAAGTCATAGAAGTTCACCGTCCACCTCTCCAAACCAGCAGACAACGATCCCCTCCAAGCAGGCCCTAACCGACAACTCCGCAAAGCCTAGAGAAG
>CAZIVD010000094.1:0-14892 GCA_964542635.1 uncultured Nocardioides sp. | reverse complement strand
GCGCCTAACCCCTACGAAGGATCACAGGCGATACACCACTACCTGGGACTTGACCCAGAGCCGTGAGCTCAATATCGCTTCCGCCGAGAGCAGAGGCCACCCGCCAGACTGTCGGCTCGCGGTCTACGGCCACCGGGTAGGTGAGGGAGATCCGCTGGCAGCCAAGAACGTGGCCGGCCGTCAGCACCTGGTAGGTGTCCGAGGACTTCGGTCGCGTCCCAAGGCGCTTGTACTTGGAGTCAGTCACGGCGACCGTGACGCCACCCGGATCACGGAAGACCACGTCAGGTGTGGTCTCAAGCTTGGAACCATCGCCCGAGATGACCTCGCCGAACTTGATCGCACCCTTGCTGACCCGTTCACCGCGTCGCGCGGCCGCGCGACGGCAGAGCCAGTAGATGTAGTTCTCGTAGATCACGTCGGAGTTCCACAGGAAGCCCGACAGTGCGTGATCCCCGCTTGCGTGGTGAACGCCTGCTCCCTCGAGGAGAAGTAGACCCACGATTCGGGCCGCTTCGAGGCCTTGATGCTGGATGCCGAGGGAGATCCGTTGCGCGTCCAAAAGATGCGGAGGCTGCCGGCCGACATGGGAAAGACCAGCAGCGATCTCGCGGACTGCGCGGGCGCGCCCAGGAGCCTTCACGGTGGCGGCGAGACACTCCGCGGACCAGCGCAACAGTCGAGCAAGAGACGTGTCGTCCGTCAGCAGATCGGCGACGTACGGCAGCTCCCACGGGCGGGCCACCCACGCCCCCAGCCGCGAAGGGTCCAGACTCCCACGCAGGGTGTTTCCGGATGCCTGCTCTGTGAGGTAGCCGCGCGGAAGTCCGCGGGCAGCACCCTTGGCGTACGACGCCAGGAACATCTCGGCGAGCAAGTCCGGCATGGAGAGGGATGCCAGGTCGTGGGCGGTCGTGAGGTTCTCATCGACGTGGCCTCCCTCGACGACCGAGAGAATCCGCCACAGCACCGTTTGCCACCCGCTGTCGCCGGCACGCAGAAACTTCGGCGCGATCTCAAGGTCGGTATGGCCAATCCGAACGACACCGGTCACCGCTTCGGCCCGCAGCTTGACCCGACCATCGCCGAGGTCCTCGACCCTGATGGGGTCACCCGAGAGTCCCAGGGCACGCTTCCAGCGCTTGTTGGCTTCGACCAAGGCCAGGTGGTCGATGCCTGCGGCGTCGATGATGACGGCCGCGCCGTACTCCTGTAGCTCGATCCGAGGCAGAGCCGCTAGCGCGTCAGCCACCTGAACGACCTCTTGATGACATCGATGTCGAGCTCGCTCACCCGGACTGGAGCGAGAGTACGGGCTTCCACGGTGCCACCCAGCGCGGTGCGGAGGGTCCAGGCGTAGCCGCCCGCGGACGGCGGGGTGTCGACGTGCAGGAGGTCCATGAACTGCTCAGGGCGCCCCGAGTACCGGTCCTCGAGCTGCGGGAAGAGGACGTCATCCCATGTCTTGGCGAGGCTGTACCAGGCCTCCTTCTCGTCGACCGGCTGATCTGCGTCTGAGGCGTCCTTCTTAGTCGCCTGCACGGGGACAAGAAGACCGTGACCCAGCTCGAACTCCGGGCCTAGGTCAGAAGCGATGGCAACGTTGAGACGATCGAGAAGGAGGTAGCCGGTCTCGAACGGGGTGAGGTTCTCCCAGTTCTCGTCGGTAGGCGTCGGGATCGCGGTCTTGTCGAGGCCCCAGTGGTCGGCAAGCACGTCGAGGTTGGGGCGCATCTCGATTCGGTCGAACCGTCGTGCAAGGGCGCTGTCGATCGGGACGGCCGCGCGGTCGACGCTGTTCATCGTCGACACGATGTAGACGTGCTTGGGGAAGGTGAAGCCCTTCGGGATCGTCGTCACCTTGCCGTTGGGGCGACGGATCTCTTCGCTCTGCTCGTCCTCGTACGTCAACTGGCGAAGCGGGAGCGGCAGAGGCACGGTGCCGCCGTCGCGGTAGTCAAAGTCGAGGAAGGTCATGAACTCGCCGAAGATCCGTGCGGCGTTCCCGCGGTTGACCTCATCGATGAAGATCACGACCGACTTGTACGTCGAGTCGGGGTCGTTGAGCTCGAGGGCAGCGTCGAGGAAGACGCCCGCCCAGGGCTGCAGACGCGTGCCGTCAGCCGTGATCTCGGGCCGAAGGCCCATAACGAAGTCCTCGTAGCCGTAGGACTGGTGGAACGTCGTCCACACAACCTTGATCGGCTGCGGGATCTTGATCTCCTGATCGGGCCTCGTGAACGGAGTGTCCGTGTCCGTGGGATCGAGCTGGATACCCTTCTTGGCCTCTGGCGGAGTCTCGAGCGCCTTGAAGAGCTCAGAGATCAGGCGGGTCTTGCCTGTGGCCGGCGGGCCGTAGAGCAGTGCGTTCCGGCCCGCGCTCCACGACGTGAGGATGTCGTCGATCTTGTCAGCCACTCAGTCCCTCATTCATTGATCACGCCGCCAACAATCTTGCCCTGAGGGTAGAGCTTGAACATGGGGCTGTTGATGGTCACGCTCGCCGGACGCGGGCCCTTGGTGAACCCCGCGAAGTACTCGCCATCGAAGGTCTTCGCGATGTAGATGCGCAAGCCGCCCTGCGGGAAGTACGGGAGCGCTGCTTCCTTGTTGGCGACGTCGTCCGGCGCGGTCGGGAAGCCGCGTGCGGCCGTCCAGGCAGGGTGACGGGCTGACGAAGTCTGCTGGCGGTTCTGGCGGGCGATGCGCATTCGTCCGCCCTTCTTGCGCTGGAACTCGATCGGACCAGAGAGGCCAGGACGGCCAACCACGCCGGCCTCGATGGTGATCACTGGCAGCGCCTCGACGTTCGCACCGGTCGCGTCGAGGAAGTCGAGGGTCTCCGGAACCATCGACGCGGGGATCTCGATGTACAGCGAGCCTCCGCCGCCCTGGATCTGCGGGTAGCGCTCGATGTTGTAGAACTCGCCCGGCTGCACGTTCCGCCACCAGATGCGGTCGATATTCAGTTTCTGCGACATGGGTCAGAAGGCCTCTACGTGGTACAGGCGCTCGAGCACCGATCCATCTTTGACTCGGTCGTTGCTGCGATAGCGGACATGGGGTTGCTCATGCAGTGTGACGGTTCCGAAGTCGCTGAGGATGGAGAACAGCTCATCTTCCTGCACCTGGCCGTCCTCGCTATAGGAGATGAACACGTGCTTGGCCGAGAGCCGCTTCAGCGTTTCGCGGAAGGCCTGACCGGCGCTGCGGCGGTAGCAGAAGTCGGAGGCCTGCTCCATCCACGGCCGTAGGCCACCATCCCCAGCTGCGACTGGCTCGTCTTCGCGAGCCAGGGTCTCTAGGACGTGATAGTTCCCGGCGTACTGGCGCTTGGTGTACGGCGGATCGAGATAGACGGCGTCCGTCTTCAGGGTCGAGGCCAGGTCCTCCACCGGTCCGTGCATGACGGTGTGGTCACCTGGGGTCGACTCGAACTCGAGAGGATCGAAGGTCAGCGGGCGGAGCGCCGGACCGGAGAGCGTGCGTCGGAAGTATCCGTAGGTGCCGCTGATGTTGGCGACCTTGTTCGTGGCCAGGATCAGATGGTGCAGGAGCACGCTGTGCTCAACCTCATCAATCTGACCAGCACCGGCAAGCTCGAGGATGCCCTTGCGGATGCCGTCAATGTGCGCGGCGTTGTCAGCTGAGAAGTAGAGGCGCGGCGTCCTGCCGTTCGCGGGCTGGCCCGCCTCGCCGAACTCCTTGAAGAAGTACCCCTTGACCGGTGCGGCCGAGCTCATCCACTCCAGGGCGTCGCCGTAGCCACCGAGCGCCTTGAAGGCCGGGGCCTGCTTGGCCAGCAAGCGAGTCCGGGCGTGGACGACGGGGAAGGTCAGAGCGTCTGCAGCCGTGACGGAGTAGCCGGCGCGAGCGAGGGCCATGGAGACCGATGCGGTCCCGCACATCGGGTCGGCGATCGACGAACCTGCGGGGAGGACGCGGCTGATCTCGCCTACGATCCACTCGGTCAGGCGCGTCTTGTTACCGAGGTAGCGGTACGACATGGCTACCTCTCTGCTGCTGCCGCGGCTGTGGCGATCACAGCTGCTTGTTCCTGATGACGATCCGGTCGTACATCCGACGATAGGTGCCATCGCCGTTCGGCAGGTAAAACCGCGGCCCCCCCTGCATGAAGGTGCCCTTCTTAGCGACCTCGGACATGGGGCGACCAAGCGTCTTGCTGGAGCCCAGGATGTCGAACTGGTCCGGGTTGTACTTGTCCAGGAAGGTGATCGGCACGCCCATCGGCCCGGCATAGTCGACCGGGATGTGCATGGTCTTGCTGACGTCGATGGCCTCGTAGTTTGCGTACTTCGGGTAGGCGGCCGGGTTGTAGGTCATCCGCAGGTCCAGCTCCTCGTGCCGACCCGGGTAGTCCAAGTTGGTGAACCAGCGGACGCCCTTCACACGGACGTACTTGTTCCCTGCTGCGTCGATGCGGGATCCAGCAGCCGTGATCGGGTAATCGTCCGGGACGCGGAACTCACGGTCGCCGCTGCGGATGCTGGGTCCGTACCAGACCTGGTCGTTCTGAAATAGCGGGAAGATCTCCTTGTAGGTCAAGGCATTCATGTTGCCAATGATCAGGAACTGCTTCTCGTGCTCAACGAGCTGGGCGACGTACTCCCGGAAGAGCGAGAAGGGCGGGTTCGTCACCACGATGTCGGCCTGCTCGAGCAGTGCGACGCTCTCGGCGCTGCGGAAGTCACCGTCGCCGGCAAGCGGCTGGACGCCGATCTCATCGACGTCCGGGACGCGATTGCCGTTCTTGTCGCCGGTGTACTCGAGATAGACGGCCTGCTCAGACTCGTCGCGTCCGAAGTGGGTGGCGTCTTGGCTCCGGTAACAGGTCGCGATGAGCTTCTTCAGCCCGAGCTTCTCGAAGTTGGTCGCAAAGTAGCGGAAGAAGTTGCTGGCTCGCGGGTCATCGCAGTTGCAGTAGACGACCTTGCCCTCGAAGTTATTCGTGTAGTGCTGCAGCTCGAGCTCGATGTCGTTGAGCGAGGTGTAGAACTCATCCTTCTTCGCTCGCTTAGCTTCTCGAAACTCTCGGTTCCGGGTGGTGACCGTCATATCTCTCCTCGTCAAGCTCCCGGGTACCCCGTGCTCCAGAGCGATGGATCAAAACTAGTCGAGCGATCCGACACGGCAGACCAGGCGCGCGGTGATCCTCTCTGCCCTGCGCCTCCGACGAACGTCCGCCGGTAGCGGGGACGTGGGCACGTCAGCGACCGATCGGTGCTCAGTTGCCTGCTTGTGCGTTGCTGGCCTCAACTACACGTGCTGGTGGTCGTCACTGGGTCAGCACCTGGGCCTCCCCGATCCGGATCGGAAGCGGCTCGGTGGTCAGATCGAACTCGATGGTTCCGGACTGGCCGCCACCGGTCCACTCGACCACCCAGTGGCTGGTCGCGGTGACCTGGTACGCGCCGTCGGGTTGGTCCGACGACATCTTCGCGTAGCGGTGTCCGCAGGTCGGGGAGGGCTGCTTCCCGTAGCGATCGGCGTACGGGGTCCCCTTGCCGGTGCAGGTCACCTTGGCGCCGTCACCCATGTTCCACACGATGCTGGAGACGCTGGCGGTCGCGCTGACCGAGACCGAACCCTGGCTCGCGGATCGGGTGATCGGACCGAACGTGTCCTCAGTCGGGCCGTCGACCCACATCCACACCGGCAGGCCGACCAGGCCGGCGCGGTTGGCCCCGGACTCGGGAACGATGCCGATCTCGATCGGGTCCAGGTCCATCGAGGCGATCGCGCGCTGGGCAAGGACGACCGGGTCGATTCCGACCTCGCCGGTCTCGATCCACATGTACTCCCAGGACGACCCCGGCGGCGGGAAGTAGCAGACGTGCCACCAGCCGTCATCCTTGGTCTGGCCTTCGGGCGGGACCATATCGTCTGGTCCCCTCGCTCCGATCCAGCACTTGTACTTGCTGCTCCAGACCGACCCCTCGGGACCGGTGCACGGGATCTCGTTCCCTGCGTACGAGCAGGTCGACGAACCTCCGTTGCCAGGGTCGTCGTCCCCGCCCCCTCCGTTACCGGGGTCTTCGCAGACGAGCTTGACCTCCCCGGTCGTCGGGTCGGTCTCGTACCAGCAGTTCTCGCCGCCGCCCGCGGATGCGGGCGTAGATCCGCCGACCACGACCAGGGCGGCCGCGGCGAGAACCGCGGCGAGCGCCCGCGCTAGCACGGCTCGTCCCACAGCACGTTGGAGCTGGTGACGAGCCACCGGCCCTTGTCGAGCACCAGCTCGTACTCGATCGGCACCGGGTTGCGCAGCGGGTTGCCCTCCGGGTCCTTCTGCTCCGGGACCGGCTTACCCTCCTTAGTCCGCTTCACCTCGGTGCGGTCCTCGCAGTCGGTGATCAAGATCAGGTCGTCGGCGCGCTGGCGCGGCTCACCGAGGGTGTGGACGTACTCCCCGGTGACCTTGCTTCCAGAGCGCTCGATCCCGGATACGTTCTGCTGGACATTCAGGAACTCGCGGCCGGTGGCCACCTTGTTCAGCCGTTTGAACTCGATCGTGGCCGCGCGGAAGGCGTCGTCACGGACGTCGAGGTAGGCCTCGAGCTGCGCCGCCGCCTTCTCCTCGGGTGTCTTCGGGGTCGGCGTGCTGGTGGCCGTCGGCGAGGGGGTCTCGCTGGGGGTCTTCTGGGTCTCCGGGTCGGTGTCGTCGTCGCCGCAGCCCGACAGGGTCAGGGCGAGGGCGAGGGCCACTCCCCCGAGTACGGAGTGGTGGTTCCTCATGCGGTGTCTCCTCCTGTGTTGGGCGTCGTCGTGATTGATCGGCTGACGTCGTTGGCGATGTGCTCGAGGTGCTCTTCGGCTGCGTCGACGAGCTCGGCGAGCGAGCCGTTGTCGGCGGGGTCGAGGCCAAATCGCTTGTCGGCGTCGTAGAGGGCTCGGATGGTGTCGCGGACGAACACGGCCCGGGCGATGCGATGGGCATCGGGGTCGGGCCGGTCGCCGCCGGCGGCGACGTAGCGGCCGGTGAGCTCCTGGTCGAAGGTGGTCATGTGCTGGTTGCTCCCTTCCCGAGTCAGCTCGCGAGCCAGCCGTGGGTACTGATGATGGTCTTCGTACGCTCCGACAGTTCCATCGGGGCGTCGCCGTCGTCGGACCGGTTGCAGATCTCCTCGCGGAGGATTCGGTCGGCCTCGAGCTGGTCGCCCTCGGCCTTCATGACGTGCGCCAGGCACAGGCGAGTGCTCTCGCCGTCGGGGTCGGCCCGGTTGGCGACGAAGGCGGCGGAGCGGGCCTTGATCAGGTCGCCGGCGGCGAGGGCCTCGGTCACGACGATGAGGGCGACGTCGGCGATCCAGCCGGATGCCATGAGGTCGACGCGGTCGGGCTCGTTGGCCAGCCACGCCCATCCCTCTTCGCGCAACTGGCTGAACGGCCTGGCCTCGCCGACGAGCTCGAGGGCGGTGCAGAGGTCGGCGACGCCTTCGGCGCCGCCCCGGGCCTGGCCGCGCTTGCGCAGGCGGAGGAAGAGGTCCAGGTCGACGAGCAGGCCGTCGTCGACCTGGTAGACGTTGACGCCGGTCACCTTGGCGGCTGGTGCCTTGTCGGCGTAGGGCAGGTGATCCTCTCCGGTGCGGGGGTTCGCGCCCAGCCAGTCGCGGACGATGTTGGTGTAGTCGCGCACCTTGCCGTCGGAGATCGAGAAGGCCTCGCGGATCTGTTCGCGGGTGGCGCCGTGCTTGCGGTGCAGGGCGAGGAACGCCAGGAGCTCGGTGAAGTACGGCTTGCGCTTGGCCAGCGCCTTGCCGCGGGTTCGCGCTACGACCGGGCCGAGCAGGGTGAGGCGGGGCCGGTCACAGTCGGTGGAGAACCAGTCGGCGATGTCCTGGTCGAGGTCGGGGTCGCTCTGCTCGACCTCGGCGCGCACGTGGGCGGGCACCTTGGGCGCCAACGCCTCGAGGTCCTCCTGGACGATCGCGCTCTGCCGGATGTAGTCCTCGTCGTCCCCCTCGAGGAGGGACGACATGGGCTCGTCGACCGCGTCGTCAGGCGTGTTGCGCGGCAGGGTGTACTCGCGTCGCAGAGCTCCGGAGGTGTCGGTGTAGGCCTCCCAGCCGTCGGTGGCGGTCTCGTCGACCGGCATGGGGACGTCCTCGGCGACTTCGCTCTGGGCATAGACCAGGGCGCAGCCGCGGGCCTCGTCGCTCGTCAGGCCAACGGCGATGAGGTTGAGACCGGCGTGCTCGAGGACGACGCGGCCGGTGTTGGTCATGTGCAGCACGGCGCCGGGGGTGTTGGGGCGCTCGCCGGCGACGACGATGGAGGTGGCGGACTGCCCGACGTGGTCGTTGACCAGCTGCAGCAGCTGCTCGAGGTCGTCGGGGTCGCCGGCGGCCGCGTCGAGCAGCAGCATCCGGGCGGGCCAGGTGTCGTCGTCGACGCTGCCGGTGCGGGCGGTGGACACGTCGGTGTCGTGCCGCGTTGCCCGGTCGACGGTGGTGACGGCGGCCGCGAGAACCTCCGCAGTCGCGGGTGATCCGGCTGCGCCGGTCGGGTAGTAGCTGATCCGCTCGTCCATGGCGACGGCTTCCTCAGCCACGCCGATGCAGTCCACCTGGACGCGGCGCGACCACGGGTTGACGGCCAGCTGCGCGGCCAGGTGGCGGGCGAAGTCGCGGCCGTACGTCGGGTCGCCGCTGATGGTGAGGGTGGACAGCTCCTCGCAGTTGAGCAGCCAGGTCTCCCCCGCGTCGCTCATCCCGATGGTGGCCAGGAGCGGGTAGGGCGGCTCGACGTTGTCGGTGTCCGGGCCGAGCTCGTCGACGGCGGTGTCCGTGCTGACGTGCCAGTGGGTCCGGTCGGGGCTTCCCACCCAGGGCGCGGGCACGTCGGCCGGCGCGCTCAGGTGCAGGGTCAGCTTGCCGTGCGCGAGCTCCACCGCGGCAAGCGGCGGCATCGTGGTGCCCTGGGCGCCCACGGCGGCCGCGAGGCGGCGCAGCGCCTCGTCGGCGAACTCCACGGTGGCCGCGGCGGCAGCACCAGTGGCGTTCAGGGTCATCTCGACCGGCGCGAGCTCCGGGGGCGGCGCGGCGATCGCGCGGCCGGGCTGGCGGTTCCGGTAGCCGGCGCGGCGACGGGACCGCAGGGCCATCAGCAGTGCGCCGGACAGCAGGACGCCCCCGCCGGTCAGACCGGCGAGGACCCAAGGCGCGTCGAGGACCGAGTCGTCAGAGTCGTCGACCTGGTCGACGTCGGCGGCCGGCGTCGCCGGCTCCTCGGCCTGGGGCGGTGCGACGTCGGGTGCGGCCGTCTCGGGCACCTGGGGCTCCTGGACCACCGGGGCCTGCTCCTCGACCGGCGGGTCGACGGGCTGCTGGTCCTCAGGGCTGGCCGGGGTCTCGGGCTCGGTCTCGCGCGGCTGCTGGTCCTGCCGGTCGTCGTGGACGGCGGGCGTCTCGGTGCCGGGGATGTTGAGCTTCCAACCGACGTCGATGACGTCGGGGTCGCTCAGCTGGGCTCCGCCGGGCTGGGTGATGCCGGTGGAGGCCTGGTAGATCTCGGGCCACCGGTCGGCGTCGCCGAGCTGCTCGTGGGCGATCTCGCTCAGGGTGTCGGTGGGCTGCACGGTGTAGGCGTGCGCCGGTGCCCCACCGCCGAGCGCCGGCAGCTTGAGCACCCATCCGGGTTCGAGGAAGCTCGGCTGGCCACCGAGCAGGTCGCGGTTGAGCTCGGCGATCTCCTTGTACCGGGCGCCGTCGCCGAAGTGGTCCTCGGCGATCGACCACAGGCTCTCCCCCGGCTTGACGGCGTGGTCGACGGTCTTGGGTGCCTTGCGGTCCTGCTTCGTCTCGACCTTGACGTCCTGATGCGCGGGCGCCTGCTGCGCGGCGTGGTCGGCGCCGGCGGTGACGTGCCCGACTGTCGCGGGTGCGGCGGCGGCCGAGCTGATCGTCGATGCCTGCGCGGCGATGGGCGCGGCGATGAACAGCAGCGCGGCGAGGCCGACGAGGCCTCGCGCGGCGGCCTGCGGCTTGCCCAGGCCCGGCAGCTGGGGAGCCTGGACCCGGCGGAGGCGTGCGATGACCTCGACGATGAGGCTCAGTGCCATGAAGGCCCACGCGACCCAGCCGATCACCTTGAACAGGCCGAGGACGAGCGTGCCGTCGTCAGGCGCCAGGAGTGCGTTCTTGATGCCGTCCAGGGTGGGCGCCTGGTCCGGGATCGGGTTGGCGCCGATCGCGAGGAAGAGGGCGGGCAGCCCGAGGACGATGCTGAGCACGGCGAGCGCGGCGGCGAGGCCGGTGAGTCGCTGACCGATGCTCAGCTGGGTGGTGGGGTGGGGCGTGGTCATCTCTCGATGCCTCCTTCGGCGCGGATGAGCCGCGCGGACGCCTCCCCGGTGACCTGCATGGTGTCCAGGCCGATGATCCCGAGGAACTTGCTGGTGTAGGTGTCGGTGGTGGTGACGATGAGCGTGTCGCCGTCGACGACGCGCGCGGTGCCTTCCACGCCGGCGGCGTGGAGGTAGTCCAGGGCGGCCGCCTTGGCGGCGTTGATGTCGACGCGGAGGTCTTCGCCGCGCACCGCGGTGGAGCCCTGGACCTCCTGGGCGCCGGTGCGGGCGGCCTGGGATGCCGCGCTGCGGGCCTGCTGCTGGGTGTGGACCTTGCCGCCGAGGTCGACGGCCATCCCGACGAGGATGATCATCGCGAAGGACGCAGTCGCGAACCAGACGCTGATGGAGCCGCGCTCATCGCGCGAGCGCCGCGGCATGAGGCTTCGAACGCGGTGGCTCATCATCGGCGCTCCCGGTAGGCGTCGACGGGGCTGCTCGCGGTGGCGGTGATGGTGCGGGTGCCGGGTAGGCCGGGGATGGCCAGGTCTGCGACGTCGACCTTGCAGGTCACGGTGGCGGTCACCTGGCCGGTGGTTCCCAACGGGGCGTTGAATGCTGCGGCGTTGACCGTGATGTTGGTGGTTGCGCACTGCAGGCCCTGGTCGTTCAGGCTGCTGGTGGCCGCGGACTTGCCGGAGCTGATCGCCTCGCTCTGGGTCCGTTCGATGGAGGCCGCGCGGGCGGCCTCGTAGGCGGCTGCGTCCACTGCTTGGTTGGCGATCTCCACGCGGCCGCCGAGAATGATCATCGCCACGAAAAGGCCGAAGGCAGGGACGCCGATCGCGGCCTCGATGGCCACCGATCCGCGCTCGTCCCGGCGGTGGCTGGTCCGCCTCGTCTGCTTGGTCATTCGGTCAGCCTTTCGACCGGGACGCTGGCGCTCTGGGTGACGGTGACGTGCCAGCCGGGGATCACGCTCATGGACGTGCCGGTGACGGTGATCGTGGCGGTGGTCGTGGTCCGTGATCCGGAGACGCTGGTGGAGGTCATCACGTCGGATCCGCCGGCGTCCTGGAGGAACGTGTTCGCTGTGGCCACACCGGCGTCGCGGGTGCCAGTCTCACTGCCTGCCTCGCGGGCGCCCTCTTGCGCGGCGGCGAGAGCTACCTGCTTCGCGTGGTAGTACAGGGCACCCTGGAGGCCAAGGAACATCAGCAGGAAGAGCGCGGGCATCAGGAAGACCATCTGGATGGTCACTGACCCGCGCTCGTCCCGGCTGCGGCGGTGGAGGCTGGCGAACATGGCGGCCTACTTGATCTTGGCGGACTCGCTGGTCACGAAGAACTTGATGGCCGCGACGACGATGCCGACGATGACGATCACGGCGCCGGCCCAGATGACCTGCTCGATCGTGACGGAGCCGCGCTCGTCGCGCTGCCTGGTGACGCGGTCCTCGAGGGAGGCGAGCGTGGTCAGCGCCGCCAGCTGGAGGGCGATGAAGAGCTTCAACATCGGGGTTCTTCCTTCCTGTTCGGGTGTTGCGGTCTGGGTGACCCGGGTTCTTGGGGTCGGTGTTAGGTCGGTCAGGTGGTGAAGCGGAGCATCGAGGGGGCGACGAGGATCGCCATGAAGACGACGCCCAGCAGGCTGGCGGGGATGTACATGCGCTCGGAGGTCGCGTTGGCCTTGCCGATCTCGGCGCTGAGCATCGCCGAGCGGAGTGCGGCTGCGCGGGCCCGGAGGTTGTTGTAGATCTGGGCTCCGTCCTGGCCGGACTGCTGCATGATGTCGGCCAGGTCGTCCAGCTCGGGGACGCCGAGCTCGTCGGCCAGACCGTGCAGGGAATCCCAGGGGGCGCGGGTCATGTAGCGGGCGCGGCGCAACTCACTCTCGATCCGCTTGAAGACCCAGGTGTCGCCGACCTCGGCCGCCTGGCGCAGCGCCTGCTGGCCGCTGGAGCCGTCGCGGACCCCGGTGGCGACCATGTCGATGTACGCGCCCAGAGCTCGGTTGAACTCGATGCGGGCCTTCTTGGCGTCGTCGGCGGCGTTGTAGTTGGGCATGAACCAGAACAGGGCGGCCAGGGCCAGCGACCCGAGCGTGGGGATCGCGAACGGGAGCGGGAGCCCGATCAGCGTGAAGAACCCGGCCAGCAGCGGCGGCATGATCAGCCCCAGCATCGCCCAGACGACCTTCTCGCCGTAGAACCGGGTCTCGCTGATCTGCAGGAGCGCCAAGTCCTTGCGGGGGGTGTGTGCCCAGGCGCCACCGGGCAGGTTCTTCATCGCCCACAGGCCGATCCGGTCGACGGCCGACCCCGTGTCGGTGCCGGCGGTCTCGAGGTCGTGGGCGCCGCGGCGGGGCACGACGTGGTCAGGTGAGAGACGGTCCAGGGCGTCGACCAGGTCGGGGTCCGACGGCGCGAGACGCCATACGAGCAGGGCGAGAGCCAGCCCGATGAGGGTGCCGCTGGCGAGCGCGATCTGCAGGCCTGTCATGCGAACGCTCCTTCCTTCTCGCCCGGCACCGAGCGCTGGGAAGCGCGGTGCGCGGTGCGGGCCTGGAGGTCGAGGAACCGCGGGAGTGGCTTGGCGACGGCCATCCGGCGCATCCACAGCAGGGTGGCCACGTAGGCCGAGAGCAGGACGGCAAGGATGACCTGGCCCAGCGGGCTGCCGTAGGGCTCGATGTAGTCGCCGGTGAAGGCGAGCATGCCGAGCACGCCGAGGGTGATCACGGTGACGGTGCGGGCGGTGGTGCGGGGCTTGGCCTGGTCGGCGGCGATCTGGCGGCGGGCGCGCACGTCGGAGGCGACAGTCTCAGCGAGTGCGTCGAGGGCCTTGGACAGGCCGGCCTGGCCGCGGCCGCTGGCGGCGAGGATCAGCTGGCTGGCCACGACGTCGCCGGTGGAGTCGTTGAGGTCCTCGGCGAAGGCGCGGAGCACGTCCTCGGTGGTGGCGGTGTTGTTCCACAGCCGGGACACCATCAGCCCGACCTCGCGCTCGATCGGCGCCGGAGCGGACTGCAGGGACTTGATGAGCGCCGAGCGCAGGGACTGGCCGGCGGTCAGCTTGCCGGATAGTGATCGGGTCCACTCCTCGAGCGCCTCGAGCTTCTCGATGCTGGCGGCCGCCGGCGGTGGCGTGAGCAGCAGCGGGATACCGACGATCGCGGCCGGGACGAGCACGATTGCGATCACCCAGCCGGTCACCAACGCGACCAGCAGGCCGGCCACTGCGCCGCCGACCATCAGCATCCGGGTGCGACGGTCGAGCCGGATGAACCAGCTGCCCAGGCGGCCGAATGGCGTGGTGGTCCGTGCGGGCCGTGGCGGCTTGGGCGGCGCGGGGATCATCGCGTAGACCATCCCGATCAGGCCGATGACGATGAGGGCGCCGAAGACGGCGGGCAGGAACGCGGCGGTCATGAGGTGGCCACCCCCGGGTTGGCCAGGGATTCGGCCTTGTACGCCTCGAGGTCGAACCCGTGGCGGGCCAGCTCCTGCGCAAGGAAGTTGTCGAGCTTGCCGGTCGCGACGGCCTGGCCGAGCTGGTTGGGGGCGAAGATCGGGGTGGTGGCGTAGCCCCGGGCTGCGTCGATGCTGGGCTGGACGACCAGGACCTCCTCGACCCAGCGCTGCTTGCGGAAGGTGCCGTCGGGGTTGGGGATGACCTCCGAGCGCAGGTAGATCACGATGTCGATCGCCGCGGCGAGCTTGCTGATGGCCAGCTCTCGGGTGACCTGGGGGCCCTTCTCCATGGCGCAGGAGACGAGCTTCTCGATGGTGTGCTCGGCGCTGCGGGCGTGGGTGGTGCTGATCGAGCCCGGGCCGGACTCCATGGCCTTGAGCATGTTCCAGACCTCGGGGCCGCGGACCTCGCCAACGATCTGGCGGGCGAGGTTGAACCGGAAGGAGTGGTGGATGGCCTCCTCGAGGCTGAACTCACCGGCCTGGCGGCCGTCGATGCCGACCTCGCCGGATCCGGGGCGGTGCTCCCACGCGTGGACGATCTTGTGGCGGTCGACGAGCTCGTGCAGGTGCAGCTCGAACTCGGTCTCGAAGGTGCCGATCATCTCCCAGGGCGGGATGCACGAAGCGAGGGCGCGGACCCAGGTGGTCTTCCCGCTGCCTTGGACGCCGGAGACGACGATGCTCTTGCCGGCACGCACGCAGGCTGCGACGAAGTCGGCCAGGACCGGGTTACATGCCTTGCGGTCGTAGACCATCTCGTCCATCGACACCTCGCGCATGCTGTGTCGGCGGATCACGACGGAGGTGTAGGCCATCACCCAGGAGCCGGCCGCGAGCCGCGCTCCCCCGGGCAGCCGCAGGTCCAGGTGCGGGCGGGCCTCGGTGAAGGGCCGGTTCTGCCGTGCGCCGAGGTCGGAGAGGAACTCGCGTAGCTCGTCCTCGGAGTCGGCGATCGGGGCGGCTTCGACCAGGGTTCCGTCAACGAGCTCCAGCCACACCGAGCAGACGTGGCCGCGGGCGATGACGATGATGTTCTCCACGTCCTCGCGCTCAACGAGGGGCTGCAGGCGGCCGAGTCCGAACAGGGCGGCGTGGAGGGCGGACTTGAGTG
>CAZIVD010000093.1:0-15668 GCA_964542635.1 uncultured Nocardioides sp. | reverse complement strand
ACCTGCGGCACCAAGATGCGCCCCGCCGGCTCCTGCTACGTCTGCGAGGGCTGCGGCAGCACCAGCGGCTGCAGCTGACCGGAACGTCGCCTCAACGGGGAGGTTCTCCGGCACCAGGTGCCGGAGAACCTCCCCTATGTCTGGACATCGACCCGGCGCGCGCGGACCTCGACGCTAGAGCCGAGGCTGGGGGCAGTCCCAGTTGAGGTCCATCCAGTCGCCCTGGTTCATCTCCTCGACCGGCACGAACGAATACGCCCGCCACGGGTGATTGGTCTGGTAGGTCTGCTTGATCTCGGCCAGTGGGGGGACCCCTGGGATGTCGTAGCCGTGGGCGCGGAGGCACTCGGCCGCGTCCTGCTCCTGCCGGCGCAGCGACCGCCAATCCGCGGCGGTGTAGTCCTCTGGCAGTAGGCCGGTGAGGGTGCCGGTCACCTGGAGACGACAGGCGTCCATGGCCGCGTCGTAGTCGCTCGTGAGGCTGGCATCGGCGTCCTCGTGAAAGATCCCGCCATCGCGGAGCAGCGTGGCGGCGAAGCCTCGGGCTGCGAGGCAGTCGATGATCTCGGCCTCCTGCGGGTAATGCTCCCGGACCTCAGGGGCGATCGAGACGGTCGGCTGCGCAGTCGGAGGAGGTTGGCTGGCGATCGGGGCCGGGTCCCGTGCCGACTGTTCGCCGGCGCCCGCGTTCACGGCGATCGCGCCCGCGAGCACGACGCCGGCGGCGGCCAGGCTCCCCCATCCTGCCCGGCGGCGACGCAGCCGCGAGTGGCCCTGGCTCACGAGAGCGGGCACGAGGTCGGGGAGGGGCTCGAGGTGTCCGGCCTCTGCGGCCATTCGGTCACGCAGGCTCGTCGTCATCGAGGTGCTCCTTCGTTGGTGGTCGAGGACTCGTCGACGCTCAAGTCGTCTCCGAGCCGAGTGCGGAGGTGGGCGAGCGCCTTGCTCGTCGTGGACTTGACGGTTCCTTCGGTGCAGCCGAGCAGGCCCGCCGTCTCGCGGACGGAGAGGTCGTCCCAGAAACGGAGCATCACCGTCGCCCGCATCCGCGGGGGCAGCTCCCTCAGGGCGTCCAGGAGGGTCAGGGAGTCGTCCGGGGTCTGCTGGGGAGCGAGGAGATCCTCGAAGGTCTCCGAAGGGACCTCGCGGCGTCCGCGCTCGGCGGCCCTGAGGAACGCTCGGAGCAGTGAGGTCGTGGCGTACGCCGTGGGGTGGTCGACCCGGGGCCAGGCGAGGTAGGTGCTCAAGAGAACCTGCTGGACCAGGTCGCGGGCACTCTCGCGCTCGCCGGTCAGTAGGTACGCCCTGCGGTAGAGATGTTGCTGGGTATCGCCGGCCCAGGCGCTGAACGCGGCGTCCCGCCGCGCCCTTCTCATGTCCGTCTCATGGGTCGTCCGATCTCATAACACTAGAGAGACGAGCGGGTCCCGATCGGTTGCCCGGCTCCTGTCTGGGAAGGTGGGTTGCCCATGTCCGAGCCCGCCCCCCGCACCCAGGCTGCCCGCGGCCGGCGCTGGCTCGCCGGCGTCGTCGGCGGTCTGGCCGTCGTGCTCGGCGTGGTCCTCGTCCTCAACCCGTTCTACTCGCTGTCGGCGCTGGTGCTGGGGGTGGTCGTCGGCCTCGTCCTGGTCGGGCTCGGCGAGCTCCTCGACGAGAGCACGCCCGGGCATCGGTGGCCGCGGATCGCCCTGGGTGTCGGCCTGATCCTCGCCGCCGCCGTCGTGGCGGCGTGGCCCGGCCTGACCCTCGGCGTGATCGCCCTCATGGTCGGTGCGGGACTGGTCGTCGAGGGAGTGCTCCGCCTGGCGAGCGCGGTCCGGGGGACGGTCGACCAGCGGGTCACCGCGACGATCTCCGCGTTCGCGAGCCTCCTCCTGGGCCTGCTGGCCATCGCCTGGCCGGACGTCACCGTCTTCGTGATCGCGGTCGTGGTGGGGATCCGGCTGGTGACCTACGGGCTGGGGCGCGTGGGGGCCGCCGTGCGCTGGCCCCGGCCGACGCCAGCAGACGCGACGGCCCGACCCGGGTTGCTGCGCCGCTTCGCCCGCACCGTGGGTGCGGTCACGGCCCTGGCGGTGGCGCTGGCGCTGCTCGCGCTGAGCTCCTTCCTGCACCGCAACGAGCCGGTGCCGGACGCCTTCTACACCCCGCCGGCGTCGGTGCCGTCGGAGCCCGGCCGGCTGCTCCGGGCGGAGCCGTTCACCCGGGGGATGCCCGACCACTCGAGAGCCTGGCGGATCCTCTACACGACGACACGCGACGAGGACGACCCCGCCGTGGCGAGCGCCCTGGTCGTCGTGAGCGCCGACGCACCGGCCGGTCCCCGACCCGTGTTGGCCTGGGCGCACGGCACGACCGGCTACGAGGAGGGCTGCGCGCCGACCCTGCTGGAAGACCCGCTCGGCTCCGGCGCCATGCCTGCCCTCGACCAGGTGCTGGCCGAGGGCTGGCTCGTCGTCGCCACGGACTACGTCGGGCTGGGCACCGCGGGGCCGCATCCATACCTGGTCGGCCAGGGGGAGGCCCGGTCCGTGCTCGACGCGGTGCGCGCGGCCCGCCAGCTCGACGGGGTCGTACTCGCCGAGCAGACCGTCGTCTGGGGGCACTCCCAGGGCGGGCACGCGGCGTTGTGGACCGGGATCGTCCAGCCCGGCTACGCACCCGACGTGCCGCTGTCCGGCGTCGCGGCCCTGGCACCGGCGAGCAACCTCCCAGGGCTCGTCGGCGCGCTCGACGAGGTCACCGGTGGTGCGCTGTTCGCGTCGTTCGTCGTGCAGGCCTACTCCGACATCTATCCCGACGTCGCCTTCGACCGCTACATCCGAGCGGCTGCCCAGGTGCAGGTCCGCGAGATGGCCGCCCGGTGCCTCCACGAGCCCGAGGTGTTCGTCTCGATCGTGCAGTCCCTCCTCTTCGGGCAGTCGGTCGTCGCCCGCGACCCGGCCACCGGGCCACTGGGCCGCCGTCTGGCCGAGAACATCCCGGACGGCCCGATCGCCGTCCCCGTGCTGATCGGCCAGGGCGAGGCCGACGCGCTGGTCCTGCCCAGCGCCCAGGCGTCGTACGTCGCCGACCGCTGCGCCGCGGGCGGCACCCTCGAGTACCGCTCCGTGCCCGGACGCGACCACCTCTCGGTGCTCGACGACGACTCGCCCCTGGTGCCGTACCTCCTGTCGTGGACCGAGGACAGGTTCGACGCGCGGGCAGCACCCTCCACCTGCCCTACCGACTGATCGCTGAGGCAGGTGAGCCTTGCCTTACTCTGTGCCCCATGACGATGAGGGCGCGACCGGTACGACGAGACGCGGGGCGGGCGGTGCGGCTCGTCGTCGGGCTCGGTCTCGCGGCCGCGCTGCTGGCCGCGTGCGGCGATGACGGTTCCGGCAGCGCCGCCGGCCCGACCGAGGACACGGCTCCCGCCGAGGCGCAGCCCGTCACCGTCCAGGACGCCTACGGCGAGGTCACCTTCCCAGAGCGCCCCGAGCGGATCGTTGCCGACTCCGTCGGCACCCTCGCCCACCTGACGGCGCTCGGCATCGTCCCCGTCGGGGCTGCGGTGCCGGTGGACATCAGCCCGGCCTATCTTGGCGAGGAGGCCGCCTCGGTCTCCAACGTGGTCGCTGACGACGGGTGGACGGTGAGCGTCGAGAAGGCGCTCGCTCTGCAGCCCGACGTGATCGTGTCTGTCGCCGCGGACTACAACCAGGAGAACTGCGAGCGCTACAAGGAGGCGGTCGCGACGTTCTGCTGGGAGGACGGCTGGCGCGACGCCGAGGAGATCACCGAGCGGTTCCTGGTGCTCGGGGAGGCGCTCGGCCGCACCGACGAGGCCGAGGCGGCCGTGGCGGCGTACGAGCAGAACGTCGCCGACACCAAGGCCGCGATCGCCGCGGGCGAGAGCGCCGGCAAGACGGTCGGGGTGGTGCGCTTCGACGCCGGAGGCTTCATCGGCGTGCGCACCGAGGACGTCGTCAACGCCGTGATCGACAGCCTCGGCCTCGAGCAGCCGACCTGGCCCGAGCCGGGTGAGAGCGGCTACGTCGAGCTCAGCCTGGAGACGCTCGACGTGCTCGACCGCGCCGACATCCTCATGGTCACCACCGACGACAACGTCGACGTGGACGAGCTGGAGGTCTTCGACTCGCCCCTGTGGAAGCAGGTCCGAGCCGTCGCCGCCGGCGACGCCCACTTCGTCGGCGCCTGGAACGGCGCCGACCTCATCCAGCTCGGCCAGGTGGTCGACACGTTCAGGGAGACGGTCGGCTGACCACGCTCGACGAGCGGGTCGCCGACGACGTCCTCGGCGACGGCCTCCCGGAGCTCGAACGACGGGGACTGGTCGGGTCCGCCTCGTGGCGTGCCGTCGGCCTGGCCGTCTCGGTCGTGGCCCTGGCCCTCGTCTGCCTCGCCTCCATCCGCTACGGCGCCAAGCCGATGTCGACCGGCACCGTGCTCGACGCGATCTGGCACCCCGATCTGTCCCTGCGCGACCACGTGGTGGTGCGGGAGCTGCGCATCCCGCGCACGGTCGTCGGACTGCTCGTCGGCGTGGCCCTCGGGCTGTCGGGCGCGGTGATGCAGGGCGTGACTCGCAACCCCCTGGCGGACCCCGGCATCCTCGGCGTCAGCGCGGGTGCCTCGTTGTTCGTGGTCGTGGCGATCTACGTCTTCGGGATCGTGAGCATGACCGGCTACGTCTGGTGGGCCTTCGCGGGAGCGAGCCTCGTCTCCGTGGGCGTCTACGCCCTCGGGTCCCTCGGCCGCGAGGGCGCGACGCCGGTCAAGCTGGCTCTCGCGGGGGCGGCTGCCACGGCCTTCCTCGGATCGGTCACCTCCGCGATCCTCCTGATCGACCTGGCCACGCTCGACGCGTACCGGTTCTGGGCCGTGGGGTCGCTGGCCGGACGCACGGGTGAGGTGGTGGCGGTGACGGCGCCCTTCATCGTCGTGGGCGCTGTGCTGGCGCTGGGATCGGGTCGGGTCCTCAACGCGCTGGCCCTCGGCGACGACGTCGCGCGCTCGCTGGGGCAGAGGGTGGGCCTCGCGCGGGGTCTGAGCGCAGCCTCGGTGGTGCTGCTCGTCGGGGCGGCGACGGCGGCCGCGGGCCCGATCGCCTTCGTCGGGCTCACCATCCCGCACGTCGCCCGGGCGATCACCGGGCCGGACTACCGCTGGGTGCTGCCCTACAGCGCGGTCCTCGGCCCGATCCTGCTGCTCGGTGCCGACATCGTCGGGCGGGTCGTCGCCCGCCCGGGCGAGGTCCAGGTGGGCATCATGACGGCCGTCATCGGAGCGCCGTTCTTCGTGGCCCTGGTCCGACGACGGAGGCTGGCCGAGCTGTGAGCGCGATCCTCACCCACCCCGACCCGTCGCTCGCCGCCGACCGGGCACTCGTTCGATCGACTCGTACGTCGGGTCGCAGCCGCGCGATCGCCGTCTCGGTCGCGCTGGCCGCGGCGTCCTTCCTCACCCTCTGCGTGTCGGTCTCGATCGGCGACTTCCCGATCCCACTGGCGGAGGTGCCCGGGGCACTGGTCGGGCGAGGCAGCCCGGAGGCGGTCTTCGTGGTGCAGGAGCTGCGGCTGCCGCGCGCGCTCGCCGCCGTGCTGGTCGGGGTCGCGTTCGGCCTCTCGGGGGCGATCTTCCAGTCGCTGGCCCGCAACCCGCTGGCCTCGCCCGACATCATCGGCATCACGGCCGGAGCGTCGACCGCTGCCGTCTTCATCATCGTCGTGCTCGAGCTGGGCGGCCCGGTGATCTCGGCAGGGGCCCTCGTCGGCGGCCTCCTCACCGCCGCGGCCATCTACGTCCTCGCGTGGCGGCGCGGCGTGTCGGCGTACCGGCTGGTGCTCGTCGGCATCGGCATCTCCGCGCTCCTGGGTGCGGTGACCTCCTATCTGCTGACCCGCGCCGAGATCACCGAGGCGCACCGAGCCGCTGTCTGGCTGACCGGCTCGCTCAACGGCCGGTCCTGGGAGCACATCCGGCCCCTGGCCTGGTCGCTCCTGGTGCTCGTGCCGGCCGCGCTGCTGCTGACCCGGACCCTGCGGGCGCTGCAGCTCGGCGACGAGACCGCGCAGGGACTCGGGGTGCCGGTGGAGAGGTCGCGGGCGCTGCTCGTCCTCGTCGGCGTCGCCCTGGCCGCGGTCGCCACGGCCGCGGCCGGGCCGATCGCGTTCGTGGCCTTCGTCGCGGCACCGGTGGCCCGCCGACTGGTGCGGGCGCCGCTCACGATGGTGCCCGCCGCCCTGGTGGGTGCCCTGCTGGTGCTGGTCGCCGACCTCGTGGGCCGTCGCCTGTTCGCACCGGTGGAGCTGCCGGTCGGGATCATCACCGGCATCATCGGCGGTCCGTACCTGATCTGGCTGCTGGCGCGCGCCAACCGGATCGGAGCGGGCGGATGAGCCCGGCATCGACCACCCCTCCGACCGGCGACGAGGCCCACCACACCCTCGCAGCCGAGGACCTCACCCTGGGCTACGACGACGAGGACGTGGTCGAGGGGCTCTCGCTGAGCATCCCCGCTGGGCAGATCACCTGCATCGTGGGCGCAAACGCCTGCGGCAAGTCCACGCTGCTGCGCGCCCTCGCGCGCCTCCTCAAGCCGCGTTCGGGCACCGTCGTCCTCGACGGCGAGAGCATCCACCGCATGTCCACGCGCGACGTCGCCACGAAGCTCGGCATCCTGCCGCAGTCCCCGATCGCGCCGGAGGGGATCACGGTCGCCGACCTGGTCGCCCGCGGTCGCTACCCGCACCAGAAGTGGTTCCGTCAGTGGACCCGCGCCGACGAGGCGGTGATCGTCGACGCGATGCGCGCCACCTCGACGATCGAGCTCGCCAAGCGACCCGTCGACGGGCTGTCGGGCGGGCAGCGGCAACGGGCCTGGATCGCGATGGCCCTGGCCCAGGGCACCGACCTGATGCTGCTGGACGAGCCGACGACCTACCTCGACCTGGCCCACCAGGTCGACGTGCTCGACCTCCTGGTCGACCTCAACCGCCGGGACCGCCGCACGGTCGTGATGGTCCTCCACGACCTCAACCAGGCCGCTCGCTACAGCGACCACCTGGTCGCGATGCGCGAAGGGGGCATCGTCGCGGCCGGCTCGCCTGCGGAGGTGATCACCGAGGACCTGGTGGAGAGCGTGTTCGGGCTGCGTTGCCGCGTCGTGCTGGACGAAGTGTCCGGCACCCCGCTCGTGTTGCCGATCGGCCGTCACCACCAGCCCTCCGACGACCTCGCTCCCGCTTCGCTCGAGGTGAGCCCGTGACCTGGTCGACGAGTCCGCTGCTCGAGGCGGCGACCCCCGAGGAGTTCTTCGCGACGCACGTCCTGGCGCGCCAGTCGAGGTTCGACGAGGAGCCCCCTCCCGCTGAGCGCACCTGGCGCACGATGGCCGATTTGCTGGCCGATGACGCCCGGCTCATGCGCGAGGCACACGCGGAGATGATCGCGGCCGGTGACCCGGCGAAGGCCGCCGCGCTCTACCTCGTCGGGTGGGTCGGCGGGTTCCTCGGCGAGTGCGTGGGCTTCGTGCTGGCCACCTCGGGGGCCGGCGTCCTGGCGGACGAGCGGGTGCGCTGGGGGTTCCACCCCGACGGCTGGCCGGACCGCGTCGACGCGTCGGCGTGCGACCTGGTGGTGCTGACGGGCCATCCGTGGACCGGCCTCCCCGGGGTACGGGTCGTCGACGACCCCGACGAGGTGGTCGACCTGGTCGTCGGCGCGCTCGTCGGCACCCTCACGCCGTACGTCGAGCGGTGCCGCGGGCTCGCGAAGGTCGGCAGCAACAGTCTGTGGGCCGAGGTGGCCGACGGGATCGGCTCGGCGACCGCACTGTCGCCGGACCTGCAGTCCCGAGGTCCGACGATCCCGACGCTCGAGGCCCTCGTCGGCGCGCACGGCGCACCGTGGCGCAAGCGACCCGCCCTCTGGTGCGCCGTCGGCGACCAGGGACCGATGGTCGTCGCGCAGAAGGGCGGCTGCTGCCTCGCCTACACCGGGCTCGACCCGCTCGTCGGCGACGAGGACGGGGACGAGGGGGACGACGAGGACCACCGCGCCTACGCCGCCCGGTTCCCGCACGTGCCCGGCGAGCAGCACTACTGCTCCACCTGCTCCTTCCGCACCCGCGAGGACGTGGAGGCCCGTCAGGTGTTCTGGGCCGACCTCCTGGCCCGCCCCGACTCCGCACCCGTCCCCTCAGAGCCTGTCCCCTCAGAGCCTGTCCCCTCAGAGCCCGCTCCATCCGAGCCCGGCCGCTCCTCCTGACCCTCACCCTCACGACAGGAAGCCACCATGTCCCCGTCTCCCCATCTCCTTGCCGTCCTCGGCCTCACCGTCGCCGGCACCCTGCTCGCGGGCTGCGGTGCGGACCCGGACTCCGACGCCGGTGAGACCGCTCCCGAGGAGACGTCGTCGACGTCCGCCTCCCCGGAGGCCTCCGGCACCCGCGTGGTCCAGGGCGCCTACGGCGAGATCGAGATCCCCGCCGAGCCGCAGCGGATCTTCGCCGACCTGATGACCGTCGACTACCTGACCGCCCTGGGCTTCGACACCGAACGGATCGTGGGCGTCTTCGGTGCCGACTGGTTCGCCCAGCAGCCCGACCACTACCTCGATGACTTCTTCGAGCGCGACGACCTGGTGGACCCGGGCGAGGTCTTCGAGGCGAACGTCGAGGCGGTGGCGGCCGCGCGCCCGGACCTGATCCTGGTGCCCTTCGACCAGATCGACGGCGTGGAGACCCAGGACGAGCTGGCGAGAGTCGCGCCGCTGCTGGCCGTGCCGACAGGCGAGAACCGCGACTCCGAGGAGGTCCGCTACGGGGGCACGGCGTCGTTCCAGGACTGGCGCACCACGCTGCGCACCTACGGAGAGCTGCTCGGCCTGGAGGACCAGGCCGAGTCCTACATCGCCGAGACCGAGGCCGAGCTCGACGACCTGCGCACGGAGTACGCCGACACCATCGACGCGATCACCGTGACCCAGGCCAACAGCACTCCCGACTACATGGTCATCAACGCGCTGTCGGAGGCGGAGAGCGCCGGTGTGCTCGGCACGATCCTCCTCAGCGAGCTCGGCTTCCACTCCCCGCCGCAGCAGGTCGGCATCGAGCCCGACGAGTGGGGCACCATCGAGCTGTCCGCCGAGAACCTCGACCTCGTCGACGGCGACCTGCTGTTCCTCGAGGTCCGCGACAACGCCGACGCGCACGAGAAGAGCCCCCTCTGGCCCACCCTCCAGGTGGTGCAGAACGGCGGCGTGCACCAGGTGGGCAACCACTGGGAGTTCGGCGGGGCGGTCGCCGCACGCGAGGTCGTCGACGACATCGAGGACGCCCTCGAGGACCTCGACCAGACCTGACGTACCCGTTCGGCTGCTGGGGCTGCTGCTGGTCGAGGAGGTCGCGCGGCGACCGTCACGAGACCGGGTGACCGAGGTGGGCTCGCTGGTGACGCTGGTTTCGTGACGGTGCCTCGTTCCTCGGCGCCTCCTCAACCAGCGGGGCTGCTTGTTGGTCGAGGAGGTTCGCGCGGGGCTGCTGTTGGTCGAGGAGGTCGCGCAGCGACCGTCACGAGACCTCGTTGGTCGAGCCGCCGCGAGGGACGAGCGGCGTGTCGAGACCGTCGCAACGGTGGCCGGGTCTCGACACGGGCTCGCCTGGCGGCTCGCCCGGCTCGACCACCGATGCGGGGGTTTTGTTGGTCGAGGAGGTCGCGCAGCGACCGTCACGAGACCACTCCCCAAACAGTGGGGGGGTCAGGGGCGAGGGCGGCGGCTGACGCGGGCCAGGAGGTCGCCCACCTCGGCGGTCTGCCAGCCGAAGTGCAGCGAGGAGTAGCGGGCCCCGACGATGGCGGCGAAGGCGACCACCTCGGCCACGACCACGGGGGTCCCGAGCTCGCGCAGGACGACGTAGAGGACAGCGCCCACGATCGCGGCGGCGGCGTTCCACGAGCCCCGGCGCATGATCTCGACCGGCTGGTCGCTCACGACGTCGCGGAGCATGCCGCCGCCAACCCCCGCGACGACCCCGATGAACAGCGCGCCCGTGGGCGGCACGTTGTTGAGGACCGCCTTCTCGACGCCGACGATCGTGAACAGGCCCAGCGCCAGGGCGTCGAAGAGGCTGAACAGCTGGGCCCACCGGGTCATCGCCCGCAACAGGAGGACGGCGGCGACCCCTGCGCCCAGCGCGGTCCACAGGTAGGCCTGGTTGGTGACCGCGACCGGGCGCAGGCCGAGCAGCACGTCGCGGATGATCCCGCCGCCCAGGCCCATCAGGATCGCCAGCAGCAGGACGCCCACCAGGTCGAATCGCAGTCGCACGCCCGCCGCGGCGCCTGCCAGAGCGCCGGCGCCGATGGCCAGGAGGTCGATCCACAGCGGGACCTGCAGGAAGGGGTAGTCCTCGCCCACGCGACCCTCACTCTCGTCCTCCAGCGGGCGTGGCCAGCCTAGGGCAACCGACCCCGTGCCCGACTGCAGGCGACCTCGGTGCGGCAACCACTAGCGTGCGGCCATGAGGCTGCCGGTCGCCACGTGGGCGGTGGGCTACCGGCGCGCGTGGCTGCGCGGCGACCTGCTCGCCGGCGTGACCGTGACGGCGTACCTCGTGCCCCAGGTGATGGCGTACGCCGAGCTGGCCGGGCTGCCGGCCGCGACGGGCCTGTTCGCGACGATCGGCGCGCTCACCCTGTATGCCCTGCTCGGCTCCTCCCGCCAGCTGTCGGTCGGTCCGGAGTCGACGACGGCCCTGATGACGGCGGCGGCGCTGGCGTCGCTCGCCGCACCTGACCGTCCGGCGGCCGCGGTCCTGCTCGCTCTCCTGGTGGCGGTCTGCTGCCTCCTGGGGTGGCTGCTGCGGCTGGGCGCGCTCGCGGACCTTCTGTCCCGACCGGTGCTCGTGGGCTACCTCGCGGGCATCGCGGCGATCATGGCCGCGTCCCAGCTCGGCAAGCTGCTGGGAATCCCTGAGCAGGCATCGGACTTTCTCGACGAGCTGCGGGCGGTGCTGGGCCAGCTGGACGAGCTGCATGCGCCCACCGCCGCTCTGGGCCTGGCCACCCTGGTCGCGATGCTGGTGGGTGCGTGGTTCGCCCCGCGCGCGCCGATCGCCCTGCTGGGCATGCTCGGCGCGACCGCCGTGTGTGCGGCCGCCGACCTCACTGATCGGGGCGTGGCGGTGGTGGGCGACATCGCCGCCGGCTTCACCGCCCCCACCCTCGAGGGTCTGAGGCTCGCGGACGTGGTGGCCCTGGCCGGTCCGGCACTAGGCATCGCCTTCGTGGCGTTCACCGACAACATCCTCACGGGACGCGCCTTCGCCACCCGCCACCGCGAGTCCATCGACCCCCAACGGGAGCTGCTGGCGCTCGGCGCCGCCAACATCGGAGCCGGCCTGATGAACGGGATGCCGGTGAGCTCCAGCGGCAGCCGCACCGCCATCGCGGACTCGGTCGGCGGGCGGACTCAGCTTGCGGGCCTGGTGGCGGTGGCGTGCACGCTGCTGGCGCTGGTCCTGCTGCGGCCGCTGCTGTCGGCGTTCCCGTTGTGCGCGCTGGCCGCGGTGGTGGTCTACGCAGCCACGCGACTCGTCGACGTGGCGGAGCTGCGGCGCTTCGCGCAGTACCGCCGCAGCGAGCTCGTCCTCGCGCTCGCCACCACGGCGAGTGTGCTGGTGCTCGGAGTCCTGCTGGGCATCGTCGCCGCGATCGGGCTGTCGGTCGTCGACCTCATCCGCCGGGTCGCCCGGCCGCACGACGCGGTCGAGGGGCTGGTGCCCGGACTCGCGGGCATGCACGACGTCGAGGACTTCCCGACCGCCCGAGAGGTGCCCGGACTGCTCGTCTACCGCTACGACTCGCCCATCTTCTTCGCGAACGCCGAGAACTTCCGGTCCCGGGCGCTGGCGTCCGTCGACGCCGCGCAGGGACCGGTGCGGTGGTTCCTCCTCAACGTCGAGGCCAACATCGAGATCGACGTCACCGGGTACGACGCCCTCACCTCCCTGCGCGCCGAGCTCACGGGACGCGGCATCGTCTTCGCGCTGGCGCGGCTCAAGCAGGACCTGCGCGACCAGCTCGCCCGGACCTCGTTCCTCGCCGACGTCGGGGAGGACCGGATCTTCGCGACCCTGCCGACCGCCGTCGCGGCGTACCACGAGTGGGAGCTCACCCAGGGTCACGGGCCGAGCGATCCCCAGGGCTGAGCGGAGTCGGCCAGGACTGTCGGGGGCGGCGGTTAGTGTGAACGACACCCCCAGCCGACGACCCGACGAGCCACGAAACGGTGGTCATGACCTCGCAGGCCTTCCCGCTGACGATGGCCCAGTTGCGTGGGCTCTTCGACCCGGTGACCCTGCAGCGCGGCCACGCGTACGCCGCGCAGGGGCGCGTTCACGAGGTCGACCTGGTCCGCGACGAGGACTCCGTCGAGGCCCTGGCCAGCGTGGTCGGCGAGACCGGCTACTACGAGGTCTCGGTCCTGGCCATGACGGTCCACGGCACGTCCGATCCCCGCATGGGGGTGCACACCGACTGCTCGTGCCCGGTGCAGTTCGGTTGCAAGCACGCGGTGGCGGTGCTGGTCTGCCTCATCCAGGGCCAGGCCGCAGGTCCCCGGGTGCCCGCCTGGCAGCGCGACCTCACCGGACTCCTGGACGATCTCGAGGAGCGCACCGTTCGACAGGGCGACCAGAAGGCTCTCGCACTCCAGTTCGACGTACGCGAGCTCAGCCGTCGCTGGGGCGCCGGGGGAGCAGCCCGGATCCTGCGGCTCCGTCCGCTGCAGCAGGGAGCGCGGGACAACTGGATCAAGTCGGGGATCAGCTGGCGGGGCATGCCCTACCTGCACTTCCAGGGGCGTTACGCGGTCGCCCATGTCGATGCCCTGTGCGAGCTGGCGGCGGCCGCCAGCGGTCATTACCACAGCGACGAGCTGCGCGACATCTCCGACTTCGGCCCGGCGATCTGGTCCGCGCTGCGGCGGGCGCAGGAGGCTGGGGTCGTCTTCGTCCCGGCGGCCGGGGTGGTGTCCGTCGAGCTCCTCGAGGACCCGGTCACGGTGCGACTCGACGCCCTGCGGGCGCCTCGGGGCGTCGAGCTCCGCCCCGAGGCGATCTCCGGCGATCGGTCCTGGCCCGCCGAGCAGCTGCTGGTCGTCGGCAAGGGCCACGGCATCGCCGTGCTCGACCCCGTCGAGCCCCCGGACCGCGCCCGCACCCCCCACTACGCGCTCCTGCTCGGCCCGACCGACCGACCGATCCCCGAGTCCGTGGGTCGGCTCCTCGGGCGGGACGAGCCCATCGGGGTGCCCGAGGAGGATCTGGGCACCTTCGAGTCGGAGTTCCTGCCCAGGCTCCGACGCCAGCTCCCGGTCGCATCGTCGGACGGGTCGGTCGCGCTTCCCGAGCCGGCCCGGCCGACGCTCGTCGCGAGGGTGGAGTGGCGCGGCCCGGGCAACGCCGACTTCAGCTGGTCCTGGCGCTACCGCACGGGCGGGCGGACCCTGACCTTCGACTTCTACTCCGAGGACGGGCGAGGCTCCGTCCGGCTGTGGGCCGAGGAGCAGACGCTGGTCGGCCGGCTCCGCGACGAGCTGTCCGACGCCGCCCGCGAGCTGGCCTTCGACTCGAGCGGTGCGATCGTGGCGTGGCGGGCGCTGCGCGATGTGGGGCTGTTGGAGTTCGACACCGTGGTCCTCCCGGAGCTCCGACTGCTGGCCCAGGGCGACGGCTTCGAGCTCGAAGAGGTCGGCAGCCGGCCCGACTACCGACCGGCGGTGGGGGCGCCGGAGGTCCGGTTCGACCTGGCGGAGGCCCATCCCGACGGTGTCCCCGACACCCGGCCGACCGACTGGCTCGACCTCGACGTGGCGATCTCGGTCGACGGGGAGACGGTTGCGTTGCCCACGGTGCTCGAGGTGCTGACGCGGGGCGACGAGGTGCTCTTCCTGCCGAGCGGGCTGCACGTGACCACCGACCATCCGGCCCTCAAGCAGCTCGCGGGGCTGGTCGCCGATGCCGCGGGCATCACCGACCAGCCGGGCGAGGGCGTGCGGGTCGGCCGTTACGACCTGGGCCTGTGGGCCGAGCTCGCCGAGCTGGGCATCGTCGACGCCCAGGCCGCCGAGTGGGTGCGCAGTGCGATCGCGCTCCGCGACCTCACCGAGCTCCCCGAGATCGACCCCCCGGACGTGGAGTCTGAGCTGCGCGCCTATCAGCTCACGGGGTTCCGCTGGCTCGCCTTCCTCTGGGCCTCCGGGCTCGGCGGGATCCTCGCCGACGACATGGGCCTGGGCAAGACGCTGCAGACGCTCGCTCTCATCTCGCATGCCCGGCGTTCCGGCGCCGCGCCGTTCCTGGTGGTGGCGCCCACCAGTGTCGTCGGCGCATGGGCCGAGGAGTGTGCCCGGCACACTCCGCACCTGCGGGTCGCGACCGTCGCGGCCGTCGGGGCACGGCGCGGGGTCTCGCTCGCGGAGCTCGCCGGCGAGGCCGACGTCGTCGTGACGTCGTACACGCTCTACCGGCTCGAGGTCGACGACTACCTCACCCTCACGTGGGGTGGCTTGGTGCTCGACGAGGCCCACCACGTCAAGAACCACCAGGGCAAGACCTACCAGGCGATCAGGCGGCTGGACGCGCCGTTCCGCCTGGCGTTGACGGGTACGCCGTTCGAGAACCGGCTGATGGAGCTCTGGGCACTGCTGTCGGTGGTGGCCCCGGGGCTGTACCCCTGGCCGCGCCGCTTCGCCGAGCAGGTGGTCAAGCCCGTCGAACGGCTGGGCGATCCGGCGGCCCTCGCCACGTTCCGCCGGCGGATCAAGCCGTTCCTGCTGCGTCGCACCAAGGACCTCGTCGCCGCCGACCTTCCCCCCAAGCAGGAGCAGGTGGTGCACGCCACGCTCAACTCGCGACACCGCCGCATCTACGACACCCACCTCCAACGCGAGCGCCAGACGATCCTCGGCCTGGTGGAGGACTTCGACGCCAACCGGATCGCGATCTTCCGCTCGCTGACCCGGCTGCGGCAGTTGGCCCTCGACCCGGCGTTGCTCGACCCCGAGCACGAGAAGGTCGGGTCCGCCAAGCTCGACCTGCTCGTCGAGCATCTCGAGGAGATCGTCGGCGAGGGCCACCGAGCCCTGGTCTTCAGCCAGTTCACCAGCTACCTCGCCCGCGTACGCCGGCGGCTCGACGCGGCGGCGATCGGCAGTGCCTACCTCGACGGTCGCACTCGCCGTCGTGCCGAGGTGATCGATGGCTTCCGCGCGGGCACCGACCCGGTCTTCCTGATCAGCCTCAAGGCGGGCGGGGTCGGGCTCACCCTCACCGAGGCCGACTACGTCTTCGTCTTGGATCCCTGGTGGAACCCTGCCACCGAGGCCCAGGCCGTCGACCGGGCCCACCGGATCGGCCAGACCCGCCCGGTGATGGTCTACCGCCTGGTCGCGGCCGACACGATCGAGGAGAAGGTCGTGGCTCTCAAGGAGCGCAAGGCCGCCTTGTTCGCCAGCGTCGTCGACAGCGACGGCTTCCTCTCCGGCGGCCTGGACGCCGACGACGTGCGGGCGCTGCTCGACGACTGACGGCGTCGTCACCCGCTGGTCGAGGAGGTCGCGCAGCGACCGTCACGTCTGTTGGTCGAGGAGGGCCCCTC
>CAZIVD010000092.1:0-15878 GCA_964542635.1 uncultured Nocardioides sp. | reverse complement strand
CGGGGTGGATGTAGAGCATCCGCTTGCCCTCGTAGATGCAGTCGACCGGACACTCGTCGACGCACGCCCGGTCCTTGAGGTCGACGCACGGCTGGGCGATGACGTAGGTCACCTGGGTCCTCCTGGGTTGAACGACGCGAGCGTGTCGAGTGTGCCTGGCTGCCGCCCGACCTCGGAGCGAGACCGGCGGCGGTCCGGCTGCGTCCTCAGCCTAGTCTTCGGGCGTGCCGACGTCCCGTCCGGCCCACGCACTGGGCCCGCATGTCGTGGGCTCCCGCGTCGTCGTACGACGGCTCCTCCCCGGCGAGACCGGACCGTCAGGAGGACCCGCGATGACGGACGTCCTGGGCGTCTGCCTGTCGTGGGAGGGCGGCGAGTGCGTGATCGCCCCGGACGCCGGCGGGGCTCCGGTGCGGATCGCGCTGGCCGACATCGTGTCGGGCAAGCCCGTCCCGCCACGCCCCCGACGGCGTTAGCGCGACGTCATGCGTTGTGGTGGTCGCCCTAGCGACCACAACGGATGACGTTGGGCCGGTTAGCATCGTGGGCGACACCGGTGGGGCCTGACGAACCCCGAGACAGTCGGGTCCGCGCGTACGGCGTTCCGACGAGAGGCCGGCCTGGGAGACCAGACCCCGGCGAAGGTGTGGTGGCACCGCGACTTTGCCCCCGCCCACACCTCCAGGGCAGTCCGCGACTGGAGGTTGAAGTGAGAAGAACCGTCTGTAGTGACCTGTCGTCCGCCGAGCCTGGCTCGGCCGTCCGCCTGCAGGGCTGGGTGCACCGGCGCCGGGAGCTGGCCGCGCTGACGTTCCTGGTGGTGCGTGACCGCACCGGCCTGGCGCAGGCGGTGGTCCGCGGCCCGGCCGTGAGCGAGGTGCCCCCGGAGGAGACGCCGATCGAGGTCGTCGGGACGGCGACGGCCAACCAGCAGGCCCCCGGCGGCATCGAGGTGACCGACCCGACCATCACGGCCCTGGCCGACGACGCCGACACTCCGCCCGTCGAGCTCTGGCGGCCCACCCTGACCGCCAGCCTGCCGACCCTGCTCGACCACGCGGCCGTCACCTGGCGGCACCCGCTCCAGCGCGCCAAGTGGGAGCTGGCGGCCGCGAGCCTCCAGGGCTTCCGCGACACCCTGGACGCCGACGGGTTCACCGAGGTGGCCACCCCCAAGCTCGTCGAGTCGGCCACCGAGAGCGGGGCGAACGTCTTCGAGGTCGACTACTTCGGGCGGCCGGCGTACCTCGCCCAGAGCCCACAGTTCTACAAGCAGGTGCTCGTCGGCGTCTTCGAGCGCGTCTACGAGGTCGGGCCGGTCTTCCGCGCCGAGCCGCACGACACCGTCCGCCACCTGGCCGAGTACGTCAGCCTCGACGTCGAGCTCGGCTTCATCGAGGACCACCGCGACGTGATCCGGTGCCTGCGCGACGTCGTCGCGGGCATGGTCGCCGCGGTCCGCGAGCGAGCCGGTACGGCGGTCGAGCGGCTCGACATCGAGGTGCCGACGGTGCCCGACGAGATCCCCGTCCTGCACTTCCGGGAGGCGCTGCGGATCGCCGGCGCCCCCGACGACGAGCCCGACCTGGCACCCGCCCACGAGCGGGCCCTCGGCGACTGGGCCAAGGCGGAGCACGGCAGCGACCTCGTCGTCGTCGAGGGCTACCCGACCGCCCACCGCGCGTTCTACAGCCACCCCGACCCCGAGGACCCGCAATGGTCACGCTCGTTCGACCTGATCTTCCGGGGCATCGAGCTGGTCAGCGGTGCGCAGCGCCTGCACCGGTACGACGACTACGTGCGCACCCTCGAGACCCGCGGCTACCCCTACGAGCCGTACGCCTCCTACGTCGAGGCGTTCCGGCGCGGCATCCCGCCCCACGGCGGGTTCGCGATCGGGCTCGAGCGCTGGGTCGGGCGGCTGACCGAGAGCCCTAACATCCGTGAGGTGACGCTCTTTCCCCGCGACCTGCACCGGCTGGCGCCATGAGCGACGAGCGCGTGGCCAGCGGCTCGCCGTACGAGCGGACGGTCGGCTTCAGCCGCGGCGTCCGCACCGGACGGCACGTCTTCGTGGCCGGCACGGCGCCGGTGTGGCCGGACGGCTTCGTCGACCCCGATCCGCTCGCCCAGGCCCGCCGCTGCTGGGAGATCGCCCTCGACGCCCTGGAGCGCCTCGGCGGCACCCCTGCCGACGTCGTGCGCACGCGGACGTTCCTCACCGACCGCGTGCACGAGGGTGCCGCGAGCCGTGCGCACGGGGAGGTGTTCGCCGAGGTCCGACCGGCCTCCACCATGCTCGTGGTCGCCGGACTCCTCGACGAGCGCTGGGTCGTCGAGGTCGAGCTCGACGCGATGCTGCCGGAGTGAGCCGTCCGCTGACCAGCGCGGCAGCGTGGCGGCGCCGCCTGGCTGCCGTGCGACCCGTAACGATCCCGCCACCTGTGAGCGCAGCCAGGCGACCAGCGCCGACGCGCTCGCGCCAATGACTACCTCGGGGGTTTGCAGATCACCGTGTCCGACGGGGTGTAGTGGGTGTGCATCACCTCGTCGTAGTCGAGCGAGGAGTCGACGAGGTTGTGCGCGTGCCGAGTGACGTCGATGTCGAAGCCGCCGTAGCCGGTGTTGGGATAGCAGTCCTCGGTCCGGAGGATCCGTGTCTTCGGCGACGTCAGGTTGTAGCGCTCGGACTGGGTGGCGGTGACGCCCCAGTACTTCGTGGACCACATCGTCACGGTCGCTGAGCCCTGGGCCGCGGCGCTGCTGGGCGTGATGCCGGCCTGGATCAGCACGCCGTACGGCGTGTTGTTGCGGAACTTCAGGTCCACCGTCGGCCACGCGACGGTGGCCTCGCGGCCCACCGGGTAGCGGTCGATGTAGAACGAGTGCGGCTTGTGCTCGACGTCCTCGAGACCGGCGAAGAACGCGGCGTTGAAGGTGGTCGTCGCCGACTGCGAGACGCCGCCGCCGTAGTCCTCCTTGAAGATGCCGTTCTCGATGATGAAACCCTTGACGAAGCCGTTCTCCGCGGTGCGCTCCCCCACCGTGCCGTTGAGCGAGAACGTCTCGCCCGGCTTGAGCACGGTGCCGTTGATCAGCTCCATCGCCCGACCGATGTTGGTGTTGCGGTACTCGGCGTAGGGGAAGTAGGTGGTGAAGGTCGAGACCTTCTCCTTGATCTTCAGCTTGCGGGCGTCGGCGGTCGTGAAGTCCGCGTCGCGGACCGTGGCGTCGACCACCGCCTCGCGCTGCCCTTCCGGCTGGGTGACCGCGGCAGAGAACGCCGCTGTCACCTGCGCGGGGTCGAACTCGACGCCAGGCTTCGCGGGGATGACCCTGGGACGGCCACCCACCAGCTCGACCCGGGCGTCGACGGGAGCACCGTTGCCCGCCGTCGCGCCCGCGACGAGGGCGAGCAGCTTCTTGCGGTTGACGTGCGGCTCGAGCGTCCCGTCGACCGGGCGGAGCGAGAGGGCGCCGGAGAAGTCCCGGGGTTGCAGCCGGATCCGGTTGTCGCCGAAGACCAGGGTGACGGGGCCGGAGACGGCGGGGTTCGCGAACTCGGTGACCGCCGTCTGCACGTCCGTCTCGTCGATGGCGGGCTTGACGGTGACGCGGGTGAGCTCGACCCGGGCGTCCTTCGTCAGGTAGGCCGCCTGGATCGCCGCCTTGGCCTCCGCAGAGTCGATCGCCCATCCGTCGCGTGGCTTGTCGACCTCGACGCGCGCACCGGAGAACCTCACGGCGCCGTCGACGGGTGCCTTGCTCGTGGCCTGCGCGAGGTCGTTCACGAAGGCGTCGAGCGTCGGCTCGGACACCGTCACCACGGCGTCGAGGTCCTGACCGCCGGTGTAGTAGTCCCACAGCCAGGCCGGCTCCCAGCTGCGGCCGGCGCCCGCCTGGGCAACGGACGCGACGTAGTCGACCGCGAGGCCGACCTCCTCGGGAGTGGCCGTCGACTCCTGGCCGTCCACGTCGATGGCGAGAGGGGCCTCCGCCTCGTCCGCCAGGGCCTCGTGCAGGGTGGCTGCGGCGTCCTCGGGCGTGAGCCCGCCGATGTCGACGCCCGCGACGGTCGTGCCGCGGGGGGTCTTGTCCTGGGCGTTGGCGTACGCCGCGACGTACCCGCCCCCGAGCAGCAGGAGGAGCACCGCGAGCATCACGAGCACCACGCGGGCGCCGGCACGCTCGCGGCGGGGCTTCGCAGTCACCGCGCCATCGTAGAGAGCCGCTGGTCAGTCCTCGGGCAGCACGCCCGCGAACAGGTCGGTCTCCCAGCCGTCCTCCCCCACCGGGCCTTGGGTTCCCTTGGCCAGCCTGAAGAACTCCACGCCCCAGGCGGCGGCTCCCACGTTGTTCGACAGCGCGAAGAACGGCCCGTCGACCTCGATCTGGGTGCGGTGCGCCCGCATCGCGTCCAGCTTGCGGTCCACGAACTCGGTCGCGTCGACCGCGGCTGCGATGTCCTCGTCCGGGCTGGCCATCCAGGAGAGGTCGCCGTCGGGGTCCATCCCCTCGAACGTCGTCGTGTCGCCCGCCTCCCTCAGCATCCGCAGCCCGGCCCGCATCCGGCTCTCCGACATCGCACCCCAGTAGATCTTGGCGATCTCCCAGGGCTCGCCGAGATCGCGCCGGTACGACGGCACGGCGGCGAGCATCGCGGCGTACATCGCGACCCGGTGGGCCTGGATGTGGTCGGGGTGGCCGTAGTGGCCGAACTGGTCGTAGGTGACCAGCACCTGGGGACGCACCTCGCGGATCACGGGCACCAGATGGTCGGCGGCCTCGGTGAGGTCGGCCCGCCAGAAGGCGTTGGGATGCACGTCGTCGGCCGCGATCGCGTGTCCGTCCTCGTGCCACTTCATGCCAGAGTCGCGGTAGGTGCCGAACCCGCCCAGATAGCGGTGGTCGGTCACGCCGAGCGCGGCCATGGCCGCGTCGAGCTCGCCACGGCGATGCTCGCCGAGGAGGTCGTCTCGATCGGCGGCCAGATGCACGAGCTCGGGGACCAGGATCTCCCCCTGCTCGCCCGCGGTGCAGGTCACCAGGGTGACCCCGCGTCCCTCGGCGACGTACCTGGCCATCGTGGCGCCCTGCCCGATGGTCTCGTCGTCGGGATGGGCGTGCACGAGCAGCATCCGATGGTCGGGTACGGAAGTCACGAGACTCGAGCCTAGGACCACGCGGCTCCTGTTTGGTCACGCACCAGGTCTCGTGCCGCTCGCAGCGCTCCTCGACCAACAGAACCGCTCGCTGCTTAGCCTCCTCGACCAACGGCGGGCGCTAGGGGGACAGGGCGGCGGCGACCTGGGCGAGGAACGGGCGGTCGGAGTCAAGCCAGGCCACGTCGCCGATCTCGTCGGCCCGCAGCCAGGCGACCGCGTCGTGCTCGACCGGGACCGGCTCACCGCCGACCAGCCGGGCGAGCGCGACCCGCAGCACCCGGCACCGGCCGAGGTCGGCCTCGCCGGTCAGCCAGGCGACCACCTCGATGTCGCAGCCGAGCTCCTCCCTGACTTCGCGGACGAGTGCGGCCTCGGGGGTCTCGTCGGGCTCGACCTTGCCTCCGGGGAACTCCCAGCGGCCCGCGGCCTCCGGCGGCGTCGTACGACGCGCCGTGAGCACGCGTCCCTCGTGCACCACGGCGGCCCCGACGACCACCAGCGTCTCCGACATCCCTCGACAGTAGGTGGCGACCGGGCTCTCCACGGGCGGATCCGCATAGGTTGGCGCCGTGAGTCTCGGCGTCCACCTGAAGCGGACCGACGAGAACGTCCGCGAGATCGCGGCGCTCGTCAGCCTCGTCGGCGAGAGTGTCGGCGTCGACGCGGTGCTGGACGACCTCAACCGCAAGGCCCGGCCCACCCGTCTCCTGGGCCGCTGGCGGCTCGGGCAGGCGGTCGACCAGGCGTTCGCGTGGGACCGGCAGGACCGCGGCGACCGGCGCTGGTGGCCGCAGGGCGTGACCACCTCTGCGGACGCCTCCGACACCGAGGACATCGGCGGACGGCGGGTGCTGGCGGTGAGCTGGTACGCCAAGCCCGACGACCCCGGCGCCTCGAACGACCGGGGTCAAGGGGTGCGGGTGTCCTTCGTGGATCTCGACACCCTGCGCTACCGCCATGTGCTGCTGGTGGTGCCGTTGCTCGACCGGCACGGCCGGCTGGTGCTGCGGCCGCTGCGCGTGCACGCCGGTGGGATCGTCTGGTGCGGGCCGTACCTCCACGTGGCCGCGACGGCGCGCGGCCTGATGACCTGCCGGGTGGCCGACATCATGCGGATCCCCGACGTGCGGGGCAGTGAGGCGTGGGACCGGATCGGTCTCGTGGGGCGGGAGGTGGCGTCGTACGGCTATCGTTACGTGCTCCCGGTCCGCTTCTCCTATCGGGCCGAGGCCGACGAGGGCATCGACCGGCTGCGCTACTCCTTCCTGTCCCTCGACCGCGGCAGCGACCCACCGGCCCTGGTGGCCGGCGAGTACGGCCGTCGCGGCCAGTCCACCCGCCTGGCCCGCTTCCACCTCGACCCCGAGACCCTGATGCTGCAGACCGGCGAGGACGGCTCCTCCCACCCCGTCGGGCTCGACGACGGCGGCCTGGTGCGGATGCAGGGCGCCTCGATCGTCGGCGGCCGCTTCCACGTCACCGTCTCCCACGGGCCCTGGAAGCCCGGCAGCCTGTACGTCGGCACCCCGGGTCGGTTCGTCGAGCATCGCTACGCGCTGCCCATGGGGCCCGAGGACATCGCCTACTGGCCCTCCACCGACCGGTTCTGGTGCGTCAGCGAGCATCCGCACCGGCGCTGGGTCTTCTCGATCAGGCGGTCCCGGCTCACCTGACCGCTCACCTGACCGCTCACCTGACTGCGGCGACCCTTCCCTGGGAGCACCCCGCAGAGCATCATGTGAGTCCACCGGTCGAAGCTCTCGGGACCATGCCCCGGGGAGGCTCCCATGTCCCGTCTCGCCACCATCGTCTCGGGCGCCGTGACGTCAGTCGCCCTGGCTCTCGCCGCCGGGATGGCCGCGGTCTCGAGCGCCGAGCTCGCCGACCGGGAGTCACGCGAGGCTGCGGCCGGTTCGATCAAGCTGTCGGCGAGCCAGGTGACGCTCGGAAGCAAGGTGAAGGTCACCGGCAAGCTCCCGCCCAAGGCCAAGCGGAAGGTCGTCCTGCAGGACAAGTCCGGAGGCACGTGGAAGACGGTCGCCAGCAAGAAGACCTCGAAGAAGGGGAAGTTCAGCTTCTCCTACAAGCCGACCACCGCTGGCACGCACGTGCTCCGGGTCAAGGCGCCGAAGGCGAAGATCGACGGCACGACCTACCCCGCCGTGACGACCAAGACCAAGACCCTGACCGTCACGACCAGCACCCCCAGTCCGACGCCGACCCCGACGCCGACCCCGAGCGGCAGCCCGAGCCAGACCCCGACGACGTCGCCGACACCCACCCCAACACCGCCGCCAGCGGGCGCGCTCCTCGCGGTGTCCCACGGCGACGAGGCGAGCAACGGCGCGGCGATCTCCGCCGACGGCCGCTACGTGGCCTTCAGCTCGGGGGCCACCGACCTGGTGCCTGGTGACACCAACGACAAGGCTGACGTCTTCGTGCGGGACATGACCACCGGCGTCACGACCCAGATCACCGAAGGCAACGAGTTCAGCTACGTCAGCTCGATCTCGCCGGACGGCCGGTACGTCGCGTTCTCCTCGTTCGCCACCGATCTGGTCCCAGGCGACACCGACACCAACACGAGCATGGACGTGTTCGTCCACGACCTGGTCACCCACACGACGGAGCGACTCACCGACGGGAACGACCACAGCTACGATCCGTCGATCTCAACCGACGGGCTCTGGGTGGCCTTCACCTCCGACGCGACCGACCTCGTCGCAGGCGACACCAACGACGAGAACGACGTCTTCCTCCTCGACGTCACGAACGGGACGATCGTGGCCGTGACCGAGGGCGAGGACTCCAGCGGCCACGCCGCCATCTCGGCCGACGGAGCCTGGGTCGCCTTCGAGTCGTGGGCCTCCGACCTGGTCGCGGGGGACACGAACGACGCCATGGACGTCTTCCTCCACCAGCGCGGAACGAGCACCATCACCCGCGTCAGTGCACCCAGCGACAACCACAGCGAGGCGGTGTCCATCTCCGCCAACGGCCGGTACGTCGCCTTCGAGTCCCTCGCGACCAACCTGGTCGCGGGCGACACGAACAACCGTCGCGACATCTTCGTCTACGACCGCGTGGCCTCCTCGATGGCCCGTGCGACCAACGGCAACGACCACAGCCACCAGGCGGCGATCTCGGGCGACGGGTCCGTCGTCGCTTTCCAGTCGGCTGCGGACGACCTCGTGCCCGGGGACACCAACGACGTCGCGGACATCTTCGCCGTCGTCCTGGCCGGAGGCACCACGACCCGACTGGTCGACGGCGACGACTACAGCGCCAACCCGGCGCTCTCAGGAACCGGCCGCTACGTCGCCTTCGAGTCGGTGGCGGCGCTCCTCCCGTCCGACACCAACGGGCACATGGACGTCTTCCGGCTCGACCGCACCCCCTGACGGCCGAGTTGCGCTCAGCGCGGCTGCCGGGCCAGCTGCCGCGACTGGGCGACGAGCCGGCCCGCGGAGTCCCACACCTCGCAGTCCTCTTCGAACAGCCCTCCGGCCAGGTTGCTGGTCGAGTGCCGCAGGATCAGCCAGCCGGGGGCCGGCCGGGCCCGCAGGTGGACCGTGAGCTCGAGTGTCGGCGCCCAGCCGAACATGCCCAGGTCGAAGGTGACGGGAGGCAGGGCGTCGACGGCGAGCAGCAGGGCCAGGGGATCCGGCTCGCGACCCGGCAGGCGGAACCACGCCTGGATCTCGCCCCGGCCGCTCGGGGCGCCCAGGGCCCAGCCGACAGAAGCAGGGTCGAAGCGCAGGTCCAGCCGGCGCATCAGGGGCGGCGTCAGACGCTGGGTCTCGGGCGGGCCGTCCAGCGGGCTCACGCACTGCTCGACGGGTGGGATGTCGGGCGGGAGCGCCGTGGTGCGCACGTCGTCCGGGAGTGCCGCGAGGTCGCCGTACGTCGCGAGCGCGCTGATCCGCGCCACGCCGTCCTGGACGAGATGGGCGGCCATGCTCGTCACCCCGCGGCCCTCGCGCAAGACCTGGGTGTCGATCTGAGCCGGACCGGGGGTCGACGCGGACAGGTAGTGGGCGCTGATCGCGACCGGGTCGGGATGGGCCACCGCGGTCTGTGACAGCGCCCGGCCGATGGTGGCCAGCAGGTAGCCGCCGTTCACGCCGCCGCCGACGACCCAGCCGTCGGAGAGGTCGGCTGTGTAGGCTCCCGACTCCTGCTCGGCCACGCGAGTGTCACGGTCGAACTCGGCGAGCACCTCGCCGCTCTGGTCAGCCATGGCGGCGAGGCTAACGCGGCCGCCGGGCGCCATCATGGGCGGGTGAGCCAGCCTCTCGACGAGCGCTTCCGCAGGATCCTCGCGTCGTGGACGGCGGAAGGCGAGGCCATCGAGTCGGGCTCGCGCCGGTCGGAACTGGAGATCCTCTTCGAGGCCCAGGCGCTCAGCCGGCACGTGGACTTCGCAGCGCGCGACCTGCAGGCGTCGGGTCAGGGCTTCTACACGATCTCCTCGGCCGGGCACGAGTCGAACGCCGCCGTCGCCCTCGCCCTCCGTCCGACCGACCCCGCGCTGCTGCACTACCGCTCGGGAGGCTTCTACTGCGCCCGCGCGGCCCAGGTGTCCCCGACGGCCGATCCGGTCGACCCCGTCCGCGACCTGCTGCTCGGCCTGACCTCCTCGCGCGAGGACCCCATCTCCGGCGGCCGGCACAAGGTCTTCGGCAACCCGGCGCTCCACGTCATCCCGCAGACCTCGACGATCGCCTCCCACCTCCCCCGCGCTCTGGGGCTCGCCTTCGCTCTGCCGCGCGCAACCCGCCTGGGCCGGCCGACGCCTTGGCCCGACGACGCGATCGTCGTGACCAGCCTCGGGGATGCCTCGGTCAACCACTCCACGGCGCTGGGTGCTCTCAACGCCGCCGGGCAGGCGACCCATCGGGGCCTGCCGCTCCCCCTGCTCGTCGTGGTCGAGGACAACGGGTGGGGCATCTCGGTGCCGAGTCCCGAGGGCTGGGTCGAGGCCGTGCTCTCCTCGCGACCGGGCGTCGACTACGTGACGACGGACGGCACCGATCCGGTCGCCGCCCTGGCGGTCGCCCGAGATGCCGTCGAAGGGGTCCGCGGCCAGCGGCGCCCGGTCGTGCTCCATCTGCGCACGGTGCGCTACCTCGGCCACGCCGGCTCGGACGTCGAGTTCGGCTACCGCTCGGAGCGGGACATCGCGCGCGACCTCGACCGAGACCCCCTTCTCGGAACGGCCCGCGCCCTCCTCGCCGCCGGCTGGTCGCCGTCGGGGGTCATCGACGCCTACGACGCCGCCCGGGACCGGGTGGCGAGGACGCTGGCCGAGGTGCTCCCGGCACGTCGCCTCGAGTCGGCCGCGGAGGTGGTCGAGCCGCTCCGGCGTCGAGCGCCGACGCGCTCCCTCGCCCCGGCCCCCGACCGGGCAGCCGTCTTCCCCAAGGGCCTCCCCGAGGACGCCGGCCCGCTCACCCTCGCGCAGTCGGTCAACGCGGCCCTGACCGACCTCCTGGCCGCCTGCCCCGAAGCGCTGGTGTTCGGCGAGGACGTCGGCGTCAAGGGCGGGGTGTACGGCGTGACTCGCGGCCTGCAGCGCACGTTCGGCGCGAGGCGGGTCTTCGACACCCTGCTGGACGAGCAGACGATCCTCGGCCTCGCCCTCGGCACGTCCCTGGCCGGCCTGCTCCCGGTCGCCGAGATCGAGTACCTCGCCTACCTCCACAACGCCGAGGACCAGCTGCGGGGCGAGGCGGCCACGCTGGGCTTCTTCTCCGACGGGCAGTACGCGAACGGGATGGTCGTTCGGATCGCCTCCTTCGCGTCGCTCGGCGGCTTCGGCGGCCACTTCCATAACGACAGCGCCCTCGGCGTCCTGCGCGACGTGCCGGGCCTCCTCGTGGCCTGCCCGTCCGGGCCGGCAGAGGCACCCGGGCTGCTGCATACCCTGGCCACCCTGGCCCGCGACGAGGGGCGGGTCGGGGTCTTCCTCGAGCCGACGGCGCTCTACCACGACCGTGCCGAGGCGGCGGCGTACCCGGCTCCCGGCACCTGGCGCTCGGAGCGGGACCGCGGCCGGGTGGACGGACGGGGGCGCGACCTGCTCGTGGTGACGTTCGGCAACGGTGTGCGGTTGAGCCGCCAGGCCCTCGCCGCCGTCGGGGTCGCCACCACGATCCTCGACCTGCGCTGGCTCGTACCGCTCCCGGTCGACCACCTGCTGGAGGTCGCGGCCGGCTTCCCCCGGGTGCTGGTCGTCGACGAGACCCGCCGCTCGGGTGGGGTGTCCGAGGGCGTGCTGACCGCCCTCGTCGACGGCGGCTACGACGGCGCGATCTCCCGCGTGACCGCCGAGGACAGCTTCGTCCCGCTCGGCCCCGCGGCCGCCCAGGTCGTCCTCACGGAGGCGGCCGTGGTGGACGCGCTCCGCCGCCTCGGCTGAGCCCTACCCTCGAGCCATGACCGGCACCACCTCGCTCCCGACCGAGTCCGACCTGCGGGCCGCCGCCGAGGCGGCCGCCCGCGCCTGCGGCGTGGACCTCACCGCCCACGCCGGACCTCACGAGGGCCGCTCGCCCGTGAACGGCGGCACCGTGTCCTCGCTCGCCTGGGCCGACGCCCCGGCGGTCGACGCGGCCCTGGGCCGCGCCCACGCGGCGTACGACGAGTGGCGCCGGGTGCCGGCGCCGGCCCGCGGTGCGCTCGTTCGCAGGCTCGGCGAGCTCCTGCGCGAGCACCAGGCGGACCTGGCGGCGCTGGTGAGCATCGAGGTCGGCAAGGTCACCTCGGAGGCCCTCGGCGAGGTCCAGGAGATGGTGGACATCTGCGACTACGCCGTGGGCCTGTCACGCCAGCTCTTCGGTCGCACGATGACGTCGGAGCGCCCAGGGCATCGACTCATGGAGACCTGGCACCCGCTGGGCGTGGTCGGGGTGATCTCGGCGTTCAACTTCCCGGTCGCCGTCTGGTCGTGGAACGCGGCGATCGCCCTGGTCTGCGGCGACCCGGTGGTCTGGAAGCCGTCGGAGCAGGCACCCCTGTGCGCGCTGGCCTGCCAGGCGCTGCTCGCCCGGGCCGCGGCGGAGTGCGGGGCTCCGGCCGGCATCAGCCAGGTGGTGCTCGGCGACGCGTCCGTCGGGCTGGCGCTCGTCGACGACCCGCGCGTGGCCCTGGTGAGTGCGACCGGATCGACGCGGATGGGCCGCGACGTCGGGCCGCGGGTGGCTGCGCGCTTCGGCAGGTCCCTCCTCGAGCTCGGCGGCAACAACGCGGCCATCGTCTCCTTCTCGGCCGACCTCGATCTCACCACCCGGGGCATCGTCTTCGCGGCTGCGGGCACCGCCGGTCAACGTTGCACCACGATGCGCCGCGTGATCGCGCACCGGTCGGTCGTCGACGCCGTCACCGAGCGGGTCGCAGCGGCGTACGCGCGGCTCCCGATCGGCGACCCACAGGCCGCCGGGACGCTCGTCGGCCCGCTCGTCAACGGCCGTGCCCACGCGTCGTACGCCGGCTCGCTCGAGGCAGCCCGCGACGCGGGGGGCGAGGTCGTGGTCGGCGGGTCGAGGGTGCTGGCCGATCTGGCCCCCGACGCCTTCTACGTCGAGCCCACCGTGGTGCGGATGCCCGACCAGGCCGACGTGGTGCGGACCGAGACCTTCGCGCCGCTGCTCTACGTCCTGACCTACGACGACCTCGACAAGGCCATCGCCCTCAACAACGCGGTGCCCCAGGGACTCTCCTCGAGCATCTTCACCTCCGACCAGGCCGAGGCCGAGGTGTTCATGTCGGCGGTGGGCTCGGACTGCGGCATCGTCAACGTCAACATCGGCACGTCAGGAGCCGAGATCGGCGGCGCCTTCGGCGGGGAGAAGGAGACCGGCGGCGGCCGCGAGTCGGGCTCCGACGCCTGGCGCGCCTACATGCGCCGCGCGACCAACACCGTCAACTACTCGGGCGAGCTGCCGCTAGCCCAGGGAGTCACCTTCGACGTCTAGCCGACACCCCTGCTGGTCGAGCCCGCGAGAGTGGTCGGTGGTCGAGCCACAGCGAGGGACGAGCGGCGTGTCGAGACCCCGTAAGAGAGACGATGGGGCCGCAACTCTGACCCCGCAAGCACACAGGAGTCCCACCAGTCACACACCCGAGGATGAGTTGGTCTAGGCCTGGGGTTTCAACCTGGCCAGAATGCGGCTAAGAAGCGCGTTCGCGGTTACCGTCGAACCATGGGTTCTCTCCCCCCAAGAGCCCGGTTTATCGCTGCCTGCGTAACGGTTGTCACGGCCGTTGCGATCCCTGCGGTCGCCGGAGCGACGACATCAGACAGGCCAGGCCTGGGCCCCGAACACAATGCCCAGACCGTGATCGGCACCGACGGCAACGACACCATCATCGGCCGGCGCTACGTCGACCGTGTCGACGCGCGGTCCGGTGACGACTACGTGCGTCTGGCCGGCGGCAACGACCGAGCGTCCGGCGGGCCGGGCAACGACTGGCTCCACGGCAACAACGGCCGCGACGTCGTCGACGGCGGCCCGGGCGACGACCATCCTCAGGGTGGCGGGGGCAACGACCGCGTGTACGGCGGCGACGGGAACGACGAGCTCGACGGGGACGCCGGCAACGACTACCTCTACGCGGGGCCGGGCGACGACTCGGTCACCGGGGACGAGGGCGACGACGTCATCTACCCGGGGCCCGGCGCCGACGAGATCTACGGCGAGGAGGGCCACAACAAGATCGTGGCCCGGGACGACGGGGTCCGCGACGACATCTTCTGCAACAAGCTCGGCACTCCCCCCGGCGAGATGGTCTATATCGGGAAGCGCGACTGGCTCGACGCGCTGCGCAACTGCACGGTGACCGTGGTCCAGGATTGACGCCGTCTGTGACGAACTTGTCGGTTTTCGGCTCTCGGAACGACCAGAACGTCACAGACGACGGTGCCCACCTGGACCTGAAGAGGCTCACGCCAGGGACAGGAAGAGCTTCTCCATCTTCGCGACGTCCAGGCTGTCGGCACCGTCGGCGAGGCACTGCTGCAGCCCGGCGGCGACGATCGCGAAGCCGGCCCGGTCCAGGGCCTTCGACACCGCGGCGAGCTGGGTGACCACGTCCTCGCAGTCGCGGCCCTCCTCGAGCATCCGTAGCACGCCGGCCAGCTGACCCTGCGCGCGCTTGATCCGGTTGATCACCGGTGACATGGCAGCGGGATCGAGCTCCACGACGTCCTCCTCGAGCCTGGTGGCAGGAGGCCAGGATACCGCCCGGGGTATCACGACCTCGGGTGGGTGACCGCCACTACCGCCGTGAGGAGGGCGTCGCGGCGAGCGGCCAGCTCGGCGTGGGTCGTCGTCGCGATGGTCTCCGTCAACCCCTCGACGAGGATCGCCACCGTGGGGTCGTCGAGGTGCAGGACGCCGAGGTCGTCCCACCAGCCGTTGAAGCTGTCGGTGTAGTGCTCGCAGAACTGCTCGAGCCCACCATCGGCACCCAGGTGGAACAGGTGGGTCGGCCCCATGGTCGCCCATCGCAGTCCCGGGCCGGAGGACACGGCCTTGTCGACGTCGGCGACGCTGGCCACGCCCTCCTTGACGAGGTGGATGGCCTCGCGCCACAGCGCCGCTTGCAGTCGGTTGGCCACGTGGCCCGGGACCTCCCGCTTGACCTCGATGGTCACCTTGCCGACCGACTCGTAGAAGAGGCGAGCCCTGTCGACCACCCCCGGGGCGGTGCGGTCGTTGCCCATCACCTCGACGAGCGGAATGAGGTGGGGCGGGTTGAACGGGTGACCGAGGACGAAGCGACCCGGGTCCTGCCAGCCGCCCTGGAGCTCGCCCAGCGTCAGGCCGGACGCCGACGTGGCGACGACCGCGTCCGGGGGCAGGGCGTCCTCGATCTCGGCGTACAGGGCGTGCTTGAGCGAGACCCGCTCCGGGATGCTCTCCTGCACGAACTGCGCGCTCTCCACCGCGGCGCGGGCCTCGCGGCAGAACACGGGCTCGGTCTTCGGCTGGTCGGTGGTGGCCAGGCCGAGGCGCGCCAGGACCGGCCACGCGGCCTCGACCGACTCGCGCACCAGGGCTTCCGCGCCGGGTGCCGGGTCGAAGACGGCGACCTCCTTGCCTGCGGCGAGGAAGAGGGCCACCCAGCTGCGACCGATCAGGCCGCCGCCGAGCGCCGCGACGCGCGCGACCTCAGACGTTGACACGATCTGACCCCTTCAGACCCAACCGCTGCCGGGCCTCGTCAGGGGTGGCGACCGTGTGGCCGAGCGACTCGACGATGCCGCGGATCTTGCTCACCTGCGCGGCGTTCGACGCGGTGAGCTGCCCGGGCCCGAGGAAGAGGCTGTCCTCCATGCCCACGCGCAGGTTGCCGCCGAGCATGGCGGCCTGGGTGGCGAAGGACATCTGGTGACGCCCGGCGGCGAGCACCGACCACTCGTAGCTGTCGCCGAACAGCTTCTCGGCGATGGTGTGCATGTGGACGAGGTTGTCCAGGTCGGCGCCGACGCCGCCGAGGATGCCGAAGACCATCTGCACGAAGTACGGCGGCTCGAGCCAGCCCTGGTCGATCAGCCAGGCCAGGTTGTAGAGGTGTCCGAGGTCGTAGCACTCGAACTCGAACCTCGTCCCGTGACCCTGGCCGAGCTCCTTCACGATGTACTCGAGGTCGGCGAAGGTGTTGCGGAAGATGAAGTCGCGCGTCATCTCCAGGAACTCCGGCTCCCAC
>CAZIVD010000091.1:0-16057 GCA_964542635.1 uncultured Nocardioides sp. | reverse complement strand
GCCGAGCCGTGCACCCGCGGGATCACGCCGACCTCGGCGTGCAGCGGCCGGATGTCGGCCAGGCCGCGGCCGTCGATGCGGATCTTGTCGCGGAGCACCCGCTCGCGGACCAGCGACTTGTTGAGCGAGCGGAACGCCGCGCCGATCTCCTTCTCGCGACCCTCGAACTCAGGGGCGACCTTCTCGAGCACGACGGCCTTGATGTCGTCGAGGCGCTCCTCGCGCTCCTGCTTGCCCGCGATCTGGAGAGCCGCGGCGGTGTCGTCCTTGGCGGCGGCCTCGACGGCGGCGTACACGTCGTCCTGGTAGTCCAGGAAGACCGGGAACTCCTGCACCGGCTTGGCGGCCTCGGCGGCGAGCTGGGACTGCGCCTCGCACAGCTGCTTGATGAAGACCTTCGCGGCCTCCATGCCACCGGCGACGACCTCCTCGGTGGGGGCCTGGGTGCCGGACTGGACGAGGTTCCAGGTGGCCTCGGTGGACTCGGCCTCGACCATCATGATCGCGACATCGCCGGTCTCGGTGACGCGGCCGGCGATGACCATGTCGAAGACCGCGTCCTCGAGCTGGCTGTGGGTCGGGAAGCCCACCCACTGGCCCTCGATCAGCGCGACGCGCACGCCGCCGACCGGGCCGGAGAACGGCAGGCCGGACAGCTGGGTGGACATGGACGCGGCGTTGATCGCGAGCACGTCGTAGGGGGTGTCGGGGTCGAGCGCCAGCACGGTGATGACGACCTGGACCTCGTTGCGCAGGCCCTTCTTGAACGTCGGGCGCAGCGGGCGGTCGATCAGCCGGCAGGTGAGGATCGCGTCCTCGGAGGGGCGGCCCTCACGACGGAAGAACGAGCCGGGGATCCGGCCCGCGGCATACATCCGCTCCTCCACGTCGATGGTGAGCGGGAAGAAGTCGAACTGGTCCTTGGGCTGCTTACCGGCGGTGGTCGCCGAGAGCAGCATCGTGTCGTCGTCGAGGTAGGCGGTGACGGAGCCTGCCGCCTGGCGGGCCAGCAGGCCGGTCTCGAACCGGACGGTGCGAGAGCCGAACCGGCCGTTGTCGATCGTGGTCTCCACGGACGAGATGACGGGTTCGGTGTGGGTGGGGTGAGCCAACGGGCTCTCCTGTCTGTGCGCGGAGCGATCCCGCGACATGACCCGCGAACGATGGGTGCCGGTCTTCGATCGAGACCCGCAGGGCCGCCCCCCGCGACGAGCGGGGAGCGGTTCTGAAAGTCACTACCGAGGACCGGAGGCTGTCTCGCGGATCGCTCCTGGTGGAAGGGTGTTCAGTTGGGAAATGGAGCGAAGGGCCCACGCAGGTGGGCCCTTCGGTGAGGTCAGCGGCGCAGGCCGAGACGCTCGATGATCGAGCGGTAGCGCTCGATGTCGGTCTTCTGCAGGTAGTTGAGCAGCCGACGACGCTGGCCCACGAGGAGCAGCAGCCCGCGGCGGCTGTGGTGGTCGTGCTTGTGCTGCTTGAGGTGCTCGGTCAGGTGGCTGATCCGATGGCTCAGCAGCGCGATCTGCACCTCGGGGGAACCGGTGTCGCCCTCGGTCGTGGCGTACTCGGCGATGATCTTCTTCTTGGTCTCCGCGTCGGTTCCGATCGACATGCGGGCTCCTCTCGGTTCTCGTTGCGCGGCGCGCCGGGGCCTGTCCACCCGGGCACTGGGATCCGCGGCCGATTTCACGGCGGGTCTCGCCCTGCCCCCGACGGGGGCGGGCAACCGGGCCAGGCTATCAGCGCGCCGGTGGCGGACCGAAATCCAGGCGCGGCGGCCCGGCCCTTGCCCGTAGCGTCTCCGAGCATGCCAGGCGAGTACGACGTCGGGGACCTCGAGGTGGTCCCCGTGGATCCGGTCGACCCGGAGCAGGAGGACGCGCTGCACTCCGTGTGGGAGGTGGCGCACGAGGCCGCCGCGGTCGACCATCCGTTCGACCTGATGCCGCCCTGGTCGACCGCACGGGAGACCTGGCGGCTGCGGCGGCCCGACTACCGGTCGTGGTACTGGATCGCCCGCACGGGCGACGAGGTCCACGGCTCGGCCGTGCTCAGCCTGCCGATGCTGGACAACCTGCACCTCGCCGACACGGTCTTCCACGTCCGACCCGGGCAGCGCCGGCAGGGCATCGGCCGGCGCCTGCTGGCGACGGTCGTGGGCCAGGCCCGCGCCGAGGGCCGCGCGGTGCTGATGGCGACCCCGGGGTCCCCGATGGACCGCACGGGACCGGGTGAGGCCATGCTGCAGGCCAGCGGCTTCGAGGTCGCGATCACCGCGACCCTCAAGGCGGCCGACCTGACGGCCGGGGCCGCGGACGAGGAGCGCCTGGCCGCCTCGGTGGCGCCGCAGCACGCGGCGTACCGGCTGGCGACGTGGAGCCGCCGGGTGCCCGAGGAGTTGGTCGAGGGCTACTGCCGGCTCGCCGAGGCGTTCGTCGACGAGGCGCCGATGGGCGACCTGGACTACGAGCCCGAGGTCTGGACGGCCGAGCGGGTGCACCGCCGCGACGACGTCTTCGACACCACCGGGCGCCACCAGTTCGGCGTGCTCGCCTTCGCTCCTGACGGCTCGTGCGTCGGCAGCACCGAGCTCTTCGTGAACCAGGTCGCCTCCTGGCGGGCCCTGCAGGGAGGCACGCTGGTGCTGCCCGGGCACCGGGGCCATCGCCTCGGGATGGCGCTGAAGCTGGCCAACCACCGGCAGTTGCGTGAGACGTACCCGGACTGCACGCACATCTTCACCGACAACGCCGGCGTGAACGCCCCGATGAACGCCGTCAACGACCTCCTCGGCTTCCGCGACGTCGAGCGCTCGCTGGAGATGCAACTGCGGCTGTGACGGACTCCCGCTGGTTGAGGAGCGAGCCTGCGAGCCTCACGAAACCAGCCGAACCGACGAAGTCCCATCGGTCTCCGGGTCTCGACACTCACCGAGACGGCGTCGTCGGTCGAGCCCGCGACCGTCAGCGAGCGGTGTCAAGACCCCGTGAGCGTGCGGAGGTCTCTGGACCGCTCGACCAACGGGGACGCGTCGCTCGCTCCCGGACCGCTGGGGCTCGCGTGCCAGGATGAGCGCGTGGCCACCACGCTCGGCGTCTGCAACTTGTGCGAGGCGATCTGCGGCCTGCGGATGACCGTCGAGGGCGATCGGGTGACGGCGATCCGGGGCAACCCGGACGACCCGCTGTCCCGGGGTCACATCTGCCCCAAGGGGGTGGCGCTCGCCGACGTGCACGCCGATCCCGACCGGCTCCGGCGACCGGTGCGCCGCGAGGGCAGCGGCGCCGACGCACGCTGGATCGAGATCGGCTGGGACGAGGCGCTCGACCTCGTCGCCGACGGCCTGGCGAGGGTCGCCAACACCCACGGCCACGACGCGGTCGGCTTCTATCTCGGCAACCCGAACGCGCACGCACTCGGCTCGGCCACCCACGGCCTGGCGATGGTGAAGATGTTGCGCACCCGCAACCGCTTCAGCGCCTCGTCCGTGGACCAGATCCCCCACCAGCTGGTCGCCTGGCAGCTCTACGGACACCAGCTGCTGCTGCCGATCCCGGACCTTGACCGCACGTCGTACTTCCTGGTCATGGGCGGCAACCCGATGGCCTCCAACGGCTCGATGATGACCGTCCCGGACTTCCCCCAGCGGGTGCGCGACCTCAAGGCGCGGGGCGGCCGGCTCGTCGTCGTCGACCCGCGCCGCACCGAGACCGCCAAGGTGGCCAGCGAGCACCTGTTCGTGCGGCCGGGCACCGATGCGGTCCTGGTGCTGGCGATGGTGCGGACCCTGTTCGAGGAGGGGCTGACCCGCCCCGCGCCGTACGTCGACCGCGTCGGCCGGGTGCGCGAGCTGGTGGCCCCGTTCACACCCGAGGTGGCCGAGCGGATCAGCGGCATCGCCGCCGACGACGTACGACGCCTGGCGCGCGAGCTGGCCACGGCGGACGGCGCCGCGGCGTACGGCCGGATCGGGCTGTCGACCACCGGCTTCGGCTCCCTGGCCCAGTGGGGCATCCAGTGCCTCAACATCCTGACCGGCAACTTCGACCAGCGCGGCGGCGTGCTGTTCACCGAGCCAGCGGTGGACTTCGTGACGCGCGGGCTGGTCGGCACCGGCCACTACGACCTCTGGCGCAGCCGGGTGCGGGGCATCCCGGAGTACGGCGGCGAGCTGCCGGCCGCCGTGATGCGCGAGGAGATCGAGACGCCGGGCGAGGGCCAGGTCCGGGCGATGCTGACCATGGCCGGCAACCCGGTGCTGTCGACCCCCGACGGCCGCCGGCTGGGAGAGGCCCTGGCCGGGCTCGACTTCATGGCGGCGATCGACATCTACGTCAACGAGACCACCAAGCACGCCCAGGTGATCCTGCCGCCGACCACGATCCTCGAGCGGGACCACTACGACATCGTGTTCCACGGCCTCGCCGTGCGGAACACCGCGCGCTTCACTCCCGCTGTCCTGCCCAAGCCAGAAGGCGCCCGCCACGACTGGGAGATCTATCGCGACCTCGCGCTTCGCCTGCAGAGACGGCTGGTGCGCCGGCCCTCGCGGCGCGCGCGCCTGCGCCAGCGCGCGCGGCTGACGCTCTCCCCCACCCGGATTCTGGCCGGGCTGCTGCGCACCGGCGGGGTGACGACGCTCAAGGAGCTGCGGGCCCAGCCCGAGGGGGTCGACTTGGGTCCGCTGCGTCCGACGATGCCCGATCGCCTGCAAACGCCGGACAAGCGGATCGACCTCGCCCCCGAGCTCGTCGTCGCCGACCTGCCCAGGCTGCAGAGCTGGGTCGAGGAGCGCGAGCAGGGTAAGGATCCCGCGGACCTGCTGCTCATCGGGCGCCGCCATCAGCGCGACAACAACGCCTGGTTCCACAACCTCGAGCGCGTCACCCGCGGGCGGCCGCGCCACCGGCTCTTGATGCATCCCGACGACCTGGCCGACCGCGGGATCGCGGACGGGTCCCCGGTCACGGTCGCCTCGAGGGTCGGAGCGGTCACGGTGGACGTGGAGGCCAGCGACGACATGATGCCCGGGGTGGTGTGCCTCCCCCACGGCTACGGCCACCAGGTCGACGGCACCCGCCTCCGGCACGCCTCCACGGTGCCGGGCGTGTCCATCAACGACCTCACCGACCCGGACCTCCTCGATCTCTCGGGCAACGCCGCGCTGAGCGGCATCCCCGTCGTCGTCGAGCCCGCGTGATCGGAATCCGGCCGCTGCCGGCCGTGCGCCGAGCGGCCTGGCAGCGGGACGCCGTACGCCGGCTCCTAGACCGTCGCCTGCACGCCGGGGTTCACGAGCAGGTGGCCCGCGAGTCGGTGGACGGCCTGGTCGCCCGGGCCGAGGAGCAGGTGTCAGAGGCGTGGGAGATCGTCGAGGAGGGCCACCCGCTCGGCACCGCCTGGACCGTCCGGCGGAGTCCGGGCGGCGCACACCTGGTGGACCTCGACGTGCCGGTGGCCCGCGCCGCGGAGACCGCGGAAGCCCTCGCGAGCAGGCTGCGGGCGGAGTCCGCGGAGTATCTCGTCGTCGACGCGTTCAATGGCGACGAGGTCGGAGAGGCCGTCCGCGTGTGGGCGGACGCGCCGCTCGAGGCCACCCAGATGCAGCTCGACCTGCGTGGCCCGGTCCACGCCACGACGGACCCGGGCGCTCGGGCGACCCTCGACCTGGCGCCGATGTCCGACCCTGAGTACGCCGAGTACGAGGTGCACCTCCTGACCGCGTACGCCCAGGAGATGCTCGACGCGGGCGCGTACGCCGACTGGGACGCCGCCCTCGCCGCCTCGGCCCGCTCCCAGGACGAGCTCCTTCCCGAGGGCCTGCGGACGCCTGGCCATCACCTGTGGACCGCCCGTCACGGCGACCGGCGCATCGGCATCTTGTGGATCGTGGTGTCGAGCGCCGCCGCGTTCATCTACGACCTGGAGGTCGACGAGGAGCATCGTGGCCGCGGCTACGGGCGCGCGACGCTCGACGCGGGCGCCCTCGCTGCCCGGCGCCTGGGAGCCCAGGTCCTGGGGCTCAACGTGTTCGGGCCGAACGAACGCGCCCGGGCCCTCTACGAGCGCGCCGGGTACGCCACCACCGAGCGGACCTACCGCCTGCGCTTCCGCCGTCCGTGACGAACGTGTCGCAGATTTCGATCGGGACCGACGAAAACGTCACGGACGGCGCGGGGCGGGGCGGGGCGCTCAGGACTGGGTGAGGGCCAGGACGGCGGCCCGTCCGGCGGACGGGTCTGAGGCGGCCAGGGCCGCGTCGGCCATCTCCCGACAGGTCTCGAGGCTGACCGACGCCAGGCGCGCGCCGACCGGCCGGACCGCGGCCGCGGCCATCGAGAGCGAGGTGACCCCCATCCCCACCAGGGCACAGGCCAGCAGCGGATCGGCCGCGGCCTCGCCGCAGACCCCGACGGGCTTGCCAGCCTGCCGACCCGCCTCCGCGGTGATGGCGATCAGGTGCAGGACGGCCGGCTGCCAGGGGTCGGTGAGGTGGGCCAGGTCGGTGGCCATCCGGTCGGCTGCCATGGCGTACTGGGTCAGGTCGTTGGTGCCGATCGACAGGAAGTCCACGACCTCGAGGAACCGGTGCGCGAGCAGCGCAGCCGACGGGATCTCGACCATCACGCCCGCTTTGAGCCCACGCTCGCGGACCTGGCTGGCGAAGTCGTCGGCCTCGGCGACCGTGGCCACCATCGGGGCCATCACCCAGGTCTCGGTGCCGGTGCGCTCGGCGGCCGCCGCGATCCCGTCGAGCTGGTGGGCCAACAGGGCGGGGTTGCTCCACGACAGCCGGAGGCCGCGGACGCCGAGGGCCGGGTTCTCCTCGCCCTCGTGGGTGGCGAAGGCGATGGGCTTGTCGGACCCGGCGTCGAGCGTGCGGACCACGACGTACCCCGGGCTGCCGCCAGGCGCGAAGGGCTCGAGCACGGCGGCGTAGATGTCGGCCTGCTCCGCCGCGGAGGGCTCGTCGTGCCGATTGAGGAAGCACAGCTCGGTGCGGAACAGGCCGACGCCCTCGACCGGTTGCTCGGTGGCCTTGCGCGAGGACTCCCCGTCGGCCACGTTGGCCAGCAGCTTGACGGCCGCGCCGTCCAGGGTGCGCCCGGGACCCTCCCATGCGGCCAGCGCGGCGCGCGCCTCTCGGTCGGCGGCCACGAGGCGGTCGGCCTCGGCCGCGTCGGGCTCGCCCTCGATGGTCCCGGCCGTGCCGTCGACGAGCAGCCGGGTCCCGTCGGCGATGCCGAGCGCGCCGGCCACGCCCACGACGCACGGGATGGAGAGCTGTCGGGCGATGATCGCGGTGTGGCTGGTCGGCCCGCCCTTCTCGGTCACCAGGGCGTGGACGATGGCGGGATCCAGGCCGGCCGTGTCGGCGGGCGCGAGGTCTTCGGCGACCAGCACGCAGGGCGTGTCGGGAAGGGAGACGCCGGGTTCGGGCTCGCCCACGAGGTGCGCCACCACGCGGCGTTCGATGTCGCGCAGGTCGGTGGCGCGCTCGGCCATCAGCCCGCCCATGCTCGTGAAGACGGTGACGAACTGCTCGACCGCCGCGTGCACGGCATCGAGGATCGGCGCGCCTCCGATCAGCGCCTTCTTGACCGCCCCGCGCAGGCCGCGGTCGCGGGCCAGGCCGGCGCTCGCCGTGAGCACTTCGGCTGCCGCACCGGAGGCACGAGAGGCCTTCGCGGCGAAGCCCGACGCCACCGCGTCGACCGCTCCGTCGAAGGCCTCGAGCGCGTCGTCGACCTCGGTGAGGCCGCCGTCGCCGAACCGGGCCAGTGCCGCGGGGTCGACCTCGCCGCGCACACGGAGGGCGGGGGCGTGGGCGACCCCCGGAACGACGGGGGTGCCGCTCAGGCGGGGGACATGGGATTCGCCGTCGGAATGGTCCATAGTGGCATTCAACGACGCGGACGCTTGACAGTCAACACATTCGGACGTAGAACAACACAAACAAAGATCTGTGCCCGCCCATCCGTCGTCGAGCGTTCGTGAGGGGGCCCCGTGTACGCAGCGGAGCGCCAGCAGGCGATGGCGCAGGTCGTGCGCGAGCGTGGCCGGATGTCGGTGACCGACCTCGCCCGCGAGTACGACGTGACCACCGAGACCGTACGGCGCGACCTGACGAGCCTGGAGCGCACCGGCAACTGGTCCGGCGGGTGCACGGTGGTGCGGTGCCCGCGGACGCCCTGACCCTGCTGGAGGCGGGGCTGTCCGACCGCGACGTGGAGCGCATCGAGCAGAAGCAGCGGATCGCGGCCGCGGCCGTCGCCCTGCTCCCCCGCGCGGACTCCACCGTGATCCTCGACGCGGGCAGCACCACGATCCGGCTCAGTCGCCTGCTCCCGGCGCAACTGCGGATGACCGTCGTGACCCATGCCGTGCCCATCGCGGCCGCGCTGGCCGGCAAGCCCCAGCTCGAGCTGCACCTGCTGCCGGGCCGGGTGCGCCGGCACACCCACGCCGCCGTCGGCCCCGAGACCGTCGAGGCCCTCGGACACATCCGCGCGGACCTCGCCTTCGTGGGCACCAACGGGCTGACGCTCGAGCACGGGTTCTCCACGCCCGACCGCACCGAGGCCGCCGTCAAGCGCGCGATCGTCGCGCGGGCCCGGCGGGTGGTCGTGCTCGCCGACTCGAGCAAGATCGGGGTCGAGCGGACCATCAGCTTCGCCGCCGTGTCGGACGTCGACACCCTGATCACCGACGACGAGATCGCTCCCGGCGACCGCCGCGACCTCGAGCGCGCCGGCCTCGAGGTGATCGTGGCATGAGGCACCCACGACGTTCTCCTCCGCTGTGCTCCCCCGGACAACGCCGCAGGGACCCCGCATGAGGCATCCCACGAGCAGCACCCGACAGCCGACGCCCGACGAGTCCCCCCGTTCCCGACCCGAGGACGTGCCATGACCGCGACGCCCAAGATCGTCACCCTGACCCCCAACCCGAGCACGGACCGCACCGTGACGCTCGCGGGTCCGCTCGAGCGCGGCGCCGTCCAGCGGCTCCTCTCGGTGACCATGCAGGCCGGCGGCAAGGGCGTGAACATCTCGCGGGCCGCGGTGTCGGCCCACCTGGCCACCGAGGCGGTCTTCCCCGCCCGGCCCGACGACCCGTTCGTCGCGGAGCTCACCGCCGCCGGCATCACCTGCTGCCCGGCACCGCCGGCGGGTGACATCCGGATCAACCTGGCCATCACCGAGCCCGACGGCACCACCACCAAGCTCAACAGTCCGGGGGCCACCGTCGAGCCGGCGCACCTGGACGACTTGGCGGCCACCCTGCTCGACCGGGCCCGGGAGGCCTCGTGGGTCGTGCTCGCGGGCTCCCTGCCACCTGGCGCCCCGGACGGGTGGTACGCCGAGCTGGTGCGCGCCCTGCGAGGCACGCCCGCCAAGGTCGCGGTCGACACCAGCGAGGGCCCGCTCACGGCCCTCGTCGATGCCCTGCCGGGGGCGGCACCTGACCTGATGAAACCCAACGGCGACGAGCTCGCGTCGTTCGTCGGCGGTGACGGCGAAGAGTTCGAGGCCAACCCCGAGAAGGCCGCCCTGGCCGCCCAGCGCCTGGTCGACCAGGGCGTCGGCGCGGTGCTGGTGACGCTGGGCGGTGCCGGAGCTGCTCTGGTCACGGTCGACGGCGCCTGGCTGGCGAACGCTCCGCCGGTGACGGTGGTGAGCACGGTCGGAGCCGGGGACTCCAGCCTCTTCGGCTACCTGCTCGGCGACGTGCGCGGCTGGTCGGCTCCGGAGCGACTGAGTCTGGCCATGGCCTACGGCAGCGCCGCGGCCGGACTACCAGGAACGACGATCCCGGAGCCGGCCCAGACGCATCCTGAACAGGTACTGGTGATCGAGGTCACAACGGGCCAGGCTTAGCGGCATGGCGCAGATCATCACCGATGCCCTGGTCCGTCTCGACGCCGATCTCGGAGCCGACAAGGAAGCAGTCATCAGAGCGCTGGCCGGTGTGGTCGACGAGGCCGGTCGCGCGACCGACAGCGCTCAGCTCGCCGACGACGCCCTGGCCCGTGAGGGGACCGCGGCCACCGGTCTCAACGGCGGCATCGCGATCCCCCACTGCCGCACGGCCGGCGTCGACGAGCCGACCCTCGCCTTCGCCCGGCTCTCGCCGCCGGTCGAGTTCGGGGCCAAGGACGGGCCCGCCGATCTGGCGTTCCTGATCGCCGCGCCGGAGGGCGGCGACGCCTCCCACCTCAAGCTGCTTGCCAAGCTGGCGCGCGCCCTGGTCAAGCCGGAGTTCACCGACAGCCTGCGGTCGGCCACCACGCCGGCCGCTGTGGTCGAGCTCGTCCTCGGTGTCGTGGGCGACGAGCCTGCTGTCGCTCCCGCTGCGGCAGCTCCGGCGGCTGCAGGTGCGGCGGACGACACGCCCGCGCCGGCGGCCCGGCGTTCACTCGTGGCGGTCACCGCCTGTCCGACGGGCATCGCCCACACCTACATGGCCGCCGAGGCGCTGCAACGCGCGGCCGAGAGCGCCGGGGTCGACATCCAGGTCGAGACCCAGGGCTCGGCCGGGGCCACCCCGCTGCCGGCCGACGCGATCCGCAACGCCTCCGCGGTGATCTTCGCCTGCGACGTGGGAGTCCGCGACCGCCAGCGGTTCGCCGGACTGCCGATGGTCAGCTCCGGCGTGAAGCGTGCCGTGGACGACGCTGACGGCATGATCGCCGACGCGCTGGCCGCGATCGACAACCCGGGGGCACCGCGGGTGGAAGGCAGCGCGGACGGCGGCGGCACGACGTCGTCGGGTGGAGACGCGGAGACCTGGGGCGGTCGCGTACGCCGGGTGCTGATGACCGGCGTGTCGTACATGATCCCGTTCGTCGCAGCGGGCGGCCTCCTGATCGCCCTGAGCTTCCTGTTCGGCGGCTACGACATCACCAACTCCTTCGGCGACATCGTCGCGAACCACGGGCTGTTCAACCTGCCCGACGTCGACGACTACGGGCTCGAGCACGCACTGTTCGACTCCGGGTTCTTCGCCTACCTCGGCGCGTTGTTCCTGGTCATCGGCAACACCGCCTTTGCCTTCTTCGTGCCGGCCCTGGCCGGCTACATCGCCTACGCGATCGCCGACCGTCCCGGCATCGCGCCGGGCTTCGTGATGGGCGGACTGGCGATCAACATCGGCAAGTTCACTGACGCCGACGGGGTCGGCCTGCCCGCCAGCGGCTTCCTCGGCGCCATCGCGGGCGGTGTGCTCGCGGGCGTGATCGCCGCCTGGATCGCGCGCTGGAAGGTGCCGACCTGGGCGCGCGGCCTGATGCCGGTGCTCGTGATCCCCCTGCTCACCAGCATCATCGCCGGCCTGATCATGCTGATCGTGCTCGGCCGTCCGATCGCGTGGCTCATGGAGCAGCTCACCGAGGGGCTCACCAGCATGAGCGGCTCGTACTCCATCCTGCTCGGCGTCGTGCTGGGGCTGATGATGGCCTTCGACATGGGCGGCCCGCTCAACAAGGTCGCCTACAGCTTCGCCGCGGCGGGTGTGGGAGCAGCAGCGACGGCCGCCTCCGACGACCCGCGCCTGCAGATCATGGCCGCCGTGATGCTGGCCGGCATGGTCCCGCCGCTCGCCCTGGCGCTGGCCACCGTGGTCAGGCCTCACCTGTTCAACGCACCTGAGCGAGAGAACGGCAAGGCCGGCTGGGCGCTGGGGTTGTCCTTCATCACCGAGGGCGCGATCCCGTTCGCCGCCGCCGACCCGCTGCGCGTGATCCCCTCGATCATGCTGGGCAGTGCCGTCGCCGGAGGCCTCTCGATGGCGCTCGAGGTCTCGGTGCGGGCGCCGCACGGCGGCATCTTCGTGCTCTTCGCCGTCTACAACATCGCCGGGTACTTCATCGCGCTGATCGCCGGCACCGTGGTCGGGGCAGCCGCGGTGATCGCTGCCAAGACCATCTGGCCGGCCCACGACGAGGAGATCACCGCGATCGCCTGACCCGACCTCCCGTCCCGAACAGTCTGTCCCGAGCAGTCCTGAGCAGTCCCGTCCCCAGAAGGAGAACCATGCCCACCAAGACCGTCGTCGTCGGCTCCGCCGTCGGACTCCACGCCCGCCCGGCCGCGATCATCTCCGAGGCGGCCTCGGAACTCGACGCCGAGGTCACCCTGGCCGTGCCCGGCGGCGATCCGGTGGACGCCAGCTCGGCGCTGATGATCATGACGCTCGGCGCAGGTCGGGGCGACTCGGTCGAGGTCAGTTCTGAGGACCAGGCCGCGCTCGACACGATCGCGGCCCTCGTCGAGCAGGACCTCGACGCCTGACGCCGTTTGTGACGAACTTGTCGCCTTTCGGCGGATTCTCCGACAAGTCCGTCACGGACGGCGGGGCTCAGGCGCGGCGGCGTAGCTCCCGGTAGCAGATCCGGGAGCCGACCGCCCGCGCCAGCTCGCGCATGATGCGCATGAAGAACTGCTGGCGGTAGGAGCCCTCGGTCACGGCGTACACGGAGAAGTACAGGCCGCTGAACGCCGCGAGGAACGCCGACACCTGCGCGAGCTCGCGGCTGATGATCGCCGGGCCGGGTGGGTACGTCGGCGGGTGACCGACCCAGGACTGGATGACCTCGTCCTCGATCACCACCGCCCCGAAGACCAGGAAGAACACATAGACCGCAGCGGCGAGCAGCAGCACCTGCACAGCCTGGGCGAAGAGCAACACCAGCACCAGGTTGGCCTTCTGGAGGCCGGTGACGCGGGCCTGCTCCTGAAGGTCCACACCCTCGTCGACGAGCATCTGCGCGGTGTCGGCCATCGGGGTGCCCGCCATCGCGGCCAGGAGCGTGTCGGCGTCGACGGCGTCGTCGAACTCGTCGAGCTCCTCGTCCAAACGGGCCAGCAGGAACCCCACGGCAGCGATGCCGAAGAACAGCAGGGCGCCCCAGAGCACGCCGCCCTCCATGGCCGAGGTCACCTGCCAGACCTCGGTGTTGATGAAGAGGAACGTCACGAAGAGCAACAGCATCGGCAGCGCTCGCGTCGCCAGCGGAAGCAGCAGGCCGAGACTGCCCAGCGCGCGACGCACCGCCCAGCCCGCGATCACCTGCATGCGCAGCGCGAAGAGGGCGTAGGCGGTCACCACGCCGACGGCCACCCAGGCGCCGGCCGCAGCGCCGTACGACGCGGAGTCCACGCGAGCGCCCAGGGCCAGGCCCGCCAGCGCGGCGAGCAGCACCGCGACGAGCAGGACGGGGACCAGTCGCGACGGGGCCAGTCGCTGGTGCACCTGCGCGCGGATGTCGTCGACGAAATAGGGCAGGCCGTGCTGGAGGAACCAGGCCTCCGCGGCCCGGATGGCGGGGTCGCTCACGCGGGAGGCTCCCCATGGCCTTGCCGCGCTGGTCCGGCCTTGTCCAGGACCTCCCGGGTGCGGGTCACGTCGTCGCGGATGGCGGCGACCAGGCCGTTCACGGACTCGAAGCGCACCATGCCCCGCAACCGCTCATGGAAGGTCACCTCGACCTCCACGCCGTACAGATCGAGATCGTCGCGATCGAGCACGTAGCCCTCCACGCGACGTTCGCGGCGACCCTCGAACGTCGGGTTGGTGCCGACCGAGATCGCGGCCGGGAGGCGCTCGTCGGTGTCGAGTCGGCGCAACCACCCGGCATACACGCCGTCCGCGGGGACCATCGAGTGCTGCGGCACCGCCACGTTGGCGGTCGGGAAGCCCAGCTCGCGACCCCGTTGGTCGCCGCGCTGGACGACGCCGCGCACCACCACCGGGCGGCCCAGCGCCTCGGCGGCGCCGGCCACGTCGCCCGCCGCGAGGCAGGTCCGCACATAGGTGGAGGACCAGACCTGGGGGCCCCCGTCCAACGGAATGCCCTCCACGGTGAAGTCGTGGCGGCGGCCCTCCTCCACGAGGGTGGCCACGTCACCGGCGGCCCGATGGCCGAACCGGAAGTTCGCACCGACGACCACGACCGCCGCGTGCAGCACCCGGACGAGGACACGCTCCACGAACTCCTCCGGCGCCCAGCCCGCCATCTCGGTGTCGAACGGCAGGACCAGCACGGCGTCGGCACCGACGGAGCGCAGCAGCTCGGCCCGCTCGGGGATGGAGGTCAGAGTGGTGGGCGCATGCTCCGGACGCAGCACCGCCATGGGATGGGGGTCGAAGGTGACCGCGACGAGAGGCACTCCGAGTCCCCTCGCGATCTCGTGGGCGCGGCCGACCACGTGGCGGTGTCCGAGGTGGACGCCGTCGAAGTTGCCGATCACCACCACGGTCCGGCCGAGATCGGCCGGCACCTCTGCGGGATCGAGCCACTGTCGCACGCGTCGAAGACTATCCACGCGCCAGGTCGGTCAGACGAAGACCGCCACCGCTCGGGCCCGGCCCTCGCGCGGCTCGTAGAGCGCCATGAACTCACCGTCGGGCGCGAAGACGGCGCTGAGCGACCCGAGGTCCAGGTCGAGCGGGCGACCGACTCGCACGTCGGCGGCCTGCTCGTCGGTCAGGTCGACGGCGGCGAACGCCGCACGGGCCGCATCGCCGATGGGCACGACGGCGAACTCGGCCTCGAGCTGCTCCAGGGTGCGAGCGACGCCGAGGTCGTAGGGGCCGACCGCCGTCCGCCTCAGGCCGGTGAGGTGTCCGCCGACGCCGAGGGCGGCCCCGAGGTCGCGCGCGATCGCTCGGATGTAGGTGCCGCTGGAGCAGCGCACCGAGAGGTCGACGTCGAGCAGGTCCGGCGCGTCGCCCGGGCGGCGTACGTCGTGCACGTCGAGTGAGTGGACGGTGACGGGCCGCGGCTCGAGCTCGACCGTCTCGCCCGCCCGCACCCGCGCGTAGGCCCGCCGCCCGTCGACCTTGATCGCCGAGACCGCGGACGGCACCTGCTGGAGCTCGCCGACGAACGTCGCGGCGACTGCGCGCACCCGCGCCTCGTCGAGGCCGGCTGCGGACACCGCGACGAGAGCGTCGCCTTCGGCATCGTCGGTCGTCGTGGTCTGGCCGAGCCGCACCGTGGCGTCGTACGCCTTGTCGGTCAGCATCAGGTGACCCAGCAGGCGGGTGGCCCGGTCGACGCCGAGCACGAGGACGCCGGTCGCCATCGGGTCGAGCGTGCCGGCATGGCCGACCTTGCGCGTGCCCGCGAGGCGACGCACCCGTGAGACGACGTCGTGCGAGGTCAGCCCCCCGGGCTTGTCGATGACGACGAGCCCCGAGGTCACTCCTCGTCGTCCCCGTCCGCCTCGTCGTCGAGCACCTCGCGCGGCTTCTTGTAGGGGTCGGACTCACCGGCGTACGTCGCGCCATGCGAAGCGGCGGCCACCCGCTCGTCGGAGGCACGCGCGGCCGCGAGCACCTCGTCGAGGTGCCGGGCGGTCTCGGGGATCTCGTCGTGGACGAACGTGAGCGTCGGGACGTGCCGCATGCCGAGCTGCTTGCCGACCTCGGAGCGCAGCAGGCCCTTGGCCGACTCCAGCGCCGCGGTGGTGCTGGCCAGGTCGCCGTCGGAGGTCGCGGTCTCGCCCAGCACGGTGTAGAAGATCGTCGCCTGCTGGGTGTCACCGGAGACCCGCACGTCGGTGATCGTGACGAACCCCAGCCGCGGGTCCTTGATCCGTCGCTCGAGCATCTCCGCCACGATCACCTGGATCCGGTCCGCGATCTTGCGCACGCGCGGGTTGGTCATGTCCTGCTCCTCCACTCCCGGGTCGGGTTGGCCTGGATGGTCCCGTCGAGCCGGCCTCGCCCTGCGAGGCGGCTCGGCGAGCCGGTCCAGCCGGCCCGCCGAGTCCTCACAGCCGATGGGCTGGCGTCAGCCGCGCGGGATCTCCCGCATCTCGAAGGCCTCCACCACGTCGCCCTCCTTGATGTCCTGGTAGTTGCGCAGCACCAGACCGCACTCGAAGCCCTCGCGGACCTCGGTGACGTCGTCCTTCTCGCGGCGCAACGACGCCAGGTCGAGGCTGTCGGCCACGACGGCACCGTCGCGGATCAGGCGCACCTTGGCGTTGCGCCGGATCACCCCGTCGGTGACCATGCAGCCCGCGATGTTGCCGAGCTTGGACGAGCG
>CAZIVD010000090.1:0-16717 GCA_964542635.1 uncultured Nocardioides sp. | reverse complement strand
TTCCTCAAGGCCTACGTCGAGGGCACCGACGGCGGCAAGCGCAGCGACGACGACCAGGTGCCGCTGCCCGACCTCGTGCAGGGCGACGCCGTCTCGGCGGCCTCGCTGACGGCCACCGGCCATGAGACCAAGCCGCCGGCGCGCTACACGGAAGCGACGCTGATCAAGGAGCTCGAGGACCGCGAGATCGGCCGGCCGTCGACGTACGCCTCGATCATCGGCACGATCATCAACCGCGGCTACGTCTACAAGAAGGGCACTGCGCTGGTGCCCGCGTGGATCGCCTTCTCGGTGGTGCGGCTGCTCGAGGAGCACTTCGCGCGACAGATCTCCTACGAGTTCACCGCCAAGATGGAGGACGTCCTCGACGAGATCGCCGCCGGTGAGTCCGACCGGGTCAGCGAGCTGGGCGAGTTCTACTACGGCTCCGACGACGTGACCGGTCTCCACCAGCTCGTCACCGAGCTCGGCGACATCGACGCCAAGGAGCTGGCGACCTTCCCGGTCGGTGGCCCCGACAGCGGGATCGTCCTGCGGGTCGGGCGCTACGGCCCCTATCTCGAGGGACCCGACGACGAGGGCAACCCGACGGGCCGGCGCGCCAACGTCCCCGACGACCTGCCGCCCGACGAGCTGACGCTGACCAAGGCCCGCGAGCTGATGGCGAACCCGGCCGGGGAGGAGACCGAGCTCGGCGTGCATCCCGACACCGGCCTGCGGGTGGTGGCGAAGAACGGGCGCTTCGGCCCCTATGTGACCGAGGTGCTGCCCGAGGGGGCGCCGAAGTCCGCCAGGCCGCGCACCGGGTCGCTGTTCAAGTCGATGTCGCTCGACACCGTCACCCTCGACGACGCGGTGAAGCTGTTGAGCCTCCCCCGCGTGGTCGGCACCGATGCCGAGGGCGTCGAGATCACTGCCCAGAACGGGCGCTACGGGCCCTATCTGAAGAAGGGCACGGACTCCCGCACCCTTGCCTCGGAGGAGCAGCTACTCTCGATCACTCTCGACGAAGCCCTTGCGATCTACGCCCAGCCCAAGCAGAGAGGGCGAGGAGCCGCGACCGCTCCGCTCAAGGAGCTGGGCAACGACCCCGTGTCGGGGGCGCCGGTCGTGGTGAAGTCGGGCCGGTTCGGCGACTACGTCACCGACGGCGAGTACAACGCCACCCTGCGCAAGGACGACACCGTCGAGGCGATCACGCTGGAGCGGGCCGCCGAGCTGCTGGCCGAGCGCCGCGCCAAGGGGCCGGCCAAGAAGGCGACCAAGCGGGGCGCGGCCAAGAAGGTGCCCGCGAAGAAGGCGGCGAAGAAGGCTCCGGCGAAGCGAACGGCCGCCAAGAAGTCCTGACCTGTCGCACCGGTGGGTGGTGCCCCGGCCCCGATACGTGTAGGAAGGCGAGGGGGCCAGAAGGTTCGGGGGGACCGACACCGAGAGGAAGCCCGTTCGATGACCGACCTGCACGAGTCCAGCTCCCATCCGCTTGCCAGCCCGCGCGACCAGGGGCCGGGCGACGGCACCCCCAGTCGCCGCGCCGTCGTCGGCGGAGCCGCCATCGCGGCCGCCGCCACCGTCGCGGCGGCGGGTCCGGCCGAGGCGCACGGGCACGGACATGGGCACGGGCACGGCCATGGACACGGGCCGAGCTCCCTCACCCTGACGATCCTGGGCACCACCGACCTGCACGGGAACGTGTTCAACTGGGACTACTTCCAGAACCGTGAGTTCGACGACTCCGCGCACAACGACATCGGCGCTGCCAAGGTCTCCACGCTGATGAAGCAGCAGCGGGCCCTGCGCCCCGGTCAGCCGATCCTCACCCTCGACGCCGGCGACACGATCCAGGGCACCCCGCTGGCCTACTACTTCGCGCGGGTCTCGCCCATCAACCACAGCCGGATCCACCCGATGGCCAAGGCGATGAACCTGATGAGGTACGACGCCGCGGCGCTCGGCAACCACGAGTTCAACTACGGGATCCCCCTGCTCCGCCGGTTCGAGTCCCAGCTCAAGCACCCGCTCCTGGGGGCCAACGCCGTCGACCCCGTCACGAAGCGACCGGTCTTCCCGCCGTACATCATCAAGCGGTTCAAGGTGCATCGCGGTCCCGACCTCACCGTCGGCGTGCTCGGGCTGACCAACCCGGGCATCGCGATCTGGGACCGAGCCAACGTCGAAGGCCGGATGGAGTTCCCTGGCCTCGTCGAGCAGGCCCGGAGGTTCGTGCCCGAGATGAAGCACCGCGGCTGCGACGTCGTCGTGGTCGCCGCCCACTCCGGGGCCGACACCTCTTCGTCGTACGGCGACCAGCTGCCGTACCCGGAGAACGCCTCGACCCTGGTGGCCGAGCAGGTCCCTGGGATCGACGCCATCCTCGTCGGTCACGCCCACGTGGAGATCCCGCAGCGGATCGTGGTCAACACCTCGACGGGCCGCAACGTGATCTTGTGCGAGCCGCTGTTCTGGGGCAAGCGGCTGGCGGTCATCGAGCTCGACGTCGAGCGCCGCCACCACGGCTGGCGGGTCTCCGGTGGGTCCTCGCTGACGCTGAACTCCAACGCCGTCGACGCCGACCCGAAGGTGCTGGCCGCGGTGCAGTCCCAGCACGACCTTGTGGTCGCCTACGTCAACTCCGTCGTGGGGACGTCCGCCGAGGCGATGTCCGCGGCGCGCGCCGTGGTGGAGGACGTGTCGATCATCGACTTCGTCAACTTCGTGCAGGCCGACGCGGTCAAGGCCGAGCTGACCGGCTCGGACGCGAGCCTGCCGGTGCTGTCGATCGCCGCGCCGTTCAACCGGGCCGCGTCGTTCCCGGCGGGCGACGTCACGATCCGCGACGTCGCCGGTCTCTACATCTACGACAACACGCTGCTCGGGGTGCGGGTCACCGGCTCGCAGGTCAAGGACTACCTGGAGTACTCGGCCCGCTACTTCCGGCAGGTGTCCGGCACCGGCCCGTTCACGATGGACCAGGTCACGAACGCGCCCACCGACACGGCGCCGAACGGCACCCCCGACTACAACTTCGACTCCGTGGCCGGCCTCGACGCACCCCTGACCTACGACATCGACATCGCCCAGCCGGTGGGATCGCGGATCCTGAACCTCGCGTACGGCGGCGTCGCGGTCGCGGCCGACCAGCAGTTCGTGATGGCGATCAACAACTACCGGCAGTCCGGCGGCGGCGGCTTCCCGCACGTGGCCTCGGCGCCAGTCGTCTACAACCGGCAGAACGAGATCCGGCAGCTCCTGATCGACTGGGTGGTGGCCAACGAGGTGATCGACCCCACCGAGTTCGCCTCCGTCGACTGGCGGTTGGTCTCCGGCGGGCAGCCGATCGTCGTCACCTGACCGGAGCGCGGCCTGTCGGCCTTTCCTCGCGAGGGGTGACCCCCGGCACGAGCGAGGGCCGTGGCCCGGTCGTGGGGTGTGGGCGCCGCCGGGTAGCCTCGGCGGCGCACCCCAACGGCCGAGGAGCAAGCCCTGAGCACAGGCAGCTACAGCGACGTGGGTGTCTTCGTCTGCTTCGAGGGTGGCGAGGGCGCCGGCAAGTCCACCCAGTCGGCGTCGCTGCGCGCGTGGCTGGAGGAGCAGGGGTACGTCGTCTGCTCGACGTTCGAGCCCGGTGACACCCCGGTCGGGCAGACGCTGCGCCGGATCGTGCTGGACCCGGCGACGGGAGAGCTGGCCGACCGCACCGAGGCGCTGCTCTACGCCGCCGACAAGGCCGAGCACGTGCACGCCGTCGTGCGACCGGCGCTCGCTCGTGGCGAGGTGGTGATCACCGACCGCTACGTCGACTCGACGCTCGCCTACCAGGGCGCGGGTCGCACGCTCGACCTCGCCGACGTGGAGCGCGTCGCGCGCTGGGCCACCGAGGATCTCCGGCCCCACCTCACGGTGCTGCTCGACCTCGAGCCGAGCGACGGGCTGGGTCGCTTCGCCGACCGCGACCGCATCGAGGGCGAGTCCGTCGAGTTCCACGCCCGCGTGCGTGAGTTCTACCTCGCGCTGGCGACCGCGGACCCCGACCACTACCTGGTCCTCGACGCTCGGGCCCCGGTCGACGAGATCGCCGCCGCCGTCCGTGATCGCCTCGCGCCCCTGCTGGCGGGAGCGAAGCGGCGATGACGGTCTGGGCGTCCCTGGTGGGCCAGTCGCGGGCGATCGAGGCGATGCGACAGGCCGTCGCGGGTCATGGGATGAGCCATGCCTGGCTGTTCACCGGGCCGCCGGGCTCGGGTCGCTCCAACGCCGCTCTTGCGCTGGCCGCCGCACTGCAGTGCGAGCAGGGCGGTTGCGGCGAGTGCCACGACTGCCACACCGTGGGGGCGGGCAGCCATGCCGACGTGACGGTCGTGCGCACCGAGCGGCTGTCGATCGGCGTCGACGAAGTGCGCGACCTGGTCCGCCGCTCGGCACTCGCGCCCGCCGGTCATCGCTGGCAGGTGATGATCGTCGAGGACGCCGACCGCCTGACCGAGCACGCCTGCAACGCGCTGCTCAAGGCCATCGAGGAGCCGACCGAGCACACGGTCTGGATGCTCTGTGCGCCGACGGTCGAGGACGTGCTGCCCACGATCCGCTCGCGCTGTCGCCTGGTCACGCTCGCGACGCCGACCGCCGACGAGGTGGCGGCCTTCCTGGTCTCGCGCGACGGCGTCCCGGAGGGGCTGGCGGCGCACGCGGCCCGGGCCAGCCAGGGCCACATCGGCCGGGCCCGGGCGCTGGCCGGCGACGAGGCCACCCGCAACCGGCGCCGCGAGGTCGTCAAGATCCCGGCCCGCCTGACGTCCCTCGGAGCGTGCATGACCGCCGCCGTCAACCTCGCGGAGGTGACCAAGGAGGAGGCCGACGAGATCACCAGCCGGCTCGACGAGCGCGAGCACGCCGATCTCGACGCGGCGTACGGCGTGGTGGCGCGGGGCCGCAGACCGCGCGAGTACGCCCCCGCCTTGGCCGCCATGGAGAGGGCCCAGCGCACCCGTGCCAAGAGACGGCACCTCGACGTGGTCGATCGAGGGCTGATCGACCTTGTCTCGGTCTACCGCGACGCGATCACCCTCGCGACCGGGGCCGGCGTACCCCTGGTCAACGAGGAGCTGCGCGACGACCTGGCCCGGATCGTCGCCACCTCGACGCCCGAGCTCAACCTGCGCCGGATCTCCTGGATCTTCCAGGCGCGCGAGCAGATGCTGGAGTTCAACGTGCCGGTGGCGCTGGCGCTGGAGTCGCTGATGGTGGCGCTCAAGGTGCCCGAGGGTTCCCACCGGTGAGGCGAGTCGTCGCTGTCGTCGCCGTGCTCGCTCTGCTCGGCGGCATGATCTTCGTGGCGGTCCGTGCCGCCTCACAGCTCTCCGAGGACGAGGTCCCCGACTACAGCCCGGTGCCCCCGACGTCGTCGGCCGGGCCGGCGTCGGCTCCTCCGGATGCTGCGCTGCAACGCTTCTACTCCCAGCGCCTGGACTGGGAGTCGTGCGGTGCCCAACGCTGCGCGACCCTCGAGGTGCCCCTCGACTACGCCGACCCGGACGGAGAGGTGCTCGAGCTCAACGTCGTGATGCGGCCGGCCGACGACACCGACGCCAAGATCGGGTCACTCGCCGTCAATCCCGGCGGTCCCGGAGCCCCGGGGAGCGACATGGCCGCCCACGCCGCGTCGTACTTCCGTGAGCCCCTGCTGCGCTACTTCGACGTCGTCGGGCTCGACCCACGCGGCACCGGCTCCAGCGAGCCGGTGGACTGCCTCAGCGACGACGACCTCGACGCCTTCCTGGCCGGGGACCCGTCGCCCGACACGGCCGCCGAGGAGCGGGCGTTCGTCGCCACGGTGCGCGGCCTCGGGCGTGGCTGCGTCCGGCTCTCCGGCGACCTGGCTTCGCACATCTCCACGATCGAGGCCGCCCGCGACCTCGACGTGCTGCGTGCGGCGCTGGGCGAGGGCGCGTTGACCTACTTCGGCGCCTCCTACGGCACCGAGCTGGGCGCGACGTACGCCGACCTCTTCCCGGAGCGGGTCGGTCGCTTCGTCCTCGACGGCGCGGTGGACCCGACCCTCGACAACCTGCACGACTCGCTCGCCCAGGCGAGAGGGTTCGAGACCGCGCTGCGGGCCTACGTCGGCAACTGCGTGGACTCGTCCGACTCCTGCTTCCTCGGGGGGTCGGTCGAGGAGGGACTGGCGACGATTGCCGCGCTGCTCCAGCAGGTCGACGCCGATCCGCTCCCCACCGACGACGGCCGTGAGCTCACCGAGGGGTTGGCGGTCAACGGCATCGTCGCGCCGCTCTACAGCAGGTCCTACTGGATCCTGCTCAGCTCCGCGCTGCGCTCGGCCCTCGACGGTGACGGCTCGCAGCTGATCCAGCTCGCCGACGCCTACGCCTCGCGCAACCCCGACGGCAGCTTCGCCAACAACCTGATGGAGGCGTTCCCCGCCATCAGCTGCCTCGACGACCCTGAGGGTCTGTCCGCCCGGGAGGTCCCGGACGTCGTCCCGGAGTTCGAGGAGGCTTCGCCTACGCTCGGCAGGATCTTCGCCTGGGGCATGGTCGGCTGTCATCGCTGGCCGGCTCGCTCCACCGAGGCGCCGCTGACGATCGACGCCGCGGGTGCCGCGCCGATCCTGGTCATCGGCACCACCCGCGACCCCGCCACCCCACTCGAGTGGGCGGAGGCGCTCGCCTCCCAGCTCGAGTCGGGCGTGCTGGTGACCAGGGACGGCGACGGCCACACGGGCTACAACTCCGGCAACGAGTGCGTCGACGAGGCCGTCGAGCACTACCTGATCGAGGGCAAGGTGCCGGCCGACGGACTGTCCTGCTGAGGCCGGAGCCTCGCCTCAGCCGATCGGCTCGGCCACCCGCCGGATCCGGGTGACTGCCAGCTCGATCATCAGTTGGGCGGCCGGGCTGAGGGTCGCGTCGACGCGGTGCACGATGGCGAAGGTCTCGTACTGCCGGGGCCGCAGCACCGTCCAGGTCGCGCCGGGAGCCAGCGAGGGGATCAGCTGGACGGCGGCGCCCTTGGGCACCACCGTGTCGGCCAGTCCACGCCCCATCAGCTCGATGGCGGTCTCGACGTCCTCGACCTCGATCCTGGTCTGGGGGTTGCGACCGGACTCGTGCAGCATCTTGCGCAGGGTCACCCGGGTCGAGTCAGTGTCGCGGTACGAGGTCTCCGCCATCACCAGAGGGGCTTCGGCGAGACGTCGTGGGGTGACCGGCGAAGCCGTCCGGTCGGCGTTCATGCTCGCGTAGACGAGCTCCTCGCGGGCGACCGGCACGACCGACAGGCCCTCGTGCGTGGGCGGCGCGACCACGAGTGCGGCCTCGATCCGGCCGCGGCGCAGGTCCTCGAGCACCTCGGCGGAGTTCTGGCCGATGATCTCCACGCGTACGCCGGGGTGTCGCTCGAGGACGTCGGCGACCAGGCCGGCGCTCGCGTAGAGCCGTGCGATGCCGAACAGGCCGAACCGGATCGTGCCCGTCTCGAAGGCCTTGACGCGCTGGACCGCGCGACGGGCTTCCTCTGCCGCGGCCAGTGTCGCCTCAGCATGCGGTCGCAGCGTGTCGGCGACGGTGGTCGGCACCACACCCCGGCCGACCCGCCTGAACAGCTGCACCCCGAGTGACTTCTCGAGGGTCCGGATCTGCTCGGAGATCGACGGTTGCGCGTAGCCGAGCTCCTCGGCGGCAGCCGTGAGCGAGCCGAGCTCGTAGGTGGTCAGGAAGCAACGGAGCTGGTGCAGCGAAAGCATAGGCACTCCCTAGAGGAACTCTCGGAAAGAGAGGCTACCCCTATAGGGAGGAGATGGTCACACTGGACGAGTCCGCACCTGCACGACGACCCGAGGGAGGTCACCACCATGTTCGACCGGCACTGCTCCTCCTGTGACCGCACCCAGCTCATCTTCCCCAGCCAGATCTCTTCGGTGACCAACACCGACCACGGCATCCTCGTCAGCTACACCTGCTGGTGCGGCGCCGAGCAGACCTGGCTCACCGGGTCCCGCAGCGGCGTCGACAGCGCCACCCTCGTGGCCGCCTGAGGCGATTCGGCCCCGGACCGGGGACGTCCGTATACTCGGCGCGGCGCCCGAGCCCTGGACCCGCTGGGTCCTGTGCCTTGGGCGCCGCGCCGCCTTAGCTCAGTCGGTAGAGCGATTCACTCGTAATGAATAGGTCGTCGGTTCGATTCCGACAGGCGGCTCCGACGAGGAGTGCCCGTGCGTGCCCGGCGTGAAGTACCTGGACTGGCCAGTCGAGGACCCGGGAGGCCAGGACGAGGCAACCGTGCGCCGCATCGTTGCCGATCTCGACGCCGGCGTCCGCGACCTCGTCGTCGAGCTCGTCCCCGACCTCGAGCTGCCCCCATCGGTGCTCGACCAGGGGTAGCGTGACCGGCATGTGCGGGCAGGTGGGTTCACGACAGCCGGTCAAGACGTGCCGGGTACCTGCCTACGACTGCTGCGACGGAGAAGACGCGGCGAACTAACGCCATCGGCGCCGCTCCCGCGGCGCTGGCGCTCAGTCCTGCCCCCATCCCGTCTTCTCCCATCGGAGTTCACCATGCACCCGCACCGCCCTCCTGGTCGCGCGCCCGCAGCGCCCGCTGCAATCGCGGCGCTGGTCGCCGCGGCCGCCTGCTGGGGGACCGGCACCGTCGCCTCGAAGCAGGTGGTCGACGACGTCGCGCCCCTGACTCTGCTCCCGGCGCAGCTGGCCGCCAGCTGCGTCCTCCTTCTAGGCGCCGTCCTGGTCCGACGCGAATCGTTCGCCTGGACCCCACCGGTACGTCGGCTCGCCGCCCTCGGCGTCCTCAACCCGGGCATCGCCTATGCCCTCGGACTGGTCGGGCTGACCACCATCACCGCGAGCCTGTCGGTGTTGCTGTGGGCCCTCGAGCCGGTGGCCATCATGCTGCTCGCCGCGTTGGTGCTCCGCGAACACATCCCGCTCCCGCTCGCTGCCGCGGTTGCCATCGCCATCGCCGGGGTGCTCCTGGTGGTCTACCAGCCGGGTGCCACGGGCGACGCGGTCGGCATCACCCTGACCGCCGTGTCGATCGGGTTCTGTGCCCTCTACGCGGTGCTCACCAGGCGTCTGCTGCTCGACGACTCAGCGCTGACCGTGCTCGCCCAGCAGATCGCCGCCTTCGTGTTCGCAGTAGGGCTGGCCACGGTCGTCGCCTTGGCCGGCGGCCCTGGTTGGGACCTCACCGGTCACGGTGCCGGCGACTGGCTGGCCGCCGCAGGCTCCGGCGTCCTGTACTACGGCCTGGGCTTCTGGTTCTTCGTGACCGGCCTGCGCCAGGTGCCGGCCTCGGTGGCCGGGTCGTTCTTGCCGCTCATCCCAGTCTTCGGGCTGACGGCCGGATATCTCGTCGGGGAACGGCTCGAACCCCGGCAATGGATCGGCGCAGCCGTGATCGTCGCTGCGACTGCGGCTGTCGCACGACTGCAGCGGATAGGGGATCGAGCTATGTCGCGCCCGCTCACCGAGTGAATCACTCACACAGCGAGGAAAGTTGCTAACGGCTCGCCATTGGGGTGGAAGTGAGCGCCGTCAGTTGCAGCGTCTCGGCGAAGATACAAGTAGAACTGGCATTTACTTGCTATTTCAGGGCTATGGGACCCGCGACGCTTCGTCTCTTCCTCGTTCGGTGAGGTGACTCGCGAGCCTGGCAACAAGTGGGCGTTCTGGTACTTCAAGCCGGGCCCTGTCCCCCGTGATCTTGCGTTGCTTCCCCGAACCGTGAAGGCACTGTCCGATGCCGACGCCTCGCGCGGCAGACTCCAGGGCCTGGGAGCGCTCATCCGTGACCCCGAGTTGCTACTCGGGCCCTACCTCACGCAAGAGGCAGTGGCGAGTTCGCGCATCGAGGGCACGCAGGCATCCCTCTCCGATGTCCTCCAGGCGGAGGCGGCTGGTACGCCGGCTGTCAGCGACGACGTCGCCGAGGTGGAGCGCTACATCGCTGCAACTCGACAGGGTTACGCCCTGGTCGGAGTTTGGCCCATCACCCAACGTCTGGTCCTTCAACTCCACCACACCTTGCCTTCTGGAGTGCGCGGCTCGGAGAAGTTGCCGGGCGAGTTTCGGCGTACGCCGGTCTGGGTCGGCTCTCCGACCGATAGCCCGGACACGGCGACCTACGTGCCGCCCCTCCCGGGTGCCCTTCCGGACCTGATCAAAGACTGGGAGGAGTTCGTGAACGACCCCGGCGGTCTGCCCGCCCTCGTTCGCTGCGGGCTCATGCACTACCAGTTCGAAACCATCCACCCCTTCCTCGATGGAAACGGTCGCATTGGTCGCTTGCTCATCAACCTCATGCTCATGGAGGAGGGGAGACTGGGGACGCCGCTGCTCGACCTGTCGGGCTACTTGGAACAGAACCGCCGCGAGTACTATCAGCGGCTCCAGGAGGTGCGCGAGCAGGGCGCGATCCAGGAGTGGCTCCAGTTCTTCCTCACCGCTGTTCGCCGATCGGCCGACGATGCCGTGAGTCGCGCGGAGCGAATCGTCGACGTCCGTGAGCGATACATTGCAGAGGCCGGGAAGTCGCGCTCCCAGCTGCCGACACTCGTCGAGTTGATCTTCAGCAATCCGTTCGTCACCGTCGCACGGCTCCAGGACAAGACAGGATTGACCACCCAGGGAGCGCGCAACGTCATCAAGGATGCGGCGGCGCGCGGCTGGTTGGACGAGGTGGGGACCATGGGTAGGGGTGGTCGCATGTACTGGGTCGCGCGAGAGTTGTTCGACATCATCGACGCGCCATGGGCATACAACTGAGCTTGTGATCGTCGCTCTCGTGCTGTCGGCGCCATTTGGCGGCACCTGCGCGCCCGCCAGAGCGTGTCCCCCGGCGGCCCCCCGCAACGAAAGGCCATGCTCTGCGTCAACGTCTCCAAGCGCGATCGACGCTCACCAACACGTCCAACTCGACCCGCGGGGCCGCTCGTCATGAATAGGTCGTCGATTCGATTCCGACAGGCGGCTCCACGGCCATTCGGTCAGCTACCCGGGCAGACGCAGAGTTCCGGCCGCTAGCCCGCGCCTGCCTCGGGCGTGATCATCGGTGCGCTGGTCCGCGTCTACACCGGACTCTCAGTGGCGTACGTCGTGCAGGCGTTGCGTTGATCACCTTCCGTGGGTGGCAACCGACACCCCCGTCTCGCCGTCTCCGTCCCCTCAACGAGGCTTCGAGCGGAGCAGGGCGTCGAGGCCGGTCGTGAGTCGATGGACGTCCACTGACCCGAGGAGCGCGCGCTGGGCGACGTAGCCGGTCACGGCAGCGCCGATGGTCGCGGCGATTGCTTGCTGTCGGGCCGGGCTCCTGCTCCAAGCTCGAGCGGCACGAGCCAGGACCTCCTGTTGCCGCGCATGGCTCGCGGCCAGGACCTCCGCGGCGCCTCGATCCTGCTGGGCGAAGGCCCAACCTTGAACGGCAACCTTGAACAGGTCGACGTCCGGGTTCCGGGCTGCCAGCCCCTCCAGACGCGTGAGGTAGGTCCGGAGCAGTGCTGCGGGCCCGGCTGAGTCCCCCGACTCGGCGACCTCCTCCAGGAGTGACTCGACGGTGGCCATCGAGTCCGCCACGGCGGCACGGACCAGCTCGTCCTTCGAGCCGAAGTAGCGATACATGGCTCCGGCGGACGCCCCGGCCGCAAGCCTGATGTCGTCCATCGAGGTCGCGGCGACGCCGCGCTCGGCGACGCACCGACGGACGGCGCTGAGGAATCGCTGTCGTTGTGTCTCGCGGTACTCGTCGGTCACCCGGGGCATGCGTGCACCCTACGTGAATGTCCATTCGCTATTGACGCACCGCGACGGCACCACCAAGATGAAGAGACGTTCACGGAAAGGGCCCGCCGATGACCGTCACGCGGATCCGTCACCTCAACTGTGCCTCCATCCGGGGCATCTCCGTCCTCGGGCAGCATCTGGTCTGTCACGTGCTTCTCCTGGAGACGTCCACGTCCGGACTCGTCCTGGTCGACACCGGTCTCGGTACGGCGGACTACTCGGCGCCGACCTCACGGCTGGGGTCGACGTTCGTGCGCGTCTACGCGCGCCCTGGCATCGTCCCCGAGCTGGCCGCGATCCATCAGATCAAGGCTCTCGGCCACGACCCACGCGATGTCCGCCACATCGTGCAGACGCATCTCGACCTCGACCACGTCGGAGGACTCTCGGACTTTCCCGAGGCCACGGTGCATGTGCACGCCACCGAGCTCGAGATGGCCCTCAGGCGTCGCGGGCCTAAGGCGCGCGGCCGCTACCGACCCAAGATGTGGGCCCATGGCCCCCGGTGGCGCACCTACGAGCACGGGGGTGAGCCATGGCTGGGGTTCGAATCGGTCCGGGGTCTGCAGGGGTTGCCCGACGACATCGTCGTGGTCCCGCTGTTCGGACATACGCACGGCCACGTAGGGGTCGCGATCCGTACCGGAGACGGTTGGCTCCTCGATGCTGGGGACGCCTACTTCGACGCCCGCGAGGTCAAGCTCCCCCAGCGCGAATGCGGGCCCGGCCCTGCTCTCTTCCAACTCGTCGTGACGACTGAGTATCGAGCCCGTCGAGACAACCAGGACCGGCTTCGGGTGCTCGGCAAGGACCATCCGGAGGTCAGCATGTTCTGCGCCCACAACCCGTTCGAGTACTTGGACCTTGCCGAGGCCAATGGCGACCCCATCCTCGGCATCTCCACGACCGGGCACTGGCAGGAGGTCAACCGATCGAAGGGGGCCGCGCAGGCCCCGTCCTTACGGCAGTGAATCCCTCTGCTCAGACGCGGGCCACCTCGAGGAGCCGTCCGGCCTCGGGCCTGGCCAGGTCAGACCGAGCGGTTCGAGCCAGGGGAATGGTCCGCCAACGGCGCCGAGATCCTCATGGGTGCTGACGGAGTCGGCTTCGGCCGAGACGACCGGGGCCGGGTCGACCCACACGGTGGTCGCGAATGTGCTCATCCAGGAACCCTCTCAGTTCTTCGCGCGGCACCCGCCCCCAGGAGAGTCAACCGCGCAGCACCTTCTCCATCGGCCGGCCCTTGGCCAGCTCGTCGACGAGCTTGTCGAGGTAGCGGATCCTCTGCATCAACGGGTCCTCGATGTCCTCCACACGCACCCCGCAGACCACGCCGGTGATCGACGAGGCCTGCGGGTTCAGCCGGGCCCCGGCGAAGAATTCCTCGAACGTCGTGCCGGCCGCGAGGTGAGCGTCCAGCTCCTTCGAGTCGAAGCCGGTGAGCCACTCCACGACCTCGTCGAGCTCCGCCTTCGTGCGGCCCTTCTTCTCCACCTTCGCGATGTAGTGCGGATAGACCGACGCGACGGGAATCCGGAAGACCCTGCTCATCCCGTGAGGGTAGTGCCCTCCACTCCTCGTGCCTCCGGAGGCGACTACCGCCTGAAGTGGACCGTCGAAACGTCGACCAGAGCGTGCGCGGTGAGCCGGGGATCGTTCCGGCCGAGCCGTGCCGCTGTCGCGAGGAAGATCTCGGCGGTCGTGAGGGCGTCGCCCAGGGCCTGGTGCGGTGTGTGCACGCACAGGCCCAACTGTTCGGCGGCCCACTCGACGTCCGGCTCGTAGCCCGTGCCGCTGGCCACCACGCCGGTCGCGCGGAGAAGGGCGGCCGTGTCGACGACCGCCGGTCGCCAGCGTCGGCCGGCGAGGCGCAACGGCTCCCGCAGGAAGGCGCGCTCCACCCAGGCGGCGTGCGCGACGAGGACCCGGCCCTCGAGACGGCTCACGATCGTGTCGGCGACCTCGCGGAGGCCCGGAGCGGCGTCCAGGTCCTGCCGGCGCAGGCCGTGCACCGCCATGGCGCCCACGCTGATCTCCCGTGCGGGTCGCACGTCGATCGACTGACAGCTGTCGACCACGATCCGACCCGCCCTGACGACAACACTGCCGAAGGAGATGAGCGTGTCGTGCCGGAGGTCGAGCCCGGTGGTCTCGACGTCGACGACGCAGTACTCGACCTCGCGCCACGGCACGTCGAGCCCCGGGACCCGGACCCGGCTGCCGAGCAGCCTCGTCATCGTCCCACCCGCGTCCGCCAGTCACCGAGGACTGCGTCCTGGATCGTGGCCGTGGAGCGGAAGGTCTCGCGCAGGTGCCGACGGGTGAGGGTGTCGAGCTCCTTCGGGTTCACGTACGTCGTGAACTGCTCGCCGCTGGCGACCGCCGCCAGGTCGCGTCGCATCAGCAGCTCGTAGAGCTGCTCGAATGCCGCGGTGAGGGTGTCCGTCTCGTCCTGGGTCAGGAGGCCGGCGGCACCTCCGCGGCGCAGCCTGTCGATCGTCCCGCCGCGCGTGTCGCCGGTGACGACCGCCACCCACCGGCCCAGGGCGGCGATCGGATGCAGGCCGCCCCGCTTGACGTCCAGCTCGCCGCGATGCTCGCCACGGTGGTCGATGACGAAGTCACGCACGAAGCCGCTGGGGGGCCGGACCGCGGTCGCCGACCCGACGTACGCGCTCAGGAACTCGTCGGTGCAGAGCTTCTGCCGGAGGGGATCGGTCACGGTCCGCCCCAGGGCGACCTCGGTGACCGGCCGGCTGTCGATGGCGATCGAGGACAGCAGGAGGGCCTGCGGTGCGTCGGGATGCCTGAGCCAGCGGGTGACCGCCGCAGACCACTGACGGCTTGAGCGCGCGAAGAGCGGGTTCACGGCGTTCGCGCCGTTGGCACAGCGCTCGAACCCGCATGACTCGAGGTCGGTGAGGAGTGCCTCGGCCCGCAGCATGAAGTCGGCCTGGTCGGACTCGCTCGCGTCGACCGGCCACACCAAGGCGGTGTCGACGTCCGAGTGGGGGAGGGGCTCGCGGCGGGCCATCGAGCCCAGCACGAGCAGGGCCGGCCGCGACTCGAGGGTGTCGAGGTCGTGGAACCCCACCAGCTTCCTGAGCACCGCGTCGATGACCGCGGCCAGGAGGTTGCCGATCTGGACGGCGGGCATCCCGTTGTGCTCCACCTCGACCAATGTGGACCGCACCAGCGCGGTGGCCGCCCGAAGCTCCTCGATCGAGTCCGCCGCCTCGATCTGGGACCTGACCATCAGCGGGTTGCGGATGTCAGCTGACGCGAAGTCGACCGCCCGCAGGATGCCCTCCGGTCTCCCGTGCCCGTCGAGCAAGGCGAGGTGGTGGACCCCTCGGTCGATCATCCGAGCGAACGCCGCGGCCTGTGAGAACTCCTCGCCGACTCCGATCGCGGGGAAGGTCGCCAGGTCGCGGATCGCCGTGGTCGGGGAGAGCTCACCAGTCGCCACCCGGCGTCGGAAGTCGTGGTCGGTGACGATCCCGTACCGATCCGTGTCGCGCACCAGGGCGCAGGAGTGACCCGCGTCGGAGATCCGTCGTGCGACGACGGCGACGTCCTCGCGACCGTCGGCCCACACGACGGGACGCATCAGGGACCGGGCAGACCCGGGCTCCTGGTCGAGGGTTCCTCTGCCGGTGAGCCGCTCGCGACTGATCATCGTGCCGAAGTGCGAGAAGTGCAGCTGTCCGGGATCGTGGAGGACACGACGTGGATCGGGCATGCGCAGGCAGAGGGTGTCCTCGAGCGCTCGCACCGAGAGCGCCGGCGCCAGTCCGGTCAGCACCGAGATGTGCCCGAACGTGTCGCCCGGGCCGAGGTGGTCGACGACCCGACCGCGGTCGAGCACCTCGACCGCGCCGCTGCGCACCACCCACAGGTGGTCGAGGGGCTGCTGGTCCGCCTGGACGATCATCGAACCCGCCGAGAAGTACTCGACCTCGAGCGACCGCACCAGCCTCCGCAGCTCCTCGGAGTCGAGGGCGTCGTACGGCGGCTGGTCACCCAGGAAGTCGGCGTACTCCTTCACGCCGACATCCTCCCGCTCGGAGCGTCGTCGTGCGCGATCCGGCGCGACCTCATCGGCGGTCGTACAGACGGACCGTGACGGTGTCCTCGGCGGCCGACACGAAGGAGAAGTTGGTGTCGCCAATGGCGGTCTTGTACAGGCCTCCCACGGCGACCGTCACCTCCATCCACAGTCCCCGACCCTGGTACTCGAGCCGCCACGCGTGCCCGCCGTCGCGCCACGTGGAGCTGCGAACCGCTGGAGTCTCGAGCTCGAAGCCGGCGTCCTCGATGGCGGTGAGCACCTCGGTGGCCTCAGCCTTGCCCTTGACGGTGAAGACCTTCCGCAGGCTCGGGCACGACCACCGCGACTCCCACGGCAGGCAGTAGTCCTCGTCGACCTCGGGGTCGGCGTCACTCGGGTAGTCGATCTGCTCCACCGCCCTCTCCAACGAGGCCGGGGTGACGCTTCCGGGCAGGTAGACGAGGGCCAGGATGAAGGCCGCCCACGCGAAGCTCGCGGCGGCCATGGGCCTTCTCCATGGGTGGTCCTCCCACAACGCCAGAGCTGCTCCTCCGGCTGTGACGGAGACGAGGGCCACGCAGGCCGGCAACCAGAACCACGAACCAGCCACCCCCCTGACCGTGAGGCCGCTGACCACCCAGGGCACCGCGACCAGGGCCGCCGCGCCCGCCACCAGCAGACGCTGCCACCCGGGGGGCATCCTCACGCGACCGTTCCTCCGCTCCACCCGCGCTCCGATGCGAGGCGCGGGCCGCGCAAGTATCGCCCGCTGACGACGTCCTGTCCCCTGAACGGGGAGTGTTCGAGCCGGCCGGGGATGGTTCGGTGGTCGAGCCGGGCGAGCCGCCAGGGATGGTTC
>CAZIVD010000089.1:0-17453 GCA_964542635.1 uncultured Nocardioides sp. | reverse complement strand
GCCTCCACCCCACCAGGGGCTCAACGCCACCCTGACATTGAGTGTCGAGACCCCGTGCGGAGCAGCGGCGAGCAGAAATGTGTTCGACAGGGCTCGAAGCGGACCGGCAGCGTAGGGCCGTGCCCGAGATCGCCGAACTCACGCCCGAGCACCTCGACGGGGCCGCGGCCCTGTTGGCCGAGCGGCACCGACGGCACCGCGAGGTCGAGCCCCTGCTGTCGCCGGACTTCGAGGATCCTGAGGTGGCCCGGGAGCACCTCGCCGCGGCGTACGACGCCCCCGACGCCTCGGGGGCGGCCGCGGTCGACGGGTCCCGGGTGGTCGGCTTCCTCCTGGGGGCTCCCAAGGCCGGGGCGGCGTGGGGCGCCAACGTCTGGGTCGAGTCCGCGGGGCACGCCGTCGACGATCCGGAGATCGCGCGCGAGCTGTACGCCCGCGCCGCGACCCGTTGGGTCGCGGAGGGGCGCACGGCCCACTACGCGCTGCTGCCCTCGCACGACATCGCGCTGCTCGGCGCATGGTTCCGGCTGGCCTTCGGCCACCAGCACACGCACGCGATCCGCGAGCCCGCCGAGGCGGGTCCGGTGCCACCCGGACTGGTCGTCCGCGCTCCCACCCGCGCCGACATCCCGACCCTGGCGCGACTCGACATGGTGCTGCCCGGCCACCAGGCCGCGTCGCCCTGCTTCTCGGGCGGTCCGCCCGACGTGTACGAGGAGCAGGTCGCCGACTGGGAGGAGGACTTCGACGACCCGAGGTTCTGGAACGTCGTGGTCGAGCATGAAGGCGCCGTGGTCGGCAGCGCCGTGGGGTGCGCGCTCGAAGTGTCCTCCAGCCACACGGGCCCCGCCCGACCCGGGGGCGCGGCGTTCCTCGGGTTCGCGGCGGTCTTCCCTGAGGCGCGGGGGCTGGGCGCCGGCCGGGCGCTCGGCGAGGCCGTCGGCGCCTGGGCGCTGGGCGCGGGCCGTCCGAGCATCGTCACCGACTGGCGGGAAACCAACCTGCTGTCCTCGCGGGCTTGGCGCGGGCTCGGCTACCGCGACACCTTCACCCGGCTCCACCGACTCGTCGGGCACTGACCCGGACCCTGAGCCCACCCGGGAGCGGTAGCGTGGGTGGCCGTGGCAGCGACGACCCCCGGCGGGGCCGCGGGCACCCTGGTCAAGGGCACGCGCGGCGTCCGCACCACGATCGCCCTGAAGATCCTGATGGCTCTCAGCGGCCTGGCGTTCCTGGCCTTCGTCGGTCTGCACATGTACGGCAACCTCAAGGCGTTCGCGGGTCACGATGCCTACAACGAGTACGCCCATCACCTGCGGACGTTCGCCGAGCCCCTGCTGCCCTTCGGCGGTCTGCTGTTCGTGACCCGGGTCGTGCTGATCGTGGCCCTCGTCGTGCACGTCTGGTCGGCGGCGACCCTGTGGCGCCGCGCCCGCGCGGCCCGTGCCGTGCCCTACCGCGTCAAGAAGCACACCGGGGCCACGTGGGCCAGCCGGATGATGCGGTGGGGCGGCGTCACGCTCCTGGTCTTCCTGGTCTGGCACCTCTTGAACTTCACGGTCGGCAAGGTCAACGTCACCGGCGGTCCGACCGACGACCCCTACAACCTGTTGGTCGACTCGTTCTCCGTGTGGTGGCTGACCCTCATCTACCTCGTGGCGATGGCGATGCTCTGCGCACACCTGCACCACGGGATCTGGAGCGCCGCCCAGACGCTCGGACTGACCCCGCACGCACGGTCGCGCCGGCTTGCCCAGCAGGTGGCGTTCGTGGTCGCGCTCGTGATCTCCGTGGGGTTCAGCCTGGTGCCGGTGTTCGTGCTCCTGGGCGTGATCGAGAAGTGAGGGGCCGCCGATGACCGACATGCCCGACACGACCACGACGGCGCCGTCGTCGGCGACCGGGCCAGCGGAGTACTCCGACGACGCCGCGGGCTACTACACGCCCGGCGACCCGATCCGGGACACCAAGGCCCCCGACGGCCCGCTCGAGGACCGCTGGGGCACCCGCCGGTTCGAGGCCCGGATCGCGAACCCGGCCAACCGGCGCCGGCTCTCGGTGATCGTGGTCGGCACCGGTCTCGCGGGGGCGTCGGCCGCGGCGACCCTCGGCGAGGCGGGCTACGTCGTCAAGTCGTTCTGCTACCAGGACTCACCGCGGCGCGCGCACTCGATCGCGGCCCAGGGCGGCATCAACGCGGCCAAGAACTACAAGGGGGACGGAGACTCGGTCTACCGGCTCTTCTACGACACCATCAAGGGCGGCGACTACCGCTCGCGCGAGTCCAACGTCTACCGGCTGGCCGAGGTGAGCACCAACATCATCGACCAGTGCGTGGCCCAGGGCGTGCCGTTCGCCCGCGAGTACGGGGGGCTGCTCGACAACCGCTCGTTCGGCGGGGTCCAGGTCTCGCGCACGTTCTACGCGCGGGGTCAGACCGGGCAGCAGCTCCTCATCGGCGCCTACCAGGCACTGGAGCGCCAGGTGGCCGCGGGCACGGTGCGCTGCTACACCCGGCATGAGATGGTGGAGCTGATCGTCGTCGACGACGGCGACACTCCCCGGGCGCGGGGGATCATCGTGCGCGACATGGTCACCGGGGAGATCGAGACCTACTTCGCCGACGTGGTGGTGCTCGCGTCAGGGGGCTACGGCAACGTCTTCTTCCTGTCGACCAACGCCATGGGCTGCAACGTCACCGCGACCTGGCGCGCGCATCGCAAGGGCGCCTACATGGCCAACCCCTGCTACACCCAGATCCACCCCACCTGCATCCCGGTCACCGGCCAGCACCAGTCCAAGCTGACGTTGATGAGCGAGTCGCTGCGCAACGACGGCCGGATCTGGGTGCCCAAGCGAGCCGCCGACTGCGCCAAGGACCCGCGCGAGATCGCCGAGGAGGACCGCGACTACTACCTCGAGCGCATCTACCCGGCGTTCGGCAACCTGGTGCCCCGCGACATCGCGTCCCGTCAGGCCAAGAACATGTGCGACGAGGGCCGCGGAGTCGGTCCCGAGGTCGAGGGCGTCCGGCGCGGGGTCTACCTCGACTTCGCCGATGCCACCGAACGGCTCGGGCGGCCGGCGATCGAGGAGAAGTACGGCAACCTCTTCGACATGTACGCCCGGATCACGGGCGAGGACCCGTACGTCGTCCCGATGCGGATCTATCCGGCCGTGCACTACGTGATGGGTGGGCTGTGGGTCGACTACGACCTGCAGACCACGATCCCCGGCCTGTTCGTGATCGGCGAGGCCAACTTCTCCGACCACGGTGCCAACCGACTCGGTGCATCGGCCCTGATGCAGGGACTGGCCGACGGCTACTTCGTGCTGTCGAACACGATCCGCGACTACCTCGCGGACGGCCCGTTCGACCGCGTGGCCGAGGACGACCCTGCCGTCGTCGAGGCCCAGCGGGCGGTCCGCGCACGGATCGACCACTTCATGACCGTGCAGGGCACCCGCAGCGTGGACTCCTACCACCGCGAGCTGGGCAACATCATGTGGGAGTACTGCGGCATGGAGCGGACCGAGGATGGCTTGCGCAAGGCGATCGACCTGATCCGCACGCTGCGCGACGACTTCTGGCGCAACGTGCGCGTGCTCGGGTCGGCCGACAGTCTCAACCAGTCGCTGGAGAAGGCCGGACGGGTCGCCGACTTCCTCGAGCTCGGCGAGCTGATGTGCATCGACGCGCTCAACCGCAGGGAGTCCTGCGGGGGGCACTTCCGGGCGGAGTCGCAGACCGAGGACGGCGAGGCGCTGCGGCGCGACGAGCAGTACTCCTACGTCGCCGCGTGGGAATGGGCGGGTGAGGGCGACAAGCCGGTGCTCCACAAGGAGGACCTGGTCTACGAGTTCGTCGAGATGAAGCAGCGGAGCTACAAGTGACCGGGCAACCAGTGACGGGGCAACGGGTGACGGGCGGCGACCGGTGAGGCTGACTCTCAACATCTGGCGCCAGGCGGACTCCGCCTCGACGGGCGAGATGCGCACCTACGTGGTCGACCCGGTCTCCCCCGACATGTCCTTCCTCGAGATGCTCGACGTGCTGAACGAGCAGCTGAACGAGCAGGGCGAGGAGCCGATCGCCTTCGACTCCGACTGCCGCGAGGGCATCTGCGGGATGTGCGGCCTGATGATCAACGGCGAGCCGCACGGTCCCGAGCGCACCACCACCTGCCAGCTCCATCTGCGCTCGTTCACCGACGGCGACACGATCACGATCGAGCCATGGCGCAGCACGGCGTTCCCCGTGCTCAAAGACCTCTGCGTCGACCGACGGGCCTTCGACCGGATCATCGCCTCCGGTGGCTACATCTCCGTCAACACCGGCGCAGCCCCCGAGGCCCACGCCACGCCGGTGCCCAAGGACCACGCGGACCGCGCGTTCGACGCAGCGACCTGCATCGGGTGCGGAGCCTGTGTGGCTGCGTGCCCCAACGGGTCGGCGTCGCTGTTCCTCGGCGCGAAGATCACCCACCTCGGCGAGCTGCCCCAGGGCCAGGCCGAGCGGTGGAGCCGGGTCGTGAGCATGGTCGGGCAGCACGACCACGAGGGCTTCGGCGGCTGCACCAACATCGGCGAGTGCGCCGCCGCCTGCCCCAAGGAGATCCCCCTCGACGTGATCTCCCAGCTCAACCGCGACCTGCGCACGGCCGTCTTCAAGGGCTACTGAGACTCCTCCTCGGTCTCACCCGACTCCTCGATCTCCTCGGATGCCGGGGCATCCGTGTGCGCCCACGCGGCGGAGTACATGACGACGCGGGAGAAGTAGTTGATCCACACCAAGAGGATCAGCGCGATGCCGAACGCCTGGAAGGCCGGCTGATCCTTGGTGAAGCCGATCAGCCAGCTCGACAGCCACTTGAGCGCCCCCGCACCGATCGCGCCGAGGAGCGCCCCTTGCCACAGGGCCCGCGCCGTGGCCTCCGGGTGGGCCAGGAGCTTGAAGAGGACGAAGAACAGCACCATGTCGGCCAGCCCGCTGACGAGCACGCCGACCAGGGTCAGGACCGGTCCCAGGCCGTGGGAGAGCCCCAACCCGTCCAGCAGGTCGGTCGACAGCTGGGTCACGAGCGTGGCGACGGACACGCTGACGAGCAGGGTGATGCCGATGACGACCAGCGTCGCCAGATCGCGCAGCTTGCCGAGCACCCACCCCGGTTGCTCGTCCTGCGGCTGCTCGAAGACGGTCTGGAGAGCGTCGCGCATCGCGGACAGCCAGCCCAGTCCCGCATAGAGGAGGCCGAGGGCGCCTAGGATCCCCACCGTCCTGGCCGCCCGCTCGACCTGTTCGATCGAGATCTGGTCCTCGCCGTTCCCCACGAGGCCGGGCAGGGCGTTCTGGATCGCGCTCACCAAGTCCTCGCGGGCATCGGGGAAGATCTGGGCGAGGTACCCCACGGCGAAGAAGGCCAGAGCCAGGATCGGGAAGAAGGACAGGAAGGCGAAGTAGGTCACCGCCCCGGCCTGGTTGCTGCCGTTGACCCGGCTGTAGTGCTGCTGGGTGCGGATGCCGTGGTCGAGCAGCGGCCACCGGGACCGCGCCCGGTCGAGGGCCGCGGTCGCTCGTTCCTTCACCGAGGCCATCGGTCAGCCGGACCGGCCGGCCCCTTGCAGGGGGAAGCCTCGTGTGGGACGCCAGCCCGCATCCTCGTCGTGCACGTAGAGGTGGAAGCCGTCGACCGCGAACGCCGCCTCGAAGTCCGCCAGGTCACCGAACGCCTGGTCCAGGAGACCGTCGGCCAGGTGATGGGCGATCGTCACATGTGGGTGGTAGGGGAACTCGACTTTCACGTCGAAGGGACCGCTGCAGACCGCCTGCGCGAGCCGCTCCGTCTGCGAGATGCCCTCGACCAGACTGACGAAGACCACGGGCGAGACGGGCCGGAAGGTGCCGGTGCCGCGCAGGTGCACGTCGTACGGCGGGATCTCCTGCGCGACCGCCGCCAGATGTCCCTCCACCTCGGCCAGGTCGCCGTCGGTCACGCTCGTCGGTGGGATCAACGTGATGTGCGTCGGGATCAGCGCGGCGCCCGGGTCGATGCCGGTGCGATAGTTCTGCAGCTGGGTGGCCCAGGGCTCGGGGATGGCGAGGGCGACACCGATGACCGGCACTTTGCCGACCCTAGCCCAGCCCGCCCGGAGCAGCCCCGGCCACGAAGCCCACCCGCTGCCAGACGTCGCGCAGGGTGGCCTCGGCGACGGCCGCCGCCTGCTGGCGCCCCTGCTCGAGCACGGCGCTGAGCTGCGCCTGGTCGTCGAGCAGTTCGAGCGTGCGGTCGCGGAACGGCGTCACGAACTCGATGACGATCTCGGCCAGATCCTTCTTGAGGTCGCCGTAGCCCCGGCCGGCGTACTGGTCCTCGAGGGCGGCGATGCTGCGTCCCGTCAGCGAGGAGTAGATCGTGAGGAGGTTGCTGATGCCGGGCTTCTCCTCCGGGTCGAAGAGGATCTGGGAGCCCGAGTCGGTGACCGCGGAGCGGATCTTCTTGGCGCTGACCTCTGGGTCGTCGAGCAACTCGATGATGCCGCCCGGCGACGAGGCCGACTTGGACATCTTGGCCGTGGGGTCCTGCAGGTCGGTGATCTTGGCGGTCGACTTCAGGATGTAGGGCTCGGGCAGCCGGAAGGTCTTCTTGAAGCGGTGGTTGAAGCGCTGGGCCAGGTCGCGCGTGAGCTCGAGATGCTGCCGCTGGTCCTCGCCGACGGGGACGTAGTGCGGCCGGTAGAGCAGGATGTCGGCCGCCTGCAGGATCGGATAGGTGAACAGGCCGACGCTCGCAGCACCCTCGCCCCCCTTGGCCGACTTGTCCTTGAACTGGGTCATCCTGCGGGCCTCGCCGAACCCTGTCAGGCACTGCAGCACCCACGCGAGCTGGACGTGCGCAGGGATCTGGCTCTGCACGAAGATCGCCGACCTGGCCGGGTCGATGCCCATCGCGAGCAGCTGGGCCGCGGCCCGCAGGGTGCGCTCGCGCAGCACGGCCGGATTCTGCTCGACGGTGATGGCGTGGAGGTCGGCGATGAAGAAGAAGGGTTGATGATCCCGCTGGAGATCGACCCACTGCCGCAGCGCGCCGAGGTAGTTGCCGAAGTGGAAGGAGTCGGCGGTCGGCTGGATGCCCGACAGCACCCGGGGACGGGCCCCACCGGAGGTGACCGGGGGCACCGCGAGCTCGGGCTCGGTGACGGAGGGGGCCGCGGCAGGCATGGTCGGCATTCTGTCAGGGGGCCGACGCAACCTGGTGAGGCGCCCAGAGGTCGCATAGTTGAGCAGAGGGCGAGAGGGACGAGCCGTGGACGACAGGCGATTGCGAGAGGTGTACGCCGTGGCGTACCCGCGCCTGGTCGGCCAGCTCGTGGGGGTCACCGGCGACCCGGCCGAGGCTGAGGACGTCGTGATGGAGGCCTTCGCCCGTGCGACGGTGCGGAGCAGCTCCTTCCATGAGGCCGACAACCCCGAGGCCTGGCTGCGCACGGTCGCGGTGAACGTCGCCCGCAGCCGCTGGCGCCGGATGCTGCGGTGGGCCCACCTGATGCCGGCCCTCGTCGCCACGTCGGCCTACGACGACCTGGAGGAGGACCGGATCGCCCTGATGGCGGCGCTGCGGGAGCTGCCTCGCGGGCAACGCGAGGCGATCGCCCTGCACCACCTCGCCGACCTCCCCGTGGCCGAGGTCGCGCTGACCCTCGGCGTTGCCGAGGGCACGGTCAAGGCCCGCCTTTCTCGTGGACGCGCGGCCCTGTCCGCGCTGTTGGCCGACGAAGAGCACGATCTGGAGGACGACCATGCCTGATGTCTTCGAGCTCCCCGACCTGGCGGGCGACGTGCGGGACCGCGCCGTGCCCCCGCCGTACGACGAGGTGGTGCGGCGCCGGCGGGCCGGACGCATCCGGCTCGCCGCAGGCACCGCCCTGGTCTGCGCCGTGGTGGCCGGTGGGATCGTCGCGGTCCAGGTCGCCACCGCACCCGAGGCCGCCTCTCCCCCGGCCGCCGAGGGTGGCGGGCCCGACGGGCCCACCGACCCGGGCGTCTGGAGTCGCGTGGTCAATGGCCCGCAGGCCCACCCCTTCGAGGTGTCCGCGAGCGACGACGGCGCCGTGGCCGTGGTCTGGCGCAGCCTCACCCTGCCGGCTCCCTTGTATGCGCTGGTGATCCGCGACGGGTCGGGCTCCGTTCACGGCACGATGCTCGAAGAGCCGGTCACGCTCACGCCCGTGCCAGGTGGCTGGGTCGCGGTGAGCGGCTACCGCGGCTGGCTTCTCGGAACCGACGGCACCTGGAGGGATCTCGGCGAGCCCGATCCGGCCCGGGAGCCCGTGCCGGGCGACGTGCTGGTGGCGGGTCAGTACTCCCGATGGCTGTTCGATCCCGCCGCTGGCACCTGGTCGGGGTCGACCCACGACCGGGACAGCGCGGCAGGCGCCTACGTCAACCCCGAGGGCGGCCTGGTCACCTGCGCCCGGGACAGCGGCACGATCCGGGTGGCGCCCCCCGACGCCCGTGACCAGCCGCCGTCCTTGGACGGTGCCACCTGCCTGATGTACGGCAGCGGCGACAGCGTCGTGGTGGCGGGCGTGGGCGACGGTCCCGACGGCAGCCTGCCCCTGACCGGCTTGCTGCGGTCCACCGACGGTGGGGCCGCCTGGTCCCCGATCAAGGGCGTGCCGCACGACGTACCGCTCCACTCGCTGGCGATCACGACATCGGGCACGATCGTGCTCAGCGGCGACGACGGCCGGTCCTTCGTGATCGACCGCGACGGCACGGTGACCCATCCCGACACCGACACGGGGTTCTTGATCAGCGGCGGCGGTGAGCGGATCTACGCGTTGGCCCAGGAGTCTCCGGTGCAGGCACTGCTCTTCTCCGACGACCAGGGCGAGACGTGGCAGGAGACGGTGATCCCGGGAATGGAGTCGAGCGCGGAGTAGTCGCCCTGGCAGGGTGGCCGGCATGGTCACCGCGCCCACCCTGACCGACGGATCCGTCACCTTGCGCCATCCCCGTGAGGACGACGTCCAGGGCTCCTGGGAGCAGTGCCAAGATCCGCTGTCCCAGCAGTGGACGACGGTACCGGTGCCCTACTCGCACGACGATGCCCGCGACTTCATCCTCGGCTTCGTGCCGGGTGCCTGGGAGTCCGGCGCGGAGTGGGGGTTCGTGGTCGAGGCCGAGGGACGCTACGCCGGCCACGTCACCCTCCGCGACGAGGGCGACCGGCGGGCCGAGCTGGCCTACGGGTCCCACCCGTGGGTCCGCGGGACCGGCCACATGGAGCGCGCGCTGCGGCTCCTCCTGGAGTGGGGTTTCCGAGAGCGGGACCTCGAGACCGTGATCTGGTGGGCCAACGTCGGGAACTGGGCGTCGCGGCGCCTGGCGTGGAAGCTGGGCTTCACCTTCGAAGGCCGGCTCCGCCAGTGGCTCCCCCACCGAGGCGAGCTGCGCCACGCCTGGGTCGGCACTCTGCTTCGGGACGATCCCCGGGAGCCGCACGGCCGTTGGTTCGACGCCGCACTGCTCGAGGCTCCCGGGGTGCGGCTGCGGGAGTTCCGCGAGAGCGATGCCGCGCGCGTGGTGGAGGCGTGCCGGGACGAGCGGACCCGTCGGTGGCTGGGCGAGTTGCCCTCGCCGTACACCGAAGAGGACGCGCGCTCCTTCCTGCGCGAGCGCACGGGTGTGCGGGCCACCGGGCTGGGGCAGAGCTGGGCGGTCGCCGACCCGGACACCGACCAGCTGATCGGCTCCGTGGGGCTCTTCGACGTCACCCGCGACCTGGCGTTCGGCGAGGTCGGCTACTGGGTGCATCCCGACGCCCGCGGCCGCGGAGTGATGACCACCGCCGTGCGGCTGGTGGTCGACTACGCCTTCGACAGCCTCGGGCTCGCCCGGGTCAAGGCCTACGCCGCGCGCGACAACGCCGCGTCCCGCCATGTCCTCGAGCAGGCGGGCCTGACCGAGCAGGGCGTCGAGCGCCTCGGCACCGTCGTCCGCCCGACTCCCGACGAGCCGGTCCGCGTCGATGCCGTGCTCTACGACGTCCTGCGCGAGGAGTGAGCCTCCCGCTGGTCGAGGAGGGCCCCTCGGGGCCCGCCTCCACTGGTCGAGTCGGGCGAGCCGCCAGGCGATGGGTTCGCTGGTCGAGCCGGGCGAGCCGCCAGGCGAGCCCGCGTCGAGACCCCGCAAGAACTGCGCCCGCCGGTCGCCAGGTCTCGACACCGCTCGCTGACGCTCGCGGGCTCGACCACCGAACGAAGTGCCCGTCAGCTCCCGACGCGGGTGGTCGTTGCCCTGCGGGCCAGGACAGCGGTGAGCATCAGCACACCGAAGCCGGCCAACGCCAGCACGGCGCCCACGATGCCGGTCGAGCGGTAGCCGTAGCCCGCCGCGATCACCAGGCCACCCAGCCAGGCGCCGAGGGCGTTGGCGATGTTGAGCGAGGCGTGGTTCATGGCCGCGCCCAGTGTCTGCGCACCCACGGCCACGTGCATGAGCCGGAGCTGGAGGTTGACCACCAGGACCGAGCCCAACAGGGTGATGGCGAAGGCAGGCAGCAGCGCCCACCAACCCGCAGGTGCCAGCAACGAGAAGGTCGACAGCACCACGACCAGACCCAGGGACGAGCCGAGGAGCGAACGGAAGACCGACCAGTCGGCGAGAGCCCCGGCCACCCAGGTCCCGACCACCATGCCGAGGCCGAGCGCCAGCAGGAAGACCGGCACCGCGCTCTGCGGCAACCCGCCGACCTCGGTCACCGTCGGGGCGATGTAGGAGTAGACCGCGAACATGCCGCCGAAGCCGACCGCCCCTGCGACCAGCGTGAGCCACACCTGCGGCTCGCGGAAGGCGCGCAGCTCGCTGCGCCCGCTGGCCTGCTCGTCGGGCGGGCAGGACGGGACGAACGCGAGCACGAGCGCCGCCGTCAGCAGCGACAGCCCGGCGACCAGCCAGTACGCCGAGCGCCAGCCCAGCTGCTGGCCGATCCAGGTCGCCACCGGGACGCCCACGACGTTGGCGACCGAGAGTCCGAGCATCACCATCGCCACGGCTCGTCCCTTGCGCCCGGCGGGCGCCAGTGAGGCGGCGACCAGCGAGGCGACCCCGAAGTAGGCGCCGTGGGGCATCCCCGTGGCCACCCGCGCGGCCACGAGCATCCCGAACGAGGCGGCCACCGCACTGGCGGCATTGCCCAGCGCGTAGGCGATCATCAACGCGACCAGCAGCCCCCGCCGGGGCAGCCCGGCGCCCAGGAAGGCCAGGACGGGCGCGCCGATCACCACGCCGACGGCGTAGGCGGAGATCACGTGTCCGGCTGTGGGGATCGAGACCCCGACGCCCTCGGCGATCTGCGGGAGCAGACCCATCGTGACGAACTCGGTCGTGCCGATCGCGAAGCCGCCGGTCGCCAGGGCGAGCATGGCGAGCACGAAGTGGCGGGCGTGCGGCCGTGTCTCGATGGGGGCCGGGGCTGGGGTACGCGTCGTCATCTGCACCCATCGTCCAACGGCACCACGGCGATCGCCTATTCCTCGGCCACCCGAGCCCGTCACGCCGGTCGCCGGGTCTCGTGACGGTCGCTGCGCGACCTCCTCGACCAGCGGGTCAGGTCTTGAGCTTGACGGTGGCCTTGCCCTTGGCGACGTTGCCGGCGACGTCCATGAGGTTGTAGGCGACGACCAGCTTGGCCTTGCTCAGTGCGACCAGCTTCTTGCGCGTCCCCTGGTCCACCGCCACGGCAAGCTTCGCCGACTTGCCGCCGTCTGCCACGACGATGGCCTTGCCCAGCGCGATCTTCAGCTTCTTCCCGCTCGCCTTGCCCGTCGCCTTCAGCGTCACCGAACCGACGCACCGGAGCTCGGTCGCCGGGCACTGCACCGCGACCTTGACCTTGCTGCCCTTCAACTTCGCCTTGCCGACGCCGGGCACCGGCTTCTTCTTGTCGGGTGCCACCGGCTGGGGCGGGATGTCGACCGTCTCGCAACCGACCAGCGCGTCGGCAGGGTCTGCGACCGCGATGTCGGTGCCGACGCCGCAGTCCACGCTGTCGGCGATCTGGTCGTTGACGCGTACCACGTCGTCGCCGGCGCCCGCGACGATCTGGTCCGCACCGCCTCCGCCCGTGATGGTGTCGTTTCCGGAGCCCGCATCCAGGCTGTCAGCGGCGACGCCCCCCGTCAGCGTGTCGTTGCCGCCCAGGCCGAGGACCCTCGAGGTGCCGTCGAACGCGAACGTCGAGACCGCGTTGTTGCCGTCGTTCATGGTCAGGTCCACCGCCTCGATGGAGGCCCAGGCGAAGAACAACGCCCCGCTGCCGGCGACCTGGACGACGAGACCCCCGTTCATCGGCGTGAGTTCCAGGGCGAGCTGGCCGTACGGCGTGAAGTCGAAGCGGTAGGTGTCGTTCCCCGTCTCACCGTCGAGGACCTGCCCACTGACGCCGAAGTCGGTCAGGATGTCGTCGCCCGGCCCGCCCTTCACCACGTCGCTCCTGTGGCCGATCATGACGTCGTTGCCGGCTCCGCCGCTGATGGACACGGTGCCGGTGTTGCCCGTGATGAAACCGCCGCCAGTGACCAGGTCGTCGCCGTCGCCCGCATCGACGGAAATCCCCTTGACGCTGCTCGACTCCAGCCCGGAGACATCGATGGTGTCGGCGCCTCCGTTGCCGAGCACGACCAGGTTGTTGACCGCGCTGCACGGAATGACGCCATTGGGATTGGCGCCATTGAGCAAGACGTTGCCCGCCGGGCAGGACAGCACCATCGTGTCGCCGGCATCGTCGGATGTCACGGTCAGGACCTGTGAGACGAAGGACGCCGTGACCGCCGCGTGGGCAGGGGCGAGGCCGACCACGACGCCGGACAGTCCCAGGACTCCGGCGGCCAGCAACGAAGTGACGCGCATGGCTCACCGTAGGTGCCGGTCGTCCGTGGTCACAAGGGCGACCGACGCCCGCACTGCGGTCAGCCCAGGCTGGCGAGCGCCTCGTTGAACGTCGGCGACGGTCGCATCACCGCGGTGGTCTTCTCCGGGTCGGGGCGGTAGTAGCCGCCAATGTCGACCGGCGAGCCCTGGACGGCGATCAGCTCGTCGTTGATCGTCTGCTCGTGCGCCGCGAGGGTCTCGGCGAGCCCCGCGAACGCCGCGGCCAGGTCGGCGTCGTCGGTCTGGGCCGCGAGCTCCTGGGCCCAATAGAGAGCCAGGTAGAAGTGCGAGCCTCGGTTGTCGATCGACCCGACCCGGCGTGCGGGTGACTTGTTCTCGTTGAGCAAGGTCCCGGTGGCGCGGTCGAGGGTGTCGGCCAGCACCTGCGCGCGCGGGTTGCCAGTCGCCTCGGCGTACTTCTCGAAGGAGACCGCGAGAGCGAGGAACTCGCCCAGGCTGTCCCAGCGCAGGTAGTCCTCCTTGAGCAGCTGCTGGACATGCTTGGGCGCCGAGCCGCCGGCGCCGGTCTCGAAGAGGCCACCGCCCGCGATCAGCGGCACGACCGAGAGCATCTTGGCCGAGGTGCCGAGCTCGAGGATCGGGAACAGGTCGGTGTTGTAGTCGCGGAGCACGTTCCCGGTGACCGAGATGGTGTTGAGCCCCTGCCGGATCCGCTCCACCGACAGCTTGGTCGCCTCGACCGGCGACAGGATCCGGAGGTCCAGGCCCTCGGTGTCGTACTCGGGCAGGTAGGCCTCCACCTTCGCGATCAGCTGCGCATCGTGCGGCCGGTCGGCGTCGAGCCAGAACACGGCCGGATCGCCCGTGGCCCGCGCTCGGGTGACCGCGAGCTTGACCCAGTCGCGGATCGGCACGTCCTTGGTCTGGCAGGCCCGCCAGATGTCACCGGTCGCGACCTCGTGCTCGAGCACCGCCTCCCCCGCCGCGTTGACCACGCGGACGACACCGGGCGCGGCGATCTCGAAGGTCTTGTCGTGCGAGCCGTATTCCTCCGCAGCCTGGGCCATCAGCCCGACGTTCGGCACCGATCCCATGGTCGCGGGGTCGTAGGCACCGTGGGCGCGGCAGTCGTCGATGACAGCCTGGTAGATCCCGCTGTACGACGAGTCCGGGATCACCGCGAGCGTGTCGGCCTCCTGGCCGTCCGGACCCCACATGTGCCCCGAGGTGCGGATCATCGCCGGCATCGAGGCGTCGACGATCACGTCGCTGGGCACATGCAGGTTGGTGATGCCGCGGTCGGAGTCGACCATTGCCACGCGCGGGCCGGCCGCGAGCCCCGCTTCGACGGCCGCCTTGATCGCGTCCCCCTCGGGCAGGGTCGCGGCGACGGCGAGCACGGCGCCGAGGCCGTCGTTGGCCGAGCTGCCGGCGGCGCGCAGGGCCGCGCCGTACTGCTCGAAGACGGCCGGGAGGAACGCCTCCACGACGTGCCCGAAGATGATCGGGTCGGACACCTTCATCATGGTGGCCTTGAGGTGCACGGAGAACAGCACGTCCTCGGCCTTGGCCCGCTCGATCTGGTCGGCCAGGAAGGCGCGCAGGGCCGCGAGGTCCAGCCTGGTCGAGTCGACGACCTCCCCGGCGAGCACCGGGAGGGACTCCTTGAGCACGGTGACCGTGCCGTCCTCCCCCACGTGCTCGATCCGCAGCGTGTCGTCGGCCGTCATCACCACGGACTGCTCGTTGTGCCGGAAGTCGCCGGCCGACATCGTCGCCACGTTGGTCCGCGAGTCGGGCGACCAGGCCCCCATCGAGTGCGGGTGGGTGCGGGCGTACTGCTTGACCGCCTGCGGCGCCCGCCGGTCCGAGTTCCCCTCGCGCAGCACCGGGTTGACCGCGCTGCCCTTGACCTTGTCGTAGCGAGCCCGCGCGTCTCGCTCAGCGTCGGTCTTCGCGTCATCGGGATAGTCCGGGAGGGCGATCCCCTGGGCCTGCAACTCGGCGATGGCAGCCTTGAGCTGCGGGACCGACGCACTCACGTTGGGCAGCTTGATGATGTTGGCCTCGGGACGCTTGGCCAGCTCGCCGAGCTCGGCCAACGCGTCCGGCGCCTGCTGGTCGGCCGGGAGCAGGTCGGAGAACGCGGCCACGATCCGGCCGGCCAGGGAGATGTCGCGGGTCTCCACGGGGACCCCGGCCTGGGCGGCGTACGCCTGCACGATCGGCAGGAACGAGTGCGTCGCCAGCATCGGCGCCTCGTCGGTGTGGGTGTAGATGATGGCGGAGGTGGGCGCGGACTCGGTCACGTTCGGACCCTAGTCCGGACAGCGGCCCACCAGCACGGCGGGTGGTGGCGGCCCGTCCTCCCGGGACTACGCTGCAAGCGGTTGCTCCCGCTGTGGAGCGGCCGGGCACCCCGGGGGCGAGGTGCCGGACCAGGACGACGGAGGGGCGGGCCTGATGACCGACACGGCAGGCACGGCGATCGACCAGGGCCCGTTGGAGCCCACGACCATCCAGAAGGTGGTCGCCGAAGGGCTCGGCACGTTCGTGCTCGTCTTCTTCGGCGTGGGCACGGCCATCGCCACCGGTGCCGACGTGGTCACGACCGGTCTGGCGTTCGGGCTCACCGTGCTCGTGATGGCCTACGCCGTCGGCCGCATCTCCGGAGGGCACTTCAACCCCGCGGTCACCGTGGGCGCCGCAGTGAGTGGTCGGCTCGCGTGGCGGCACACCCCGCCGTACTTCGGCGCCCAGTTGGTCGGCGGGCTCCTCGGTGGCGGGGTGCTGTGGTGCATCTTCCAGGGCTTCCCGACGTTCGACTCGACCGGCAGCTTCGGGCAGAACTCCTTCGGCGACCACGGCTCCGGCCTCGCCTGGTGGGCGGCGTTCCTGGTCGAGGCCGTCACCACCTTCGTCTTCCTCGTCGCGATCCTGTCGGTGACCGACGAGCGCAACGAGCACCCCGCCCTGGCCCCGCTCGCCATCGGGCTCTCCTTGGCGATGATCCACTTCGCGACGATCAACCTGACGGGCACGTCGGTGAACCCCGCCCGCTCCATCGGCGCCGCCCTGTACGCCGGCACCGACGCCATCGCCCAGCTATGGCTGTTCATCCTCGCCCCGCTGCTCGGCGGCGCGCTCGCGGGGCTGGTCCACCCGCTGCTCTTCGGTCGCGACCAGGACCCGGTGCCGGGATCCGGGGTGCGGTTCTCGCGCGCGCCGGCGGCCGGTGTGCCGGGGTACGGCGCCCCCGACGCCTATCAGCAGCAGTGGAACCAGCTCCCGCCCCAGGGGCAGGCCCAGCAGCAGGCCCAGCAGGCCTGGCCGCCGCAGCCGCCCGAGGGCTGGCAGCAGCCGCACTACCCCACCGCCCAGCCCCAGCCGCAGGCGTGGCCGCCGGCCCCTCCAGGACAGCTCGGCCAGCCGCCCTCGCCGGGCGTCCCTGATGCGCCGCCGGCCCAGCCGGCCCAGCCGTCACCACCTGCTCCTCCGGAGCAGTCCGGTGGCTCGGGCGCCTGGCAGCAGCCGTGGCCGGGGAACCGCGACGACGACGGGCACACGCAGGCGCGGCGACCCCAGTAGGCCGTCAGGGTCCCGGGGCGACCGAGACCAGCGAGAGGTCCGCCGTGTCCCCCTCGACGCCGACCTGCTCCAGGAGACCGGTGCCAGCCGCATACGTACGCTCGACGGTCTCGATCGAGCCGGCGGCACCGAACTCCCCGGCGTCTTGGGCCTCCACGACGTCCTGCGTCAGGAGAAGCCCGCCGAACGTGCCAGCGGGCACGGTGCGCTGTGCGTCGAGCGCGACGACGGTCACCCGCTCCTCCACGACGCCGGGTGCGCTGGCGCGCAGGAACCCGTCACCGACGCGAGGAGTGGCCGGCATCGCCAGGCCCGCCTCCGCACCGGCTTGTCCGGCCCGCCACGACGGACCGGTGGTCTCGGACACCGACTGCTCGCCGAAGAGCCACACGTTGCCGCGGGTGTCCTGGGCGTAGAACTGCTCGCTCTCTCGGAGCACCTCACCCCCCTCGGTCGTCTCGCGCTGACGGACGACGACGCAGCGCACGCCGGCGACGGTCTCGGTGCGGTCCTGGACCTGCACGACCATCCGGCCCGCGGACCCGGTGGCGGCGTAGGTCCACACCGTGCCCGGCGTCAGGGGCAGGTACGCGTTGTCGATCCTCGCGACGAAGTCGTCGGGGTCCGGGTCGGGGGTCGGGATGACCAGTTCGTCGACGCCGCTGGGCGGGTAGGGCTCCGGGTTGGCCCCGGCACCGCACCCGGCGAGCAGGAGCATCGCCGCCATCAGCGCCCCGGCCAGGGCCGGTCCGGGGGGTCGCGGCATGGTCCAAGGATGCCGCACCGGGTGACAAGGCGGCGGGAGCCGGGCCCCGTACGGCGACCCCGGCACTGCTGCTAGCGTCGATTTCGCCGCGCCCGCTGACACACCTCGAGGAGAGCTCGTGAGCACCGACCCCGCCGCCGCAGCCCCGTTGAAGGTCGCCGTCACCGGCGCCGCCGGCCAGATCGGCTACAGCCTGCTGTTCCG
>CAZIVD010000088.1:0-18024 GCA_964542635.1 uncultured Nocardioides sp. | reverse complement strand
AGATCGACCAGCACGACTACGAGACCAAGAAGGGTCACGTCGTGCGGTTCCTGCGGGCCGGCGACAAGGTCAAGATCACCATCATGTTCCGCGGACGCGAGCAGCACCGCCCCGAGCTGGGCTTCCGGCTGCTGCAGCGGCTGGCGGAGGACGTCACGGAGCTCGGCTTCGTGGAGTCCGCGCCCAAGCAGGACGGCCGCAACATGATCATGGTGCTCGGACCGCACAAGAAGAAGGCCGAGGCCAAGGTCGAGATGGCCGCCGAGAAGGAGACCCGCGCCGCGGAGCGCAAGGCTGCGGAGGCCGAGGAGCGGGCCGAGCGCACCGCCGCCAACGCCGCCCACGCCCCCGCGCAGAAGAAGGCCCGCGGACGTTCGGAGAACCTCGACCCCGAGATCGAGGCCTGACCCGCAGGCCCACCCCACCGACGTACGGATCGGTCCACGGGGCGGGGCCGCACCACGACGTGGCTGCCCGACGCCGCCCGGCTCACGCCGGACGCCCGGGCGGCTCCAGCAGAAGGAGAGAAGAGATGCCGAAGAACAAGACCCACTCGGGTGCCAAGAAGAAGTTCAAGGTGACCGGCACCGGCAAGCTCCGGCGGATGCAGGCTCGCCGTAAGTCCGGCGCCGCGTTCGCGTCGGCGCCGACCACCGGCAGCCGGAGGAAGCACAACCAGAAGAGCGCGATGGTCGACGTCGCTCCCGCCGACCGGAAGGCCGCCAAGAGGCTGCTCGGCCGCTGAGGCACCCGGCCGACCAGCGGCCGCCCACCCATCGGTGATCGCCGGGCGAGCAGTGACGAGCCCGGGTCCGAGCACCCGCACCCCTAGCACCAAGGAGAACCACCATGGCACGCGTCAAGCGGGCAGTGAACGCCCACAAGAAGCGTCGGACCACTCTCGAGCGCGCCAGCGGCTACCGCGGCCAGCGCTCGCGCCTCTACCGCAAGGCGAAGGAGCAGGTCACCCACTCGCTCGTCTACAGCTACCGTGACCGCAAGGCGCGCAAGGGCGACTTCCGCAAGCTCTGGATCCAGCGGATCAACGCGGCGTCCCGTGCCAACGGCCTGACGTACAACCGCTTCATCCAGGGGCTCAACCTCGCCGGGGTCGAGGTGGACCGCAAGATCCTCGCCGACCTCGCCGTCAACGACGCCCCGGCCTTCGCCGCGCTCGTGGAGACCGCCAAGGCGGCGCTCCCCGCCGACGTCAACGCCCCGAAGGCCGCCAGCGAGGACAAGGTCTCGGCCTGACCGGCCCGCAGGCGCCCCTGACCCCGGGCAGCTCCCGGATCAAGGACGTGCGCCGACTCAGCCGTCGCTCGGTGCGAGCCGAGCGACGGCTGTTCCTCGCCGACGGGCCGAAGGCCCTCGCAGCCGCGCTGTCGGTCGAGGGCTGCGTGCTCGAGGTCTTCGTCCGATCGAACGCCGACGACCTGCTGTCCGCGGTCCCCGACGGAGTTCCGGTGACGCGCGTCGACGACCGCGCGCTGGCGGCTCTCTCCGACTCGGTGACGCCCGCCGGGGTGGTCGCGGTGTGCCGCTTCCTCGACCGGCCGCTCATCGAGCTGCTGGCGGAACCGCCGGTGGAGGAGGGCGCCCCGGCGCCGGTGACGAGACCGCGCCTCGTGGCCCTCTGCGCGGACGTCCGTGACCCCGGCAACGCGGGCACCGTGATCCGCACCGCTGACGCGGCCGGCGCGGACGCCGTCGTGCTCGCGGGTTCGGCGGTGGACCTCTACAACCCCAAGACCATCAGGGCCAGCGTCGGCAGCGCCTTCCAGCTGCCCATCGCGATCGAGCCGCACATCGCCACGGCTGTCTCCGCCGCCCACGCCGCCGGCCTCACCGTGCTCGCCGCGGACGGCGCCGGCGAGGTGCTCCTCGACGAGGACGCCCACGACCTCCTCTCCCGGCCGACCGCCTGGGTGTTCGGCAACGAGGCCTGGGGCCTTCCTGCCGAGGTCGCCGCGCTGGCCGACCACCGGATCCGGATCCCGATCCACGGTCGGGCCGAGAGCCTCAACCTCGCGACCGCGGCCGCGCTGTGCCTCTATGCCAGCGCTCGCGCCCAGCGCGGCACCGGTCCCCGCCTGATCTGAGCCTGCATCCACGCGGAGCCTCCCTCCACGCCTAGGCTCGCGGCCCGGCGCCGTTCGTCCCTCGGCCGGTCGCCGGCGCTTGTAGGCTGCCGCCCGTGGCCTGGGACCCGGGCGGAGCGTGGGATGCGCTCGCCGACGGCGTGGTGATCTTCGATCGCGACGACACCGTGCTGCTGGTCAACCGGTCCGCCGAGCGGCTGTTCGGCGTACGGCGAGACGAGTGCGTCGGGATGCCGTTCTCGAAGACGATCTCCCTGCGCACCCTCGAGGGCCGCAGCTGGACCGACGTGAACCATCCGTTCGAGGGGCCGCGGGTCCGCACGGGCGTGCCCGAGCAGTCGTGGATCCTGCCGGACGGGACCGAGGCGCTGGTGACCGCGCGGATCGAGCGCGACGAGCCGCTTGGTCCCGCCACGGTCGTGGCCCTCTCGATCCGCTCGGGGCGCGGTCGGGCCAGGCTCGACCGTGAGCGCTCCGACCTGGTCGCGGCGGTGGCCCACGAGCTGCGCTCACCGCTCACGGGGGTCAAGGGCTTCGTGCAGGCGATGCTCTCCCGCTGGGACAAGCTCAACGACGAGCAGAAGCTGCTGATGCTCACCACCGTCCACGCGGATGCCGACCGCCTCAGCCGCCTGATCACCGAGCTCCTCGACGTGGCGCGGCTCGACACCGGCCGGCTCGCGCTCGCGCGGCGCGGTGCCGACGTGGACGTGCTCCTGCGGCGCGTGGTCGCCAGCGTGCAGGCTGGGGCTCCCCACGACATCGACCTCGTCGTCGACGGGCACCTGCCCGAGGTCTGGGTGGATCCCGACAAGTTCACCCAGGTCGTGACGAACGTGGTCGAGAACGCCGTGCGCCACGGGGAGGGCACCGTGCGGATCCGGGCAGAGCGCTGGCTCGACGAGGGTGTCCCGGAGGGCGCCCGGCCCCCCGGCGTACGCCTCACGGTCGACGACTCGGGGGAGGGCATCCCCGACGACATGCGCCGGAGGGTGTTCACCAAGTTCTGGACGGGGACCGCCGGCCGCGGAGGCACGGGGCTGGGCCTCTATCTCGTCAACGGCATCACCCGGGCGCACGGCGGCCAGGTCGCGATCCTCGACGCCCCCGGCGGCGGAGCTCGCATCGTCATGGACTGGCCCGGCGAGCCCGCGTAGCGGTCGTTCGTTGGTCGAGCCGCCGCGAGGGACGAGGGCCTGTTCGGTGGTCGAGCCGCCGCGAGGAACGAGCGGCGTGTCGAGACCATGGTGAGTGTTGCGGGGTCTCGACACGGGCTCGCCTGGCGGCTCGCCCGGCTCGACCAACGAATTCTCGCCGCCGCGAGGGACGAGGCCCTGTTCGGTGGTCGAGCCGCCGCGAGGGACGAGCGGCGCTGTCGAGACCCGGTGAGCGTTGCGGGGCCTCGACCAACGAGGCCTGGGCGGCCACGCTGGGCGAACCTGCACACAACCTTCACGATTCGCGACCTCTTCGGACACGAGGGCGCTCCTACGCTGGCCGCATGAGCCCGTCGCCGACTGCCGCGCCCCGAGCGCGGGTGCTGGTGGTCGAGGACGAGCCGGTGATCAACCACGCGGTCGCCGATCGACTGCGAGCCGAGGGCTTCGAGGTCGAGCAGGCCTACGACGGCCCCGGCGCGGTGTCCGCCTGCGAGGCGATCGTCCCCGACCTGGTCGTCCTCGACGTGATGCTTCCCGGGTACGACGGGCACGAGGTCTGCCGACGGATCCAGTCGCGCGCGCCCGTGCCGGTGCTGATGCTCACGGCCCGCGACGACGAGGCCGACGTGCTGGTCGGCCTGGCCGTCGGCGCCGACGACTACCTCACCAAGCCCTTCCGGATGCGCGAGCTCGTGGCCCGCGTCCGGGCCCTGCTGCGACGCGTCGACCGCGCGGCCGAGCTCGCCGCCCGGCCGGCTGACCGGTTCGTCGTCGGCGATCTCGTGGTCGAGACCGGCCCGCGACGGGTCGCGGTCGATGGCCGGGAGGTCCGGCTCACCCCGACCGAGTTCGACCTGCTGGCCAGGCTCGCGCAGGCGCCCGGAGAGGTGCTGAGCCGGGAGCGGCTGCTCGCGGACGTCTGGGACTGGGAGGCGGCCTCAGGGACCCGCACGGTCGACAGCCACGTGAAGGCGCTGCGCGCCAAGATCGGCGCGGAGCGGGTCCGGACCGTGCACGGGGTGGGCTACGCCCTCGAGTCCGAGGCCTTGACGTGAGTACGCCCCTCGAGGCGGTTCGGTCGATCAAGGTCAAGCTGGGCCTGCTGGTGGTGGCCAGCGTCGTCGTCGCGACGCTCGTGAGCCTCGCGGGCGCGCGGGCGGGGGTGCCCATCGCCGTGGCGTTCCCGGTCACCGTCGCGTTGGCCCTGGGCGTCACCCAACTGTTGGCCGTCGGCATGACCTCGCCGCTGCGCGAGATGACCGAGGCGGCACGGCGGATGGCGCGGGGCGACTACCGGGGACGCGTCCGGGCGGAGTCCTCCGACGAGGTCGGCGAGCTGGCGCGGGCGTTCAACCAGATGGCCGCCGAGCTCGACACCGTCGACCGCGAGCAACGGCTGCTCGTGGCGACCGTCTCCCACGAGCTGCGCACGCCGCTGGCCGGCCTCACCGCCGTGCTGGAGAACCTGGCCGACGGCGTGGTCCCCGCCGACGGGCAGCATCTCGACGCCGCGGTGGGCCAGGCCCGCCGGCTGAGTGACCTGGTCGGCGACCTCCTCGAACTCTCTCGGGTCGACGTGGGGGTCACACCCCTGCGCATCGCCGACGTGCCGCTGGCCGACCTGCTGGCCGACACCGTGGCGGAGGTCCAGCCCACCGCGCGGGGAGTGACCTTCGACCTCTCCGTACCGGACGACCTGGTGGTCAGGGGCGACCGGGCCCGCCTGCGCCAGCTGCTGCTGAACCTCCTGGACAACGCCGTACGCCACGGGCCCCGCCCGGGCACGGTCCGGGTGAGAGCGGCAGCCGACGGGGGCCGCTGGTGGCTCGAGATCGCCGACGAGGGCTCGGGAGTCCCGGCCGCTGACCGTGAGCGCGCCTTCGAGCGGTTCGGCACGCTGGCGGCCGATCCGGGCACCGCAGCCGCCGGCAGCACCGGCCTCGGGCTCGCGATCGCCCGATGGGTCGCCACCCTCCACGGCGGGACCGTCCGGTTCGTCGATCCACCAGCCGGTGCCCCCGGGGCGGTGGTGCGCGTCGACCTGCCGACGCAGCCGCCCCCGCGGGCGACCCCTGCGGCTGTGCCGGGGTCTCGTGACGCTCGCTTCGCTCGCTCCTCGACCAGCGGATCTAGCGCTCGGTTCGCTCGCTCCTCGCCCAACGGGGCCGACGCTCTCTCCTCGACCACCTTCTCGTCCGAACCGGAGGTTCCCATGGCCGAAGCCACCCAGCCTGAGACAGCCCAGCCCACGACAGCCCAGCCCACGACAGCCCAGCCCGGAGACCCCGGCCCCGAGGCGGTCAGCGCCGCCCCGGTCGCCGACCCGCTCTACGGCCGGCATTGGCCCGACGTCCCCGGGTCCGGGCGGCCGGTCGTGGTGGCCGCTCTCGGGGTAGGCGTGCTGGGTGGACTGATCCTGCCCGAGCGACTGCCGGGCCTCGGCTGGTTCCTCGTGCTCGTGGCCGCCGGTGCCACCGTGTGGTGGGCGGCCAAGCATCGTGCCGACCGCTTCACCCTGGTCTGTCTCGTGCTTGCCGCGGCGTGCTGTCTCCCGGTGCTGCTCCTCGACGCCGGGTGGATCGTCTCGCTCTGCCTGGTCGCCGGCACCGCCTCCTGGATCGTGGGGGTCACGCGAGGCAGCCGCATCCCGGAGTTCGTCGTGGCTGGCCTGGCCTGGCCGCTCTCGGCGATGCGCGGACTGCCGTGGCTCGGGCGCTCGATGCGCGGCGTGCTGGGCACCGGACGGACCCCGAGGGTCGTGGTCACCGCGGTGTGGAGCACGATCGCGCTCCTCGTCTTCGGATTGTTGTTCGTGTCGGCCGACGCCGTGGTTGCCGGCTGGGTGGACGGGTTGGTGCCCGACCTGAGCATCGAGACCTTCGTCCAGCACAGCTTCGTGGGGGCGTTCGTCTTCGGGGCGACCTTGGCGGCGGCGTACCTCGCGCTCAACCCGCCGGACCTCTCGGCCCTTCCCGGTGGTCGCGCGAGGGCGACCGTCCACCGGTTCGAATGGCTGGTGCCGGTGCTCGTCGTGGACGCGGTCTTCGCCGTCTTCGTGGCCGCCCAGGCGGCGGTGCTCTTCGGCGGCCATGCCTACGTGCAGCGGACGACCGGGCTGACCTATGCGGACTACGTGCACCAGGGCTTCGGCCAGCTCACCGTGGCCACCCTCCTGATGCTGGTCGTTGTCTGGGCCGCCTCGCGGCGGGTCGGGGACGACCCGGCGGACCGCTGGTGGATGCGCGTGTCCCTCGGCCTCTTGTGCGCGCTGACCCTGGTCGTCGTCGCCTCGGCCCTGCACCGCATGCAGCTCTACCAGGAGGCCTACGGCTTCACCCGGGCCCGGCTCTTCGTCGACGTCTTCGAGGGCTGGCTCGGGGTGGTGGTGCTCGCCGTGGCGCTCGCGGGCGTGGTGCGGTGGGGCACGTGGGTGCCGCGCTTCGCGCTCGTGAGTGGCGTCGTGGGTCTGCTGGGCATCGCCGCCCTCAATCCCGACGCCTGGATCGCCCAGCGCAACATCGACCGCTACGAGGAGACCGGGGCGCTGGACTGGGTCTACCTCTCCGAGCTCTCAGCCGACGCCGTGCCCACGCTGATGCAGCTCCCGGACGACCTCAGGCAGTGCGTGCTGCAGGACCTCCCGGCGTACGACGACCCGGTGCTCGAGTGGAACCTCGGCCGCGCCCGGGCCCACTCAGCCACCGAGGACCTGGTGCTCGCCCCGAAGGTCGCCTGCCCGGAGGATCTCGCCGGCGACTAACCGGTTCGTCCGGGCCGGCGGACTCTTCCTAGACTGCTCCGCATGTCTGGTCCCAACACGTCCTACGACCCCGTCGAGGTCACGCCGCTGCGCGCCGACCAGGTCGAGGAGATGCGCGACCAGGCGTTTGCGGCGATCGCAGCGGCCGCCGACCTCGCCGCGCTCAAGCACGTGCGGATCGACCACGCCGGCGACCGCTCACCCCTGGCCCTGGCCAACCGGGAGATCGGGGCGCTGCCGCCACAGGCCCGCAAGGAGGCCGGCCAGCGAGTGGGTCAGGCGCGCGGAGCTGTCAACCAGGCGCTCGTCGCGCGGCAGGCTGTCCTCGAGGTGGAGGCCGAGGAGCGGATGCTCGTCGAGGAGACGGTCGACGTCACCCTGCCCACCACCCGGGCGGCACGGGGCTCGCGGCACCCGCTCACGATGCTCGCCGAGGACATCGCCGACGTCTTCGTCGCCCTGGGCTGGGAGGTCGCGGAAGGCCCCGTCGTCGAGGCGGAGTGGCTGAACTTCGACGCCCTCAATCTGGGCCCCGACCATCCCGCCCGCACCATGCAGGACACCTTCTGGACCGAGCCGGCCGACCACCACGTCGTGCTGCGCACGCACACCTCGCCCGTGCAGGCGCGCAGCATGCTGACCCGGACTCCGCCGATCCACGTGATCTGTCCCGGGCGGGTGTTCCGCACCGACGAGTACGACGCCACGCACTCCCCGGTGTTCCACCAGGTCGAGGGCCTCGTCGTCGACGAGGGCATCACGATGGCCCACCTCAAGGGCACGCTCGACCACTTCGCGACGTCGATGTTCGGCGAGGGCATCACGACCCGCTTCCGCCCGTCGTACTTCCCGTTCACCGAGCCGAGTGCCGAGGTCGACCTGGTCTGCTTCGTGTGCCGGGGCGTCAACTCCGACAGCTGCCGGACCTGCCGCGGCGAGGGCTGGATCGAGTGGGGCGGCTGCGGCGTCGTGAACCCGCGCGTGCTGACCGCCTGCGGGGTCGACACCGAGCGCTACACGGGCTTCGCGTTCGGGATGGGCATCGACCGGACGCTGATGTTCCGGCACGGCGTCGAGGACCTCCGGGACCTGTTCGAGGGCGACGTGCGCTTCTCCTCGGCCTTCGGAACGGAGCTCTGACCCGGCGATGCGTGCACCTCTCTCATGGATCCGTGCTGTCGTCCCGGACCTCCCAGACGTGTCGGTGGAGGACCTGGCTCACCGCCTGACCGCGCTTGGACTCAAGCTCGAGGCGATCGAGCGCCCCGGCCACGACATCAGCGGGCCGCTCGTGGTGGGCCGGGTGCTGTCGTTCGCCGACGAGCCCCAGAGCAACGGCAAGACCATCCGGTGGTGCTCGGTCGACGTCGGTGCGGCCAACGACACGGGTGAGCCGCAGGGCATCGTCTGCGGCGCCCACAACTTCGCGGTGGATGACCTGGTCGTCGTCATCCTCCCAGGGGGAGTCCTCCCGGGAGGGTTCGAGATCTCCGCGCGCAAGACCTACGGGCACGTCTCCGCGGGGATGATCTGCTCGGCGCGCGAGCTCGGGCTCGGCGACGACCACGACGGGATCATGGTGCTGCCGGGCGGGGCCGGCGAGCCGGGTGACGACGCCTTCGACGTGCTGCCGCTGCGCGATCAGGTCATCGAGTTCGAGATCAACCCGGATCGCGCGTACGCGCTCTCGCTGCGCGGGATCGGCCGTGAGGCGGCCCTGGCGTACGACGTGCCGTTCACCGATCCCGCGGACCGGTCGGTGCCGGAGTCGGCCGAGGCCGCCTATCCGGTCGTGGTCGAGGACCCGGTCGGATGTCCCGTGTTCACCGGCCGCTCGGTCACCGGCTTCGACCCCACGGCCCCGACCCCCGACTGGATGGCGCGGCGGATCCAGCTGGCCGGCATGCGGCCGATCTCGCTCGCCGTCGACGTGACCAACTACGTGATGCTCGAGCTCGGCCAGCCGATCCACGGCTTCGACCGCCAGCGACTGACGGGGCCCATCGTCGTACGCCGGGCCCGGGCGGGAGAGCGCCTGACCACGCTCGACGGTGCCGACCGCGAGCTCTCGGCCCAGGACCTGCTCATCACCGACGACACCGGTCCGATCGGCCTGGCGGGCGTGATGGGCGGCGAGACGACCGAGCTGTCGGAGTCGACCACCGACATCTTCATCGAGGCGGCGCATTGGGACCCGGTCTCGATCTTCCGCACCGAGCGTCGGCACAAGCTGCCCTCCGAGGCGGCCAAGAGGTTCGAGCGCGGCACCGATCCGACCATCCCACTGGTGGCCGCCGACCGGGTCGCCGAGCTGCTCACGACCTACGGCGGAGGCACCGTCGAGCCCGGCGTCACCCTCGTGGGCGCCCCGCCCGCGCGTGCGGGCATCGCGATCGACGCCGATCTCCCGGCCCGCGTCACCGGCATGGAGATCCCAACGGCGACCACCGTCGCGCATTTGCGGGCAGTGGGCTGCGAGGTCACCGAGGGCGACGGCTCGCGGCTCCTCGTGGTGCCGCCACCGTGGCGCGGCGACGTGACCGACCCGTTCGACCTGGTCGAGGAGGTCGCCCGAGTGGTCGGCTACGTGCACGTGCCCTCGGTGCTGCCGCCGGCCGCCCACGGTCGCGGGCTGACCCGCGGCCAGCGGCTCCGGCGGCGGGTCGGGCGGACCCTCGCCGGCGCGGGCTTCGTGGAGGTGGTCAGCTTCCCCTTCGTGGGTGAGCGCGACCTCGACGCCCTCGGCCTCGCCCCGGACGATGAGCGGCGACACCTGCTGCGATTGGCCAACCCACTCTCGAGCGAGGAGCCGGCGATGACCACCACCTTGCTGCCGGGGCTGCTGAAGGCCGTGGCCCGCAACGTGGGCCGGGGGAGCGCCGACCTGGCGCTGTTCGAGTCCGCCACGGTCACTCTGCCACGTGCCGCCGGGCCTGCCCCGATCTTCGGCGTCGAGCGTCGGCCGAGTCAGGGCGAGCTCGACGACCTGGACAAGGCCCTCCCCGAGCAGCCGCTGCACCTCGCCCTGGTGGCCACCGGCGACCGCGTGCGAGCAGGCTGGTGGGGACCCGCCCGCCCTGCGGGATGGGAGGACGCGGTCGAGGCGGTGCGCGAGGTCGCCGCCGCGCTGGGGGTGGTCGTCGAGGTCAAGGCCGCGGCCGTGGCCCCGTGGCATCCCGGCCGGTGTGCGGCGATCCTGGTCGACGGCGCGGTGATCGGGCACGCCGGTGAGCTGCATCCTCGCGTCTGCGCGGCCCACGGCGTGCCGGCGCGCAGCGCGGCCGCCGAGGTCGACCTCGACCGGCTGCTCGAGCACGCGGTGCGAGTGGTGGCCGCGCCGTCGTACTCCGACTTCCCGGTCGCCAAGGAGGACGTCGCCCTGGTGGTGGACGACAGCGTCACCGCCGCCGAGCTCGAGGCGGTGCTGCGCGAGGGGGCCGGCGCGTACCTCGAGTCGATCCGCCTCTTCGACGTCTACACCGGACCCCAGGTGGGGGAGGGCAAGAAGTCCCTCGCGTTCGCCCTCCGCTTCCGCGCGCCCGACCGCACGCTCACCGAGGAGGAGACAGGCGCCTTCCGGGACGCCGCCGTCGCCGCCGCCGCCGAGCGCCTCGGCGCCCTCCAACGCTGACGCCTCCGCGAGTCGGCGTGACTTCTCGTTGCGTGATGAGAGTTGGGCGCCGACTCGCGTTGCAGACGTTGAGAGCTGGCGCCGACTCCCGGCGTACAAGCCGCGACTGCCGTGCGGGCCTTCACCACAGCGAACGCCAACGGCCCGCGCGGCAGCGCGGCGAGCGGACCGAGACACCGCGGGAGCGTGGCGCAGCGAAGCGCGACACGCTCGCGGCGGGAGGGAGCACGACGCGCTCGCGCCCAATTAATTGATCGGTTGGTGGATGACCCGTCGGAAGTGGTCGACGATCGACAGGTCGCCCGCCAGGTGGATGGAGTCGCCGTCGCCGCGACGCCAGAGGCGAGCATCCATCACCCCTGCCGGGGCGCTGATGACGGCGTCCGGCTCGACGCCCGGGTCCGCGACGACGTGGATGTCGTCCTCGTCGTAGTGCGTGTCGTCCTGGGGGTCGGTCCCGCTGAAGCGGCCCAGCTGCACCCAGATCCGGTCTCCGGTGTCGGTCAGGTCGACGCGCAGGTAGTGGGGCAGGGGCGAGAACTGCCCCCAGTCGGGGCAGCCGCCGTACATCACGTCGAGCACCTCGTCGACTCCGTCGGCGGCGAGGGGGGCGTCGAGGTCGGTCACCTGCCCGCTGGTGAGCTCGGCGTCGAGGCGGTGGATCAGCGCCTCGTGGGCCTGGCGGCGCAGGATGAACCCCACGGTGTGGTCGTCCGACCAGGTCCAGGCAGGATCTGTCGGATCGGCGTCGCGCAGCGCGGACACCAGGGTCGCGGAGGCCTGGTCGAAGGCGGCCAGCTGGTCAGCGTAGGAAGCCGCACGGCCCTCCTCGGGCCGGTCCTCGGGGCTCTTCGGACGGTTCAGCACCACCCACGCCCAATGCGCCTGCACCTCGGTGAGGTGGTGCAGCAGGTCGAAGGCCTGCCAGGCCGGACAGCTCGGGACCGGGGCCCCCGGGTCGGCGTCCGCCAGCACGTCGCGAAAGCGTGCGGACTCGGACTCGATGGACGACAGGTACTCCGAGGGGGTCAACCGGCTCATGGACCGAACCTAACGCCGAGCACCGACGTGAGTCACGGGACGGAGGTCCACACCCCGGACCCCGATGCATGAGTATGCGCACATCTGTATAGTCATGCCTCATGACGGCGGTGCGGGTGGCGGTGGCGGGCGCGAGCGGGTACGCCGGCGGGGAGCTGCTGCGCCTCCTCCTCGGCCATCCGACGGTCAGCGTGGGAGCCCTGACCGCAGCCGGGAACGCCGGCCAGACCCTCGGTGCTCTCCAGCCTCATCTGACACCGCTGGCCGACCGGGTGCTGGAGGCGACCACCCTGGAGGCGCTCTCCGGACACGACGTGGTGTTCCTGGCCCTGCCGCACGGCGCGTCGGCCGAGGTGGCCGCGGGCCTCCCGGACGACGTCGTGGTGATCGACTGTGGGGCGGACTTCCGACTCACCGATCCGGGGGCCTGGGAGGCGTTCTACGGCTCCGAGCACGCGGGGTCCTGGCCCTACGGGCTGCCGGAGCTGCCGGGCGCGCGCCAGCACCTCCGCGGCGCGCGCCGGATCGCGGTGCCCGGCTGCTACCCGACGGTGTCCTCGCTGGCGCTCGCCCCGGCGTACGACGCGGGGCTGGTGCAGGCGGACGCCGTGGTTGTGGCTGCGTCGGGCACCAGCGGCGCGGGCAAGGCGGCCAAGCCTCACCTGCTCGGGAGCGAGGTGATGGGCAACGTCTCGGCCTACGGCGTCGGCGGCGTGCACCGGCACATCCCCGAGATCGAGCAGAACCTCTCCGCGGCGGCCGGCACGCCGGTCTCGGTGAGCTTCACCCCGCTGCTCGTGCCGATGCCCCGCGGGATCCTGGCCACCTGCACCGCTCGGGTGCGTGAGGGGGTCACGACCGACGACGTGGTCGCGACCTACGCCAAGGCCTATGCCGACGAGCCGTTCGTGCGTCTGCTGCCGGCCGGCCAGTGGCCGCAGAGCAAGGCGGTCGTCGGCTCGAACGCCGTCCACGTGCAGGTGGCCGTCGACGAGCGCACCAGCCGGCTGGTCGCGGTCGGCGCGATCGACAACCTCACCAAGGGCACGGCCGGCGGCGCCGTCCAGTGCATGAACCTCGCCCTCGGTCTCGACGAGGCCACCGGCCTGACCACGGTGGGACTCGCGCCATGAGCATTACCCAGCCCCCAGGCTTCCGGGCGGCTGGCGTCGCGGCCGGTCTGAAGTCGACCGGAGCCCAGGACGTCGCCCTGGTCGTCAACGACGGGCCGTCGTCCTCTGCCGCCGCCGTGTTCACGAGCAACCGCTGCAAGGCCCACCCGGTGCTGTGGAGCGAGCAGGTCGTCAAGGACGGCAGCGTCCGCGCCGTGTTCCTCAACTCCGGCGGGGCCAACTGCTACACCGGCCCGGACGGCTTCCGGACGACCCATGCGGTCGCCGAGCGGGTCGCCCAGCGGCTCGGGATCGGCGCGGGGGACGTGGTCGTGTGCTCGACCGGACTCATCGGCCTGGCCAACCCCCGTCACCGCGTGCTGGCCGGTGCCGACGCGGCGTACGACGCCCTGGACGGCGACGGCGGCCCGGACGCCGCCCGCGCCATCATGACCACCGACTCGGTCCCCAAGCAGGTCGTGGTCGAAGCCGCCGGCTGGTCGGTCGGCGGGATGGCGAAGGGTGCCGGCATGCTCGCCCCCCAACTGGCCACCATGCTCGTCGTGCTCACCACCGACGCGGTCGCCACGCCCGACGACCTCGACCGGGCGCTGCGGGCCGCCACTCGGGTGAGCTTCGACCGCCTCGACTCCGACGGCTGCATGTCCACCAACGACACGGTGGTCCTACTGGCCTCCGGCGCTTCCGGGATCACCCCGTCGCCGGACGACCTGGCCGAGGCCGTGACCAGCGCCTGCACCGACCTGGCGATGCAGCTGCTCGCCGACGCCGAGGGCGCCGACCACGAGATCGCGATCACCGTGCTGGGTGCCGCCACCGAGGACGAGGCCGTCGAGGTGGGCCGGAGCATCGCGCGGAGCAACCTCTTCAAGGCCGCGGTCTTCGGCAACGACCCCAACTGGGGGCGGGTGCTCGCCAGCATCGGGACCACGCGGGCTGCCTTCGACCCCGGCGACCTCGACGTCGCCATGAACGGCGTCTGGGTCTGCCGCGGCTCCGGCCCGGCGGCGGACCCGGCCACCGTCGACCTCACACCGCGCCAGGTCAGCGTCACCGTCGACCTCAAGACCGGCGGTCACCGAGCCACCGTCTGGACCAACGACCTCACCCACGCCTACGTCCACGAGAACAGCGCCTACAGCTCATGACCGAGACCGAGACTCCCACGACCGACGACCGGCGCCCCGCGGTCGAGCCCGCCAAGGCCGGCGTGCTCGCCGCCGCGCTGCCCTGGCTCAAGCGCTACCACGGCAAGACCGTGGTGGTGAAGTACGGCGGCAACGCGATGACCGACGACACCCTCAAGCGCGCCTTCGCCGAGGACATCGCCTTCCTGCGCTTCGCGGGCTTCAAGCCCGTGGTCGTGCACGGCGGAGGCCCGCAGATCTCGGCGATGCTGGACCGACTCGGGATCGAGTCGGAGTTCCGCGGCGGACTGCGGGTAACCACCCCCGCCGCCATGGACGTGGTCCGCATGGTCCTCGTCGGCCAGGTCCAGCGTGAGCTCGTCGGCCTGATCAACGAGCACGGCCCGCTGGCCGTGGGCCTGTCGGGAGAGGACGCCGGGCTGTTCACCGCCCAGCGCACCAACACAGTCGTGGACGGCGAGGAGGTCGACCTCGGCCTGGTCGGCGAGGTGGCGAGCGTGCGACCCGAGGCCGTCCGCGACCTGGTGGAGGCCGGTCGCATCCCCGTCATCTCCAGCGTCGCCCCCGACGTCGACGGCACGGTCCACAACGTCAACGCCGACACTGCGGCCGCTGCGCTGGCCGTCGCCCTCGGTGCCGAGAAGCTCCTCGTGCTCACCGACGTGGAGGGGCTCTACCGCGACTGGCCGGACAGCGACGACGTCATCGGGGAGATCTCGCCGGAGGCTCTGGCCGAGCTGATGCCGGGCCTCGCCAGCGGGATGGTGCCCAAGATGGGGGCCTGCCTCGAGGCCGTCCAGGGCGGGGTCCCACGGGCGACGGTCGTCGACGGCCGAGAGCCGCACGCCGTCCTGCTCGAGCTGTTCACCGACGAGGGAGTCGGCACGCAGGTGCTGCCGGGCGTGGCCACCAAGATCCGCAAAGCCCGGTCATGACCAGCCCGCAGACGTCGCAGGACTGGCTGGGGCGCTACCAGGGCGCGCTCATGCACACGTTCGGCGTGCCCAAGCTGGTGCTCGTCCGAGGCGAGGGCGCCCACGTGTGGGACGCCGACGGCCTGGAGTACGTCGACCTGCTCGGGGGCATCGCCGTCAACGCACTCGGCCACGCGCACCCCGCCCTGGTCGCCGCCGTGACCGACCAGCTGACCACGCTCGGGCACGTCTCGAACTTCTTCACCACCGCCCCGCAGGTCGAGCTGGCCGAGCGGCTCCTCGAGCTGGTGGGCGCCCCCGGCAGGGTGTTCTTCACCAATTCCGGCACCGAGGCCAACGAGGCCGCCCTTAAGCTGACCCGACTCACGGGCCGCACGCACCTGGTGGCGGCCGAGGGCTCCTTCCACGGCCGCACCATGGGGGCACTCGCCCTCACCGCCAAGGAGGCCTACCGCACGCCGTTCGAGCCGCTCCCGGGGGACGTCACGTTCGTGCCGTACGGCGACGAGGCGGCGTTGGCCGCGGCCGTCACCGACGACACAGCAGCCGTGGTGCTCGAGCCGATCCAGGGGGAGGCGGGCGTCGTCGTGCCCCCGGACGGCTACCTCGCCGCCGCCCGCCGGATCACCCGCGAGCACGGCGCCCTGCTGTGGCTCGACGAGGTGCAGACCGGGGTCGGTCGCACAGGGGAGTGGTTCGCCGGGCCGGTCGCGGACGCCGACGTCGTCACCCTCGCCAAGGGGCTGGGCGGCGGGATCCCCATCGGCGCCTGCCTCGGCCTCGGCTCGGCGGCCGAGCTCCTGCAGCCCGGCAACCACGGCACCACCTTCGGCGGCAACCCGGTCGCCTGCGCGGCGGCCCTCGCGGTGCTCGACACGATCGCGAAGGAAGGCCTGCTCGGACGAGCGACCTCGGTGGGCTCGGCCCTGCGCGAGGGCCTGGCCGCGGAACCCCGGGTCACCGAGGTCCGCGGGCGCGGTCTGCTGATCGGGTTGGACCTGGCCGCCCCGAGGTCTGCCGAGGTGACCGCGGCGGCACTGGCCCGTGGGTTCATCGTCAACAACCCGACGCCCGAGCGCGTCCGCCTCGCCCCGCCCCTGGTCATCGGCGACGATGACGTGGCCGCCTTCCTGGCGGCCTGGCCGACCATCCTCGACGAAGCCTTCGGAGAATCCTGATGACCTCGCGCTCCTTCCTCGCCGACGACGACCTCAGCCCCGCCGAGCAGGCGGCGGTGCTCGACCTGGCGGTCGACCTCAAGCGCACGCCGTACGACGTGAAGCCGCTGGCGGGCCCGCTCACCGTCGCGACGATCTACGACAAGCCCACGCTGCGCACCCAGGCGTCGTTCGCCGCTGCCATCGCCGAGCTGGGCGGGCACCCGATGCTCGTCGACGGTGGGCTGGCCGGCATCGGCAAGCGCGAGTCGGTGGCCGACGTCGCGCGGGTGCTGGGCCGGCAGGCGTCCATCATCGTGTGGCGCACCTATGCGCAGTCGGCGATCGAGGAGATGGCTGCCTACTCCGGGGTGCCGGTGGTGAACGCCCTCACCGACGAGTTCCACCCGTGCCAACTGCTCGCCGACCTGCTCACAGTCCGTGAGCACAAGGGGATGCTGAGCGGGCTCACGGTCGCGTTCGTCGGTGACGGTGCCTGCAACATGGGCAACTCCTGGGCCCTGGCCGGCGTCACCGCCGGCATGCACGTGCGGATCAGCTCGCCCGCCGGGCAGGAGCCCGACGCCGCCATGATCGACCGGGCCAACGCCATCGGCGGAGCGACCGCCGGGTCAGCCGTGCTCCAGCCCGACCCGGTGACAGCGGTCACGGGAGCCGACGTGGTCGTCACCGACACCTGGGTGTCGATGGGCAAGGAGGAGGAGGCGGAGGCGAGGCTGGCGAAGTTCGCCGGATACACCGTCACCGCCGAGCTGATGCAGCACGCGGCCCGCGAGGCGATCGTGATGCACTGCCTGCCGGCGTACCGCGGCAAGGAGATCGACGCGGAGGTCCTCGACGGGCCGCAGAGCGTGGTCTGGGATGAGGCCGAGAACCGCCGGCACGCGCAGAAGGCGATCCTCACCTGGCTCATCGAGCGCCGGGACGTCGGACCATGACGCGGGCCGCCCTGCGGCCGGCCACCAAGAACGCCCGGCACCGTCAGATCGTCGACCTCGTGAGCAGTCACGAGGTGCGCTCGCAGGCCGAACTCGCCGACCTGCTCGCCGAGCAGGGAGTCCAGGTCACCCAGGGCACGCTCTCGCGCGACCTGGTCGAGCTCGACGCGGTCCGGGTGCGCTCCCACTCCGGAGCGCTCGTGTACGCCGTGCCGGGGGAGGGCGGCGACCGTCGGCCCGCCGCCCCGGTCGAGACGGCGGCGGCGGCCCACCGACTGGCCCGCCTGTGCGGGGAGCTCCTGGTCAGTGCCGAGGCCTCGGCCAACCTCGTCGTGCTCCGCACCCCACCGGGTGCGGCGCAGTTCTTCGCCTCGGCGATCGACAAGGCTGACCTGGGCGAGGTGCTCGGCACGATCGCCGGCGACGACACCGTCCTCGTGATCACCCGTGAGCCACGAGGCGGGGACGGCGCCGCCCGTCGCTTCCTGGCCCTGGCGGACGAGCATCACGGCCAGTCACCCACCGATCACCGGTCAGCAACCGCAGAGAGCGAGACATGAGCAAGGTCCTCACCACCCTCCCCGTCGGCGAGAAGGTCGGGATCGCCTTCTCGGGCGGGCTCGACACCTCCGTCGCGGTCGCCTGGATGCGCGACAAAGGGGCCGTCCCCTGCACCTACACCGCCGATATCGGCCAGTACGACGAGCCCGACATCGACCAGGTGCCCGACCGGGCGTTGCTCTACGGCGCCGAGCTGGCGCGAGCCGTCGACTGCAAGGGCCCGCTGGTCGAGGAGGGGCTCGCGGCGCTGGCGTGCGGTGCGTTCCACGTCCGCTCCGGGGGACGTGCCTACTTCAACACGACTCCGCTCGGACGAGCGGTCACCGGGACGATGCTCGTCCGGGCCATGCACGCCGACGGCGTGGACATCTGGGGCGACGGGTCGACGTTCAAGGGCAACGACATCGAGCGGTTCTACCGCTACGGCCTGCTCGCCA
>CAZIVD010000087.1:0-18660 GCA_964542635.1 uncultured Nocardioides sp. | reverse complement strand
CGCAGCCTCCACCCTCGACAAATCCCCAAATCTGGATACGATCGCCAAGATACACAGGCGATACCTGGTGCCGCCATCCCGCTCGCGTCTTTAACACGACGGACACGGCAGGGTTGTCAGCCCGGGCGTCGTCTCCTATTCTCGCGTGGATCCAATATCCGAAGGAACGACAGATGATGACCATCAGGCGCCGAACAGTCCTTGCAGTCTTGCTGGGGGCACTCGTCGGTCTCACCCTGGCCGCATGTGGTGAGTCCTCATCGCCCAGTGCGAACGGTGAGAAGCGGATTGTGATCGCCGTCTACGACGACCTGCTGGATCCCGACAACATCCTGCTGGGCAGCACGGCCAGTGACCGGGTCATGATGGGCAGCACCGTGTACGACCCGTTGTTCACGGCGGATGAGAACGCCGACATGCAGCCGGCTCTCGCTACCGAGGCGACCGCCAGCGAGGACGCCAAGACGTGGACGATCACGCTGCGCGACGACGTCACGTTCACCAACGGCAAGAAGTTCACCGCGGACGACGTCAAGGCGAACTTCGAGGCGTTCATGGAGCCGGACAACGCCTCCTCGTTCATCTCCAACCTGGCCGCTGTCGAGTCCATCGACGTGGTCGACGAGCAGACGGTGGTCTTCAACCTCAACGCTCCGGATGCACGCTTCCCCGCCAACATGATCGACACCATGTTCATCGCCGACCTCGACGCGCGCGACTCGGGCGAGCTGCTCGGAGCCGAGGAGGTGCCGGTGGGGACCGGTCCCTACCAGTGGGCCTCCCGGAAGCCCGGCACCTCGGTCTCGTTCAAGCCCAACCCTGACTACTGGCGCGGCAAGCCGCCGTTGACCGACGTGGAGTTCCGCGTCATCCCCGACCCGCAGGTCGCTGCTCTTGCCCTGCAGAAGGGCGAGGTCGACGTCGTCGCCAACAACGTGGCCGTGCAGTCTCTGCCGGCGCTGGAGAAGGACCCCAACATCCAGATCATGCGAGCCGAGGGCTCGTACTTCTTCCAGGCCTACCTGAACTTCGAGAAGGCCAGGCGCGGCGAGTACGGCGACCCGGACAAGGTCCACCTAGGGCTTGCCTACCTCGCCGACGCCGACAACATCGTCCCGCCGCTCATCGGGGCGTTCGGCACCCGCGCGACCCAGCCCATCCCCTCGTGGCAGGACGGCTACAGCGCGGACGTCCAGCCCTACGAGTACGACGAGGAGCTCGGCAAGCGGCTGCTGGCCGAGGGTGGCATCCCCGAGGGCGGTGACATCTACCTGCTGGCGATCGCCGATCGCCCCTACATGTGCGACTGGGCGACCGCGACGCAGTCGAACCTGCAACAGCTGGGCTACAACGTGAAACTGTCATGCCAGGAGAGTGAGGTGATCCCTGCCGAGATCACGAAGTACACGTGGGACGAGCTGTTCTGGACCACGAGTGGCCGTGCCACGGCCGCGACGATGTATGACCAACGTTGGGGCGTGGCCGCGACCCTGCCGGAACCCGACGACACCAACACCCTGCGTGACTACGGGCTGCAGAAGCTCATCGACAAGATGAAGGCCACGCTGGACGATCAGGAGTACGCCGACCTCGGCCGTCAGATCGCCGAACGAGTCGTACGCACCGATGCCGCGGTGATCCCGGGCTACTTCCAAGACGTCTACATGCTGGCGAACAAGCGGGTCACCGGCCTGGTCGCCAGCCCGCTGGGCTACTACCCCTTGCTCTACAACGCCATGGGAGTCGTGGACGTCGCTGACTGACACCCCCCTGCGGCGTCGGCCGGTCCGGGCTCGGCCATCAGGTCCGCTCCGAGCGCCAGTGCGCTGGCTCAGGAGCGTGCCTCCTGGAAGGTCGCCGAGCCTTGCTACTCAACTGGCGACCACTTACCGTGTGGATACATTATTCGAGGAGTTTGCCATGAACGACCGACAAGCACCCGGGGCGTCCCAGGCCTCTGGGACCGGTCTCGGGGAACCTAGCCTCCAGCCTCGCCGACCCGCGCGCGGGTGGCGAGACCGTCGCAGGATCGCCGCCGGCGTCCTCGCTACGGCCATGCTGGTCCTGGTCAGCGCGTGTGGCGACGACCAGTCCTCCGAGTCGACCTCGGGGGAGCAGAGCTTGGTCATTGCCACCATCGACGACCTCCTGGCGGCCGACAACATCACTCTGGGCGGCACGGCGAACGACCGCACCATCATGGGCAGCACGGTCTACGACCCGCTGTTCACCACGGATGAGAACGCGGAGTCAGTGCCGGCCCTGGCGACCGGGGCCGAGCCCAGCCCGGATGCCAAGACCTGGACGATCTCCTTGCAGGAGGGCGTCGAGTTCAGCAATGGCAAGGCGTTCACGGCCAACGACGTCAAAGCCAACTTCGAGGCGTTCTTGAACCCCGACAACGCATCCAGCTATGCCTCCAACCTGGCCAGCGTGGAGTCCATCGAGGTCCCCGACGATCTCACGGTGGTCTTCAACCTCAACGCGGCGGACGCACGCTTCCCGGAGAACCTGACGGACACCATGTTCATCTCAGACCTCGACGCGCGCGCCTCGGGTGAGTTGTTGGGTACCGACGAGGTCCCGATCGGGACCGGCCCCTACAAGTGGAAGTCACGGCAGCCCGGCACCTCGATCACGTTCGAGCCGAACCCGACCTACTGGCGCGGCGAGCCGCCCCTGGACAAGGTGGAGTTCCGGGCCGTTCCCGATCCCCAGCAGGCGGCACTTGCTCTCCAGAAGGGTGAGATCGACATGATCGTCAACAACGTGCCCGTCCAGTCACTGCCGGCTCTGGAAGAGGACACCAACATCCAGATCCTCCACGCAGAGGGCTCCTACTTCTTCCAGGCCTACCTGAACTTCGAGAAGGCGCGGCGCGGCGGATATGAGGATGCCGACAAGGTGCATCTCGGACTGGCCTACCTGTCGGACGTGCAGACCATCGTCCCGTCGCTGATCGGAGACTTCGGTACGCCGGCGACCCAGCCGATCCCGTCGTGGCAGTTGGGCTGGACCGACACCGTCGAGCCGTACCCGTACGACGAGGCCAAGGGTGTCCAGCTGCTCGAGGAGGGCGGGATCTCCAAGGGAGACCCGATCGACCTGCTCGCGCTGGCGGACCGCCCCTATCTGTGCGACTGGGCGACCGCGATGCAGTCGAACCTCAAGAAGCTCGGCTACGACGCCAAGCTCAGCTGCCAGGAGAACGAGGTGATCCCGCCTGAGATCACCAAGTACGAGTGGGACATGCTGTTCTGGACGACGAGCGGGCGGCCCACGGCCGCGACGTTCTACGAGCAGCGGTGGGGTGTCGACGCGACCCTGCCCGAGCCCGACGACACCTATACGTTGCGCGACTACGACCTCCAGAAGCTCATCGACGAGATGAAGGCGACGATCGACGACGACGCGTATGCAGATCTGGGCGCGCAGATCGCGGAGCGGATCGTGAAGACGAACGCTGCGGTCGTTCCCGGCTACTTCCAGGACGTCTACATCCTGGCGCGCAGCAACGTTCAGGGCCTCAAGGTCAGCCCGATCCAGTACTACGGTCTGCTGTACAACGCGATGGGCAAAGTGACCGTCGATGGCTAGTTGCATCTGGGGAGAGACCGCATGCGACAGATAGTCCTGCGCCGGCTCGCGACCATGCCGTTTGTGCTGGCAGGCGTTGCCGTCGTGCTGTTCATCATCTCGCAGGTCATCCCGGCCGACCCGGTGCGACTCATCGCCGGTGACGCCGCGACGCCCGAGCTGCGCGAGGCCATCGCCGCGCAGCTCGGGCTCGACCAGCCCGTATGGGTGCAGTTCGGGGACTATGTGAACCGACTGCTCCATGGCGACCTGGGCAACTCGATCAGGTTCTCATCGCCTGTGAGTGACCTGATCAAGGACGCTCTGCCCGCCACCCTGACACTCGTGGGTGCGGCGACGATCGTGGCGATCTGCATCGCCTTCCCGATCGGCATCCTGTCGGCGCACTACCGGGGTACGTGGTTCGACGTCGTCAGCCGGGGAGTGGTGGTCATCGGCACGTCGACCCCCGTCTTCTTCATCTCCCTGGTAGCCATCCTGGTGTTCGGCTTCTACCTCGGGTGGCTGCCCGTCGGGGGCCGTGGGGACCCGCCCGACCTCGCGCACCTGATCCTGCCGGCGGTGGTGCTGGGCCTGCACGAAGCCGGCAGCACGACGAGGATCCTGCGTGCGAGCATGATCGACGAGCTCAACAGCGATCACGCCAAGGCGGCGCGCGCTCGCGGCATCCCGCGTCGCAACGTGCTGCTGCAGTCCGGGGCACGCAACGCGATGCTCCCCGCGGTGACCGACCTCGGTGTCAGCCTCGCCGATCTCGCAGGGTCGGTGATCCTGGTCGAGACGGTCTTCGGCTGGCCCGGCGTCGGCAACCTGCTGTACACCGCCATCCAGTGGAACGACTTCCCTCTGGTGTCCGGAGCCGTGCTCGCCCTGGTCCTCTACTCGGTGCTCATCGCGCTGATGATCGACCTGCTCTACGGCATCATCGATCCCAGGCTCAGGTAGCACCATGACGCTGAAGGAGCACGAGGAGCAGGAGACCGGCCTGGGAGCGCCAGGCGAGATCTCACCCGAGGCGGCCACGCTGCGGTCGAGGATGACCAGCGGGTCGATCCGGAGATTCCTGCGCAACATCCCGGCGGTCATCGGCCTGTGCGTGATCTTGCTCGTCGGCGTGATCGCCGTCATCGGTCCGTTCTTCACTCAGGACCCCAACAACGTGGACGTCACCCAGGCCTTCTCCAACGAGGGACACCTGTTGGGCACCGATGCGCTGGGACGCGACACGCTGGCCCGACTCGTGGCGGGTGCGCGGGTGGCGCTGACGGTCTCGGTCTGCGCCACCGCTCTGGGCCTGGTGATCTCGATGATCCTCGGCGTCTCGGCCGGGTTCATCGGCGGCATGTTCGACGAGATCCTGTCGCGAGTCTTCGACATCATCGCGACCTTCCCGACGATTCTGATGGCCGTGCTGATCGTCGTGGCCCTCGGCCCGTCCATCAGTGCGGTGATCGTCGCGATCGGGGTGGCCATCACACCACGCTACGGACGTCAGTTCCGGGTGTTGACCAAGTCGTGCCTGCAGCGGGAGTACGTCCAAGCGGTCATCGCCCAGGGCTACGCCTCACCACGGGTGATCGCACGCCACGTGCTTCCCAACATCCTGCTGCCCGTGGGGGTGATCGCCGCCGGCAACATGGGCCGGCTCGCCGTCGCAGAGGCCTCCTTGAGCTTCCTGGGTGCCGGTGTGCAGCCGCCAGACGCGAGTTGGGGCAACATGATCGCCGAGGGTGCGCCGTACCTGCAGGTCTATCCGGAACTGGCGTTGTACCCGGGCCTGGTGCTGTGCGCCGTCGCGATCTCGTTCAGTTTCGTCGGCGATGCCCTTCGCGATGCGTTCGACCTCACGGAGTGACCAGATGAGAGCCAGGACCACCTCACCCAACGGCGAGCCAGGACAGGGGCAGGGGCTGACCGTCGACGACGTGTCCATCGCCTATCGGCACGAGGCGGACGGCCGGGCCACCTACATCGAGGCGCTGCGACACGTCAGCCTGTCCGTGCTCCCCGGCCAGGCCCTCGGCGTCCTCGGCGAGACGGGATCGGGCAAGAGCTCGCTCGGGATGGCGATGATGCGGCTGTTGCCCCGGACTGCCCGGCTGACAGGCACGATCACCCTCAACGGCATCGACCTGACCGCAATGTCTCGAGATGAACTGGATCGGGTCCGTGGCTGCGAGATCGGCATGATCTTCCAGGACCCGGCCTCGGCCCTCAATCCGGTGCGCACGATCGGCGCGCAGATCGTGGACACGGCCCGAGCACACGACCGATCGCTGTCCAAGGAGGCCGCGCGCCAGCTCGCTGGAGACACACTGGAGGGGCTCGGGGTACGCCGGGAGCGGCTCTGGAACTACCCGCACCAGCTCTCCGGCGGTATGCAGCAACGGGCGTTGATCGCGACGGTGATGGTCGCCAACCCCAAGTTCCTGATCGCGGACGAACCGACTGCGAGTCTGGACAAGGTGACCGAGCAGCAGATCGTGCTGCTGCTCCAACGGCTGCAGGCGGAGCGGCAGCTGGGGTTCGTGATGATCAGTCACGACATCGGGATCGTCACTGCGCTGTGCCAGGAGGTTGTGGTGATCTACAAGGGTGACGTCGTCGAGCACGGTGCGACGGAGCAGGTGCTGACCGATCCCCAACACCCCTACACGGCCATGCTCGTCCGGGCGACCAAGCGCGAACGGGATTCCCATGGCCGCCTGACGGTCGGGAGTCCGGTGACGGCAGAGGTCTCGTCGTGAACGAGACGACCGCCACGCCGTTGCTGAAGGTACGAGGGCTCAGTCGTGCCTACACCGTCGGCGAGGGCTGGTTCGGCCGGCGCCGCATCGATGCGGTGGCGTCAGTGGACCTGGACCTCTACGAGGGAGAGCTCGTCGCGCTCGTCGGGGAGAGCGGTTCGGGAAAGACGACCCTCACCCGCATGATCGCGGGGTTGGTCCCGCCGACTGCCGGCGTGATCACACACCGTGGGATCGAGTTCGGCAAGAGCTCGCGACGCCAGGTCAAGGAGTTCCGTCGCCACCGGTCAGTCGTGTTCCAGAACCCCTACCAGAGCCTGAACCCCCGAATGAGAGTGGGAAAGGCGCTCAGCGAGGCGCTCAAAGTGGCCGGGACAGTGCCCAAGCGCGAACGTGCCGTGGAGGTCGACCGACTGCTGACGAGCGTGGGCCTGCCGGTCTCCTACCGCTCCAAGTTCCCCCTGATGCTCTCGGGGGGTGAGCGTCAACGCGTGGCCATCGCCCGCGCGATCTCGAGCAGGCCAGACCTGCTCATCGCTGACGAGGTGACCTCCGCGCTCGACGTCTCCGTCTCGGCCAACATCGTCAACCTGTTGCTGGACCTCAAGGATGCTCGCAACTTCACGTGTCTCTTCGTGACCCATGACCTCTCGCTGGCACTGGCGATCGCCGACCGGATCCTGATCATGCGCTCCGGCGGCATCGTGGACGGTGGGACGCCCGAGCAGTTGATGCACGAGTCGGTGCACGAGTACACACGTCAGTTGCTCGACCTGGTGATCAAGCCCGAGGGCGCGATGGTTCCGTCCCAGGACGAGGGCTGACCATGTCCCCGCGGGGAGACGGGGTGCTTTCGGGTCTGCGTGTGACCGACGGGCGTCAGGCGCCACCGATGACACAGGTAACATCCACACCCAATTCGCCACTTGGCCAGCGAGTCCCGGTGGCGTGTGACATCGGTGGCCCTACCTTGTGTGGGTAGGCCGCTGCTACACCGCGAAAGTCGAAGAGATGGAACAAGACAGGTTCGAGCGTCCGCCCACTGCTCAGATCGCGGTGCTGACCGAGCTACGGCGACGCATCGTCTACGGGGAGCTCGCGCCCGGGCAACCGATCCGCCAGGAGGCACTGGCGGCGGACCTCGGGGTGAGCCGGCTCCCGGTGCGCGAAGCGCTGATGGTGCTGCAGGCTGAGCAGTTGGTGAGCTACAACCAGCATCGGGGCTACGTGGCGACCGGACTGGATCGCGACGACCTGGTTCAGACCTACCGCCTCCGCGAGCTTCTGGAGACCGAGGCGATCAGGACTGCGCTGCCCAACCTTGCCGACCACGACATCGCGTCGATGCGGGCAGCCGCCGAGCGGATGGAGAAGCTGGCGAAGTCGGCGGCAGCGGAGTTCGTCCACGAGAATCGGCGCTTCCACTTCATCCTCTTCGGAGCCAGCCACAACGGCAGGCTGGTCACGATTCTCAGGCAACTGTGGGATGCCTGCGACCGCTACCGCCTCATGTATATCGCCCTCCCGGAGACGCACGCGCGTGTCCATGCTGAGCACCGCGAGATGTTGTCGGCGTGCGCCGACAGGGATGTCGAGCTGCTGGTGAAGCTGGTGGACGAGCACCGTGGAGGTGGCCTCGCCAGCGCGCTGCGTGTTTTCGAGGCGCAGAACAAATCCGTGAAGAAGGCGGCCCAGAAGACCTCGCGCAAGCGTTAGCGACGGTCACGTCCGTCTCGTCGCGCTCGGGCGGGCGGCATCGGCCGTGCGCGGGGGTTGTCTCGTGCCTGCCCGGCGGACCGGTGATGACGCACTGCCTCTCATATTGTATCCTTTATCCGTGAAGCCCGCGGGAGGACGACGATGAGCACGGAGGCTGCGGTGGTCCCCGCGCGGATGGCTGCCGCCGAGGCGATGACGCGGATCCTGGTCGCAGCTGGGGTCGAGCGGATCTACACCGTTCCCGGCGAGAGCTTCCTCGAACTCCTCGACGAGGCGGATCGCGACAGTCAGCTGACCTTGGTGTCGACGCGACACGAATCCGGTGCCGCGTTCATGGCCGAGGCCGACGCGAAGCTCACGGGGGTCCCGGCGGTGGCCGCGGGGACCCGTGGCGTGGGTGCCGCGAACCTGGCGATCGGCGTCCACACGGCCTATCAGGACTCCACTCCGATGATCGTGATCGTGGGTCAGGTCGAGACCAAGGACCTCGAGCGCGAGGCCTTCCAGGAGGTCGACCTGCCGGCATTCTTCGGACCGATCACCAAGTGGGGTGCGACGGTCGGCCACGCAGATCGGCTCCCTGCCCTGTTGGCGATGGGCATCGTCAAGGCCACGACCGGCCGGCCCGGTCCGGTCATGCTCGCCCTGCCCTCCGACGTACTGGGAGCGTCGGTGCCTGTCGACGAGGTGGAGTACGCCATCCGACTGGTGACGGCGGAGCGCTCGTTGCCCGTGCCGTCGGAGGCAGACCTGGACCGCTTGCTGTCCGTGCTCACCACGGCAGCCCGTCCGGTCATGATCGTCGGTGGTGGCGTGCAAGGTGCGTGGCCCGACCTGGTCGCCTTCGCCGAGCGCTACGCCGTCGGGGTGTACTCCGCGTTCCGTCGTCAAGACGTCTTCCCCAACGACCATCCCCTGTATCTGGGCCATCTGACTCTCGGCACCGGTGCGCGCCTGCTGTCCGCGCTCGAACGCGCAGATGTGGTGCTCGTGCTGGGCACGCGACTGGACGAGGTGACCACGCAGGCCTACCGGCTCCCTGTGCGCACCAGTCAGGTGATCCACGTGGACACCGATCCCCTCGTGGCATCGGACGGGGTGCATGCCGCCTGGGCTGTCCAGGCCGACGCGACCACGCTGGTCCGGATGGCCATGGAGCGCGAGGATCCGCCGACTGCCCGGGACTGGCGGGGGCCACACCTGACCTATCTGGAGGCCTCGACCCCCGCGCTGCGAGAGCCCAGTCGGGGGGTGGACCCAGCGGCCGTCATCCACGCGATGAACCGCCTGCTGCCCGAGAGCGCCTTGATCGCCAATGACGCCGGGAACTTCTCGACCTTCCTGCATCTCTATCGACGATTCACCACCCCCTACTCACAACTGGCTCCGACCAGCGGCGCGATGGGGTACGGCGTGCCCGCGGCGGTGGCCGCCGCGCTGCAGGTCAGGGATCGTCTCGTCGTCAGTGTGTGCGGCGACGGAGGGTTCCTGATGACGGGCCAGGAGATCGAGACCGCGGTGCGCTACGGCCTCGACATGGTGGTGATCGTGATGCGCAACGGTCTCTACGGCACGATCGCGATGCATCAGGCCCGCGACTTCGGCCGCGTGGCCGGGGTGGCGATCGGGCCCGTCGACATCGCGGGCTTCGCCCGCAGCCTGGGCGCACATGGGGTGACGGTGGAGGATCCCGCGGAGCTCGACTATGCGATCAAGGGGGTCTTGGACCTCGACGGGGTGCGCGTGGTCGACGTCCTGACCGACGTCGATCTGATCACTCCGACGATGCGGCTCTCGACGATCACGGCCATGGCGGATCCCAGTGCTAGCCGGGGAGACGCGGTCTTGGACGAGACGGACCCCGTCCTCGGGGCTCCGTCGGCCGTGGCATCGGCCGATGATCACGTGCGCGTTGGGCTCATGACGCAAGGGACCCATGATGGTGACCTGACCAGGAGGTGGCAGCAGAAGTGACCCGCTATCGCGTCGGTGTGATGAGCGGCGACGGAATCGGCCCGGAGGTGGTGCCCGCCGCGCAGGGGCTCGTGGACGCGGTCTTGGCCCAGGGATCGGCCTCGTTCGACTGGAGGCCCCTGCCGATGGGGTGGACGGCGATCCACGAGTGTGGGGATCCGATGCCTGCTGCCACCAAGGAGGCGCTGGCCGAGTGCGACGCATGGGTGATGGGTCCCCACGACAGCGCCTCCTACCCGGAGTCGTGGCACGCCGCGCGGCGCCCGCTGCCCGGTGGGGAACTGCGTCGCGACTTCGAGCTCTTCGCGAACATCCGCCCTGCGCGCGCGCTCGAAGGGGTGCGGTCCTGGGTCGAGGGCATGGATCTCGTCATCGTCCGGGAGAACACCGAGGGCTTCTACACCGACCGCAGCATGTACCTCGGCCAGGGAGAGCTGATGCCGACCCAGGACGTGTGCCTGGCGATCGGGGTCTTCACCAGGCGTGGCGTCGAGCGCGTGGTCAGGGCGGCGTTCGAGATGGCGGCCAGCAGGCGACAGCACCTCACAGTCGTGCACAAGGCCAATGTGTTGGCCCACAGCACCGGCATGTTCGTCAAGGTGGCCCACGAGCTGTCCCCAGAGTTCCCTGGTGTGGTCGTCGACGACTTCCACGTGGACGCCATGACGGTCCACCTGCTGCGAAGGCCCGAGACGTTCGACGTCGTGGTGACCGAGAACATGTTCGGGGACATCCTGTCCGACCTCACGGGGGAGCTCGTGGGCGGGCTCGGCCTCGGACCCGCCATCAACGCCGGCGATCGCTACGCCATGGCTCAGGCCGTCCACGGTGGCGCGCCGGACATCGCCGGCAAGGACATCGCCAATCCGACGGCCCAGATGCTCTCCAGCATGATGCTCGTGCGGTGGTTGGGAGAGCGTCACGACGACGCCGACCTGATCCGGGCGGCCGACGTCGGCGAGCAAGCGGTGTACGACACGCTCAAGGAGGGTGTCAGCACCCGCGACCTCGGCGGCACGGCGGGCACCAAGGAGTTCTCGGAAGCCGTCCTTGCCAAGGTGGCCATCAGGTGAGTCACCCACCGGAGCAGCGGGCGTTCGAGGCGATCAGGGTCAACTCTCGTCCTCCCAAGCCTCGGTCCCGGGGGATCACCTACGTACGTGACGCGGGCCTGTCCACGGTCGAGCTGGAGGGCCTGCTCGAGTCCGCGGCCGACTACATCGACATCTTGAAGTTGGGCTCGTTCGCCCCCCGCCTCCAGGCGCGCAGGGTCGTGGAACGCAAGGTGCAACTGTGCGGCGCCGCAGGGGTTGAGGTCGCGATCGGCGGGCCGATGCTCGAGATCGCGGTCCTCCAGGGTGAACGAGTCGTCCACGAGGTCCTCCGCGAGGCGGTCGATCTCGGCGCCTCCTATGCGGAGGTCTCTCGGGGAATCGTGATCCTGGCTCTGGACGACATGCTGCGACTGGTGGAGGCCGTGGCCGCGGCGGGTCTGCGGGCGATCGCGGAGGTGGGCGTCGCCTATGGAATCGGCGTCGACGACGAAGTCCTCGTCGACGAGGGCCGGCTCAGGGTCGCGGCGCAGTCCTGCCTGGATGCAGGGGCTTGGAAAGTGCTGCTGGAGTCCGAAGGGCTGACCGAGAGTCGCCGTCCGGAGGACAGGAGGTGGGACGTCGTCTCCTCCTTTGCCCATTCCTTCGAGCTCGACCGGCTGATGTTCGAAGCCGACGATCCCGTCGTGTGGAACTGGTACGTCGAGCAACTCGGACCGCACGTCAACTTGTTCGTCGATGCCTCCCGCGTGCTCCGACTGGAGGCGTCCAGACTCGGCACGTGGGCCCAGCCGAACAGGGTCGTGGGCCGCGTCGCCGTGTTCGGCGGGGAGGAGGGGAGCTGATGCCCGGGGTGGGACGTCCCGTCCGGTGCTCGCTGATGCGTGGTGGCACCAGTCGAGGGGTCATCGTGAGGTCCGAGGACGTCAGCTCCGATCGCGAGGAGCTCGACGAACAGATCCTCCGCATGCTCGGCAGCCCCGATCCGGCACAGCTCGACGGGCTGGGTGGGGCATCGGCGCAGACCAGCAAGTTCGCGATCATAGGCCCCTCCACGCACCCCGAGGCCGACCTCGACTACACCTTCGCCCAGGTGGGCCTCGGCAAGCCTGTCGTCGACATGACGGGCACGTGCGGCAACCTGTCGGCGGCTGCGGCTCTGTTCGCGGCCGAGGAGAAGCTGGTTCCGGCAGGCGTCTCCGGCGGGTCGCCCGACGGCTCGGAGGTGACGGTCAGGCTGCACAACACCAACACCGGCGACATCATCGTGGCGCACGTCACCGATCCCGTCACGGCGGGGCGCTTCGACCACGGCATCACCCGGCCGGTCTTCCTCGACTACGCCGCCCTGGCCGGCAAGGATCCCTCCGCACTGTTCCCCACGGGTCACGTCAGCGAGCAGATCACCAGCGGAGGCCGCACGTTCACGGTGTCGTTGTGCCAGGTCGGCAACGCCATGCTCTACGTCCGGGCCGAAGACCTGGGCATCTCGGGCGAGGAGTCCCCGGCAGAGCTCGACTCGCGCGCAGACCTGATCGCCGTCCTCGACGAACTCCGGGACGAGGGGCGGCGTCGGCTCGTCGAGGCGGGGCTGACGACCCTGGCGTCTGCCGACACCCGCCTGCCGCTGATCGGCATCCTGGCCAGGCCGAGCTCGCCGGAGATGGGCACGGGGTCGCGCGTCGGGGACCCAGACGCAGTCGACATCGTGCTGCGGATCCGCGCGGTGGACCGCACCCATCTCTCGATCGCCGGATCAGCCGCGGCGAGCGTGGCCGCCGCCTCCACCCGCCCCGGCAGTGTGCCGGCCGGTGTCACCCGTCGCAGCGTCGAGCACGGTGAGTTCGTCATCGCCCACCCCGCCGGCCTGATGCGTGTCCAGGTCGAGGCCGCTGCGGACGGGACTTTCGAGCGCCTGGCCTTCGAGCGCACGGCGCGACGCATCATGGAAGGGATCGTCTATGTGTAGGACCGACGCGTCACTCTCCGGCGCTGCGCAGGCCGTGCGATGAACGACGTGCGCCGGGCAGACGTCGTGGTCGTGGGCGGTGGCAACGCGGCCCTGTGTGCTGCGTTGTCCGCCCGTGAGTCGGGCGCCGAGGTGGTCGTCCTCGAACGGGCACCGACCGAGGTGGCCGGAGGCAACACCGCCTTCACCGGCGGGGGCATGCGAGTCGTCTACGACGGCCTCGACGACCTGCTGCGACTGATGCCCGACCTGCCGACCGCCGACATCGAGGGCAGCGACTTCGGCAGCTATCCGGCCGAGTCCTTCTTCGACGACATCGCCCGCTTGACCGAGTACCGCGCCGACCCGGACCTCGCGGAGGTCCTGGTCACCCGCAGCTTCGAGACCTTGTTGTGGATGACCAAGCACGGAGTGCGCTTCCTGCCCAGCTACGGGAGGCAGGCCTTCAAGGTGGGCGGCAAGCAGAAGTTCTGGGGCGGCAGCCCCCTCGAGGTCTCCGGCGGAGGACGCGGGCTGGTCGAGTTCCTCACCAAGGCCGCGCACGGAGCCGGTATCGACATCGCCTACCAGACCCGAGCGCGGGAGCTCACGACCGACGGCGGACGCGTCATGGGCGTGGTCGCGCACCACCAAGGCCAGGAGGTGCGCTACGAGGCCGACGCCGTGATCCTGGGCAGCGGTGGGTTCCAGGCCAACGCCGAGTGGCGGGCCCGCTATCTGGGCCCGGGATGGGATCTGGCCAAGGTCAGGGGCACCCGCTACAACACGGGTGACGGCATCCGGATGGCCCTGGACGTGGGAGCGATGCCATGGGGTCATTGGTCGGGCTGCCATGCCGTCGGCTGGGACCTGAACGCGCCTGCGTTCGGCGACCTGCGCATCGGCCACGGCTTCAACAAGCATCACTATCACCTGGGCGTGATGGTCAATGCCGACGGCAAGCGCTTCGTCGACGAAGGTGCAGACATCCGCAACTTCACCTATGCCAAGTACGGCCGTCGAATCATGGAGCAGCCAGGGCAGTTCGCGTGGCAGATCTTCGACTCCAAGGTGGCCGACCTGCTACAGCGCGACTACTACCGGATCCGCGAGGTCACGCGTGTGACGGGCAACACGTTGGAGGAACTCGCCGGCCGCCTGGACGGAGTCGACCCGCGCCAGTTCCTCGCGACGATGGCGGAGTTCAACGCCAGCGCCACCAGTGATCGCCCGTTCGACCCGACGGTCAAGGACGGTCGGTCCACCGATGGACTCCCGCTTCCCAAGTCCAACTGGGCCAACCCGATCGACACCCCTCCGTTCGAGGCATTCGCGGTCACGTGCGGCATCACCTTCACCTTCGGAGGGCTCAGGGTCGGTCAGGACGCCTCGGTGCTCGACGGCGACGAGGAACCCATCCCGGGTCTGTATGCCTGCGGCGAGCTGGTGGGCGGCCTCTTCTACCACAACTACCCGGGAGGCAGCGGTCTCACCTGGGGCTCGGTGATGGGCAAGATCGCCGGCTCCTCGGCCGCGCGTGAGGCCGCGCACCGACCGTCGTCCCCGCCGCCTCCGCTCTGAACCCCACGGGCACGCGGTGCCCACCGACCCGAAAGGCCCGATCACAGGTGAATCCAGAGAGTCCCTCCATGACCCTGCTCGCAGGCGGGGACGTGGCTCCCGTCAAGCAACCGGTCAACATGCTCGCCGACCACATCCAGCCGGTCCTCGACTCGGTCGACTTCCGGTTCCTGCAGTGCGAGCGGACCTACTCCCACCGCGGCACCTGGCCGGAGTGGATGACCATCCCCAACGGCGGTTGGAGCCGGCTGGATCCGGAGTACGCCTCGATCTTCAAGGCGGCCCGCGCGGACGTGGTCTCGGTCGCGAGCAACCATGCCTTGGACTTCGGGTGGGAGGCACTCGAGGACACCATCGAGCTCTTCCGCAGCTGGGGCATGCAGGTGGTCGGCGGTGGTGCCTCGGAAGAGGAGGCGCACCGACCGGTCATCCTCGAGAAGGACGGGGTGCGCACCGCGATCCTCGCCTACTGCTCGGTGATCCGGGAGGGCCAGGCCGCGATCGCCGACCACCCCGGCGTAGCAGGCATGCGAGCCCGCACCTGGTACGTCCCCGTCGACTTCCAGCCCGGCTGCCCGCCGATGATCATGTCCGAGGCCGTCGAGCGGGACGTCGTCGCGATGGAGGAGGACATCCGGGCCGCCAAGAAGCTCGCCCACGCGGTCGTGGTCTGTCTGCACTGGGGGATCCGCTACATCCCCAAGGTGCTGGCCACCTACCAGCAGCCGGTCGCCCACCGAGCGATCGACGCTGGGGCCGACGTGATCATCGGTCACCATCCACACACGCTCAAGCCGGTGGAGGTCTATCGGGGCAAGGTGTGCTTCTACTCCATCGGGAACTTCCTGACCACGGGCAACCAGGGGGCCGACAAGAAGTCGCACGCCGAGTGGAACCTCTTCTGGTACGAGCGCGAGGAAGGCTCTAACTACGGGTTCCCCAGCCACTGCAGGGAGATGGTGCTGCCGAAGCTGACGATCACCCAGCAGGGCATCGAGCGCGTCAGCATGGTCCCGGGCTACATCAACAACTTGGCCCAGCCCATCCCGGTCACCCCTGAGGACCCCCTCTTCGACAGGGTCCTGGACCGGCTCGAGTGGGTATCGGCGGAGTCGCCCCACGAGTTCGAGGTCGTCGGCGACGAGATCGAGGTGCACACCACCTCGTCCGAGTCGTGAGGTGGCAGGGGTGACCGGCGCGAGCGCGCGAGACCTCCTCGTCGGGGCCGCGGAGCTGACCACCTGTCACCTCTCCGACGCCATGGACCGCCTCGGGATCCGCCACGGGGCGTTGCGCGGGATCAGGCCGATGGAGCCCGCCAGGACAGCGGTCGGGTACGCGTTCACGGTGCAGATCGCCCCCGTCGGGGAAGGCGAGCCGGCCGCCGACAACTACCTCGACCTGCTGCTCCCCGACAGTTTCGTGGTGCTCGCGGCGGGTGGTCGCATCGACTGTTCGGTGTGGGGCGGCAACCGCACCCTGGCGGCGATCCGGCACGGCAGCGTTGGTGCAGTGGTCGACGGCGCCTACCGCGACGTCGACGAGCACCGGGCGCTGGGCTTCCCGGTGTTCGGGTTGGCGCCGACCCCGGCCGCGGGTCGCGGTCGGGTCGCCGTGGTGGAGAGCCAGGTCCCCGTGACCGTGTGCGGCGTGGAGGTGCATCCGGGCGACCTCGTCGCCGGAGACTCCTCCGGCGTCGTCGTCGTGCCGCGCGACGACATCGCCCGCGTCGTTGACCGAGCCTCGGAGATCCGGGCCGCCGAGGACATGCCCACCGCACTCAACCAGGTGCGGGAGGGCTGACCTCGTTGCCAATGGTGCCGTCCGCCTGGGCTGCCGCGAGCACCTCGCCGAGCACCGAGTCGAGCCAGCCCGTGGTGACGCCGGCCATCGTGCGGAACTCCGGTCTCGCGGCGATCGCCCGACACAGGTCGAGGGTGGTCGGGACACCCTCGACCTCGAACGCGGACGCAGCGCTGGTGAGCCTGGCGATCGCGAGCTCCCTGGTGGGCGCGTGCGCGATCAGCTTGGCCAGCAGCGAGTCGTAGTAGGGCGGGACGGAGTAGCCCTCGTGGCAGTGGGTGTCGACGCGGATGCCCGGCTGCTCGGGAGTCCGCCAACGGGTGATGGTGCCCGGCCTGGGGAGGAGCCCGTCGGCGACGGACTCCGCGGTGACCCGCCACTGGATCGCGTGTCCCTCACGGATCACGTCGTCCTGTGCGTAGTCCAGCGGCTCGCCGTAGGCGATGCGGATCTGTTGGCAGACGATGTCGACGCCCGTCACCATCTCGGTCACGCCGTGCTCCACCTGGAGACGGGCGTTCATCTCGATGAACCAGGGCTCGTCCGTGCGGCCATCGTAGATGAACTCCACGGTGCCGACCGACGTGTAGCCGATCGACCGGGCCAGATCCACGGCGAGCGAGCACAGGCGGTCTCGTGCGGCCTCAGGAACCACGGCAGGGGCCTCCTCCAGCACCTTCTGGTGCCGTCGTTGGACACTGCACTCCCGCTCGCCGAGATGGATGACGTTCCCGGCCAGGTCGCCGACGACCTGCACCTCGAGGTGCCGGGCTTCGGGCAGGAACCGCTCGAGGTAGAGCCGCCCGTCGCCGAACGCCGCCTGCGCCTCCCGGGAGCCGACCCCGAATGCGCTCACGGCCTCCTGCGGCGAGTCCACGAACCGGATGCCCTTGCCGCCGCCGCCGGCGACGGCCTTGAGCATCATCGGGAAGCCGATGCCCTCCAGGTCGACCCCGTCGAGGCTTGCGAGCGGCTCGGTCCCGGGCAGCACGGGGACGCCAGCGGCTGCCGCGGCCGCTCGCGCAGCGGCCTTGTCGCCCATCATCGAGATCACGTCGTCGGACGGGCCGATGAACAACAGGCCCTGCTCCCGGCAGAGCCTGGCGAACGACGCAGACTCGGACAGGAAGCCGTAGCCGGGGTGGACGGCGTCGCAGTGCGTGGCCAGGGCGGCCGACACGATGCCGACCTGGTTGAGATAGCTGTCAGCCGATCTGGGTGGTCCGATGCAGACTGCCTGGTCGGCCTGTCGGGTGACCAGCGAGTCGCGGTCGGCCTGAGAGTAGACCGCGACCGACTCGATCCCGAGGCGGCGACAGGCCCTGACGATCCGCACCGCGACCTCACCGCGGTTGGCTACCAGGATCCTAGGCACGGGCGGTCGGTCCGTCCGCGAGGTGCGGCGACCTGCCGGGGGCAAGCACCCTGCCGGAGGTCGGTACCCTCCGGCCGCGAGGCCCAGGTTTCATCGCGGCCGGAGGGCCAACAGCGGCTGCTCGTACTCCACGAGGGCGCCGTCTGCCACCAGAATCGCCTCGACGGTCGCATCGAGCTGCGCGCCGATCGTCTGGAAGAGCTTCATCACTTCGAGCAAGCACAGGGGATCGCCTTCCTTGACGACGCTGCCGACCTCGACGAATGGTGCCGCACCGGGCTCCTTGGCCCGGTAGAACGTGGCCACCATCGGGGAGTTGACGATGACGACCTCTCCCCGGGCGGCTCGGTCACGCCACTCGTCGAGTCCACGGGGCGGATCCGAGGCGACGGGACTGCCCGGCGCAGGGGGCACGGGAGTCGGAGTCACCAAGGTGGAGGGGGGCTCCGGTGCGGGTTTCGCCGATGCGGCGACGGGATCCGCTGCGACGACCCCGGGATGGTCAGGGGGCGCGTGGGTCGCGATGCTGCCCTCGGAGCCAGAGGCCCCCTTGCGTACGACGAGATGCACGTCGCCCACCGTCACCTCGACGACTTGGCAGTCGAGCGTGCCGATGAACGCGAGGATCTCGCGAACCTCCTCCAGTGAGATCTCCATGGGTGTCTCTCAGGTCGTGGGCGCCGGGGCTGGCCTCGCGGGCATGCAGGACCTATCTTGGCACAGAGTGGATACAAGATCCAAGGATGGAGCGTGGCATGGCTGATCGGGTCGCGGTGGTCACGGGCGGCGGTGGCGGCATCGGCTCCTCGGTGAGCCGGGCGTTGGCGGCGCACGGGGTGAAGGTGCTGGTCAACGACTTCTCCC
>CAZIVD010000086.1:0-19031 GCA_964542635.1 uncultured Nocardioides sp. | reverse complement strand
CGAAGGACTTGCCGAGGAACGGCCCCAGGGGCACGTACTCCCAGGCCTGGATGTCCCGTGCCGACCAGTCGTTGAGGCCCACGACGCCGAAGACGTGCTCGGCCAGGTCGGAGGCGGGCACGGGCTGGCCCAGCGTGGAGCCGGTGCCGATCACGAAGCCCAGCTCGGCCTCGATGTCGAGCCGCGTGCTGGGTCCGAACTCGGGCACCGGCGCCCCGGCAGCCCCGGGCGTCACCCGCTGTCCGTGGGGCCGCACGATCGGGGTGCCGCTGGGTACGACGGTCCCGCCCCGCCCGTGGTAGCCCACCGGCAGGTGGCGCCAGTTGGGCAGCAGCGGCTCGGAGTCGGGCCGGAAGATCCGGCCGACGTTGGTGGCATGGTCGAGCGAGGCGTAGAAGTCGACGTAGTCGCCGATCTGCACGGGCATCCGCACCTGGAGCTCATCGAGCGGCGCCAGGTGCGGCTGGACGAGGCTGCGCTCGCTCTCGTCGCCCAGCAGCTGGGTCAGCCAGGCGCGCATCGAGTCCCACACAGGCCGGCCCGCCCCGAGGAGGGAATTGAGTGACGACGACTCGACGACGGCGTGTACGTCGGGCCGCGCGTCCGCGGCGAGGGACGCGACATCGAGAGCCTGATCGCCGATCCGCACGTGCACCCGGGGATCGGCGCCGGGCCGCGCACACACGCCGAACGGCAGGTGGTCGACATCGAAGCCCGACCCGGCCGCGCCCTCCACCCAGGAGGTGGTCACGAGGTCTCCGGCGGGGGCTCGAGCAGGCCGAGACCGACGAGGTCGTCGAGCGGCTCGGAGACGCTGCACGAGCCGAACGAGACGAACCAGCGGCGCGCGCCGGGGAGGTCGGTCGTGCGGGCCAGCGCCACCAGGTCGTTGGGGTAGGTGTCCGCCAGCGTCTGGGCGACCTCTGTCGTCGTCGCCCCGTCGAAGGCCTGGCGGGTCGCGAGCAGGACGTTGAGGAAGCCATGCCGCTTCCGGCCCGTGTCGTGATCGCGGTGCGCGACCGCGTGATGCAGGCCCGCCGTGCACTTGAACGGCGTCTCCCGGTCCAGCGCGGCGTCGATCCACCCCGCGAGGACGGCGGCGGGAGGGAACCGATCGGCCTCGAGCCCGCCGGTCCGGAACTTCAGGCGGTGCTCGCCCTCGGCCACGACGTCGGCGGCCGCCAGCCAGGACACACCCGCCTCGGTCTGCGGCAGCTCGACGTACGCGGGGGTCTCCTCGCCGAGGAGACCCTCGGCGCGGGCGGCGTCGATGGCCGCGCCGACGCGTCTCGCGTTGCCGGGGAGGTCGTCGGGATCGCGAAGGGCGATCTCGAGCCCCGCCACCCGGCGCCCGTGGCGCGAGGTCAGACGCAGCGCTCCAGGGATCGCGCCGGCCCCGCCTGTGACCACGATGGACACGGGCACGTCCTCGGTCACCCCGGGCAGTGAGGTGTCGGTGACCACGAAGGAGCCGACCAAGCCGGACCACCATGCCTCACGCCGGCCGACGTAGGCGGCCACGGCCTCGGGCAACGGCGCGTCGCCGGGCGGGAACACCGCGGCGTCGTCGACCAGGCCGAGCCAGGCATCCGGGATCATGCCCCCACAGTGGCATTAGCCTGGACCGGTGACCACCGCACCCCTGGACCTCGCCGCCGTCCGGCTCGCCCTCGCCCCACTGGGCGAGGCCCGTCTCCTGCCCGCCGCGGCCTACCTCGACGACGCGGTCCTGGATTGGGAGCGACGACATGTGTTCGACGGCTGGGTGTGTGTTGGTCGGTCCTCGGACGTGCCCACGCGCGGGCAGGCGGCGGAGTCACTCGGCGACTACGGCGTCCTGCTGACGCGCGACGCCCAGGGCACGCTCCGTGCCTTCGAGAACGCCTGCCGGCACCGCGGTCACGAGCTGCTCCCCTGCGGCGGACGCGCGGAGAGCCGCGCGGTCACCTGCCCTTACCACGCCTGGTCCTACCGCCTCGACGGCAGCCTGATCGCCGCCCCGGGCTTCAAGGGCACGGGCATCGAGCTGGACAGCGCAGCCTTCGGCCTCCGCCCGATGCGGGTGGCGGAGTGGCACGGCTGGATCTTCGTCGACCGCTCGGGCGCCGCTCGCGACATCGAGGAGCACTTCGCCGACCTCGCACCGATCGTCGCGTCGTACGACCCCGCCTCGCTGGTCACGACCACGTCCCACAGCTATGACGTGACGGCCAACTGGAAGGTCGTCATCGAGAACTACCAGGAGTGCTACCACTGCCCGATGATCCACCCGGAGCTGTGCCAGGTCAGCCCGCCCGACAGCGGCGACAACGTTGCGCCCGGCGGCTCGTGGGTGGGCGGCTCGATGGAGCTGCGGCCCGAGGCACAGACGATGTCGCTCGACGGCCACTCCCTCGGCACGGTCATCGCCCGGCTCGACGAGCACGAGCGGCGCACCGTGATGTACGTCGCGGTGCTGCCCAACCTGCTCGTCAGCCTGCACCCCGACTACGTGATGACCCACCGCCTCACCCCGCTCTCGCCGGGGCTGACCCGGATCGAGTGCTCGTGGGCCTTCCCGGCCGAGGCGGTCGAGGCCGACGGCTTCGACCCCGCCTACGCCGTGGACTTCTGGGACATCACCAACCGCCAGGACTGGGCCGCCTGCGAGTCGGTGCAGCGCGGTCTGGCCACGCCGCACTACGAGCCAGGACCGGTCACCCCCGGCGAGGACGGCGTCTACCAGTTCACCACCTGGATGGCCCGCACCTATTTGGGATGATGCGACGAGCGTCAACGACGCCGAGTCGGCGCTACCTCTCACGCGCACGACCACGAGTCGGCGTGAGTTCTCACTCGAACCCCGCCAGTCGGCGCCAGTTCTCAGGGTAACGACGCCGAGTCGGGGTGAGCTCTCAGCCGTGCCACAGCACGAGTCCAGCTTGTCCCTCGTGGCGGTCGCCCCGCGGTCTGGAACACTCCCTGGGGTGCCCTTCCCCGACGAGCCCTTCGCCGACCAGGTGCACCTCGTGCCGTCGAGCGTGTCGATCACATCGGATCGACCGCCGTGCCAGGTCTGTGTGCCAAGGACTGCCTGGACGCCATGATCAGGGTGCCGTCTCTCGACGCCGCCGATCTGGCCCAGCTTGCGTCACACGGCTATCGAGAGCGTCTGGAATCCTGGAACCGGCTTGAGACGATCGAGGGGATCGAGTTCCGCAAGCGAGTCTTCGGCCCGCCAGGTCGGAGGACGTCCGGTCAACATTCACGTGCGGGAGTTGGGCAGCGCCACGGCTCGGCATGCCCTGTTGTTTCGCGACTTCCTGCGTGCTCAACAGGCGACTCGGGATCTCTGGTGTGCGTTCAGGGCCAGTGCCGCCGTGGTCGGCGCAGACCTCTTCCAATACGGCCAGCTCAAGTCCGCCGCGCAGCCACTCCTCATGGCTCTCGCGGAGGCCTGGGCGATGGATACGCGCTGGCAGCCGTCCTGACCCCGCCCGACGCCTCCCTTCGGTGAGACCTCACGCCGACTCGGCGTACGACGCGTGAGAGCTGGCGCCGACTCGGCGTACGACGCGGGAGAGCTGGCGCCGACTCGTGGAGCAGGGCCGACGTGCTCGCACTCAAGGAATCAGGACGTCCAGGCGCGCCAGAGGGCGGCGTACTCCCCGCCCTGCTCGACCAGCTCGTGATGGGAGCCGAGCTCGACGATCCGGCCGTCGATGACGACCGCGATCCGGTCGGCGTCGTGGGCGGTGTGCAGCCGGTGCGCGATCGCCACGACCGTGCGCCCCTCGAGCAGGGCGCTCATCGAGCCCTCGAGGGTGCGCGCCGTACGCGGGTCGATGAGGGAGGTGGCCTCGTCGAGGACGAGTGTGTGCGGGTCGGCGATGATCAGCCGGGCCAGGGCTATCTGCTGGGCCTGGGCCGGCGTCAGCGGCTGGTTGCCCGAGCCGATCTGCGTGTCCAGGCCGGTGGGGAAGCGCTCCACCCACTCCCGCGCACCGACGGCGCCCAGGGCCGACCACACGGCCGCGTCGTCGGAGTCCTCACGGGCCAAGATGATGTTGTCACGCACAGTGCCCTTGAACACGTGGTGCTCCTGGGTGACCAGCGCGACCTCGGTGCGCAGCGTCTCGAGCGGAAGCTCCACGAGCTCGACGTGCCCCACGGTCACTGAGCCGGTGCGCGGACCGTTGATCCCCGACAGCAGTCGGCCCAGGGTGGACTTGCCCGACCCCGACGGGCCGACGATCGCCAGCCGCTCGCCGGTGCGCAGAGTCAGGTCGACCCCGTGCAGGACGTCGTGGCCGTCGCGGTAGGCGAAGCGGAGGTCCTCGCCGATCAGCTCCGGCCCGTCGGGCAGCGTGCTCCCCGCGACGCGGTCGGGCGGCACCTCGGCGATGCCGAGGAGTCGGCTGGTCGAGGCCGCCCCCACCTGCAGGCGGTCGACCTCGCCGACCAGGCGGTCGAGCGGGCCGCCGAGAGCCTCGACGTAGAGCACTGCCGCCGTGATCTGACCGAGCGTGACCCAGCCCTCGGCGAAGCCCCAGGCACCGACCAGCAGGGTGATGACCCGGGGCGAGTTGAACGCGACGTCGATGACCGCGAACAGCAGGTTGCGCAGGGTCATCGTGTAGCGCTCGGCCTGGGCCGAGATGTCGATGTCGTCGTCACCCGCCAGCACCCGGCCCTCGGCGAGTCCCAGCGCCTCGACCGTGCGGGCGCCCTCGACCGTCTCGGTGAGCGTGCTGTTGATCCGGGAGTACGTCGCGCCCTCGTTGATGTAGCCCTTCGGCGCCTTGGTGAGGTAGCGGCGCACTTGCGGGTAGGCCATCGCGACCACGATCAGCGCTGGCACCGCGAGGATGACGGAGTTGAGCAGCATCGCGACGACCGAGAGCGCCACGGTGAGCCCGGAGATGATCGACATCGGCACGCCGTACTGCACCGACCGGCTCATCGTGCCGACGTCGCGCGTGACCCGGGTGACCAGGTCGCCGCTGCTCGCGCTCTCGACGCGGCCCAGCGGGAGGCTGAGGATGACGCGGACGATGTACTCCCGCGCGGACGACAGCAGGTCCTGGCCGAAGACCGTGGAGGTGCGCTGGGCCAGGAACGTGAACAGCGCCTGAGCGCACACCACCACGACCACGAGCGCGGCGAGCAGGTTGAGCGACGACGCGGCCTCGCCCGCGACCGTCTGGTCGATGAGCGTGCCGAGCAGACGGGGTACGACGAGCCCGGTCGCGGCAGCTAGGCCGTTGAGGACCACGAGCGCCACGAACATGCCACGCCGCTCGCGCACGAGCGACCGGAAGAACTTCAGCACGGCCTGGTTGTCGGCCACCGGCCAGCCGCGCTCGGGCTTGCGCGACTGGGCGTAGTTCTCGAGGGCGCGCCGCTCGCGCAGGGCGTGCCGCCGGCGCAGGGCAGTGATCCGGTCGGTCGCGGAGCCTTCGGCCGGCGGGATCAGCTCGGCCGGGATCACCGGCGGATCGCCCGAGCGGTCGCGCCAGGTGTCGGGGGAGGTGGCCAGGAGGTCAGTCATGGGTGCCCGCCTCCTCACGCAGCGGCAGGTCGTCGTCCTCCATCGCCCGGGTGACGACCTGGCGGTAGGCAGGGCTGTCGAGGAGGAGGTCCTCGTGGCTTCCGGACGCGACGGCCCGACCGTCCTCCACCAGCACGACGCGGTCGGCGTGGTGCAGCCAGAGCGGCGAAACGGTGGTGACGACGGTCGTGTGACCGCGACGGACCTCGGCGACGCGCTCGGCGATCCGGGCCTCCGTGTGGGCGTCGACGGCCGAGGTGGGCTCCACCAGCAGCAGGATCGGTGCCTCGAAGGCGATGGCGCGGGCCAGCACGAGGCGCTGCCGCTGGCCACCGGACAGGCCTCGGCCGCGCTCGTCGAGGCGACCCTGCCAGCCCCCTGGCATCGCGTCGTAGACGTCCTCGGCGTTGGCGACCCTCAAGGCGTCCTCCGCCTGCTGACGGTCGAGGCGCCCCAACGGGTCGATCGCGTCCTGGAGGGTGCCGGCGAACAGTTGGCTGCTCGTGTCGCTCACCAGGATGCGGCGTCGGACGTCGGCGAGGCGGAAGCGGGACAGGTCGACGCCGTCGAGCGTGACCCCCCACGCCTGCTGGGCGCGGGCCTCGTCCTCGGCGGCGAGCCTCGCACGACGGATCGCGCGCTCGGCCCTGGCCCGGCGCCGTGCCGCCGATCCCTTGATCTCCTCGTCCTCCTCCTGGCTGACCGGCTCGGTGTCGGTCGACAGGTAGCGGCCGAGGCGGTCGGCCAGCGCGGCGGTGTCCTCGGGGACGGCGCTCACCACGATGGTCAGCTCACCCTCGTGGGCCACGAAGCCCGACTTCTCGTCGACCAGCTCGCCACCGGCGGGCAGGGCGTCGGGGGTGGCGGGGTCCTTCCACGGAGGCTGCTGCTCGAAGATGGCGATCGCCTTGCGGGCCGACACCAGCGCGCGTGTGACCTTCTGGGCGAACTCGAAGAACGTCTGGATCGGGTAGACCATGAACAGCGCGTAGCCCAGGAAGCTGATCAACTGGCCCACGGAGAGGTCGCCCGCGATCACCTGGCGGGTGCCGAGCCACACGAGCAGCACCACGAAGACCCCGGAGAACAGCACCCCGACGGCCTCGATGCCGGCCTGCCAGATCCCCGCCGACTGGCCGGCCCTGCGGGCCAGCTGAGACTCCGTGGCGTAGTTGCTGCCGAAGGTGCGCTCCCCGCCGATGCCCCGGAGGATCCGCAGCCCGGCGACGATGTCGGTGGCGAGGGAGGTCAGGTCGGAGTTGCGGGTGCGCTCGAGCTCCTGGCGGCGGTGCAGGGGCTTGAGCAACGGGTACGCCGCGCCCACCAGCACCGGAGCCGCGACCAGCAGCAGCACCCCGAGCTCGACCGACGTGCTCAGCACGATGAAGGCCACCACGAGGTAGGCGACCAGCTGTGTGCAGGTGCGCGCCAGGATCTCGGTCAGTGCGCCGAACTCGTCGGAGTCGCTGGAGGCCACTGCGAGGACCTCGCCGGTCGGGGTGCGCCGGGGCAGGACGTGGCCCATCTGCACGGCCTTGCGCGTCACCATCTTGGTGGTGGCGTAGAGGCTGATCAGCCAGCTCCGCACGATGAACGTGTGCATGAGGATGCCGAACGTCGCCCCGATCAGCGTGACCGCCAGCAGCACTGCCGCCCAGCGGACCGTGGCCTCGACGTCGCCCGGGATGATGCCCTCGTCCACCGCTCGCCCGAAGATCCACGGCCCGACCATCGGCGGCAGCTGCCAGAGCATGCCCATGGCCGTGGTGGCGAGGATCACCGACCACTGCATGCGCAACGTCCACAGCAGGAACCGGGTCGGGGTGCGCGTGTCCGGCGCAGCGGTCGTCGGATTCCCGCCGCGCGCGTAGAAGGTGTCGATCACCGGTGGGAAGTCGCGCATCGCCGGTCCAGCCTAGGTGGGCGCACCGACGCCCCGCGAATCAATATGACCGCCCCTCTACCGCGCTTGCGCGAGAGAGGATCAGGCGGTCAGGTCGAGGGGCGTCGACGCGGACCGAGCCTGCGAGGAACGCGTGACGCGTCTCGAGACCCGGCGAGTGGCGGGCGGGCCGGTCCCGCTGGTTTCGCGACGCTCGCTGCGCTCGTGCGTCAACCAGCGGGGCCTAAGGTCGGGGCATGGCCTACTACCGCTGCGTCGGCAGTGTGCCGCCCAAGCGGCACACCCAGCACCGCGCCGAGGACGGCTTCCTCTATCGCGAGGAGCTGATGGGGGAGGAGGGGTTCTCCTCGGACTCCTCGCTGCTCTACCACCGGGGCGTGCCGTCGGCCATCGTCGACTCGCAGCCGTGGGAGCTGCCCGACCAGGCCCGCACGCCGAACCATCCGCTCAAGCCGCGCCATCTGCGCCTGCACACCCTCTTCGACGAGGGCGCGACCGCCTGCCCGGTGGAGGGCCGGCGACTGGTCCTCGGCAACCACGACGTGCGGATCTCCTACGTCGTCACCGGCACCGATCCCTCCCCGCTCTACCGCAACGCGATCGGCGACGAGTGCGTCTACGTCCAGTCGGGTTCGGGCGTCGTCGAGACCGTCTTCGGCGTGCTGCCCTACCGCCTCGGCGACTACGTCCTCGTGCCCCGCGCCACCGACCACCGCTGGGTGCCCGCGGAGTCCTCCCGTCTCTACGCCATCGAGGCCAACTCCCACATCGCGCCGCCCAAGCGCTATCTCTCGCGCTACGGGCAGCTCCTGGAGCACGCGCCGTACTGCGAGCGCGATCTGCACGGCCCCACCGAGCCGCTGGTCTCGACAGGCTCGACCGGCGAACCGGTCACCGATGTCGAGGTGCTGGTCAAGCACCGGGTCAGCACCGTCTCGGGCGGCATCGGCGGCAGCCGGCTGACCTACGCCACCCACCCCTTCGACGTGGTCGGCTGGGACGGGTGCCTCTATCCGTACACGTTCAACGTCGAGGACTACATGCCCATCACCGGCAAGGTGCACCAGCCGCCACCGGTGCACCAGGTGTTCGAGGGCCACAACTTCGTGGTGTGCAACTTCGTGCCGCGCAAGGTCGACTACCACCCGCTGGCGATCCCCGTGCCCTACTACCACTCCAACGTCGACTCCGACGAGGTGATGTTCTACGTCGGCGGCGACTACGAGGCGCGCAAGGGCTCGGGCATCAACATCGGCTCGATCTCGCTGCACCCCGGTGGCCACGCCCACGGTCCGCAGCCGAGCGCAATCGAGGCGTCCTTGGGAGCCGAGTCGTTCGACGAGCTCGCGGTGATGGTCGACACGTTCCTCCCGCTCGAGCTCGGCGAGGGCGGCCTCGCGGCCGAGGATCCGGAGTACGCCTGGACCTGGGCGGGTCGGGGCCCGGACGCTCCCGCCGGTGACGAACGCGGCGACGGCGGCCCCGCCGTGTTCTCCAACTCCTGAGGGAGGATGGCTGACGTGCAGGTCCTCACCCCCCGCGACGTGCCGCTGGGCGGGCTGCGCGCCATGCGCGTACGCCGCACCCTGCCGCAGCGCGAACGCTCCCTGGTCGGCGCTTGGTGCTTCGCCGACCACTACGGCCCCGACGAGGTGGAGCACACCGGCGGCATGGTGGTCCCGCCGCACCCGCATACCGGGCTGCAGACGGTCAGCTGGCTGTTCGAGGGCGAGATCGAGCACCGCGACTCCGCCGGGAACCATGCGATGGTGCGGCCCGGCGAGCTCAACCTGATGACCGGGGGCCACGGCGTCAGCCACTCCGAGGTGTCGACGGCGACGACCGGCACGCTGCACGGCGTCCAGCTCTGGGTGGCCCTGCCCGACCACGCTCGGGACGCCCCGGCGGGCTTCGACCACTACGCGCCACCGACGCTGTCGGATGCCGGTTGGCAGGCCCGGGTGTTCCTGGGCAGGGCGCTCGGCCACTCCTCGCCCGTCGACACCGCCACGCCCTTGCTGGGAGCCGAGGTGACGTTGGAGCCGGGAGCCGTCCTCGATCTCGACGTGGACGAGGCGTTCGAGCACGGCTTCCTGCTCGACACGGGGTCGGTGACCGTGGACGGGCAGCAGGTGAAGCCGGCCGAGCTGGCCTCTGTGGAGCCCGGATCCGCCTCGATCCGCCTGGAGGCGATCGAGGGCAGCCGCCTCCTGCTGCTCGGGGGTCCACCGTTCGGCGAGCGGATCGTGATGTGGTGGAACTTCATCGGTCGCACCCACGAGGAGATCGTCGGCTTCCGGGCCGAATGGCAGGCCCAGATCACCGGCGACGGCGGCGTCGTGGGCGACAGCCAGGACGTCGCCGATGGACGGTTCGGGGTCGTCGTCGGCGACCACCTGCCCCCGATCCCCGCGCCACCGCTGCCGAACGCGCGCCTCCAGCCGCGCGGCTGAGCCTCGATCCCCGGGAGGCGGCTCGTTGCCTCGACCCTCAGGACGGGACGAGAGTGGGCCGATGACCACTGCCTCCTCGTACGACTTCACCGGCCTGCGAGCGACCTACGTGAACTGCACGCTCAAGCGGAGCCCGGAGCCGAGTCACACCCAGGGCCTGGTGGACGCCAGCGCGGCCCTCATGCGCAAGCACGGGGTGGACGTCGACATCCTCAGGCTCGTCGACCACGACGTGGCCACCGGTGTCTATCCGGACATGCGCGAGCACGGCTGGGAGCGCGACGCGTGGCCCGACCTCTCCCCGGGCATCCTGGCCAGCGACATCCTGGTCGTGGCCGGACCGATCTGGCTGGGCGACAACTCGAGCATCACCAAGCAGTTGATCGAGCGGCTCTACTCCCTCAGCGGGATGCTCAACGACCAGGGGCAGTATCTCTACTACGGAAGGGTCGCCGGCTGCCTGATCACCGGCAACGAGGACGGCATCAAGCACTGCGCGATGAACATCCTCTACAGCCTCCAGCACGTGGGCTACACGATCCCGCCCAACGCCGACGCCGGGTGGATCGGGGAGGCCGGCCCCGGTCCGTCCTACCTCGACCCGGGCAGTGGAGGGCCGGAGAACGACTTCACCAATCGCAATACGACCTTCATGACCTGGAACCTCATGCACCTGGCGAGGATGCTCAAGGACGCCGGCGGCGTGCCGGCGTACGGCAACCAGCGCTCCGAGTGGAACGCCGGCACGCGGTTCGACTGGGAGAACCCGGAGTACCGCTGACCCCGGCTGTTGGTGCGACTGCCACCATCACCCCATGAGCGGACCGATCGTCGGTGACGACGGGCTCGCGCGGTGCCCCTGGGCCGCGAGCCATCCCGTGAACCTCGCCTATCACGACTCCGAGTGGGGGATGCCGGTCCACGGCGAGGCGGCGTACCTCGAGCGGCTGACGCTGGAGGCCTTCCAGTCGGGGCTGTCCTGGCTGACGATCCTCAACAAGCGCCCCGCGTTCCGGGCCGCGTTCGCGGAGTTCGACGCCGACACGGTGGCGGCGTACGACGACGCTGATCGGGCCCGCCTGATGGCCGACGCCGGCATCGTCCGCAACCGCCTCAAGATCGACGCGGCCATCACTAATGCCCGCGCGACGGTGGCCCTGCGCGACGAGGGTGGGCTGTCGGCGTTCATCGAGGGCTTCCGCCCTGAGGTCGACCCGGCACCGGAGACGACGGAGGAGATGGTGGCGGTCTCTCCCGAGTCGACGGCCCTGTCGAAGGCGCTGAAGAAGAAGGGCTACGCCTTCGTCGGGCCGACCACGATGTATGCCCTGATGCAGGCCGTCGGGATCGTCGACGACCACCTCGTCGGATGCCATCGTCGGGGGGCCGCCCAGCGGGTGCGGTGAGGCCCTCGGTCGATTTCCAGAACGCCGACGCGGCTGTGTATTCTCGTCGGTCGTTGCCCCTTTAGCTCAGTCGGCAGAGCGTCTCCATGGTAAGGAGAAGGTCTACGGTTCGATTCCGTAAAGGGGCTCTGGGAAGCGACCCGTCCGCAGTGGCGGGGAGCCGTCCCGGCGGCGGGGTAGCTCAGGTGGTTAGAGCACACGGCTCATAATCGTGGTGTCGCGGGTTCGAATCCCGCCCCCGCTACTGCACGACTGCGCACCGCACCGACCGAAGGAAAACCCCGTGGCCAGCAAGACCAGCGACGTCCGCCCGAAGATCACGCTCGCCTGCACTGAGTGCAAGGAGCGGAACTACATCACCAAGAAGAACCGGCGCAACGACCCCGACCGCATGGAGCTGTCGAAGTTCTGCCGGCGTTGCCGCAAGCACACCCCGCACCGCGAGACGCGCTGATCTCTGTCTCTCATCGCGGCCCGCTCGGACGTCCGAGCGGGTCGTTGTCATGTAGTCACTAGGGTGGCGGACATGGCTGTCGACCCCGCTTCCGTAGGCCCAGCTCCTGTGGGTCCAGCCCTCGTCGGCCGGGAGTTCCCGCCGACCAGCCCCTACCGGGTGTCAGCGCAGAAGGTGCGCGAGCTCGCTGCCGCGACCGGCTCGGCCGAGACCCCGATCCCGGCGACGTTCCCGATCGTGATGGCCTTCGAGGCGATGAACGCCTTCCTCGACGAGGTCGGCATCGACCTCTCGCGCATCGTGCACGGGGAGCAGCGGTTCGCCTACGAGCGGCCGCTCGCCCTGGGGGACCTGCTCACCGCGACGCTCTCCGTCGCCTCGCTGCGCCAGATCGGCGGCAACGACATCATCGGGACTCGCAGCGAGATCCGCGACGACTCCGGCGACCTCGTCTGCACGGCGACCGCGACGCTGGTGCATCGAGGAGTTCCGGCATGAGCACCCCCCTCGCCGAGTTGGCCGCGGGAGCAGTCCTCGAGCCGCAGACCTACGCCGTACGCCGCTCCGACCTGGTGAGGTACGCCGGCGCGAGCGGCGACTTCAACCCGATCCACTGGTCCGACCGCATCGCCACCGCCGTCGGGCTGCCGGGCGTGATCGCGCACGGCATGTTCACGATGGCCCTCGCCGCCCGCGCCGTCGCCACCTGGACCGGCGGTGCGGAGGTGGTCGAGCTCGGCTGCAAGTTCACCAACCCCGTTATCGTCCCCGACACCGACGGGGGCGTCGACCTCGTCGTCGCCGGCACGGTGAAGGACGTCGCCGACGGGATCGCCACGATCCTGCTCGAGGTGACCTGCGACGGTCAGAAGGTGCTCGGGGCACCGAAGGCCCTGGTCCGTGCCTGAGCCTGGATCCGCCGATCGGCGCCCGGATGGGGGCGCGCAGCAGGCGAAGGATCGGTGGATCCAGGCTGAACTCGGCTCACGCCGGCTCGCCGACCACACGACCCTGCGCCTCGGCGGACCGGTGCGCCGGTGGGTTCGGGCGGAGACTGAGGCGGAGCTGGTCGAGGCGGTCGGGGCGGCTGACGCGAGCGGCGAGCCGGTGCTCGTCCTGGGCGGGGGAAGCAATCTGGTCGTGGCCGACTCCGGCTTCGACGGCACCGTCGTCGAGGTGGCCACCCGCGGGGTCGTCAGCGACCTCGAGGCCGACGTCGAGGCGTCGTGCTCGGGGGCGACGGTGACGGTCGCGGCGGGGGAGCCGTGGGATGCCTTCGTCGCGCTCGCCGTACGGAGCAGGTGGAGCGGCGTCGAGGCGCTCTCGGGCATCCCCGGCCTGGTCGGCGCCACGCCGATCCAGAACGTCGGCGCGTACGGCCAGGAGGTCTCCCAGACCATCGCCTCGGTCCGGGTCTGGGACCGGGTGCTGCGCGGCGTCCGCACCTTCTTCGCGGCGGACTGCGGCTTCGGCTACCGGACCAGCCGCTTCAAGGCCGACCCGGGCCGGCACGTCGTCCTCGAGGTGGCCTTCCAGCTGCCGCTCGGCACCCAGGGTCCACCGATCGGGTACGCCGAGCTGGCGCGCACCCTCAATCTCGAGGTCGGCGAGCGGGCGCTGCTCGAGTCGGTGCGCGAGGCCGTGCTGACCCTGCGGACGCGCAAGGGCATGGTGCTCGACCCCGACGACCACGACACCTGGAGCGCCGGGTCCTTCTTCACCAACCCGGTCGTTGCCGCTGAGGCGGTGCCCGAAGGGGCACCCGCCTGGCCGCAGCCCGACGGCTCGGTCAAGACCAGCGCCGCGTGGCTGATCGAGCACGCCGGCTTCGCGAAGGGCTATGCCCGCGGCCCCGTCTCGCTGTCCACGAAGCACACCCTGGCGCTGACCAACCGCGGCGGCGCGACCACCGCTCAGCTGCTGGACCTCGCCCGCGAGCTCCGCGACGGCGTCCACGCCCGCTTCGGCATCACCCTCGTCAACGAGCCCGTGCTCCTCGGCTGCTCGCTTTGAACTGAATGGCGCGAGCGTGTCGCTGCGCGCCACGCTGCCGCGCGGAGTCCCCGGTCGGCCGGGACTGCCTGGAACGGCGCGCCACGCTGCCGCGCGAAATCCCCGGTCGGCCGGGTGTTCCAGGGGTTTGGCGTCGGTGCAAACCCCACGAACGTGTAGGAACGATCACAAACCAGGCCGCCCAGGCCCTGGGGGCGCCGACTCCCAGGCGTCCACCTCGGCCAACCACGCGGAGACCCGCTCCGCCGGCGCGTACGACGCCCGGAACGACGACCGGGCCAGCTCCGCCAGCTGGTGGTCGTCGAGCTCGTGGGCGGCCCGCATCGTGGCGTACTGGCCGGCCAGTCGCGACCCGAAGAGCAGGGGGTCGTCAGCCCCCAGCGCCACCCTTGCCCCGGCGTCCAGGAGCTCGGGGAGCGGCACCGAGGTGAGGTCGGAGTAGACGCCCAGCGCGACATTGGAGACGGGACACACCTCCAGCGCGATGCCTGCGTCCACGATCTGCGCGAGGAGGTCGGGGTCCTCGACGGAGCGGATGCCGTGGCCGAGCCGGCCGGCGTGCAGTACCTCCACGCAGGTCCGTACGGACGCAGGCCCGACCAGCTCCCCGCCGTGGGGCACGAGCGCCAGTCCCGCGCGCTCCGCGATCGAGAACGCCGGCGCGAACTCGGCCGTGACCCCACGCCGTTCGTCGTTGGAGAGCCCGAAGCCGACCACGCCGCGGCCGGCGTACTGCGCCGCGAGGCGGGCCAGCGTGCGGGCGTCGAGCGGATGCCGCGTGCGGTTCGCGGCGATCACCACCGCGATGCCGAGCCCGGTGCGGTCCGACGCGTCGCGCACGCAGTCGAGCACGAGGTCGGTGAAGGCGGTGATGCCGCCGAAGCGGGCGGCGTACCCGGACGGGTCGACCTGGATCTCGAGCCAACGACCCCCGTCGCGCAGGTCGTCCTCTGCCGCTTCCAGCACCAGCCGGCGCACGTCGTCGGGCGTGCGCAGCACCGACCGGGCCACGTCGTAGAGCCGCTGGAAGCGGAACCAGCCCTTCTCGTCCGCGGCCGACAGACGCGGAGGCCAGTCCTCCTCGAGGGCGTCGGGCAAGACGATGCCGTCGCGATGGGCGAGCTCGATGAGCGTCGAGTGGCGCATGGAGCCGGTGAAGTGCAGGTGCAGGTGCGCCTTGGGCAGCGAGACGACGTCTCGCACCCGCGGTGCCGCGTCAGTCACCGAGGCCGAAGAGCTTCTGCAGCCGCGTGATCCCCTCGACCAGGTCGTCGTCGCCCAGGGCGTAGGACAGCCGCAGGTAGCCCGGCGCACCGAAGGCCTCGCCGGGCACGACCGCCACCTCGGCCGCGTCGAGGATGTACTCCGACAGGTCGGCGGAGCTCTCGACGAGCCGCCCGTCGTACTCGCGCCCCAGCAGACCGGTCACCCGGGGGAAGGCATAGAAGGCGCCCTCGGGCATCGGGCAGCTGACGCCGGCGATCTCGTTCAGCATCCGGACGATCGTGTGCCGGCGCCGGTCGAACGCGGCCTTCATGTCCTCGACTGCCGAGAGGTCGCCGGAGACCGCAGCCAGGGCAGCCCGCTGGGAGACGTTCGCGACGTTGGAGGTCGCGTGCGACTGGAGGTTCGCCGAGGCCTTGATCAGGTCGGGCGGGCCGATCATCCACCCCACCCGCCATCCGGTCATGGCGTACGTCTTCGCGACGCCGTTCACGATCACGCAGTTGTCGGCGAGGTAGGGGCACAGCACGGGAATCGACCCGGTCTCGACCCCGTCGTAGACGAGGTGCTCGTAGATCTCGTCCGTCAGCACCCACAGCTGGTGGTCCTCGACCCAGCGGCCGATCGCCCGGATCTCGTCGGCGGTGTAGACCGCACCGGTCGGGTTGGACGGCGAGACGAACAGCAGCACCTTGGTGCGCGGGGTGCGGGCCGCCTCGAGCTGCTCGACGGTCACCTTGTAGCCCTGGGAGTCGTCCGCCAGCACGGGTACGGCGGTCCCTCCGGCGAGCTGGATCGCCTCGGGGTAGGTGGTCCAGTAGGGCGCGGGGACGATCACCTCGTCGCCCGGGTCGACCATGGCCGCGAACGCCTCGTAGATCGCCTGCTTCCCCCCGTTGGTGACCAGGACCTGAGACGGGTCGGCGGCATAGCCGCTGTCGCGCCGGGTCTTGTCCGCGATCGCCTTGCGCAGCTCGGGCAGCCCGCCCGCCGGGGTGTAGCGGTGGTTGCGCGGGTCGCGGCAGGCCTCCACCGCGGCCTCCACGATGTAGTCAGGGGTCGGGAAGTCGGGCTCGCCGGCGCCGAAGCCGATCACCGGTCGGCCCTCCGCCTTGAGCGACTTGGCCTTCGCATCGACCTTCAACGTCGCCGACTCGGCGATGGCACCAAGGCGCTCGGACACCCGGCGGTCGCGAGGAGATCCGGTGGCAGGGGCAGGGTGGGGGTCGGCCGTCATGCCGCCCATCGTAGGGCGGTCGACCCGCCCCGGACCGAGGCGGTTTGGACGGCTGCTCCGGGGGCACCGTAGACTGCGTCCTTGGTGGTCTCCACAGGCTCGCGCCTGCCCCGGGAGCCGCACCGGAGGGCACTAGCTCAACTGGCAGAGCATCGGTCTCCAAAACCGAAGGTTGGGGGTTCAAGTCCCTCGTGCCCTGCGAACAACGAACGAAGCGGACGCGACCGCGGCGCGCCGGAGGCCCGGCGCCGGGACCGTCCCAGGAGAGGTGAATCAGTGTCGGACAGCAAGGCCGTGCAGCGTGACGCTCACAAGCGCACCAGCCTGCCCACGTTCTACCGACAGGTCGTCGCCGAGCTCCGCAAGGTCGTGTGGCCCACCCAGGAGCAGCTGATCACCTACTTCCTGGTGGTCATGGTGTTCGTGCTCGTGATGATCGGGATCGTCTCGCTGCTCGACCTGGGGTTCGGCAAGCTCGTGTTCTGGGTCTTCGCCGGCGGGGGCACCCAGTAGCCGTCCGTCGCAGTCCCGACCAGATCCGCAACACCCGCACCCAGCAGTGATGGAGCAGCACGTGTCCGAGCAGTACGAGCCCGAGCAGGACCAGCCCGGGCAGGACCAGTCCGAGGAGCTCGAGGAAGCCGCCGACGAGGCCGCCGAGGAGACCGCGGCCCTGACCGACGAGCCGAGCTCGACGCTGGCCGAGCCCGTCGTCGCCGAGGCCGAGGTCCAGGAAGGGGCCGATGCCGGCCTCGCGGACGACGCGCAGCAGGTCGACGACCCGACCGCCGCCGCTGAGGATGCCGCCGGCGACGCCGAGGCCGAGGTCGCGGCCGCCGACGAGGCAGACGAGGCGCTGGCGGAGGACGCCGCGGACGACGCCGCGGACGACGCCGAGGCGGACGACGATGACGCGGACGACGATGACGCTGAGGGAGAGGCCGTCGAGGACGACCCGCTCGAGGAGTTCCGTCGCGAGCTCTACGCCAAGCCTGGCGAGTGGTTCGTGGTGCACACCTACTCCGGCATGGAGAACCGCGTCCGTGCCAACCTCGAGAACCGCATCTCCTCCCTCCACATGGAGGACTACATCCACGAAATCGTGGTCCCGACCGAGGAGGTCGCGGAGATCAAGAACGGCCAGCGCAAGATGGTCAAGCGCACGGTGCTCCCCGGCTACGTCCTGGTCCGGATGGACCTCACCGACGAGTCGTGGGCGGCCGTCCGGCACACCCCGTCGGTGACCGGCTTCGTGGGCCACAGCCACCAGCCCGTGCCGCTGAGCATGGCCGAGGTGGAGAGCATGCTGGCGCCGACCGTGATCGCCACGGCCGCCGCAGCCTCCGCGGGCACCGGTACGCCGGGCGCGGGCGCCGCCGCCAAGAAGCCGGTCGAGGTCGCGGACTTCGAAGTCTCCGACTCCGTGATGGTCGTCGACGGGCCGTTCGCGACCCTGCACGCGACCATTACCGAGATCAACCCCGAGGCCCAGCGCGTGAAGGCCCTCGTCGAGATCTTCGGCCGCGAGACCCCCGTCGAGCTCAGCTTCTCGCAAATTCAACGAGTCTGACCCGTCTCGAGACCCGGCGAGTAACAAGCCAACCCCGATTGGCCGCCGTACCCCAACACCAGGCACAATGACCAGGTTGCCCACGGGCAGCCAGCACCACCAGTGGCAGAGGGCACGGGCCCTCGTCAGGACCACGAGAGAAAGTTGAGAGATGCCTCCCAAGAAGAAGATCGCTGCCCTCGTCAAGGTGCAGCTCCAGGCCGGCGCTGCGACGCCCGCCCCGCCGGTCGGTACCGCCCTGGGTCCCCACGGCGTGAACATCATGGACTTCTGCAAGGCCTACAACGCCCAGACCGAGTCCATGCGCGGCAACGTGATCCCGGTCGAGATCACGATCTACGAGGACCGCTCCTTCACCTTCATCACGAAGACCCCTCCGGCTGCGGAGCTGATCAAGAAGGCCGCCGGTCTGCAGAAGGGCTCCTCGGTCCCGCACAAGGACAAGGTCGGCAAGCTCACCAAGGACCAGGTCCGCGAGATCGCGCGCACCAAGCTCCCCGACCTCAACGCCAACGACGAGGAAGCCGCGATGAAGATCGTCGAAGGCACCGCTCGCTCCATGGGCGTGACCGTCGACGGCTGACCTCCGTCCATGGGACGAGCGTGCCGCACCGCGCCACGCTGCCGTCCCGAGCAGGAGTGGACCGAGCGTCTCGCTCCTGATCCCCGTGGCAGGGCCGCGCTGGCCCGCTGACCACACCTGGAAGACCTGAAGGAAAGAGAACCAGACATGCAGCGCAGCAAGAGCTACCGGGCCGCGGCCGAGTCCTACGACAAGGCCACCGTCTACGCCCCGTTGGCGGCGATCAAGATCGCCAAGGGCGCCAGCAAGAAGAAGTTCGACGAGACCGTCGACGTCGTGATGCGCCTCGGCGTGGACCCGCGCAAGGCCGACCAGATGGTTCGCGGCACGGTCAACCTGCCGCACGGCACCGGCAAGACCGCCCGGGTCCTGGTCTTCGCGAACGCCGACAAGGCAGAGGCCGCCCGCGAGGCCGGTGCCGACGTGGTCGGCGGCGACGAGCTCATCGAGAAGGTCGCCGGCGGCTGGCTGGACTTCGACGCCGTCGTAGCCACTCCCGACATGATGGGCAAGGTCGGCCGTCTCGGCCGGGTGCTCGGCCCCCGTGGCTTGATGCCGAACCCCAAGACCGGCACGGTCACCCCGGACGTCGCCAAGGCCGTCTCCGACATCAAGGGCGGCAAGATCGAGTTCCGCGTCGACCGGCACGCCAACCTGC
>CAZIVD010000085.1:0-19031 GCA_964542635.1 uncultured Nocardioides sp. | reverse complement strand
TCTTGTAGCGGACGCCGGGGAGGTCCTTCACCCGGCCGCCGCGGACGAGCACGATGGAGTGCTCCTGGAGGTTGTGGCCCACGCCCGGGATGTACGCCGTCACCTCGACGCCGCTCGACAGGCGCACGCGGGCTACCTTGCGAAGGGCGGAGTTCGGCTTCTTCGGGGTGGTGGTGTAGACGCGCGTGCAGACGCCACGTCGCTGGGGAGAGCCCTTGAGGGCCGGCGTCTTGGTCTTCGACGCCTTGTCCTGGCGGCCCTTGCGGACCAGCTGGTTGATGGTGGGCACCGTGGGTGGTTCCCTTTCTTGGCTTCTCTCAGTACCCAGCGCCTTGCCGGGCACGATCATGCTGCTCGTGCAGTGTGCCTGCGGTGGGCGGCCCGGTGAGAACGGGGGTCTCGCTTCCCTGCTCGGATTTGGGCACGCGCAACGGGTCTGGTCGTCCCAGACACGAGAATTGAGGTTACTCGCCCGCTCCAACCAGGGTCAAAACGCCGTCAGGAGGCGGTGGCCAGCTCCTCGGCCGTCTCGGCGCCCGGCTCCAGCCCGGGGCGGGTGCGCAGCGGGCGGCCGGACGTGCGCAGCAGCACCAGGCAGGCGAGCCCGACGCCCACGATCACCAGGGCGCCGCCGAGGATCAGGGTCCACCGGGCGCCGAAGGTCTCCCCCACCCACCCGATGATCGGCGACCCGAGCGGCGTGCCGCCCATCACGATCGTCATGTAGAGCGCCATCACGCGACCCCGGTAGACCGGGTCGGACTCGAGTTGCATCGTGGCGTTGGCGGAGTTGAGGAGCGTCAGGGTCGCAAACCCGATCACCGGGCAGATCAGCGCGAAGAGCACGTAGCCGGGCATCAGCCCCGCCGCGATCTCCGCCGCGCCGAAGGCGAGCCCGGAGACGACGAGGAGACGCAGGCGGATCGAGGTGCGGCGAGCCGACATCAGGGCACCGGCGAGCGAGCCGACGGCCAGGAAGGAGCCGAGCAGACCGAACTCGCCCGCACCCTTGCCGAACACCTCGGTGGCCATCAGGGCGGAGGTGATCTGGAAGTTCATCCCGAACGTGCCGGCGAAGAAGACGAGGACGAGCACCATCAGCATCTTCGGCTGGCTCCGGACGTAGCGGACGCCGTCGAGCAACAGTCCGGGGGTCCGCGCCACCCGCTCGGCCGGGTGCAGCAGACGGGGGTCCATGCGTTGGAGCTGGCCGATCACCGCGATGTAGGACACCGCGTTGACCAGGATCACCCAGCCGGTGGCTCCCGCCCCGCTGCCGAGCGCACCGATCATCAGACCCGCGAGCGCCGGACCGAGGATCCGTGCGATGTTGAAGGCGGCGGAGTTCAGCCCGACCGCGTTGGTGACCTCGTCGCGATCGACCATCTCGGGAACGAAGGCCTGACGGGCCGGGGCGTCGAACGCCGAGCCGACGCCGAAGGCGAAGGCCAGCACGTAGACGTGCCACACCTCCACGACACCCAGCACCGTGATCACGCCGAGCATCAGCGAGGCCGCGGCCATGGTCGCCTGGGTGACCTGGAGCAGGCGCCGCTTGGAGACACGGTCGGCGACCACTCCGGCGTACGGCGAGAGGAGCAGCACCGGCAGGAACTGCAGGCCGGTGGTGATGCCGAGCGCCGTGCCGCTGCCCGCGGTCAGTTGCAGGACCAGCCAGTCCTGGGCGACACGCTGCATCCAGGTGCCGGTGTTGGAGACGACGCTGCCGACGGCGTACTTGCGGTAGTTCGGGTTGCGGAGCGATTTGAACGTGGGGCTCGTGTGGATCAGTCCTTGCGGGAGAGTGCTTCGAGGATGGGGGCTGCCTGGCGCAGCACCGCCCGCTCCTCGGAGGTCAGGTCGGAGAGGCGGCAAGCCAGCCAGGCGTCGCGACGGGCGCGGTCGGCCCGGATCGTGGCCACCCCGAGCTCGGAGAGGGCCACCAGCACCTGGCGGCCGTCGGACTCGTGTGGGCGGCGGACGACGTAGCCCCCCGCCTCGAGGGTGTTGATCGAGCGGGTCATGCTGGGCGGCTGGACGCGCTCGTCGGCGGCCAGGTCGCCGATCGTCTGCTCGCCCTGGCGGTACAGCGCCGCCAGCACGGCCATCTGGCTGATGCTGAGCTCGTTGTCGGGGCTGCGCTCGGCGACCAGGCGACGGCGCAGCCGCATCACCGAGACTCGCAGCTCGCTGGCCAGCCCGGCATTGCTGCGGGCGGCCTTCTCGACGGTGGGCATGTCGTGAGCATAACTCATTAGCCCGGCTAACTATTCCTTCGTACCTCTGGTGGTTGAGGAGGCGCCTGTCCCCTTAGGTCAGCAGGCGCGTGATCGGGTGGATCGCGAAGTAGAGGACGAACATCGCCGCGACCACCCACATGAGCGGGTGCACGGTGGCGGCCTTGCCCTTGATCAGCTTGATGAACACATAGGCCAGGAAGCCCGCGCCGATGCCGACCGTGATCGAGTAGGTGAACGGCATCAGCACGATCGCGAGGAACGCCGGGATCGCGACCTCGAGGTCCTCCCAGTCGATCCCCCGGACTTGCTGCATCATCAGGAAGCCGACCAGCACCAGGGCAGGCACCGCGGCCTCGCTCGGGATGATGTTGACCAGCGGCGCCAGGAAGATCGACAGCAGGAACAAGATGCCGGTGAACACCGACGCGAGGCCGGTGCGCGCACCCTCGCCGACCCCCGACGCCGACTCGATGTAGGACGTGTTGGACGAGACGCCACCCACACCACCGCCGATGGCCGCGACGGAGTCGACGATCAGGATGCGCTGGGTGTTGGGCGGTACGCCGTCCTCGTCGAGGAGACCGGCCTCGGCGCCGATCGCCGTCATCGTGCCCATCGTGTCGAAGAAGTCGGCCAGCATCAGGGTGAAGACCAACAACAGGGCGGACACCACTCCCACCTGCTCGAACGAGCCGAGGAGGTTGAACTCCCCGAGGGTGCCGAAGTCCGGGGTGTCGACGATCTTGTCGGGCCAGGCCGGGAGGTTGAGGTTCCACCCGTGGGGGTTGAAGGCGCCGTCAGCGCCCACCATCGGGCCGATCTTGGCGATCGCCTCGACGACGATCGCGAGCAGCGTGGTCGCCACGATCGAGATGAAGATGGCCCCACGCACCTTGAGCACCCACAGCGCGATGACCAGGAACAGCCCGAAGCAGAACACGAAGACCGGCCAGCCCTCGAGGCTGCCCGAGGGGCCGAGGGTGACCGGCACGGGGCCGACCTGGGTCCGGCGTACGAACCCGGCGTCGACGAACCCGATCAGCGCGATGAACAGGCCGATGCCGACCGAGATCGCGACCTTGAGCTCGCTGGGGACCGCGTGGAAGACGGCTTCGCGGAAGCCCGTGAGCACCAGCACCAGGATCACGACGCCCTCGAGGACGACCAGTCCCATGGCGTCCGCCCAGGTCATCTGAGTGGCGATCGCCACCGCCACGAAGGCGTTGAGCCCGAGCCCGGTGGCCAGGGCAAGGGGGTAGTTGGCCACGACGCCCATGAGGATGGTCATCACGCCGGCGACGAGCGAGGTGCCGGCCGCGATGGCGGCCAGGTTGGGTGCGTCGCCGCCGCCGAGGAACTTGCCGTCACCGTCCGCGACGAACCCGAGGATGAGCGGGTTCAGCACGATGATGTAGGCCATCGTGAAGAAGGTGACCACGCCGCCGCGGAACTCCCGCTCGACGGTGGAGCCACGCTCGCTGATCTTGAAGAACCGGTCCAGAGCGCCGCTCGGGGGCCCGGACGGTGAGGCGGACGGGGTGGGCGTGCCGGAGGTGTCCTGGTTGCTCACGGGGGCAGCATGGCAGCGTCAGGGCCCGAGGGGTGGGCGCCACGCGTTCGGGAAACGTGCTGATTGGGCTACCGTGCTGGCGTGGAGCACTCCCCCGAGCCCGGCGCCCACGAGATCGGCGGCCGCATCTATCTGGTCGCCGACGTGGAGCCCCTCGACGTGGACGGAATCCGCACGGTGCAGGTCGGCATCGGGGTCTGGCTCCTGGCCTTCCTGGGTCTGCTCCCGTTCTGGGGCTCGCTCGCCGAGGCCGACCGGACCTGGTGGCTGTGGACCTGCCTGGCGGGGGTCGGCCTAGGCCTCATCGGGCTCGAGTACTGCCGCCGCCGCAAGACCGCCCGCTCTCGCCGCCGACGGCACTGACCGCAGCCCCGCTGGTTGAGTCATCGGGGCCGAGGAACGAGGCGCCGACACGTTGCCAGCACCACCGAGGAGACGACTCCTCGACCAACAGAGCACTACGCGGCAGCCCAGATGATCAGAGCGGGACGATCTCGTCGGTGAGGGTGTCGAGGACCGGGAGGGGGAGCGGAGGAGGCTCGTGCTTGCGGGCCAGCCGCACCTCGGAGTGGGCCCCGCAGCCGTGGTCCATCGAGACGACGCGGCCGTCGTCGTTGGCATCGCCGTTGGCGCACACGCCGAAGGAGTCGGCGAGGGGGCCGGCCAGCCGGACCAGGAAGCCGCAGCTGCGGCACGGCTGGGGTGCGGACTGCGCGAGCGGCGCCTCGGGCCCGCCCGCTCCGTCGTACCAGCGCTGTGCGGCCTGCTCGCGCCCCTCCGGGGAGAGCGTGCGCACCCGGCCGAGCCCCAGATCGGCGGCGACCTGGCGTACCTGGGCCTTCTCGTCGGCGTCGAGGGAGTCGTCTCCGAAGAAGTAGGTGGGCACCAGACGCGGATCGTCGTCCGCGACCGGCAGGAGGTCGCCCGGAGAAAGGTCGCCGGGCTTGATGCGTTCGCGGTAGGGCACCCACTCGGGAGCGACGATCGCCGCCTCCCCGGGAATCAGGACGATCTCGTCGACCGTGACGTGGCGCTGTCGGCTCGCCCGCGCGACGGTCACCGCCCAACGCCACCCGGCGTACCCGCGACGGGTGCAGTCGAAGAGGTGGGTGACCACCCTCTCGGCCTCCACGAAGGTGCCGAGGTGCTGGCCCACGTCGTCGGGACCGACGTCGGCCACCAGCGCGTCCTGGGCCACCGACACCGCGGCCGAGGCCGCGGGGTCCTCCTTGACCCGCACCGTCGTCGTCACGGCCCCATCATCGCGTACGGCCGGCTGCGCCGTCAGAGCGGGGACACCCCGGGCCGGAGAGGCCGCGGTCACGAGCCAGGGTCGGGGCGTCAGGGCAGGATAGGAACATGACGGCGTCCTCCGGCCCCGAGCCCGCGCCTCCGGGGCGCGGGGCGAAGGTCGGCAAGGCACTGGGCACCGGCGCGCGGGCCACGGGCCGCGGCGTCCGGGGGGCGGCCAAGGTCACCGGTCGGGCCGGCCGGTCAACCTTGCGTGGCGCCCGGCGCGCGGCGGCTGCCGAGGGGGCCGACTCCTCGGGCCTGTCGCGGCTGATCGAGATGCACGCCTTCAACACCGCCGGGGACGCGGCGGTGGCGATCTCCCTCGCCGGGACACTGTTCTTCCAGGTGCCCACCGGCGAGGCACGCGGCCAGGTCGCGCTCTTCCTCGGTCTCACGATGCTGCCGTTCGCGATCGTGGCGCCGCTGATCGGACCGTTCCTCGACCGCTTCAGCCACGGCCGACGCTGGGCGATCGGCGCGACCATGGCGATCCGGGCCTTCCTCGCGTGGTGGCTGGCCTGGATCATCGCGAGCGAGTCGACGTGGATGTTCCCGATCGCGCTGGGGTGCCTGGTGTCCTCCAAGGCGTACGGCGTGACGCGGGCGGCCGCCGTACCCCGCCTCCTGCCTGAGTCGCTGACGCTGGTCAAGGCCAACGGCAGGCTGTCGCTGGCGGGCGTCGTCGGGGCGACGATCTCCGCGCCGATCGCGGCCCTGGCCTCGATCGCCGGTCCGGAGTGGTCGCTGCGCTACGCCTTCGTGCTGTTCGTGCTCGCGACGATCTGGGCGATCCGCCTGCCTCCCCAGGTCGACTCCGACTTCGGCGAGGACGAGGCGGTGCTGGTCCCGGGTGAGTCCACGCCCGGCCCGCGGCGCGGACGGCCACGCATGCGGATCCCCGGGACCGTGTCGTTCGCCCTGCGCGCCAACTGCGGCCCGCGCTGGCTGTCGGGCTTCTTGACGATGTTCATGGCGTTCCTGCTGCGCGACCATCCGATCGGCGACTGGCGGCCCGAGGTGCTGCTCGGCATCGTGATCGGCGCCGCGGGGCTGGGCAACACCCTCGGCATCGCCCTGGCGTCGATCCTCAAGCGGGTCAACCCTGCCCTGACCGTGGTGATCGCGCTGGTCGCCGACGTGGTCATCGTGCTGCTCGCGGCCGTGTTCTACGGCCTGCTCACGCTGATCCTGGTCGGCCTCACCGCAGGGCTCTCGCAGTCGCTCGCCAAGCTGTCGCTGGACTCCACGATCCAGCGCGACGTCCCCGAGCGGGTGCGCACCAGCGCCTTCGCGCGGAGCGACACCACGCTGCAGCTGGCGTGGGTGATCGGTGGCTTCGTGGGCATCGCGATGCCGCTGCGGCCGGTGCTCGGTCTGTCGCTCGCGTGCGCCTGCCTGACCGCGTGGGCGGTGCTCGTGCTGGTCAGCGCGCCGCAGCGGACCCGCCGTGCCCCCGTCGTCCGTGACGAAGTGGTCGGTCCGGAGGCCCCGGAGTCGACCGAAACGTCACGGACGGCGAGCGGGGGGTAGCCCACCTACAACTCGAGCTGGTCGGCCAGGGCGCGGAGGAGCTTGGCCACCGGGGCGGCCGTCCGGCGGTCGGGGTGGCGGCCGTGGCGGTAGGCCTCGCCGACGCCGTCGAGCAGGCGGATCAGGTCCTCCACGATGGGGACCATCTCCTCGGGTGAGCGGCGTTGCGCGTTGCGCTGGTTGCGCACGACCGACGCGGGCGCGTCGATGATCCGCACCTGGAGCGCCTGGTCGCCGCGGCGGCCCTGGGCGATGCCGAACTCCACGCGGGTGCCGGGCTTGAGCGTGGTGATCCCCTCAGGCAACGCGTCGCTGCGCACGTAGACGTCGGGTCCGTCCTCTTGGGACAGGAAGCCGAAGCCCTTCTCGGCGTCGAACCACTTCACCTTGCCAGTGGGCACGCTACGTTCCTCTACTCACCACGCCGCAGGGTTGCGGCGCGGTGAAGCCTAGACGCCCGTGACAACCGCCGGTCAACGGGGTTTGCGGCCGGGGTCGACCAGATGGTCGTCGAGCCAGGCCGGGAAGACGGTGAGGTCCGCGAGCACCACGTCGGTGCCGGCCGCGAGCAGCTCCTCCTCCGTGCACCCTCCCGTGAGCACCGACACGCTCAGCACTCCGGCCGCCCGGGCCCCCTCGACGTCGTGCACGTGGTCGCCCACCAGGATCGAGGCTGCCTCGGCGCGCAGCACCTCGGCCTTGCCGATGCCCCAGACCTTGCCTGCGACCACGTCGACGTCGAGCGCGAGATGGTCGACGTGTCGCTGGGCGTTCGGGCCGAACTTGCCCGTCACCACCACGACCCGCCCGCCGTGCCGCCGTACGGCGGCCAGCGCGGCCACCGCGCCGGGAAGCGCCACGACGGGGGCGATGGCGTGCTCGACGTACAGCTCGCGGAAGCGGTCCACGGCCGGCCCGATCCGCTCGGGCTCCAGGTGCTCGGCCAGGAGGAGGTTCAGAGGGGGCCCGAGACGCGCGGTCATCTCCGCCACGGGGAACTCGACCCCGAGCTCGTCACCGAGCGCCACGAGGGTGTCGGCGAACCCCGGGACCGTGTCGATGAGCGTCATGTCGAGGTCGAAGGCCACCACCAGGCCGGGCGCCACGGATTCGACCTCGGGACCGGACATGACCTGATGGTAGGCAGCCCGGGTCTGCGCATTCGCCCGCATCCACCTGGGTGCCTTTGTCAGAATGGGTGGCTTGACCGGGACCGCGCGACCTCGACGGGCCCCGGGCCGGAGCGCGCGCCGTCTCCTGGCCGGGGTCGCGACCGCTGCCGCCCTGATCGCCTCTGCCCTCGCCCAGCCGGCGGTCCCGTCGACAGCCGCGGAGGGCGCGGCCGAGGCCCCCCGGCTCTATCTGGTCACCCTGTCCGGCCCCGGAACGTCCGATCTGCGGGGCGCTCTCGACCGCCCCGCTCTCCGAGCCGCGGCACGGGCCTCCCAGGACCGGACGTTGAGCAGCGTGGGCGCGCCCGAGCCCGTCTACCGCTGGACCGCGGCCCTCAACGGCTACGCGGTCGCCCTGACCAAGGAGCAGGCCCACGCTCTGGAGTCGGACCCGGCGGTGGCGCGGGTGGAGGCAGACTCGGTCCGGCCCCTCGCCGGAGCGGCGGCGACGAGGCCGGCGGCCGGCATCGCGCCGCCCTCCCATGGCCGGGGCGGCGCGGGCGTGGTGATCGGAGTGGTCGACTCGGGTCTGTGGCCGGACAGCCCGCTGTTCGCCGACGTGCGCGGGCTCGGGCGCGCGCCGCAGCGCTTCCGCGGGGTCTGTCAGCCCGGTCCCGGATGGGCCGACGACGTATGCGGTCGCAAGGTCGTCGGAGCCCGGTGGTTCGTGGCCGGCTTCGGCGTGGACCGGGTCCGCAGCACGGCCCAGCTGTCCGCTCTCGACGACGACGGTCACGGCACCCTCGTCGCCTCGGTGGCGGCGGGGAACGCGGGCGTGAGCGTCACCGTGCCCGGGCAGCGGGCGGGGGTGTACAGCGGCGTGGCGCCGCAGGCCAGGATCGCCGCCTACAAGGCGTGCTGGACGGCACCGGACCCGCGCGACGACGGGTGCTCGACCGCCGACCTCGTCGCCGCTGTAGACCAGGCGGTCGCCGACCGCGTCGACGTGTTGAACCTCAGCGTCGACGGGGGCCGGGAGATCGACGGGGTCGACACGGTCGACCGCGCGCTTCTGGGAGCGGCCGAGGCGGGGATCGTCGTCGTCGGCGCCTCGGGCAACCGTGGCTCGTCGGGGTACGCCGCCCACGCCGGCCCCTGGGTCACCTCCGTCGGCGGGGTGACGGGTGAGGTCCGGCGGGGCACGGTGTCGGCCCGGGGGCTTGCCCTCGCCGGCGCGATGGCCTCCCGCCGTACGGTCTCACCGGCAGCGGTCGTCGCCGGCGCCGCCGTGCCCGCCCCGGGAGCCAGCCCCGGCGATGCGCGGCTCTGCGTGCCGGGATCGCTGGATGCGGCGGAGGTGGCCGGCCGCATCGTCGTGTGCGAGCGGGGCAGGATCGGACGGGTCGACAAGTCCGCCGCCGTACGGCGAGCCGACGGGGTCGGCATGATCCTGCTGAACCGCACCCGCGGACCGGTCTCCGCGGACTTCCACAGCGTGCCGACCGTCCACCTCGCCAAGGCGGAGGGCGAGCGCCTGCTCGCCTGGCTCGTGCGACACCCCGGGCGACGGCTGGCGCTCCGCCCCGACGGCGTGCTCCGGGGGCCAGGACGGCTCGTCTCGTGGACCAGCTGGGGCGACCCCGCCGGCGCCTTCCTGAAACCAGACCTGGTGGCCAACGCCGTCGGCGTCCTCGGCGCAGCTCCCCCCCATGCCCGCGGCCGGCGTTGGGACCTCGGGACCGGCACCTCCGTCGCCGCAGCGCGGGTCAGCGGCGCCGCTGCGGTGCTGCTGAGCCGTCATGACTGGACGGCCGCCATGGTGCGGTCGGCGCTCAGCACGACGGCGGGCGACCTCGCCGAGGCGCCCTCACTGCTGCGCTCGGGTGCCGGCGAGGTGCGACCGTTGCGGGCGGGGCGCGCGACGCTGGTCCTGCGTCAGTCGGTCCGGGGCTACCGCGCCTGGCTCGACGGGAGCCTCGACGCACAGGGGTTGAACACCCCGTCGGCCCTGCTCCACGGCGACCAGTCCGTCACTCGGACCGTCACCAACGTCGCCCATCGGGCCGTCACGTTCCGGTTCACCGTGTCGGGCTTCCGCCGGCACGAGGTCACCGTGAGCCCGGCCTCCGTCCGGCTGGCACCGGGTCGCTCCGCCCGGCTCACCATCACGGTCGGTCCGGCGTCCGGCACCCAGCCGCTGGACGACGGCTGGGTCTCCTGGACCGGCAGTGCCGGGATCCCCGGGCGGATCCCGGTGGTCGTCGCGCGCTGAGGCCTGGCGGAGCAACCGCACCGCCTGTCAGCCTTTCTCTGAAGTTGTCGGCCCTCGCGAGGGCTGACAACTTCGGAGATCGCGGCAGCGTGGCGCGGAGCGACACGCTCGCGCCTTCAATTCAGGACCGGCTGACCGGGGATTCCTCGCGGGGCCAGCCCGCGGCGACCCGCGGCGCGACCCGGACGCCCTGGATCCGGCCGGCGGTGGCGGCGCCGATGCGCTTGGCGGGGTCGAGCACGTTGCGGCCGATGGCCTCCAGGGCCGCGCGGTCGGGTGCGATCCACGCCGTACGGCGGGCGCCGGTGCGGCGCAGCTGCTCGGGCACGGAGTGGTACTTGTGGATCGCCTGGGGCAGCGGGGTGACGGCCAGCACGACGTCGCACCCGGTGGCCAGGTCGGCGTTCACGGGCGAGCGCATCCCGCCGTCGACGTAGTGCCGGCCGGCGATCTCCACCGGCGGCCAGACGAGCGGCACCGCGCAGCTGGCCGCGATCGCGTGCACGAGGTCGACGTGCCCGTCTCGGTCGAAGACGTGGAAGGAGCCGTCGTCGGCGTCGACGGCGGTGATCCGGAGGTCGCGGTCGGGCCAGCCCACCAGGGAGCCGTCGGGGTGTCGCAGCCGCGCCTCGATGATGCGCAGTCGCTCGTCGGCCGAGCCCGGATGCGCGCGCTTGGCCGCCCGGCCGACCCGGGCCCGCCGCTTGCGCCCCGAGCCCGGAGCCATCATCAGGCCGAACAGCCGCATCATCGTGGCCCGTCCGAACTCGGCGCCCAGCTCGGCGTCCGCCGGGGTGAGCTGTTCGGCGTACAGGTCGTCGAGGTCCTCGTCGCTGCAGATCTGGGCGCCCACCACCGAGCCCGCCGACGTGCCGATGACCGTGTCGGCCGTGGTCAGGTCCACGCCCTCGTCGCGCAGGCCTTTGAGGAGGCCGATCATCCAGCCGATCCCGGTCAGTCCGCCGCCGCCCAGGACCAGGCCCGTCCGTGCTGTCATGACCCCGAGCCTGCCACGGGCGTCCACCTCACCCGAGACCGAGGCGTGCCACGGTCTCCTCGCGCATCTGCACCTTGCGGATCTTGCCGGTGACGGTCATCGGGAACTCGTCGACGAGCAGCACGTAGCGCGGGATCTTGTAGTGCGCCAGCCGACCCGTGGCGAAGGTGCGGACGGCCTCGGCGCCGAGCGGCTCGGCCCCGGGCCGGAGCCGGATCCAGGCGCAGAGCTCCTCGCCGTACCTCTCGTCGGGGACCCCGATGACCTGCACGTCCTCGACGTCGGGGTGCTGGTAGAGGAACTCCTCGATCTCGCGCGGATAGATGTTCTCCCCGCCGCGGATCACCATGTCCTTGATCCGCCCGACGATATTGCAGTAGCCGTCCTCGCGCATCTCGGCCAGGTCGCCGGTGTGCATCCACCCGTCCTCGTCGATGGCCTCGCGAGTCTTCTCCGGGTCGTCCCAGTAGCCGAGCATCACCGAGTAGCCCCGGGTGCAGAACTCCCCGGGCTGTCCGCGCTCGACCGTCTCGCCGGTGTCGGGGTCGACGATCTTGATCTCCACGTGCGGGTGGGCGCGGCCGATCGTGGCGGTCCGCCGGTCGAGGTCGTCGTCGGCCCGCGTCTGGCAGGAGACCGGCGAGGTCTCGGTCATGCCGTAGGCGATCGAGACCTCCTCCATGTGCATGTCGGCGATGCAGTGCTTCATCACCTCGACCGGGCAGACGGCGCCGGCCATGATCCCGGTCCGCAGCGAGGAGAGGTCGTGCTCGGCGAACGAGGGGTGGTTCTGCATCGCGATGAACATCGTCGGCACGCCGTAGACGCCGGTGCAGCGCTCCTCGGCGATCACCCGCAGAGTCACCTCCGGGTCGAAGCCGGGGGCGGGGATCACCATGGCCGCGCCGTGCGTGATGCAGCCGAGGTTGCCCATCACCATCCCGAAGCAGTGGTAGAAGGGCACGGGGATGCACAGCCGGTCGGCCTCGGTGAAGTTGATCAGCTCGGTGGTGAAGTAGCCGTTGTTGAGGATGTTGCGATGCGAGAGCGTCGCGCCCTTGGGATAGCCGGTCGTGCCGGAGGTGTACTGGATGTTGATCGGGTCGTCCGGCGACAGCCCTGCCATCCGACTGGCGACAGCGTCCTCCGGCAGGTCCACGCCGCCCGCGACGAGCTGGTCCCAGTCCTGGGTGTCGAGGAAGACCGTGCGCTCGAGGTGGGGGCACTGCGCGGCCGTCTCCTCCACCATCGCCCGGTAGTCGCTGGTCTTGAACGACGACGCCGCTACCAGCAGCCGCAGGCCGCTCTGGTTGACGGCGTAGGAGAACTCGTGGGTGCGATAGGCCGGGTTGACGTTCACCAGGATCGCGCCCACCTTGGCGGTCGCGAGCTGCACGATGGTCCACCGCGCGCAGTTGGGCGCCCAGATCCCGACCCGGTCGCCGACCGCGATCCCTGCGGCCATCAGGCCCCGGGCGAGCGCGTCGACGTCGCGGTCGAGCTCGGCCCAGGTCCATCGCGCGCCGGTCAGAGACTCCACCAGCGCCTCACGCTCGGGGTGGGCCGCGACGGTGCGCTCGAGGCAGGCGCCGATCGTCTCCTCGAGCAGGGGGAGCGTGGTCTCGCCCGCGGCGTACGACTCCATGACCGCGAACCTACGCCCGGCCGGTCGCGACGCGGAAGGCACCGGAGCCTCGCCGCGGAGGGAGGCCGGAGACCTCGGCGTCACGGTCGCCGAGGCGCAGCACGTCGCCGGCGAGCAGGGTGACCGCGCGACCTGGCGGGAGCGGCCGCGAGAAGCCCTGGCGAGTCAGCGTCGAGCCGCGGGCGGAGCCGCGGTCCGTCACCACGAGGGCACCGTCGGCCGCGACCCTCAACTCGGCGTCCGGTGGCCGACCGACGGTCAGCACGCGGTCCACGACGACCCGTTGCCCGCTGTCGAAGGTCAGCACCCAGAGCGCCGACGGCGGGGCGGTCGCCACGTAACGAGGCGCGGGCGCGACTCCAGGCCCCGGGGACTCCGGCGGGTCGGGCGCGAGGCGCAGGGCGGTCAGGTTCACCACGTGTCGTGGTACGGCGTCCTCGTGCGGAGCCGGGGTCGGCCTGGACCGAGCGTCGACGACGAGCGCACCGGTCAGCTGGTCGTGCCAGCCGCGGCGCCGACGCTCCGGATCCGTCAGGGCGGTCCAGGCGAGCATCGCCAGTCCGAGACCCAGCGTCGGGAGCGCCGCGATACCCAGGACCAGACCACGACCCAGCGCCCGGAGGATCCCGACGGGTCGACCCGTGTCGACGTCGACGACGCGTAGCCCGAGCAGCGCGAGGCCCGGGGTCGCTGACCAGATCCCCAGGCTCAGCCCGAACAGACCCCACCCGCCCACTGCCGCGGCGCCCACGAGGACGACGGCCGTCCAGGGACGGTCGGCCGCGTCAAGGAACCGCACGGCCACGAGGCCGGCGGCGGCGAGCGCTGACCACGCGAGAACCCGGTCGATCACGAAGGCGTAGAACCGGCGGTCAGCCTCGGCTGACGGCAGGTCGAGCGACAGGTCGGGGACGGCCACAGGCGGCGCGAGCGCCGGTCGGCGGCCGTCCGTCACGCGTGGCCGACCTGGATGGTGACGCCGTCACCGAGGTCGATCACGGCGCCGGGGAGGAGTTGGACGGCGACGCCGGGCTTGAGACTCTCGGGCGCCAACCCCGGCTGGACGAGGATGGTGCCGTTGGTCGAGCCGAGGTCGGTGGCGACGGCCGACCCGTGGTCGGCCCCGGATCCGGGCCGGATCTCGAGGTGGGTCGAGGAGATCTCGTGCTGTGGGCTCGGCACGGCCACGAGCATCGGGCGCTCGGTGGTGGAGAACCGGCGCTCCTCGGGGGCCCGGCCCACCAGGACCGGGCGGTCGACGACGACCACCTCGCCGGAGGAGAACGTGAGCCGGGCGACCGGGCTCGCGACCGGGAAGGCCGGAGGCAGGGTCTGCACCTCGGGGTGGCTGCGACCGTGGTCGGGCGGGTGCCCCCAGTTGGGGGCGGCGGGCACCTCGGGCGGAGTCTCGACCGGCGGGAACTCGATCGGCGGGAGCTGGGTCGGCGCGGCCGTGGCCGCGACCGGCACCGGCACCGGCGGAGCCTGGGGTGTGGTCGCCGGCCCGTCGTCGAGGGGGGACTCGGCACCCGGGGCGTTCGGCGCCGGCGCACTCGCCTCCGAGGTCGCCTGCGCCTCTCCGACGCCCCCCAGGCCGACCGCGGCCGGCCAGTCGGTGCGCGCGATGCGGACCAGCCCGGTCCGGATCGCCAGGTCGTCCAGGTCGTCGGCAGGCGCCACCTCGATGCGGAGGCCCCGCACGTCGGTCAGCGACCGCTCGACCCAGGTGGTCGCCGCCGAGCCCTCGAGCGTCAGGGTCTCGTCACCGGTCGCGGCCTGCACCGACCCGGCGCCGCGGAGCACCACCAGCGTGCCGCCTTCCTGCTGACTCACGAGCACGAAGCCGGGGAGGTTGCGCAGCCCCGAGGAGATCAGGGCGTCGAGCACCTCGTCGAAGCCGGCACCCTCGTCCACCAGGTCCCACAGCGCGGGCACGCGCGCCTTCTCGGACGGGGGCAGCACCACGACGAGGTGCTCGCCGAACACCCCGAACCACTCACCGGGTCGGTAGGAACGCCCCGCGGCGAGGGCGGACGGGTGACCCATCTCGGGCGGCTCGTTCACGGCAGGCACCCACTTCCGCTCGGACTCGCGCTCAGTTCCACTCGGACCACTCGGATCACTCGGAGGCGTCGTCGCTCCCGGTGACCAATCCCACCACATCCACGACGACCGCGGTGGCGTTGTCACGCCCTCCCGCCTCGACCGCCGCCCGGACGACCCGCTCGGCCGCGTCTCCGGGGTCGGCGGAGGCCGCCAGGATCGCCGCCACCTCCGCGTCGGAGAGCATCTCGGTGACCCCGTCGGAGCACAGCAGCAGCCGCCGTCCCAGCGGGACCGGCACCGCGAAGTAGTCCGCATCGTCGAAGACCGGCCCGCCCAGGGCCCGGGTGACCACGTGGCGGGCCGGGTGCACCGCCATCTGGCTGCGACTCAGCTGTCCGGCATCGACCAGCTCCTGCACGAGGCTGTGGTCGACGCTCACCTGGTGGAGAGCGCCGTCGCCGAAGCGGTAGACCCGCGAGTCGCCCAGGTTCGCCAGCAGCCAGACCGGCCCACCGTCGTCCTCCACCAGCACCGCCACCACGGCGGTGGTGCCGGCCTGGAAGTCCTGACCAGTGAGCAGGGCCTGCTCGTCGGCGTACGCCGTGATCCGGTCGTGCGCCGCAGACAGCGTGGTTCCGACCAGGGCAGCTGCTCGTCGGACGTCGAGCCCCTCGCCGCTGAACCGGCCGAACTCCTCCACGACCAGGCCGCTCGCGACGTCGCCGCCGTCGTGGCCCCCCATCCCGTCGGCCACGACGAACACCGGGGGTGCCGCGAGGTGGGCGTCCTCGTTGACCTCCCGCACCAGCCCGACGTCGCTGGCAGCGCCGTACCGGAGCTCGAGGCCGCTCAAGGTCCGGCTCCTGGGGCGACCGGGCCCGGCTGGCTCACCGGTAGCGTGGGTCCGATGTCCACGGGCCACCGCACGCTCGCCGACCAGCTGCGCGACTGGCCGGCCGAACGGTTGACCCGCCTGCTGCTCGCCCGCCCGGATCTGGCCACTCCCGCCCCTCAGGACTCCGGCCAGCTCGCCTCGCGGCTGGCGGCCCGGTCGTCGGTTGCTCGTGGGCTCGACCTCCTCAACCGGGTCGAGCTCAGTGTCGTGGATGCCCTCGTCGCGACGGGCCAGACCACCCAAGCCGATCTGGTGTCCCTGGTCAATGCGTCCCCAGAAGCGGTGGAGACAGCGGTCGCCCGCCTGACCGATCTGGGCCTCGTATGGCACTCGACCAAGGGCCTGCGGCCGGTGGGCGGGCTGTCTGAGCTGTGGCGCACGGGCGGGTCGACCATGGGAGCGGACGGCGTGCGGCCCTTCTCGCCCGACCGGCCGGACGCCGAGGAGCTGGCCGCGCGTCTGGCGGCGCTGAGCCCCGCTGCACGAGGCCTGCTCGAACACGTCGACGCCCACGGGGGCCAGGCCGACTCCGGCTCGGCCCGGCTGACCGTGCTGCCTGAGGACGCGCGGTCGCCGGCCGAGGAACTGCTGGCGCGGCGCCTGCTCCTGCCGAGGACCCCGGACCCCACGTCCCGGTCCGCCGACGTGCTCGTCCCCGGAGAGGTGAGCGTGGCACTCCGGGGCGGGCACACCACCCCCGACCGGGTCGACGAGCCCCCGGTCCTCGCCACCGTCGAACGGAACGAGGTGCTGATCTCCCGGACGGCGGCCGGTGCGGCCTTCGAGGCGGTCCGCCGGGTCGAGCTCCTGCTCGACCACTGGGGTCTCGAGCCGCCGGCGCAGCTGCGCGCCGGCGGCCTGGGGGTCCGTGACCTCAAGGCGGCGGCGGCGTACCTCCAGGTCGACGAGCCCACCGCCGCCCTGTTGGTCGAGGTGGCCCACGAGGCCCGCCTCCTGTCCGGACGTGCCGACGAGACGGGCCAGCCGGTCTTCACCCCGACCGACGAGTACGACGCCTGGTGCCGCCTGCCGACCGGCGACCGCTGGGAGCGGCTGGCTGCCGCCTGGCTCGGGTCGGACCGGCTTCCCGGCCGGGTCGGCTCCAGGGACGCCGCCGGAAAGCCCCAGGCGGCCCTGGCGATCGGGCTCGGCGGGGCCCACGTCGTCGAGACGCGGCGGATGGCCCTGACCGAGCTCGCGGCGCTGCCGCCGGGGACGGTCCTCGCCGTCGGCACCGGACCGGCGACCCTCGTCGCGCGGCTCGCGTGGCGGCGGCCCCGGCGGCCCCCCTCGCGCGGCGAACAGGTCGACTGGGCCCTGCGGGAGGGCACGACCCTCGGGCTGCTCGCTCTCGGCGGGGTGCCCGACCACGGCCGCGCCCTCGTGGACGGCAAGCCCGCAGCAGTGCTGCTCGCCCCCTGGCTCCCTGCCGAGGTCGACCATCTCCTCATCCAGGCCGACCTCACCGCGGTCGCGCCCGGCCCGCTCGCTCCCGAGCTCGCCCGCAGGCTCCAGGCCGTCGCGGACGTCGAGTCGCGCGGCGGCGCCACCGTCTACCGCTTCACGGCCGACTCGATCCGCCGGGCCTTCGACCAGGGCTGGTCGACGGGCGAGGTGCACGAGTTCCTCGACGAGGTCTCTCGCACACCGGTCCCCCAGCCGTTGACCTATCTCGTCGACGACACTGCGCGCACGTTCGGCACCGTCCGCGCGGGTCATGCCGAGGCGTTCCTGCGCTCCGACGACGAAGCCGCTCTCCACGAGGTGCTGCACCACCCGAGAGCAGCGGCCCTGGGGCTGCGCCGGATCGCGCCGACCGTGCTCGTGAGCACCGCACCCCTCGACATCCTGCTGCCCCGGCTGAGAGAGCTCGGGCTGGCTCCGGTCGTCGAGGCACCCGACGGGACCGTGCACGTGGCCCGGCCCGATGCCCTCCGCGCCCGGACCCCCCGCGGACGCTCGACTCCGGAGCGCTCGGCGCACGACACCGCCAGTGTCGCGCGCGTCGTGGCCGCGATCCGGGCGGGCGACCGGGCGATCGCCGAGCGGCCTCCCACGGCCCGGGCGCTGACGCCCGCCGACGCGATGGTCGCGATCCGGCGCGCCGTACGGGACCGCAGTCCGGTGCTGATCGGCTACGTGGACAGCCACGGCGTCAGCGCCGAGCGGATCGTGGATCCCCTGGGCCTCGAGGGTGGTGTGCTGCGCGCCCGCGACCACCGCACCGACGAGGAGCGCAGCTTCGCCGTCCACCGGATCACGGCCGTGACGCCGGTGGGCGCCGGCGAGAGATCCGGGCCGGCCCGGCCCCGTCGCTGACGTCCCCGCCGGGATCACAGACCCCCTGCCGCGGCCAGGGTGCCTACGATCGGGACATGGACCTGGTCCGCTACGCGGAGGCGTCGGCCAGGCTGCTCAACGCGGACCTGGACGACGTCGACTCACTCGTGGCGCTGCTGGCAGGTCGCGAGTGGCTGCACCCCCAGGTCACGCCGCGCGACATCCGGACCCTGCGCCGGTTCGCCCGCGAGCTGCGCCCGGCGTTCGAGGCTGCTGCGTCCGGCGACGCCGACGCGACCGTGGAGATGCTGAACGCCTCGATGGTCCGCCATCCCATCCGGCCGCGCATCGCCGACCACGAGCCCGGCAACCTGCACCTCCATGTCGCGTCCAAGTCGGCGAGCGTGGCCGAGCTGCTCATCGGCGAGTCCCTGCTCGGACTGGCCACGGTCGTCTGCGACCTCGGGCCGTCCCGGCTGGGCGTGTGCTCGGCGACGCCCTGCACCCGCGTCTACGTCGACACCTCGCCGAACCACTCACGGCGCTACTGCTCGGACCGCTGCTCCTCGCGCGCCAACGTCGCGGCGTACCGCGCCCGACAGCGCGCGACGCCCGGCTGACCGCTCGGGTGGTCGTGCACCCGGCTCGTAGACTCGCCCGGTGAACGACGGCCCCCTGATCGTGCAGAGCGACAAGACCCTGCTCCTCGAGGTGGACCACCCACTCGCCGCCGAGTGCCGCAAGGCGATCGCGCCGTTCGCGGAGCTCGAGCGCAGCCCCGAGCACGTCCACACCTACCGGCTCACCCCGCTCGGCCTCTGGAACGCGCGGGCGGCCGGACATGACGCCGAGCAGGTGGTCGACACGCTGCTCACCTACAGCCGGTACGCCGTCCCCCACGCACTGCTCGTCGACGTCGCCGAGACGATGGCGCGCTACGGCCGGCTCCGCCTCGAGAAGCACCCCGTCCACGGTCTCGTGCTGTCCTCGACCGACCGCCCGGTGCTCGAGGAGGTGCTGCGAGCCAAGCGGGTCGCCGGCATGATCGGCGCGCGCATCGACGACGACACCGTCGGGGTGCACCCTTCGGAGCGCGGCAACCTCAAGCAGGCGCTGCTCAAGCTGGGCTGGCCGGCCGAGGACTTCGCGGG
>CAZIVD010000084.1:0-19432 GCA_964542635.1 uncultured Nocardioides sp. | reverse complement strand
ACTGCACGGTCTACATGGGCTCGGTCGACACCAAGCGGCAGGCGCTCAACGTCGCGCGCATGGAACTGCTCGGCGCCAGGGTCGTGCCGGTCGACTCGGGGAGCGCGACGCTCAAGGACGCCATCAACGAGGCGCTGCGTGACTGGGTGGCTAGCGTCGACCACACCGCCTACCTCTTCGGCACGGCGGCCGGCCCGCACCCGTTCCCCAGCCTGGTGCGCGACTTCACCCGTGGCATCGGCGACGAGGCCCGGGCCCAGTGCCTCGAGCTGACGGGTCGGCTCCCCGACGCGGTAGCCGCCTGCGTGGGAGGCGGCTCCAACGCGATCGGCCTGTTCACCGCATTCCTCGACGACGCGGACGTCAGGATCCTCGGGTTCGAGGCCGGCGGCGAGGGGCTCGAGAGCGGGCGGCACGCCGCGACGATCGCCGGAGGAGACAGCGGAGTGCTGCACGGTGCCCGCACGTTCATCCTCCAGGACGAGGACGGCCAGACCATCGAGTCGCACTCGATCTCCGCGGGCCTCGACTATCCCGGGGTCGGGCCGCAGCACGCCCACCTCGCGAAGTCCGGGCGCGGCGAGTACCTCCCCGTCACCGACCGACAGGCGATGGACGCCCTCGCCCTCCTGGCCCGCACCGAGGGCATCATCTGCGCGATCGAGTCCGCGCACGCCCTCGCCGGCGCCTTCGACGTCGCGCGCGACCTCGGTCCGCACGGGCTGGTGCTGGTCAACCTCTCGGGACGCGGGGACAAGGACATGGAGACCGCCATCGACTGGTTCGGACTGGGGCGGTGAGCACGATCCACACCACCGGTACGGCGTTCGCCACCGCACGCGCCGAGGAACGGGCGGCCCTCGTCGGCTACCTGCCCGCCGGCTTCCCCGATGTCGACGGCGGCATCGCGGCGCTGAAGGCCCTGGTGGCCGCCGGCTGCGACGCCATCGAGGTCGGGCTGCCCTACACCGACCCCGTCATGGACGGGCCGACCATCCAGGCGGCGGCCCAGCAGGCACTGGACGGCGGGGTGCGGATCCGCGACGTGCTCCGGACTGTGGAGGCTGTGGCCGCGACCGGGACCCCCACCGTCGTGATGACCTACTGGAACCCCGTCGAGCGCTATGGGGCCGCGCGGTTCGCCGCCGACCTCGCCAGCGCTGGGGGAGCGGGCCTGATCACGCCCGACATCACCCCCGACAGCGGCACTGAGTGGCCGGCCGCCGCGGACGCCCACGGCCTGGACAAGATCTTCCTGGTGGCGCCCAGCTCCACCGACGCGCGCCTGGCCCTCACCACCGCCGCCTGCCGCGGCTTCGTCTACGCCGCGGCGGTGATGGGGGTGACGGGGGCGCGGGCGACGACCAGCGAGCTCGCCGAGCCCCTCGTCCGCCGCACCCGGGCCACGACCGACCTGCCGGTCGCGGTCGGCCTGGGAGTCAGCACCCGCGACCAGGCCGCTGAGCTGGCGTCGTACGCCGACGGGGTGATCGTCGGCAGTGCCTTCGTGCGCACGCTCCAGGAGCACGCCGGCGACCGGTCTGCGAGTCTGGCTGCCCTGGCGTCGCTGACCGCCGAGCTGGCCGAGGGCGTGCGCGCCGCCGGAGTGCCGCGTGGCTGAACGCCGGCCCTCCGTGGCGCGGGCCTGGGTCGCCGCCGTCCTGCTCCCCGTCCTGCTGTCGCTCACCGCATGTGGCGGCGACGAGGAGTTCACGGGGGCGGTCCTCGACCAGCCCTACACCGTGCCGGCGACGGCGCTCACCGACACCGACGGCCAGCCCTACTCCCTCGCCGCTGACACGGACCGGCGCCTCACGCTGGTGTTCTTCGGCTACACCCACTGCCCCGACATCTGCCAGGTGGTGATGTCGACACTGGCATCCGCGCTCACGCGACTGGACGCGCGGGACCGCGACCAGGTCGACGTGGTGTTCGTGACGACCGACCCGGCCCGCGACACCTCGGAGGTCCTGCGCTCCTACCTCGACCGGTTCGACCCCGCCTTCGTCGGCCTCACCGGCGACCTCGACGCGATCGTCGCCACGGGCAACGCGATGGCCATCGCCGTCGACCAAGGCGAGAAGCTCCCCGACGGCGGCTATGAGGTCACCCACGGCACGTCGGTGCTCGGCATCGACGCGGGCGACACCGTCCCGGTGGTCTGGTCGCAGGACACCTCGGCCGCCCAGTTCGCGGCCGACATCCACCAACTCCTGGACGAATAGGCGCCCGCCATGACAGCAGCCCTCGAGGTCGCGACCCTGCTGCCCCACGCCATCCCGAGTCCGGACCAGGGTGTGTGGTACCTCGGCCCCGTGCCGCTGCGTGGCTACGCGCTGTCGATCATCGCCGGCATCATCGCCGCGGTCTGGATCGGCGAACGCCGATGGGTCGCCCGCGGCGGGCAGCCGGGCGAGGTGTCCGACATCGCGGTGTGGGCCGTTCCGTTCGGTGTCATCGGGGGCCGGGTCTACCACGTCCTCACCGACTGGGAGCTCTACTTCGGCGCGGGCCGGCAGCCGATCGACGCGCTGTACATCTGGCGCGGCGGACTGGGCGTGTGGGGCGCGATCGCGCTCGGCGCGGTCGGTGCGCTGATCGGCGCGAAGCGCAAGGGCATCAAGTTCGCGCCGATGCTCGATGCGCTGGCGCCCGGTGTGCTCGTCGCCCAGGCGCTCGGACGCTGGGGGAACTGGTTCAACCAGGAGCTGTTCGGCCGGCCCACGGACCTGCCGTGGGGGCTGGAGATCGACGTCGAGCACCGACCGCCGGGCTATGAGGAGTTCGCCACCTTCCACCCGGCGTTCCTCTACGAGTTCTTGTGGAACATGGCGGCGTTCGCCGTCGTGATCTGGCTCGACCGCCGCTTCCGGCTCGGCCATGGCCGCGTGATGGCGCTGTACGTGATGGCCTATACGCTCGGTCGGGGCTGGATCGAGATGCTGCGCATCGACACCGTCCAGATGAACGACGTCCTGGGTCTGCGCCTCAACGTCTGGACCTCGATCGTGCTCTTCGCCGGCGCGCTGGCCTACTTCGTCTGGGCCGGGCGGCGCTACCCGGGCCGCGAGGAGGACCTGTACGTCGAGGGCCGGGGTCCCCGCACCGACCCGGTCCCGGAGACCCCCGCGGACTGAGCCCCTGGACGACGCGGCACGTCCGCGCCTTGGGCCGGTGGGGGCGAGGTCGGGCGCCCACTTGCTAGATTGAGCCCCCTCCGGGACAGCGTCGTCCCCCGCCGCGGACCAGCGGCACGACTGGACAGTTGCAGCCGATGCCCGGCCTCGGGGCCGGCAGACGACGACGGGAGCCCGCCTGCATGGGTGCATCCACTGCGTTCCCGCCCCGCCAGGGCCTCTACGACCCCCGCTTCGAGCACGACGCGTGCGGAGTCGCCTTCGTGGCGACCCTGACGGGGGAGCCGAGCAACACGATCGTCAAGCAGGCCCTGACCGCGCTGCGCAACCTCGACCACCGCGGCGCCGCGGGCGCGGAGGCGAACTCCGGCGACGGTGCGGGGATCCTCCTGCAGGTGCCCGACGCGTTCCTGCGCGGCGTGGTCGACGTCGAGCTCCCGCCGCAGCACTCGTACGCCGTGGGGACCGGCTTCTTCGGCGGCGATCCCGACGACGTGGCCAAGTCGCGCAGCCGCGTGGAGGAGATCGCGGCCGAGGAGGGTCTCGCCGTGCTGGGCTGGCGCGAGGTGCCCGTCGAGCCCGATGTCCTGGGCGCCTCCGCACGCAGCGTGCTGCCGACGTTCGTCCAGGTCTTCGTGGCCGGCGCCCACTCGCGGATCGCGGGCATGGCGCTCGAGCGCCGGGCGTTCTGCCTGCGCAAGCGGGCCGAGAAGGAGGCCGACGTCTACTTCCCGTCGCTCTCCTCGAGGACCCTCGTCTACAAGGGCATGCTCACCACCGACCAGCTCGACGACTTCTTCCCCGACCTGCGCGACGAGCGGATCGCGTCGGCCCTCGCGGTGGTGCACTCGCGGTTCTCCACGAACACCTTCCCCAGCTGGCCGCTGGCGCATCCGTTCCGCTTCATCGCCCACAACGGCGAGATCAACACCGTGATGGGCAACCGCAACTGGATGCGGGCCCGCGAGGCGCTGCTGAGCTCCGACCTGGTGCCGGGCGACCTGGACCGGCTGTTCCCGATCTGCACGCCGGGGGCGTCGGACTCGGCGTCGTTCGACGAGGTCCTCGAGCTCCTGCACCTGGGCGGGCGGTCGCTGCCGCACGCCGTCTTGATGATGATCCCGGAGGCGTGGGAGAACCACGCCGAGATGGACCCGAAGCGGCGGGCCTTCTACAGGTTCCACGCCTCCCTCATGGAGCCCTGGGACGGGCCCGCCTGTGTGGTCTTCACCGACGGCACCCAGATCGGCGCCGTCCTGGACCGCAACGGGCTGCGCCCGTCGCGCTACTGGGTGACCGACGACGGCCTCGTGGTGCTCGCGTCCGAGGTGGGAGTGCTGGACCTCGACCCGGCCTCGATCGTGCGCAAGGGCCGCCTGCAGCCCGGCCGGATGTTCCTGGTCGACACCGACGAGGGCCGGGTCATCGAGGACGAGGAGGTCAAGGCCGAGCTGGCCGCCGAGCACCCGTACGACGAGTGGCTGCACGCCGGTCTGATCCACCTCGACGACGTCCCCGAGCGCGAGCACATCGTGCACACGCATGCGTCGGTGACCCGGCGGCAGCAGATCTTCGGCTACACCGAGGAGGAGCTGCGGATCCTGCTCACCCCGATGGCCAACACCGGAGCGGAGCCGATCGGCTCGATGGGCACCGACAGCCCCATCGCGGCGTTGAGCGACAAGCCTCGGCTGCTCTTCGACTACTTCAGCCAGCTCTTCGCCCAGGTGACCAACCCGCCACTCGACGCCATCCGCGAGGAGCTGGTCACGTCGCTGTCGGGCAGCATCGGTCCGGAGGCCAACCTGCTCGACCCCTCGCCCGCCTCGTGCCGCCAGGTCGTGCTGCCGTTCCCCGTCTTCTCCAACGACGACCTCGCCAAGATCCGCCACATCAACCGCGACGGCGACATGCCGGGCTTCATCACCCACGTGGCCCGCGGCCTCTACGAGGTCGACGGCGGCGGCGAGGCGATGGCGAGGCGGATCGACGAGCTGTGCGCCGAGGTGTCTGCGGCGATCGCCGGTGGCGCCCGCATCATCGTCCTCTCCGACCGGCATTCCACGGCCGAGCTCGCACCCATCCCGTCGCTGCTGCTGACCGGCGCGGTGCACCATCACCTCGTGCGCGAGAAGACGCGCACCCAGGTGGGGCTCCTCGTGGAGGCCGGCGACGTGCGCGAGGTGCATCACGTCGCCCTGCTCATCGGGTACGGCGCCGCGGCGGTCAACCCCTACCTCGCCATGGAGTCGGTCGAGGACCTCGCCCGCGACGGCTTCTACGTCAAGGTCGAGCCCGAGATCGCCGTCAGGCACCTGATCAGGGCCTTGGGCAAGGGCGTGCTCAAGGTGATGTCGAAGATGGGCGTCTCCACCGTCGCGTCCTACACCGGCGCCCAGATCTTCGAGGCGGTCGGTCTCTCGCAGGCGGTCGTGGACCGCTACTTCAGCGGGACGACGTCCAAGCTGGGAGGCATCGGGCTGGACACGATCGCCGAGGAGGTGGCCCGCCGGCACGCGACGGCGTACCCCCGCGGCGGGATCGCCCCAGCGCACCGGGAGCTCGAGGTCGGCGGCGAGTACCAGTGGCGTCGTGAGGGTGAGCCCCACCTGTTCGACCCCGAGACGGTCTTCCGGCTCCAGCACGCGACTCGCAGCGGTCGCTACGACGTGTTCAAGGAGTACACCGAGCGCGTCGACGAGCAGTCCGAGCGGCTGATGACCCTGCGCGGGCTGTTCCGCTTCAAGGACGCCGAGGCGGGCGGCCGTGCGCCGATCGGCATCGACGAGGTCGAGCCCGTCGAGTCGATCCTGCGGCGCTTCTCGACCGGCGCGATGTCCTACGGGTCGATCAGCCAGGAGGCCCACGAGACCCTGGCGATCGCGATGAACCGCATCGGCGCCAAGTCCAACACCGGCGAGGGCGGCGAGGACCCGGAGCGACTGCACGACCCCGAGCGCCGCAGCGCGATCAAGCAGGTCGCCTCGGGACGCTTCGGCGTGACCTCGGAGTACCTCACCCACGCCGACGACATCCAGATCAAGATGGCGCAGGGTGCCAAGCCGGGGGAGGGCGGGCAGCTGCCCGGGCACAAGGTCTATCCCTGGGTGGCCCGGACCCGACACTCCACGCCGGGCGTCGGGCTGATCAGCCCGCCGCCGCACCACGACATCTACTCCATCGAGGACCTCAAGCAGCTGATCCACGACCTCAAGAACGCCAACCCCCGCGCGCGCGTCCACGTGAAGCTGGTGGCCGAGGTGGGCGTCGGCACGGTGGCCGCGGGGGTGTCGAAGGCGCACGCCGACGTGGTCCTGATCTCCGGGCACGACGGCGGCACGGGCGCGTCCCCGCTGACCTCGCTCAAGCACGCGGGCGGGCCGTGGGAGCTGGGGCTCGCCGAGACCCAGCAGACGCTGCTGCTCAACGGGCTGCGCGACCGGATCGTGGTCCAGACCGACGGGCAGCTCAAGACCGGACGCGACGTCGTGATCGCTGCCCTGCTGGGCGCGGAGGAGTTCGGGTTCGCGACCGCGCCCCTCGTCGTCAGCGGCTGCATCATGATGCGGGTCTGTCACCTCGACACCTGCCCGGTCGGCGTGGCCACGCAGAACCCCGTGCTGCGGGAGCGCTTCTCGGGCCGCCCCGAGTTCGTGGTGACCTTCTTCGAGTACATCGCCCAGGAGGTGCGCGAGCTGCTCGCCCAGCTCGGCTTCCGGTCGCTCGACGAGGCGATCGGTCGTGTGGACGCCCTCGACGTGTCCGGCGCGATCGAGCACTGGAAGGCCTCGGGGCTCGACCTCTCGCCGATCCTGCACGTGCCCGAGTCGCCCGCGACCTTCCCGGACCAGGACCCCCGCTGCACCAAGAGCCAGGACCACCACCTCGACAAGGCGCTCGACAACGAGCTGATCGCGCTGGCCGCCGACGCGCTGGAGCGAGGAGAGCCGGTGCGGGCCGCCGTACCGGTGCGCAACGTCCACCGCACGGTCGGCACGATGCTGGGCCACGAGGTCACCAAGCGGTATGCCGGTGCGGGGCTGGCCGACGACACCATCGACCTGACGTTCATCGGATCGGCCGGACAGTCGTTCGGGGCCTTCGTGCCGCGGGGCGTCACCCTCCGGTTGGAGGGCGACGCCAACGACTACCTGGGCAAGGGACTCTCCGGTGGCCGCATCGTGGTCCGACCCGACCGCGCCGCGACGTTCGTCGCCGAGGACCAGATCATCGCCGGCAACGTGATCGGGTACGGCGCGACGGCCGGCGAGATCTACCTCCGCGGCCAGGTGGGCGAGCGCTTCTGCGTGCGCAACTCCGGGGCGACCGCGGTGGTCGAGGGCGTCGGTGACCACGGGTGCGAGTACATGACCGGCGGCCGGGTGGCCATCCTCGGGCCGATCGGCCGCAACCTCGCCGCCGGCATGTCCGGGGGCTACGCGTTCGTCCTCGACCTCGACCCGGCCCGGGTGAACCCGGAGCTCGTCGAGCTCGGCCCGGTCTCCGGGCAAGCCGCCGAGGAGTTGCACGAGATGGTGCGTCGGCACGCCGAGGAGACGGCCTCACCCGTCGCACAGGCATTGCTCGCCGACTGGCCGGCCGCCCTGGCGCGCTTCACCGAGGTGATGCCCAGCGACTACAAGCGGGTGCTCGAGGCGCGGGCCGAGGCCGTCGAGGAGGGACTCGACGACGACGAGGCCGCGGCGCGGATCATGGAGGTGCTTCATGGCTGACCCGAAGGGCTTCCTGCACCACGGCCGCGAGGTCGCGGAGCGCCGACCGGTCGCCGAGCGCGTGCACGACTGGCACGAGGTCTACCCGGGCGGCGCTGGACGGGCCCTCCTGCCGATCATCGGCACGCAGGCAGGTCGCTGCATGGACTGCGGCATCCCGTTCTGCCACCAGGGCTGCCCGCTCGGGAACCTGATCCCGGAGTGGAACGACCTGGTCTGGCGCGGCGACTGGGACGGCGCGATGGACCGGCTCCACGCCACGAACAACTTCCCCGAGTTCACCGGCCGTCTGTGCCCGGCTCCCTGCGAGACGGCCTGTGTGCTCGGCATCAACCAGGACCCCGTGACGATCAAGAACGTCGAGGTCTCGATCATCGACCGGGCCTGGGACTCCGGCTACGTGCGCCCGCAGCCGCCCGAGTGGCTCTCGGGCCGCACGGTCGCGGTCGTGGGGTCGGGGCCGGCCGGTCTGGCCGCGGCCCAGCAGCTCACGCGGGCCGGCCACACGGTCGCGGTCTACGAGCGGGCCGACCGGATCGGCGGCCTCCTGCGCTACGGCATCCCCGAGTTCAAGATGGAGAAGGCGCACCTCGACCGCCGTCTCGACCAGATGCGGCGTGAGGGGACCGTGTTCCGTGCCGGCGTGGACGTCGGCGCGGATCTGACGGGCGAGCAGCTCACCGACCGCTACGACGCCGTGGTGCTCGCCGTCGGGGCGACGCTGCCGCGCGAACTGTCAGTGCCAGGGCGCGACCTCGCGGGTATCCACCAGGCGATGGACTTCCTGCCGCAGGCGAACCGCTCGGCGCACGGGGAGGAGGTCCCCGACCAGATCACCGCCGAGGGCAAGCACGTCGTGATCATCGGCGGCGGCGACACCGGTGCCGACTGCCTCGGCACGGCCACCCGCCAGGGTGCCGCGTCGATCACGCAGCTGGAGATCATGCCGGAGCCACCCGTCGACCGGCCCGCCGGGCAGCCGTGGCCGACGTACCCGATGATCTTCCGGGTCTCCTCGGCCCACGAGGAGGCGGGCGACCGGGTCTATGCCGTCTCCACGCAGGAGTTCCTCGCGACCGAGGACGGGCGGGTCCGGGCGCTGCGGCTGGTGGAGGTCGTGTTCGAAGGGGGTCGCCCGGCCGAGATCGCGGGCACCGAGCGCGAGATCCCCGCCGACCTGGTGCTCCTCGCCATGGGCTTCACCGGCCCCCAACAGGCCGGGCTGGTCGAGCAGCTCGGGGCCGCCCTCGACGAGCGCGGAAACGTGGCCCGGGACTCGGCGTACGCCTCGAGTGTCGACGGCGTCTTCGTCGCCGGGGATTGCGGTCGCGGCCAGTCCCTGATCGTGTGGGCGATTGCGGAGGGCAGGGCTGCCGCAGCGGCCGTGGACGCCTACCTCACCGGCTCCACAGCGCTGCCGTCCCCGATCCCGCCCACCGCGCGGCCGATGATGGTCTGAGCGCCCAAGAGCCACACGTGTCGGCCCCTTCCTGAGGTTGTCGGCCCTCGCGAGGGCCGACATGTTCAGGGATCACCGGTCAGCCGGTGATTCCTCGCCCGGTTTCGACGCGCCCGTCGCCACCTCGTGCCTCGGTCGCGGGGCTTGCTCAACCTGCATTCGCGACGCGCACTGCTCGTTCCTCGCAGTGCGCTGCTCATTTGATCGATCCAAAGTTCGCTAGGCTGGCGACGTGCGAAGAGCCAAGATCGTGTGCACCCTGGGTCCTGCGGTGTCGACGCCCGAGCGGATCAGGGAGCTGGTCGACGCGGGGATGGACGTCGCCCGTCTCAACATGAGCCACGGGACGTACGCCGACCACGAGCGCGCCTACCAGCTGGTGCGCGAGGCCTCCGACTCGAGCGGCCACGGGGTCGGCATCTTCGCCGACCTGCAGGGTCCCAAGATCAGGCTCGGCACCTTCGCCGAAGGCCCGGTCAAGCTCAAGAAGGGGCAGGCGTGGACCATCACGACGCGCGAGGTCCCCGGGGACGCCGTCGAGTGCGGCACGACGTACGCCGGGCTCCCTGGTGACGTGGCGGTCGGCGACCCCATCCTGATCGACGACGGCAAGGTGCGGCTCCTCGTCACCGAGGTCGCCGGACCTGACGTGCGTTGCACGGTCGTGGTCGGCGGAAAGGTCAGCGACCACAAGGGGATCAACCTGCCCGGCGTGGCGGTGTCGGTGCCCGCCCTGTCCGAGAAGGACATCGAGGACCTGCGCTGGGCGCTGCGGATCGGTGTCGATTTCGTCGCACTGTCGTTCGTGCGCAGCGCTGCGGACGCCGACGACGTCCACCGGATCATGGACGAGGAGGGGCACAGGCTGCCCGTCATCGCCAAGATCGAGAAGCCCCAGGCCCTGGAGGCGATCGACGGCATCGTGGAGGCCTTCGACGGGATCATGGTGGCCCGGGGTGACCTCGGGGTCGAGTGCCCCCTCGAGGACGTGCCGATCCACCAGAAGATCCTGATCGAGAAGGCCCGGCGCCGGGCCAAGCCGGTGATCGTGGCCACCCAGATGCTGGAGTCGATGATCGACGCACCGGCGCCGACGCGGGCCGAGGCCTCCGACGTCGCGAACGCCGTGCTGGACGGCGCCGACGCCGTGATGCTCTCGGGCGAGACCAGCGTGGGCGCCTACCCGGTCGAGGCGGTCCAGACGATGGCCCGCATCGTCGCGTCCACCGAGGGCCGGGCCCTCGGTCACATGGCCAGCGTCGACGGGACGCCGGACACCCGGGGCGGGATCATCGCCAAGGCTGCGGTCGACGTCGCCGAGCTCAGTGGTGCCCGCTACCTCGTGGCCTTCACCCAGAGCGGCTCCTCGGCTCGCAGGCTGGCGCTCTACCGCGGCTCTATCCCGGTGCTCGCGTTCACTCCCGAGGACACCACCCGTTCCCAGCTCTCCATCACCTGGGGGGTGGAGACGTTCAAGACGAGCGACGTCGAGCACACCGACGAGATGGTCCGGCAGGTCGACGAGCAGCTGCTCGAGATCGGCCGGGTCGTCGAGGGGGACACCGTCGTGATCATCGCGGGCAGCCCCCCGGGCATCCCGGGCTCCACCAACGCGCTGCGCATCCACCGGATGGGCGATGCCATCAACGAGGTCGCGCCGGCCTACCACCGCTGAGCAGTCCGGGACATTGGGTGCCGGGTGTGGGAGTCGAACCCACACGCTCTTTCGAGCAACGCCTTTTGAGGGCGCCGTGTCTGCCATTCCACCAACCCGGCCGGGCCGCACCACGGTAGCGGAGGGTCCTGGCGTCGCGTATTGGTGGCAATTGTCCAGTTAGTCAGTATGATTACTCGATGATGTGGACGCCGTGGAGTCCCGTCCTCGCCTGGGGACGCAGCAGCAACCGGACCGCCGTGGAGAACGCGCGGCTCGCGGCGGTGGTCTGCAGCCGGGCTCGGGTCGAGCGGGCCGAGGTCGAGCTCTTCCTGGCCGACCTCGCCGAGCGGCGCGGCTACGCCAGGCCCGCGCGGCCCGCCTGACGCGCCGTACGTCGCCGACAAGGGCCGGGCTAGCCTGACCGCGTGCGCGTGGTGATCGCCGAGGACGAGGCCCTGATCCGGATGGACCTCGCCGAGATGCTGGCCGACGAGGGCTACGAGGTGGTCGGCGAGGCAGCCGACGGCCAGCGGGCCGTGGAGCTGGCGACCGAGCACCGGCCCGATGTGGTGATCCTGGACGTGAAGATGCCGGTCCTGGACGGCATCGCGGCGGCCGAGCAGATCGCTGCCCGGCGGATCGCCCCCGTGGTCATGCTGACGGCGTTCTCCCAGCGCGATCTCGTCGAGCGGGCGCGGGATGCCGGGGCGATGGCCTATCTGGTCAAGCCCTTCACCCAGGGCGACCTCGCGCCGGCGATCGAGATGGCGGTGAGCAGGTTCGCCGAGATCACCGCACTCGAGGGCGAGGTGGCCGACCTGCAGGAGCGGCTGGAGACCCGCAAGGCGGTCGACCGGGCCAAGGCCGTGCTGCAACGCGACCTGGGCCTGGGCGAGCCCGAGGCGTTCCGGTGGATCCAGAAGACGGCGATGGACCTGCGCCTGACGATGAGACAGGTCGCCGAGGGTGTCATCGAGCACGGGCCCGGCCTCGCGGGCCACTGAACCCGGTGACCCGGTCCGGCAACCGACCACGAACGCCCCGCGTGTCGCCCGGGGCGCCGGGGGCGCGGGCAGGCCGTAGGGTACTCGCGGTCGAGCGTGTGGTGCTTCTCACGAGTTCCGCGCCCTAGACTGCGCGCAACGCGACCGGCCGCCTCGGCCGGCGTCGGAGGGGAGGCCCGCGTGAACCCTGCTCGAAACGCCCTCGACGGCGGGCCGCCGAGCCGCGCTCGGCTCCGAACGCGGGTCGCTCGACCCCGCGTGCTCGCCTTGCTCCTCGTGGCCCTGGTCGCGCCTCTGGCCCTGTTCGTGTCCGCATCACCGGCCAGCGCCGAGACCTGCTTCGCGGGCACGGCCGAGAAGGGCTGCATCAGCGGCACCATCCGCACGGAGGTGGACGTCGTGCCCGGGGTCGACGTCCACGTCACAGGCCCCGGCGGCTTCGACGAGACCGCCACCAGCGACGACCGCGGCAAGTGGAGCGTGACCGTCACCGAGCCCGGCGAGTACACCGCCGAGGTGGTCGTCGACTCGCTCCCCGACGGGGTCGTGGTGACCGGCGACCAGGGCAAGGTCACCGTGGTGATCACGAGCCTGACGCAGGCCAAGAGCGCGGCGTTCGGCGTGCGCACCGGCTCCTACAGCGCCGACATCACGACGTTCGACCAGATCATCAAGAGCACGTTCAGCGGCATTCGCCTCGGGCTGCTGCTCGCCCTGGCCTCGATCGGGCTGTCCCTGATCTACGGCACGACCGGCCTGTCCAACTTCGCCCACGCCGAGCTCGTGACGATGGGCGGCATGCTGGGTTACCTGATCGTCAACCAGTGGGGCGTCAACGTCTGGGTGGGCTGCGCGATCGTCGTCGCGGTCTGCGGCTTCGCCGGCTACCTCCAAGACGTCGTCATCTGGAAGCCCTTGCGCCGCCGGGGGCTGGGGCTCGCCCAGATGATGATCGTCACGATCGGCCTTGCGCTCTCGCTGCAGTACACCTTCCAGTTCTTCATCGCGTCCGACACCGTCAAGATCGTGCTGTCCGACCCGACGCCCCGCAACCTCGGCCCGATCACGTTCAACGCCCTCGACCTGGCGGCGATGCTGGTCTCGATCCTGGTGATCGCCGGCGTGGGCTACGCCCTGCTGCGCACCCGGATCGGGCGGGCCACCCGCGCGGTGTCCGACAATCCCGCGCTCGCGTCGGCCTCGGGCATCGACGTGGACCGCGTGATCCGGCTCGTCTGGACCGTCGCGGCGGCCCTCGCGGGTCTGTCGGGGATCCTCTACTCGCTCGTCATCCAGCACGGCATGCGGTGGGACTCCGGTCTGCAGATCCTGCTGCTGCTGTTCGCCGCCGTGACGTTGGGCGGTCTCGGCACCGCGTTCGGAGCGCTGGTGGGCTCGCTGATCATCGGCCTGGTGGTCGAGCTGGCACCGGTCTTCGGGGCACCTGGCGACCTCAAGTACGCCTCGGCCCTGCTGATCCTCATCCTGCTCCTCATGGTCCGCCCCCAGGGCATCCTGGGCCGCGCGGAGCGGGTCGGCTAGGACGGAAAGGAATCCCATGAGCACCGTCTCCGAGCCTCTTCCCTCGACCGACCCGGCCCAGGGCTCCGACGCGCAGGCCGGCGCCTTCGACCCGAACGACCCCGAAGGGCCGCCCCCGCGCCGCCAGTTCATGATCGCGGCGACGATCTTCGTCGGCTACTTCGTGGTCGTCATGGTGCTGGCGAAGTTCGCGCCCGGCACCCTGGGCGACATCGCGAGCAGCATGCTGCGCGAGTCGATCTCAGCCCAGACGGCCGCGATGGCGATCGCCGTGATCGGCCTCAACATCCACTTCGGCTACACCGGGCTGCTCAACATGGGCCAGTCCGGCTTCATGATGCTGGGTGCCTACGGCTTCGCGATCTCGGTCTGGCACGGGCTGCCGATGGTGGTCGGCATCCTGCTGGGCTTCCTCGCGGCCTTCGTGTTCGCGCTGATCCTCGGTGTGCCGACCCTGAAGCTGCGCGGTGACTACCTGGCGATCGTGACCATCTCCGCGGCCGAGATCTTGCGCTACACCGGACGGCTCGCCAAGCTCGAGGACTTCACCGGAGCCGCCCAGGGCATCCCCGGATCTCAGTACCGCGACCCGTTCACGCGACTGTCGTTCTTCGGGGACGGCACCTGGAGCATGGGTGGGTGGCTGCCGGAGCTTCAGACCACCGGTGTGAACGGTTGGTGGGTGCGCTTCGTCGCCTGGACGATCGTGGCGCTCTGCTGCGTGATCGTCTGGCTGCTGGTCCGCAGTCCGTGGGGTCGCCTGCTGCGCGGCATCCGCGAGGACGAGGACGCCATCCGGAGCCTGGGCAAGAACGTCTTCGCCATCAAGATGCAGGCCCTGATCATCGGTGGCACGTTCGGTGCGCTGGGCGGCATCGTCTTCATCCTCCCGGCGTCCATGCAACCCGACGCGATGGGCCGATCGTTGACGTTCTTCTGCTGGACGGCGTTGCTCCTCGGCGGCGCGGCGACGGTGTTCGGTCCGGTGATCGGCTCGATCCTGTTCTTCGCGCTCCGCATCTTCGTGCAGGGCACCTCCGACGCGCTCGTGCCCAACAGCATCATGAACACCGCGCAGACCGCGCAGTTCGCATGGATCTGTGTGGGCGTCGCGCTGATGCTGCTCGTGATCTTCCGACCGCAAGGAATCCTCGGCGACAAGAGGGAGCTGCGCTTCAATGTCTGACCAGATGACGGCCCCCCCGGGGGGCCCGGCACCACTGGCCGACCCGGCCGCGCGGAAGGCACTGATGTCCTCGGTGGCGCCCACGCCGGGTGCGGCGAAGCCGGACCCGATCCTCGTCGTGGACAACATCGTGCGGAACTTCGGCGGTATGACGGCCGTGAGCGTGGACCACCTCGAGGTGCAACGTGGCGTGATCACGGCGCTGATCGGGCCCAACGGCGCCGGCAAGACGACCTTCTTCAACCTCATCACCGGCTTCGACAAGCCCACCTCGGCCAAGAGCGGGGCGCACTGGTCCTTCGACGGCAAGACCCTCGACAAGACCTCGGCGTCGTCGGTCGCCCTGAGCGGGATGGTGCGGACCTTCCAGCTCACCAAGGCGCTGAGCCGGATGACCGTGATGGACAACATGATGCTGGGGGCGCGTGGTCAGCGCGGCGAGAATCTGCTGAGCTGCATGTTCAAACCCTTGTGGAGTGCGCAGGAGCGGCAGGTCGAGGAGCAGGCCAAGGACCTGCTCCAGCGGTTCAAGCTGCTGCCGAAGAAGGACGACTACGCCGGCTCCCTGTCGGGTGGGCAGCGCAAGCTGCTGGAGATGGCCCGGGCCCTGATGAGCGAGCCCAAGATGATCATGCTCGACGAGCCGATGGCCGGGGTGAACCCGGCGCTGACGCAGTCGCTGCTCGGGCACATCCAGAGCCTGCGGGACGAGGGCATGACCGTCCTCTTCGTCGAGCACGACATGCACGTCGTACGCCACATCTCCGACTGGGTCGTGGTGATGGCCGAGGGCCGGGTCGTCGCCGAAGGCTCGGCCGACACGGTGATGTCGGATCCCGCAGTCATCGACGCCTATCTCGGAGCCCACCACGACACCGACCTGGGCGACGACGCGCTGCTCAGCGACGAGGTGATGGAGCAGATGGCCGAGGAGGTCGCGGCCGAGGACGCCGAGCGTGAGGGAGAAGCAGGATGACCGAGTCCGCCCAGCAGCTCGCCGACGCGCCCCCGCCGCGCACCGACGCGGTGATCGAGGCCACGGACATCGTGGCCGGCTACCTCCCCGGGGTCAACATCCTCAACGGGTGCAGCTTGGTCGCCTATCCCGGCGAGATGATCGGCATCATCGGCCCGAACGGCGCCGGCAAGTCGACGTTGCTCAAGGCGATGTTCGGCCTGGTCAAGGTGCACTCCGGGAGCGTGATGCTCGAGGGCAAGGAGATCACCAACTACAAGGCCAACCGACTGGTGGAGATGGGGGTCGGCTTCGTCCCGCAGACCAACAACGTCTTCCCCAGCCTCACCATCGAGGAGAACCTCCGCATGGGGCTCTACATGAGGCCCCAGAAGCTGGGCGAGCGGCTCGCCGCCATGTGGGAGTTGTTCCCGGTGCTCCACGACCGCCGCAACCAGCGGGCCGGCGCCCTCTCGGGCGGTGAGCGCCAGTCGCTCGCGATGGCCCGGGCCCTGATGATGGAGCCCTCTGTGCTCCTGCTCGACGAGCCCTCCGCCGGGCTGTCGCCGGTCCGTCAGGACGAGACCTTCCTCCGCACCCGCCACATCAACAAGACGGGCGTGTGCGTGGTGATGGTCGAGCAGAACGCGCGGCGCTGTCTCCAGATCTGCGACCGGGGCTACGTCTTGGACCAGGGCCGCGACGCCTACACCGGCACCGGTCGCGAGCTGGCCAACGACCCCAAGGTGATCGAGCTCTACCTCGGCACCCTGGCCAAGGACGTCGACGACGCTCGCACCGACAAGCCGGAAGACGCGGCCGCTGCCCAGGCCCCGGACGAGACCCCGGAGCAGTCGACCGAGCAGTCGACCGAGCAGTCGACCGAGCAGGCCACCGACGCGTAGGTCGACGTTCGCCAGACGCAGCACGAGGGCCCCGGACCGATCGGTCCGGGGCCCTCGTTCACACCTGGTGCCGAGTGCGGTGTGGCGGGGCCTGGGGCCCCGCCACACCGGAGATCACTCGGTCGAACCCTCCACCTGCTGGCTGAAGATGTTCGTGTTGTTCTCGTCGAAGGTGTAGATGCCGACGAACGCCGACGACGGGTCGTTCTGGTCGTTGATCGGACCGATGCCCGACGGACCGGTGTACCGGATCTCCTTGCCCTCACCGAGCAGCGCGGCACAGTCGGCGAAGGAGGTGCACTCCTCGCCCCCGGTCGCACCCGAGACCGCCGCGAAGTTCTTCTGGATGGTCTGGGAGTCGGTGGCCCCGCCCTTCACCGCGGCCAGCGCGGCGAGGATCGTGGCGTCGTAGGACTCCGCACCGTAGGCGTAGTCACTGAGCGGAGAGCCCTCGGCGGCGTCGTACCAGCCGCTGAGGCGGTCCTTGAACTCCTGCGCGGCGTCCGCACCCGGGATGGTGCCCTGGGCGCCCTCGAGCGTGCCTGCCGGGAAGTCCTGGCTGTAGTCGGCGGTGTTGCCGTCGGAGAAGTAGCTCTTCGCCATGTCCCAGCCCTGGGCCTTGAGCTCGGGCACGATCGCCTTGGTCTCGTCGAAGGCCAGGATCACGATCGCGTCGGGGTTGGCGGCCAGCACGGCGCCCACCTCGGTGGAGAACGTGGTCTGGCCGGCCGGGAACTCGTCGCCGTCGCCCTTGCAGCCGTAGACGCACTCGCCGCCGGCACCCTCGACCGTCGCCTGGACGACGTCACGAAGACCAGTGCCGTAGGTGTCGTTGAACACCAGGAAGCCGATCTTCTGGTAGCCGTCGGAGGAGATCAGCGTGCCGAGCGCGTTGCCCTGGATGGTGTCCGGGGGAGCGGTGCGGAAGTAGAACGGCGAGTAGCCGCTCAGGTCCACCGCGGTGTTGGCCGGCGAGACCTGAGTGATCTTGTTGTCGGTGAAGGTGTCCACGACGTTCAGCGAGACGCTGGACGACGCGGCACCGATGACGACCGACGGCTTGTTGGCGATCAGGGTCTGCGCGGACGCCGAGGACACCGACATGTCGGTGGAGTCGCCGGAGTCCTGGATGTCGTGGCAGGCCGCAGCGCCGTTGACGCCGCCGGCTGCGTTGATGTCGGAGACTGCGAGGCCGACGCCGGAGACCTCCGGCGGGCCGAGGAACGCCAGGTTACCCGTGAGCGGCAGGATGCCGCCCGCCCGGAAGGCGTTGGCGCTGGTCTGGTTGCCCTTGCACTTGTCGTTGGTGAAGTTGTCGGCAGGTGCGGCCTCGGACTCCGAGGGAGACGCCTCTGCCGATTCCGACGGCGACGCGGTGTCCTGGGCCTCCGGCGAACTGCTGTCGTCGGAGCCACAGGCGGCGAGGGACATGGTCAGCACGGCGGTGCCGGCCATCACCTTCACCCACGTGGCGGGTTTGGTTCGACTCACGGGTGGGACCTTTCTTTCGGATGCGATCACCGCTGCCACGGTCCGAGCCGCGGGCTAGCGGAGTCACGGTAAACCGCCGATGTTGCAGGAATGCACACCGAACCCTGTCGTTAGCGAACCGTTACGTCAATCACCGCGCCCTCGTGCCGTCGAAGTCCGTTGCCCGGGCGAGGCGGGACCCGATCCGGGGGCTCCCGGGACAGCCGCCCCAAGATCCCGCTATCGTCGGCACCGGACGGCGCGGACGGGGCACGAGCGCGGCGTCTGCCCCGTGGGCCTGGAGGCGATGCGTGAGTCGTTCGCTGGTGTTCATCAGACAGGCTGAGCCGGCCGACGCCGGACAGCTCGTGAGGCTGTGGTCGGAGTTCCTGCGCCGTGGCGACGTCGACGAGCGGTTCGTCGAGATGACCCAGGTCATCGAGGGGGCCCGGCGCGACCCGGCCCAACGCTTCCTGGTCGCCGAGTACGACGGTGCGCTGGCGGGGAGCGTGCACCTGCGGCTGGCGCCGCTGACACCCTTCGACCCCGCCCCGATGGTCCACGCGCTCGCGCCGCGCGTGTTCCCGGAGTACCGGAGGCACGGTGTCGGCCACGCCCTGATGGAGGCGGCCGTCTCCTGGGCCGAGGAGAGCCGGGCGGAGGCCTTGTCGGCGGCCGTCGTCTCGGGGTCCCGCGACACCAACCGCTTCCTGGCCCGCCTCGGCCTCGGCCCCGTCGCTACCCTGCGCTTCGCGCCGGCGGCGGTCGTGCGCGCGAAGCTGACGGCGCGGCGGGTCCCCGCCCTCGGTGCACCGCCGCGCCAGCTCACGCACGTGCTCGCCGTACGCCGGTCGCTGCGGCGTCAGGAGGCCGGCACGCCCTGAGCCTCTTCCGCTGCGCGGGCTTTCCGCTGCGCGGTTTTGTGCGCTGCGCGCGGCTTGGGTTGCGATCGTGGGCCGGCCCCCAGGACGGGGTGGCCGGGGCTGGGGCGGCGTGTCGGCCGCACAGCGCCCCGTTTCGCTGCTGACCGACGGCGGCCGCCACGGCCAAGCCCCCTGATGCCCCGGCCACCCCGTCCTGCGCGCCTGCCAAGAGTCGCCGCCCCCTGGGGTGGGAGAAGCCGTGGTCGCCGTGAGCGAATCGCTCACGGCGACCGGGGTTCGATCACCACCGGGGCCGTGACCCGTGGCTGGTGGGGTCGGGGGCCCTGCCAGCGGCATCAGGGGGCTTGGCCGCGGCGGCCGCCAGCGGTCGTACGCCCGAGGAGCGCTGTGCGGCCGACGCGCCGCCCCAGCCGTGGGCAGGGTCCCCGACCCCACCGGCCGGCGGTCTCGACCCCAAGCCCCGCGCAGCGGGAAAGCCCACGATCGCAACCCAAGCCGCG
>CAZIVD010000083.1:0-19505 GCA_964542635.1 uncultured Nocardioides sp. | reverse complement strand
GGTCGCCGCTCGCACGAGGAGAAGTCGCAACCCGGAAGTTGCTTTTCGTATCGCGAGAACTCGGTGGTGTGGCAGTCTGGGCGGGTGGTGATCGCGGGGTGGGATGACGTGCATGGCCACCTGGCGACGCTGTCGAAGGGGGAGCGGAACGAGCTGTGGCATCGCCTTGACCGGTTGGTGCCGACGCTGGATCTGGCCTGGCCGGAGTCGCTTTTCGAGGGTGTGGCGATGATCGTCGAGGACCGGGTGGTGTTCGGGCCGAGGCCGGAGCGGGTGCCGGCGACGTACGTGCCGGTGGGTCGCCCTCCTGCTTCGCGACGGATGAGTAGCGAAATCGCGATACCGAAACCGGATCGGGCGAAGTCGCGATCTCGGTCGCGGGCCCATCCGGAGGGGGTCCGGCTTGAGTCTGGGGCGCCGGCGAGGAGCGAACGGCAACGGATCCGGGAGGGCCACCGGGCGTGGAAGGGCGTCTTCGCGGAGGTCCGATCTTGGGCTCGTACCGTGGAGGCGCGCAGGGAACGGTGGCTGCCGGGGATGCAGATTGCCCGGGAGGAAGCCGAGCTCGAGGAGCGCCTGGCGGCGGCCGGCGAGCTGAAGATCGAGCCCTGGCCCCGGCGTCGTGATCAGGGCCTAGACAGCCCAGACGGTAAGAGTCGGTCATTTCCTGTCGGAACTGGTCAGAAGCTCCCGTCGGCGGCCGGCCAGGTCGGGCATCATCGGGGCTGATGTCCGATGTCGACGACGAAGAAGCAGCCGTTGCGATCCGCAACGCTGCCGACGTCACGGCTTGGACGCGCCCGCCGACTGGGCCGTGGGCGAAGGACGGCGCGTGCGTCGATCATCCGACCCCGGAGATCTGGTTCCCGACTTCAGCTCTCGACGACGACGTCGACACCAGGCGGGCGAAGGCGATCTGCCGAAGCTGCCCCGTGCAGGTCGAGTGCCTGGAGCACGCCGTGCGGGTGAATGAGGAGTTCGGGATCTGGGGCGGGGAGAGCGAGAGGGGCCGCCGGCGCATCCGTGCCTGGACCCGGAGAGGAACACGATGAAGGACCCCACCCAGGAACTGCTCGACACCCGGAAGGTGCGCTACGAGCTCGTCGACGACTTCAAGCTCGACGACATCGACCTGATCGCCTCGGTCACCAACCAGTCCAGGCGGGTCCCGATCGACCTGGAGACCGTCGACCGGTACGTCGCCGCCCTCCAGGACGGCGCCGAGTTCCCACCCATCCTCCTCCGGGTCATCCCCGACGGGACCTACATCCTCGGCGGCAACCACCGGGTCCGGGCCCACCTCGACGCCGGCCGGGAGACGATCGCCGCCTACACCGTCGTCGTCTCCGACATCGTCGCGCTCGAGCTGTCCTACGCCGACAACGCCCGGCACGGTCTCGCCCCCACCCTGGACGAACGGATCGACCACGCTCTCATCCTCATCACGAAGGGCCGGTCCGCCGCGGAGGCCGCACGGATCGTCGGGGTCGACCCGCAGCGGATCTACCGGCAGCAGCACATCGTGAAGGCCGCCAAGCGGGCCGGGAAGCTCGGGGTCGGTGAGGAGATGGGCCTCGTCGCGGTCTCGGTCCGGCCACGTCTCGTGTCCCTCACCCACGACCGGGTGTTCGTCGCCGCCACCAAGGCAGTCGTGTTCCACGGGCTCGGCATCGTCGACACCACCAAGCTCGTCACCGACCTCAACGCCGTCGACACGTCCACCGACCAGATCGAGCTGCTGGAGGTGTGGCTCCGCCGGCACGCTGAACAGCGACGGCGTGGCGCCGGCCGCCCATCGGAGGACCCGTACCTCCGACTGCGGGCCGCCCTGGCCACGATCAACAGCCTCGACCCCGAGGACATCGTCGCCGCTGCCGGCGTCGAGAACGCCCGGGAGGTCGCCCAGCTGTGCGACAAGGGAGCCCGGCATCTCGTCCGGATCCACGACCGGGCCAGAGCCGGCTGATGTTCTACGTGGTGGTCGGTGTCGGGGTGGCGCTGGCCATCGTCATGCTCTGGTGGGAGACTCGGGGTCCATGAACCTCGTCGACTGGTCCGGGCCGTTCACCGCACCCCCGCCAGGTGTGATCACCATGGGCGGGACCATGGTGCGAGTGTTCGTCGCCCCGGACATGCCAGACACGAACACGCTGTGGGTGATCCCGTCCAACATCAAGCGGCCGGACACCTGGACCGAGATGGGGCGACCAGCGGCCGTGAGCCCGGCTGGACCCGGCTGAACACGCATCAGCACTGCTGATATGGTCTGAGCATGGCTCATGTGGACCACGACGAACTAGCTGATGCCCTTGCGGCCGTGTACGGGTCGCCACTCCGAACCGAGACCCGGCAGTGCGTGACCCTCGGAGACACCAGTGCGTGACGTCGACGTCCGGGTCGACATCAACCCCGACCGGTTCATCGCCGACGTCGAGCGCGCCCTCGACAGGATCGACGCCGCCCGCACCGCGATCTCCCAGGACGAGCTCGACGTCTGGCTCCTCGGCGGCGAACTCCCCGCCTGGCCCATCCCCGCCCCGAAGGCCGACTGCCGCGACTGCGAAGGCTGCGGCTGGACCTGCTCCTGCCACGGCCTCCCCTACACGTTCTGCAAGGCCAGCGATCGACAACGCTGCAAGTGCGTCCCCAAGCCCGGACGGCCCCGTGCCTGACGAGATCAAGGTCGGGATCATCGACCACGACTACCGGTACCCCTACGGCGAGACCGACACCTACGGCGACAAGCCGTGATCGACCGCCTGCTCGACGCTGCTCTTGCGGTCGTCTTCGTCCGGCTGGTCCGCCAGGTGCGGCGCCAGCAGGCGAGCGAAGATGCAGCGATCCGAGAGCGGATCCTCAACGCCCCCCCGGACCGGTACACCTACGGCGAGGTCTGGTATTGACCGTCGTCCATCTGCTGAAGGAACGGAAGGACCGCCACATCAAGGCCAAGTGCGGCTACTTCGTCGAGATGAAGCGCAACGGCCGCCAGGACCCCGAGTTCACCGCCTGGGGGTCCAAGGTCACCTGCACCGCCTGCCGGTAGGTGGGGGTCGAGCGCCCCCGACCCCCAAGCCCGAGACACTCTTCGGCGTCGCGCACAGCACTAAGGCTGTTGGGCCCAGTTGAGGAGCAGCTTAGCTGGCTCCTGCCGCTAACCTCGACGTGCCCCCAGGGCTGCTGCCAACCGCAAGGCGCAGGGCGGCGTGGAACCACCGTTCACGACCTCACGGCCACGACCGTTTGGACAGCCCTGGGGGCGCTTCAGCTGCTCAGCTGCGGATGACGGTGCGCGCCAGCAGACGTTCGTGCGGGAACCGGACGATCCCGTGGTCGAGCATGATGTGCCAGACCATCCACGAGTCGAGGGTGCCGCTCGTCTTGACGAGCTTGCCGGTGTTGGAGCCTGAGTCGATGTAGGCCAGCCCGTACGGCGTCGCCGAGCTGACCGGCTTCCACACGTCGTGGACCAGGATTTCCAGCTGCCTGCCGGCCTGGTACGCCGCGAACATGAGGCCGCGGATGTCGTCGGCCCGCACGTACTCGGGCTCCGCCGTCGAGTTGGGCTCGGCTGGGTCGATCGCGCCGACCTCCGCGAGCTCGGCGCGCAGCATGAGGCCCGGCCTCAGCTCGGTCTCGCCGTCGAGGCGCAGCTCGGTCATCTTGCCGCCGTCCTCGACGAACATCGCGCCGGGGTCGCCGGGGCGGCAGTCGACGAGCTCAGCGTCCGGGTAGCCCTCCGGCGGGGGCTCGCCCTGGCCGAGTCGGCGGAACCAGCCGCCAGGCTCGAGCTGGACGGACGATCCGTTCCTCGTCAGCATGACGGAACGGACCCTGAAGAACAGGGTGGGAAGGTGCATGTCGGCTCCTGGCCTTTCGCGTAGGGCGGCGCCTTGGTGTCGGCTAACCGCGCCCGGAGCGTACCGCGACCTCCACGCAGTCCACGCAGTGGCCAGGTCTGCACGCGCCGTGAAGCCGCGCGATACTGCCCAGCCCATGCCGACCCCCTCCCGCCCCACACGCTGGATCCGGAGGCGGCTGTGCGTCGTCTGCTGGCGATGGGCCGGACCCCGGTACCTGCTCTGCGAGCACCACTACCGGCAGTTCGGCGGCACCCACGCCCGGACGCGGAGGGAGGCGCCCATCGACTGAGCGCCTCCACTCGCACCGCTTCCGGTCCTCTTGGCGAGGAACCGCAGTGTAGCAGGTGGACGACGCGCGCCCCAGCACGACTGGACGACATCAACAAGCCGCCGCACAAGCCGAGGGGTCACGCAAGCGATCTTGGGAACGACGCCAAGGGGAGCCGCACACCGACCGAGCCACCAGGCCGGACCCGGGTGCCCCACAGCGTTCCGGAGCCTGTCTCCGGCCCAGCAGGGACCGGCCTGAAACCGGGGAGCGTGCCGACCGACAGGTCGGTGGGGTAACGGTGCGACGGTGGAGGCCACGGCCTCCGACACGTGAAGCAACCCACGAGGGGGGGCCTTCACACCCATCCGGGACATCAGGGTTCGAGCAGGGCTCCTACCCCAGCGGATGGGTGCGGTCCCGCGCTCGGTCAGCGGGTGGTGAAGAGACGCTCAGCTTGAAGGTCAGCGAGACCAAGCTCTGGACGACGCCGGGTCATCCACGACGTCGTCGTCTGGGGTTCCCCTGCATCAGCGGTGCTGATATGGTCGAGGCATGAGCGGTACGGCAGACGAGCCAGTCACGTACATCGTCCGGACCGGCTGGCTCCGCAGGGAACGCGTCCGGGGCACCTCCACCTTGCTGATGAACGGGACCCTGACGATCTACTCCGGTCAACTCACCGTGGCACAGGGCACCGTCCAAGGCGACGCGATCCGGTCCTACAGCGCCACCGGTTGGCGCAGCTACCGAGTGGCCCCCAAGGTGAACCATGGCAAGTGAGCGCAGCGGCCTCGACCCGACCGTCGACCAGTACGCCCGGCTGTTCAGCGTCGACCTCGACGGCCAGGCCGAGATCTTGGTCATCACCCACAAGATGTCCGCCGCGTTCGACATCCTCCACGACGCCGGCTACTCGTCCGCGAAGATCGAACAGGTGCTCACCGGAGCGGTCGCCGGCGGCCTCGACCCTGAGCGGCTCGCCCGCAAGATGGTCACGTTCAAGAACATCATCGACGAGGCCCGACGGTGACATCCCGGGACATCTTCTTCGGCATCGTGGGAGTGCTCATCACGCTCGCGGGCGTCCTCATGATCTTCGCCGTCTTCGCGACCGGCGGCGACGGCTACAGCCGCAACCAGTACGAGACCTGGGTCGAAGCCTGCTCTGAGGTCGCAGCATCCCTGCCCGACGCCACCCAGGAGGGGCGACAGTTGGCCCTCTACAACTGCGTCGACGGCTTCATCGCTGGGCGAGGCCGGTGAGCGACCATCCCGCCGCCGTGCCCGTCGGGATGAACGTCCGACACGACCCCGACGCCATGGTCGCCTACTGCGTCGACTGCGGCGGTCGGGCCCGCCACTCCCCGAACCAGTGGCGACCCAACCGGTGGGTCCACGTCGCCACCGACAGCGAGGGCTGCCCGTGAGCCGCTCCACCGCGCTCGGCGTCACCCCGGACCAACGGCCCGTTCACCTGGCCGAGTTCCGCAACGCCTACGGGCTCGCCCCCTCGATCTGGCCGCGCCTCCTGACCGCGAACGGCCTCGACCCGGAGTGGATGAAGTGGACCGGCCGAGACGTCGAGAGCGGCGACCTCGAGAAGCTCTGGCGCATGATCGACGACCTGCCCGACTGGCAGCAGGTCCCCCTCCTGCTCACGTTCGACACCGGCGTCATCCCGGCCGACGCCTTCGCGTGGGCCGCCGACCAGCTCGACGAGTTCGACAGGCGCTGCCCCCGCGACCCCGGCAAGGTCGACCACGTCCCTGCCATCGCCCAGCTCCTCCGCAACTACGTCCGCGACGGGTTCCACTGGCCGTACTTCGGGATGTGGGGCACCTCGGTCAGCGAGAACCCGTTCGACCCCTGGGACGACGAAGCCGACGCCGAAGGCAACGGGATCCCCCTGGAGGCCATGTACCTCCTGGCGAGGCACCGGTGACCGTCACCGTCAGCCACGACGACCGAGGCCGGGTCCTGGTCGGCAACGGCGACCGGGTCGTCATGATGTCCGCCCCGATCCACTGGCCGACGCCAGCCCAGCAGGTCAACCAGTAGGTTCGTGACCGGCTGCCCGACGCGTGGTGGGTGTGGGCGTACGACGTCGCCATGGCCGAACAGGAACCGTGCGAGCCGATCAACCCGCTCGGCGCCGGCGTCGTGTTCTTTCTCGACGACGACCCCCACGTTCTGCTCGTCGACAGCGAGGCCCGGCAGCGGATCGCCCAGGACGCGTACGAAGCCGCACGAGAAGCGATCCTCGACGGGATCCGACAGGAGGCCGCCCGGATGAAGCCAGCGATCGACGCCATCATCGAGTTCGGCCGCTGATGGGAGCCATCGACCCGATGACCGCCGAGGAAGCCCAGGCGTGGCTGCGCGCCGCCGGCAAGGGTTGGCCGGCCTGCCCCTGCGGTGAGGTCATGCGGCTCGTCGGCGCGGTCGGCTACGGCTCACACAAGGGGCAGCCGGTCTTCGCGTGTGGGGACCACGCCGCGGCCACGTGCACCGGCGACGTCGTCCAGGTCCCCGTCGACGAGCTCGTCGCGCTCCGAGAGGCCGAGGCCGCGACCGTCCGGATCCAGGGGTCGCCGCTCAACGCCGCCTACGACGCGCTGGTCGCCCGCATCCCGGACGGACGCTGATGCTTACCGCGATCGGGATCCTCGCCCTCCTCGTCCTGGCCGTCGTGCTCGTCGACCGTGCCACCGACTTCGCGGCACACGTCTCGCGGCACCGGGCCTACCGGAAGGCGTACCCGGCCGCCAGCTTCGGCCGGGTCTGGAGGCACACCCGGTGAGCCGCGTCTACGGTGGCAAGAAGGGCTACGAGTTCAACCGCCAGAAGTGCACCGGCTGCGGCCGCGACGTTGCCGTCTCCATGGACCCCGACGGCCGGTCGGTGTGGGTCAGGCGGCACAAGATGTTCGGCGCCGCCGTCGGCTGGTGCACCGAGCCCCGCAAGCAACCCCGACAGGAGTGATCATGCACAAGACCATCCGGGCTGCGGTCGCCGCCCTCACCATCGCCGCCGGCGTCGCCGCGATCGGCGCCGCGCCCGCCGCGGCCGACACCGCCCTCACCTGCACCGGGCCCGGCCAGGCGCTCGCCCCCACCGTCATCCCCCCGCAGACCGCCACCAACAACCCGACCCCGCACATCGGGCTCATCGAGGTCCCCGGCTGGACCCACGGCGACGGCCTCGTCGCCATCCGCGGCACCGACAACACCGTCCGGGTCCGGCACTTCTACATCGAGACCGGCTGGTCCGACCAGCCCGGCACCCAGGGGTGGCGGAACCTCGGCGGGAACGTCACCAGCGCGGTCAAGGTCGCCCCGATCCTTGTCGACCTGCCCGGGTCGTCGCCGCACATGTGGCACCTGCAGGTCGTCGCGGTCGGCACCGACGGCGGCACCTGGCGCCGGATCTTCGACCAGCTCAACCCGGGCGGCAGCGGCACCAACACGTGGACCGCGTGGGAACGGGTCGACGTCGACAGCTCGACGTACTTCGCGACGTCCGGGCCCGTCGCCGTCGACTGGATCGTGAACTACGCCGGCACGTGGCTCACCTACACCCTGCACGTCCAGGAGTTCTGGACCGCGCCGATCTACCGGTGCACCTGGCGAGTCGGGACGTGACGGCAAGTCGCGACACGCTTGCGCACGCCGAGCTGATGTTCAGCGTGCACTGCTACGCCGAGATCTCGGCGCGGACCCCGTGGACGAAGTGGTGGCATCGCCGCCGGTGGAAGCGGTGGTTCCGGATCATGGACGTCATCATCAAGGAGCGGCAGCGACTGTGAACCTCCCCGGTACCCGGGTTGACGACATCATCGGCGACGACGGCGTCGCCCACGTCGAGCGCCTCCTCGGTCGAAGCCGCGCCCGCCGCGGCAACGTGGCCTCGGCCCCAGTCCTGCTCGTCGACATGGACGGACCTATGGCCCACTTCGACCAGCGGCTGTGGGATCTGTGCGTCGTCAACGGCTGGCCGCTCGACATCACCGACATGGCCGAGCAGCGGCACCGGTACTCGACCGATCACATCGTCGACCCCGCCCACCGGAGCGAAGCCCGTCGGCTGATCGCCGAGGACGAACGGTGGTTCGCCGACCTCGAGCCCGTCCCAGGAGCGATCGAAGGGATCCATGAGCTCGCCGTCCACTTCGACGTCTGGCTGTGCACGAAGCCGCTGGAGGCGAACGTCAACTGCCGTGACGGGAAGGCCGAATGGGTGCGCCGTCACCTGCGCGGCGACTGGGAACGGAAGCTGATCATCACCCCGGACAAGTCGATGATCCGCGGCGACATCCTCCTGGACGATGGCCCGAAGATCGAGTGGTTCCCGAAGGCGACGTGGCGACCGGTCATCTTCGCGATGTCGTTCAACGGGCCCGGCTCGGAGTGGGACGGCCTGCCCCGCTGGACGTGGGGTGACCCGATCGGCGACCTGGTCAGCTGGGCGCGCCGCCTCGACGAGATCACGTGAGCACCAACAGGAGGAGACCCACATGAAGATCGAGCTGTACGTGGACGCTGCCGGCGAGTGGCGCTGGCGACTGAAGGCCCGCAACGGCCGGATCCTCGGCGACTCAGCCGAGGGCTACAAGCGGAAGGCCGCCTGCCGGAAGGTCGCCGGGCGAATCGCCGGCGGCAAGATCGAAGTCGTCGACGACTGAAGCGACGCCCGTCCGGTACGGTTCGGGTCCGCCCAACACCCCCATCTCGGTCCACCCAAACTGAGGCGGGGGTGTTGCGCGTCCTGCCTACCATCCGCTGATGGACCAGGTGGCCTACGGCGGCACCGCGAAGACGCACAGCAACCGGCGCCGGAAGCTCCGCGCCAAGCTCGCTGCGCAGGGGTACCCGGCTGACGTCATCGAGCGGCAGGTCGAGGCGCTCCGGATCCGTCAGGGCCGCGTCGAGACCGAGAAGCCCCTGAAGGTCCGGAAGCGGGTCCTGATCCGCGACGCCGGCCTCTGCCGGTACTGCGGGTTCGACTGCACCGGCCCTCCGCGGCCCGACGGCGGCCGCCGGTACCGGACGTACGACCACGTCTTCCCTCGTTCGCGTGGCGGGCTGTCGACCTTCGAGAACCTCGTGATCGCCTGCTCGACGTGCAACTTCCGGAAGCGGGACCGGACGCCCGAGGAGGCCGGGATGGTTCTGCTGCCGGAGCCGGAGGCGCGTCCCGACCTCGTTGCGGTATAACTACCGCTGATGTTGAACAGGATCCGCGACCTCATCGTCAGCCGGCAGCCGGTCGTCCCGAAGGTCCCCTCCGTCGGCCCCAAGGAGCCAGCAGCATGAACTACGTCCCCCCGTTCACCGGCCGCGTCACCGACGCCGGCGGCGGCATGGTCGACATCCTCGTCGACCGCGACACCGGCTACTACCCGGCCGTCGGCGAGACCGTCCTCGTCAGCCCGGACGAACCCGGCGTCGCCCGGATCGCCGCCGAACGGCACCGGCAGATCACCGTCGAAGGCTGGGACCCCAGCCACGACGACCAACACGCCGACGGCGAGCTGCTCGACGCCGCCCGCTGCTACACCCTCGCAGCCAGCTGGGCCAAGGGAGCCGTCCCCGGATCCGAGCCGCTCCCCGCGTCGCTGCGCGACTCGGCCGCGGTGTGGCCGTGGGACGAGGAGTGGTGGAAGCCGTCGACCGACCCGATCCGCAACTTGGAGAAGGCCGGCGCGCTCATCGCCGCCGAGATCAGCCGACTCACCCGAGCACAAGGAGCCCCCCATGCCTGACGAGCACATCGACATCGACGAGTTCCAGGCCGAGGGCTACCTGCAGGAGCTGAACCGCCAGTTCCTGCACCCGCTCGGCCTCGCACTGGAAGTGGTTGTCGGCGACGACGGCACGATGACCCTGGGGGGCGTGTGGGACCACCGGGACGACCCGGAGGGGGTGGACTTCGGCGAGTTCGGCCCCGAGAACCAGGCCAAGGCCAAGCGTGTCGCGGCGTTGTCGAAGGAGCGCCGACCGGCGCGTGTCGGTGGGATCGGCTACTGGGTCCAGCCGACTGGGGTCGAAGGCGCCGTCGGTGAAGCCGTTGAGGTCGTCGTGCTCGACCCCGACACCGGCGAGGAGCTCGGCCGGCGGATGCTCGAGGACGACTACATGGTGCTGTGCGCCGGCAAGGCGTACGTGCACTACACGCAGGCCAGCGCCAACGGCACCCACGTCATCACCGTCAAGGGCGCCAAGCCGCCCAGCTGATGGTCGTCGAAGCCGCGCTCGTCGCGTTCGCGTCGGCTGCCCTGTCGACCGTGTACGCGTACCTGACGGGCAGGCAGGCCCTGCGGCGCGCCGAGGCCGAACGGGTGGTCGCGGACCTGGTCGAACGTCGCCGGGCGCAGACGGCGGCGGCCGGCAGGGTCATCGCCTGGCACGACCGAGCGGGACGGCCGGGCCAGCTCGTCCTCAACCCGGCCCCCGACGGCCGCGGCACGCGCTTCAAGTTCGTCCCCAACCCCGACCCTGACGGGCCGAAGCCCTCGGGGCTCACCGGCATCGCGGGCGCCATGGCCGACGGGAAGTTCGTGGCCGAGGTTCCCGCCTTCCTGCGGGAACCCTTCCCGTTGGAGCCGGGCAAGCCGACGATGTGCCTGCTCGACCACCGCTGCGGCCCGAACTGCCCGCCGTCGCCGATCCCGCGCGGTGAGACCGAGACCATCGAGTTCCGGAAACCGAGAAACGCGAAACGGGTTTCCCGGTTCCCGGGACCCGGGATCGTCCACCGCTTCCGGAAGCGGTTCTACTCGGATCGGGCGTGGCAGCGTTACCTCACCAAGCGAGTCATCAAGGAGATCGGCCCATGACCGACACCGCAACCGCCGTCGTCTCGAAGGTCTACTGGTTCGGGTTGGACCCCGGGCTCACCGAGGACTCGACCCTCGTCATCGCCAGCGAGGTCGACGGCAAGCTGACGATCGAGACGGTCAACACGACGTCGCCCGGCGAGCCCACCACCATGGAGGATGTCGCCAGGAACACGGCGGCCTGGGTGGCCGCGATCGGGATCCCCGACATCGCCGGCGCGCTCGGCGTCGACAAGACCGGCGTCGGGATGCCCGTCTACGAGTGGCTCGCCCGTCACGTCGCCGGCCGCCCCGACGCGACTCTCGTCGCCGGGTTCAACGCCGTCGAGGCCGAGTGGACCCAGCTCGAACCGGACGATGCCGAGCAGGCGTCGATCGACGAGTGGAACACCGCCGCCGAGTTGATGGCGCTCGAGGCCGAACTGGCCCGCGACGCGTTCGCTCTCGCCGTCACCGACGTGGCCGTCAGGGCGATGTTCTTGGCGCGGCGCCGACGGCGGCGTAACGTATAAGCGATGCTGAACTCGGGACGGAGGCGTTGATGGCAACCGAACGCCGCATCCGCTGCCGGTACCGCATCCTCGGCGGCCACGTTCACTGCCGGATCTTCGGGCCCGGCACGGGACGCTCCGGCGACCTCATCTTCCAGGTCGAGGAGTGGGACGAAGTCCGGGGGATGCACCCCCAGTGGGAGTTCATCGACGACAACGAACGGCAGCCCGACGACGTCACCGTCGGAGCGTGGGGCTGATGGGCACCGACGTCCAGTTCAACGTCGGCTGGTCCGTCGACGAGCTCGGCGTCTGGCTCATCCTGCCCGACGCCACCCAAGCGACCGCCGAGGGCGGCCTGTTCGTCGCCACGGTCAGCGGCTGGCACTGGTTCCCGTACAGCAACTGGCGGGTCGTCACCCACAACACCGAGATCCTCGCCGTCCGATGCCGCAACGGCGACCGGCGTCTCATCGCCTTCGACCTCGAACGGGTCATCGTCGCCGAGGTCCACAGCCTCAACCGCGAATGGATCATCGACATGCCCGGCCGGCGCCTCACCTGCATCCAGCCGCTTCCCCCCGAACCGGAAGGACCCCCCACATGAAGCCCTGGCAGATCCTGCACGAGTCGTGGCTGCCCTGGTGGCGCCGCTCGTGGGTCGTCACCGTCCCCGGATCCGGGCTGCGCACCAAGCGCGCCTGGACCCTCGAAGGTGCCGACAAGAAGGGCGCCCGGATGCACGAGACGTATCTCGCCAGCCAAGGGCACCGACGGTGACCAGGCTTCTCGTCGCGTCCGTCGTGCTTGCTCTCGACCAGGCGACGAAGTACTACGGCGACGTCGCCTGGAACGACGAGGCCGTCCTCGGTGTCGCCGACCCGCCGACACTGCTGCTCCTCGCTGGGATCGCCCTCTTCGCCGCGGTCGCCTACCGGCAGCATCCCGCGTGGGCTGCCGGGCTCGTCGTCGGCGGCGCCGTCGGCAACGGCCTCGACCTGCTCGTGCTCGGAGCCGTCCGGGACGTCATCCACGTCGGCAACGTCAGCGCAAACGTCGCCGACGTCGCCATCACCGTCGGCGTCCTAGCCTGTGCGTACCGACTGATGAAGGGGGGTGATCATCGTGGCCTACGTCCAGAGGGCAGCCGCCGCAGGGCTCCTGCTCGTGGGGGCAGCCGTCGCCCTGTACCCGCGCTTCACGCGCTGACCGGATCTCGGGGGGCCGTGCCTGCCGCGCAAGGCACGGCCCCCCGACCCACCGAGGAACTGGAACTGTCATGACCATCACTGCACGACTCGCCCGCCTCTGTCGCCGCTGCCGGTTCCGGCCCCGCGTCGACAACGGCCTCTGCCGCCAGTGCGCAGCGGACGACTTCGTCACCGCACGCAACCGGCCAGGCTGATGCCGCAGGTGCGCCACCACTTCCCCGACGAGGAACCCGACTGGGATGAAGACCTCGAAGCCCGCGCCTCCTACGAGGAACGCGAGCTGGGGTCGATGGTGTGCGTCCGGTGCGGCGTCGAAGGCCACGAAGGCAACGACTGCCCGACCGTCGTCCCGCATCTCCTGAGGAACCAGTGGGGATGAGCGACGACCTGACCTCGCTGGAGAAGGCCAAGGCAGCTCTCTCAGAGGCCAAGGCCCTCACCGACGGCGTCGACCTGGACGCCGTCGACGTCGACCGCCACGTCGCCGGACCGTACATGCGGCTCCTCGACATAGCGAACATCCAAGCCAACATCGCCACCGCGGAAGCCATGACCCGGATCGCTGACCGACTCGACCAACACCTGTGGCGATGACCGACGAAGTCACCGTCGTCACCCACATCGCCGGGCTCGAGGTCACGATCAACGACCGGTACCTCCGGCAGCTGTGTGGCTGGTGCGGCTACGAACTCATCGACTACGACCTGACCGCCATCGCGATGGCCACCAGCGAGGACGAGCCGAACCCAAAGCCCACGGTGTGGCCTGCCGGGCGCCTCATCCGGATCGAGGGCAACCTCACCACCGTCCTCGAACGCGACACCCCACTCCCGAACGACGGGTGCATGGCGTCGGTGTGGCTCCGCCCCGAGGACATCGCCCCCGACCCGGACGCCGATCTGTGAGCTGCACCAACCCCTGCCCGACATGCCCGTGGCGGCGGACCTCGACCGTCGGCGGCGCCGACATCCCGGGCTTCGACCTGGCCAAGATGCAGAACCTGGCCTGCACCGTCGGTGAGGGCGACGCCTTCCGGGTCGTCATGGCCTGCCACTACAGCCCCGAAGGCGACGAGTACCCCTGCATCGGCTACGTCGCCGTCGAAGGCTGGTCGAACCTCGCCGTCCGTCTAGGCGTCATCCAAGGCCGGATCCCCGAGGGCGCGCTGGACGCCGCCGACCGACACGACATGTGGCCGAGCTTCGCAGCGATGCTCGCCGCGTACGAGGCGGCATGACCGAACCCGAGTTCCGGATCGCCGGCCACGTCCTGAAGGGCCGCAAGCTCGACACCGCGAAGTGCGGGATGTGTCAGCTGCCGCTCCGGCCACTCGAGATCGTCGTCCAACCGAACGGCCAAGCGTGGTTCCACGTCTTCTGCGTCCAGAACCGCGAGACCGAACGAGATGGGTGAAGCCCTCGCTGAAGCGTTCAGCCACTGCTGCGCGTCCCGCACGACAAGCTGATCCCGGGCCAGCAGTGGACCTGCCTGCACTGCTCGATGGAGTGGACCGCGAGCAGCACCGGCGGCGCCCACTCCCAGCACGACCGACGGCCGGTCGTGGTCGGCGTGACCATCATCGGCGTCGACGGCGTCGAGCGGACGTTCACCGAGCCGTTGCGGTATCGCGGAAACCCGACATAGCATCAGCGGCGCTGTACCGATCCCGCGTGTCGAAGGAGCACCGTGAACGAGGCGAACCCCACCATTGACCGGGTCGACGGCCGGTCGGAACGAGCCTGGCGAGAACAAGTCGCCGCCCTGGAACGCCGCAACGCGAAGCTCCGGGAGCGGATGCTCCTCCTTCGGGGCCGGCCGACGATCCTGCTGTGCCGGATCATGATCGTCGTCGGCGTGCTCGCCGCCGCTGCCGGCGCAGCGACCGGGTTCGCCGCGATCTGGGCGGTCGACCCCGACCTCTCCGACAACCTGGCCATGACCGGGATGCTCACCGCCGTCATCGGCGTCGCGCTCGCCTGGATCGGATGGGCGTGCAGCGAGGACGGGAAGAACGCCGATGGCGACTTCTGACCGTCCGTCCAACAAGTACCTGCGGTTCGCTGAACACCCGCCAGCGGTCGGCCGGAAGACCGCGGTCGTCGAGATCTTCTCCAACAGCCAGGGGGCCCTGCTCGGCTCGATCCGGTGGCACGGCCCGTGGCGGCAGTACACGTTCTGCCCGCAGGGCGGCACCATCTTCAACAAGGGGTGCATGGCGACGATCGTCGACTACATCGACGCCCTCATGGCCGAACGGTGGCAGCCCGCATGAGGATCGAGACGTCGAAGATCGACCTGTGGGTCGGGGAAGGGACCGGCCGAACCATGGCCGACGTCACCCTCAACGGCAAGAGCGTCCTCGCCAGCGGCTGGCACCCCACCCCCGAAGGCGCGCTCGTGGCCCTCATGTCGCAGCTACGAGAGCGGGCCGACCGGATCGCCAGTACCGCCCGCACCAAGCTGACCGACGAAGAGGAGCTGCTGTGGGCCTGGGCGTGCAAGCTGGGGATCAGGTGAGCGTAGAACCGGTCCCGGTCGGCCCGTGGGCGCACGAGGCGATCCACACCTGGTTCGGCCTCTCCTACGCCAACTACCTGGTGCTTCCCCGGGCCACGCTGCAGTCGATGCCCGACGACTGGCAGGAGGAGTTCGTGCTGCTGCTCGAGGAGCTGCACGAACGAATGGCCGACGTCCCAGTCGCCGACACCTACCAAGTCAGCGTCCGGAGCTTCGGTGGCCGGTTCATGACCGACCCGACGCCGCACTACAACCGGGGCCGCACCCACGTCGGCCCACCCAAGACCGACCCGCGACGGAGAGCCCAATGAGCGACCAGCCAGGCGTCACCGCGAACTTCTCGATGGACTGCCCGACCTGCGGGCCCGGCACCATCCAGTTCCTCGACGGCGAGATGGTCCCCCACGGGTGCGGCTACCAACCGCCCGGCGTGCTTCTCGACATGAGCGAGGAAGACGACATCGAAGACCGTGCCCCAAGTGTAAGGAGCTCACCGATGCCTGAGACCACCGAACCACTGACCCGGATCCGAGAGACGACCCAGCGGTTCGCCGCCGCCGGGCTCGTCGTCGAGCACTTCGCGATGAACCCGAACGGGATCACTGTCGTCGGGAAGCTCCCCGGCCGCCTCCCGAACTTCGAGGTGTTCGTGGACGACACCCACCTCGTCGGCGTCCGGTTCGTGACCTTCGGGCCCGGCGTCCGAGGCCACATCGAGCTGCGCATCCCGACGGGCGCCCCGGAGAACTGGAGGCCGCCTCTCGGGGGGCACAGGCTGCGGTTCGTCTACGAGCATCCGGTCGACGGCACCCGGACGACCCTGTGGGAAGGCGACGCCACCCTCGCGGTCAACGAACGCCGCAGTCACGAGCACGCCCGGATCCTCGTCGTCGACATCCACCCCGCCCACTGGGAGGCCGACGCCGATGGCTGACATCCCGGTCTGCCGCTGCGGCAGCCCGCTCGTGTTCACGTTCGAGTTCCGCGGCTACGAGTACGTGTGCGTCGACTGCGGCCACAAGTACGGCGTCTTGGGTGTCGCCCGCCGCGACGTCACCCCCGAGCTGGCCGCAGCGCACGCCTACGCCCAGGACCGTTACGACGTCGAAGCCCACCAGCGGGATCCCGACCGGTACCCGCTGGAGTCGCGGGACTTCTCGCACCTCCCGAAGCCGACCTGCGTCGGCTGTGGCCGCACCGCCACCGACGACGACGGCAGGCTCGACCAGGACGGCAAGCCGCCCGGCTGGCGTTCCCGGACCGTCGACGGTGTCGAGACCTACGCTTGCAGCATCGACTGCACCCGTGGAAGCAAGGCGCTGGTGACCCCGTGGTGAGCCCCCCGGAGTGGCCGTCCGCCCCACCGTCGGCCGTGGCCGAGAGCCACCTCCGGCTGGTCGTCGCTGAGTCGCGCAGCGACCGGTTCGGGGCGTGGGTCGACAGTCACCCGTACCAGTTCTTCGGCCTGGCGCTCCTCGTCGGCTCCACGGTGGGCATCCTCATCGCCGCGGCCAGCGCGTAGCCTGCGCCCAACCCCTGGAGGTCACGATGCCCGAGCCCGAGAAGGACCAGGAGAAGGTCGTCGGCACGCCCGGCGCCGCAGCGCAGCCGGTCAAGGATGCCGACGAAGGCGAACCGGAACCGGAGCCCCTCACCGACATCGACGAGTGACAGCTCTGCTCGCCATCGGCAGCCTCGTCGTCGTCGTGATGGCGGCACGGCTGCTGGCCAGGGCCACTGAGCGACACAACCAGAGGGTGGCCGACCGCACCTGGGCGGCCCTCGCCAGCAACCCGTTCGCCGAGGTATACGGCTTCGATCTGCTCCGGGAGAGCGGCCTGCTCGCCGGGTCGATGTACTCGGCGCTCGACACGTTCGAGCGGGACGGCCTCGTCCGCAGCTGGTGGGCGGCGACCGACGAACCAGGCCGGCCCCGGAAGCGGATGTACGCGCTCACCGTCGACGGTCGGATCTCGGCGCTGCGGATCAACCCGGCCCTGCCGCACCCGTCGAAGACCTGCCCGTACGATCGCGCAGAAGACTGCCCGTGGCACGCCACGCACCTAGTCTGGGAGTGCCATGTGTGCGGTGCTGAGCGACCCGACGAGCGGATCTCCGTCTACAAGCGGTCCAGCGTCATCGCCGACACCGGCGGGGCCACGATCACCGAGAACGTCCGCTACTGCAACGACCGGGACGAGTGCATCGAGGGCGCCCCGGACGTCCACTTCGTCCCGCCCCGCTGACGTAGCGGCCCTGTGGGCCCGCTACAAGGCCACCGGCGCCCGCGGCGACCGTGATGTCCTGATCCTCCACTACCGGCCGCTGGTCCGGTTCGTGGCCGTCGAGATGCACGCCGGTCTCCCCGCCGGCGTCGACCGTGACGACCTGACCGGCAGCGGCCTGTTCGGCCTCATCGACGCCATCGAAAGGTTCGACCCGGAGCGTGGCGTCAAGTTCGAGACCTACGCCGCCCCACGGATCCGCGGAGCCATCGTCGACGAGCTGCGCACCATCGACTGGGCACCCCGGTCCGTGCGCTCCAAGGCCAGGGCGATCGAACAGGCCCAACACCGCCTCGAGGCCAGCCTGCATCGGGCGCCGACCGACGACGAGCTCGCCGACGAGCTGGACATCGAGGTCGTCGACCTGAAGCGGGCCCTGCGGAAGATCCGGGCCGCCGGCATCGCCGAGCTGGACGAACCGGTCGCTGACCGCGACGGCGACACAGTGACCCGCGGCGAGATGCTGCCGGCAGCGCCACCGTCGATCGACGTGGTCGACGTCGACCGGATGAAGCGCACCCTCGCCGCTGCCGTCGCGAGACTGCCGCAGCGGGAGAAGCTCGTCCTGGCCCTGCTCTACTTCGAGCAGCTACCGCTCGGCGAGATCGGCGAACGGCTCAACGTGACCCTGAGCCGCGTCTCGCAGATCCACACCAAGGCGATCAAGGCGATCCGGCTGGCGCAGCTGACGGCACCGGGAGCTGGATGACGTGCTCGGTCTCGTAGACGTCGACGTCCCACCGGTGGGACAGCGCCGCCTTGATCGCGTCGGCCGCCCACTCGATGTCGGCGGCGGTGACGTCGGCAGGGAGCACAGCCTTCAAGGCAGGCCGGCGGCTCACTGGAAGTGCCAGGAACCGGCCCGTTCGCCGGTCGCGTCGTAGGGGACGGCGAACTCCCGGTAGTCCTTGCCGAGCCCGTGGACGAGCAGGTCGACGGTCTCGTCGTCCGGCAGGTACGGCACCAGCCCAGCGGGCCGGGGGCCGGTCGTGTGGGTGGCGGTGCCGTCCTCGGAGGCCACCTCGGTCGTCGCTCCTTCGTCGAGAGCGGCCCACTCGTCGAGCCGTTCGGTGGCGACGGTCGTCGACTTCGTGCGGATCACGACGGCCGGGGAGGTCACCCCGTCGCCGATCTTCGAGACGTACGTGACCATCGTCCCCTGACGGACAGGATGGAGGCCCTGGTGCTGCATGGTGCTCATGAGCGCGACGGTATCAGCGGCTCTGATGGGTGCGGTAGAGTGACGTCCGCAACCGGCAACCCAAGGAGATCCTCGTGCACAAGCTGACCCGGATCGCCGCCGTCTTCGGCGCGGTCCTCACCCTCGGCCTCGGCCTGGCGGTGGCTGACGAGACGGCCCGGCCCGAACCGGCAGCCGCGGCGCAGCTCACCTGCACCGCCGCCCTGACGCAGACCCCGATCGTCCCGAACGGCCAGACGAACCACGGCACCGTCACCGTGAACGTCGCGGAGACCGGTCACGTCGGCGTGAGAGGCGTCGACAACGCCGCCTGGGTGATCAACTTCTCGCTCAACACGGCCCACCCGAACTTCGGGTCCTGGCAGTCGATCGGCGGCGTGCTCACTTCGAACGTGAAGCTCGTCTCCATGCCGATCCTCGTCGGCGGCGGGATCACCGTGCTCGCCACCCGTGCCTTCGTCCTCGGCAGCGACGGCAACACCTACTACAAGACCTACTTCGCCGGTTCGTGGTCGGGGTGGTACGCCCACTCGGTCGGGTCGAGCTACTTCAACTCGCTCGGCAACCAGGGTGTCGAGACCTGGTCGGGGGCGGGCTACGACTTCATCATGGTCGTCGGCCAGTTCTGGACGGTGCCGACGGCAGCCTGCCAGCGCAGCTAGTCCGCGTACGCTTCACGCCGCAAGGCCCGGCCCGGCTCCCCCCCGGCCGGGCCTTGCTCGCGCCCGGGGTGCGCCGTAGAGTGCCCGGCAGCGCGTGTCCTCGAAGTCGTCGACCGGGGCACCGGCTGCGCACCGCTGCGCGGCGCCGGCGCGGCCGGGATCCGCGGCG
>CAZIVD010000082.1:0-20096 GCA_964542635.1 uncultured Nocardioides sp. | reverse complement strand
ACCCGGCGTCCTGCATCTTCGACGCGCCGCTGACCAAGGTGATCGGCAACCAGGTGAAGGTCGTCGGCTGGTACGACAACGAGTGGGGCTACTCCAACCGCCTCATCGACCTGATCGACCTCGTCGGCGCCAGCCTCTGACGATGGCAGGGATCGACGACCTCGCCCCTGCGCTGGGTGGCACTCTCCGGGGCAAGCGCGTCCTGGTCCGCTCCGACCTCAACGTCCCGCTGGAGGGGCCCGACGACGCGCGGGTGATCACGGACGAGGGTCGGATCCGCGCGAGCGTGCCGACCATCAAGGCGCTGGCCGAGGAGGGTGCCCGCGTCGTCGTGGTCGCCCACCTCGGCCGCCCGGGCGGCCAGCCGAACCCGCGCTTCTCGTTGCGGCCGGTGGCCGAGCGGCTCGGCGAGCTGTTGGGCCGGCCGGTCGCCTTCGCGACCGACACGGTGGGGGAGAGCGCCACCGAGACGGTCGCCGGGCTCGCGGACGGCGAGGTCGCCGTCCTCGAGAACGTCCGCTTCGACCCGGGTGAGACGAGCAAGGACGATGCGGTGCGCAGTGCGTTCGCCGACCAGCTCGCAGCCCTGGCCGACGCCTTCGTCTCCGACGGCTTCGGCGTCGTCCACCGCAAGCAGGCCTCCGTGTACGACGTGGCGCTGCGGCTGCCGCATGCCATGGGAGGCCTGGTGGCGACCGAGATCGGGGTGCTGCGCAGGCTGACCGTCGACCCCGCTCGTCCTTTCGTGGTCGTCCTCGGCGGCTCCAAGGTCTCCGACAAGCTGGGCGTGATCGACAACCTCCTCGGCAAGGCCGACCGCCTGCTGATCGGCGGGGGCATGGTGTTCACCTTCCTGGCGGCCCAGGGGCACGAGGTCGGCCGCAGCCTGCTGGAGGCGGACCAGATCGACGTGTGTCGCGGCTACCTGTCGCGTGCCGCCGAGTCCGGCGTGGAGATCCTGCTGCCCACCGACATCGTCGTGGACCAAGCCTTCCCGACGCCCGACCGGGAGCCCAGTCCGGTCGTCGTACCGGCCGACCAGATCCCCGCCGACAGTCTCGGCCTCGACATCGGCCCGGCCTCGGGTGCCGCCTTCGCCGCGGCGCTCGCCGACGCGCAGACGGTGTTCTGGAACGGCCCGATGGGCGTCTTCGAGACACCGGCCTTCGCCGAGGGCACGCGGGCTGTGGCCCAGGCCCTGACCACCGTCCCCGGCCTCTCGGTCGTGGGTGGCGGGGACTCCGCAGCAGCAGTGCGACGGCTCGGCTTCGACGAGTCGGCGTTCGGTCACATCTCCACCGGCGGGGGAGCCAGCCTCGAGTTCCTCGAGGGCAAGGAACTGCCCGGCATCGCTGTCCTCGAACGATAAGGAAGTTCACCACCATGGCGCGCACGCCCCTGATGGCCGGCAACTGGAAGATGAACCTCAACCACCAGGAGGCCGTCGTCCTGGTGCAGAAGCTGGCCTGGATCCTCGGCGACAAGAAGCACGACTACGCCAAGGCGGAGGTCGTCGTGGTGCCGCCGTTCACCGACCTGCGGTCGGTCCAGACCCTCGTCGACGGCGACCAGCTGGCGATCGGCTACGGCGCCCAGGACGTCTCCGCCCACGAGTCGGGCGCCTACACCGGCGAGATCTCGGCGGCGATGCTTGCCAAGCTGGGGTGCTCCTACGCCGTCGTGGGTCACTCCGAGCGGCGTGAGTACCACGAGGAGTCCGACGCCCTCGTCAACGCGAAGGCGGCAGCCGCCCTGGGAGCCGGGATCACCCCGATCGTGTGCGTCGGCGAGCCGCTGCCGATCCGCCAAGAGGGTCAGCAGGTGCCCTACACCCTGGCGCAGCTCGACGGCTCGCTCGCAGGCTTCCCGGCAGAGCAGGTCGGGGGCCTGGTCGTTGCCTACGAGCCGGTCTGGGCCATCGGCACCGGTGAGGTAGCCACCCCCGATGACGCCCAGGAGGTCTGCGCCGCGATCCGCCAGCGGATCCGCGAGGTGCACGGCGACGGCGCGGCGGACGCCGTCCGCGTGCTGTACGGCGGCTCGGTCAAGGCGGCCAACGTCGCCGGGATCATGGAGAAGCCCGACGTGGACGGCTGCTTGGTGGGTGGCGCCAGCTTGCAGGCCGACGAGTTCGGGGGGATCTGCCGCTTCTACGACATGCCGGTGCTGTGAGATTCCACGAGTGACGCCGACTCCGGAAGTTCGCGGTCGGTGACGTAGGCTACGACCTCGTGACGATCGTCTTCACCTGCCTCCTCGTCCTGACGAGTCTGCTGCTCATCCTCCTGATCCTGTTGCACAAGGGCCGCGGTGGCGGCCTGTCCGACATGTTCGGTGGCGGCGTCTCCAGCTCACTGGGCGGATCCTCGGTGGCGGAGCGGAACCTCGACCGGCTCACCGTCGGCCTCGGCGTCGTATGGTTCGCCTGCATCATCGCTCTCGGCCTGTTGATGGCCTACTGACCCTCGTCACACCTGTCCCTGGTTCGTTCATCGCTGAAGAGACGGAAAGGCCTCGAACGTGGCTGCTGGTGGAAACGCTATCCGTGGGAGCCGGGTCGGGGCCGGTCCCATGGGGGAGGCGGAGCGTGGTGAGGCCGCGCCGCGCCAGGCGGTGACCTACTACTGCTCGCACGGGCATCGCTCCGTGGTCACCTTGGCCATCGAGGCCCAGGTCCCCGAGTCGTGGGACTGCCCCAAGTGCGGCCTCCCGGCCAGCCAGGACTCCGAGAACCCGCCGCCCGCGCCGCGCATCGAGCCGTACAAGACGCACCTCGCCTACGTGAAGGAGCGCCGCTCCGACGCCGAGGCCAAGGACATCCTCGACGAGGCCATCGCGCTGCTGCGCTCGCGTCGCAAGTCCGGCGACATCGTCTTCTGACGCCCCTGACCCGAGCGCAGGGTCAAGGCCTGCTTGACGGGCAACTCCGGCTGTTGATGGACAGAGCTTTGCCCGTCCGGTCTCGGTTTCCCCGGCCGACCGGGGAAACCGAGGGCGGGCCGAGGCCCGACCCCGCGCTAGAGGCGCGAGGCGGCGGGGCGGTCGAGGAACCAGATGGTCTCGAGCTCGCCGCTGACGCCGGCGGCGGGGATGTCGTGGGGATCCGTCTCCTCGGCGAGCGCAGCGGCCACGGCGTCGGCCTTGCCCTCGCCGGCGACGAGGAACCAGACGGCGTGACTGCGGTTGAGCGCCACGAAGGTCAGCGAGATGCGCTCGGGCGGCGGCTTGGGTGAGCCGGTGACCCCGACGGCGATCGTGTCGTCGACGTCGAGCTGGGGCGAGCCGGGGAAGAGCGAGGCGATGTGCCCGTCCGGCCCGATCCCGAGCATCAGCACCTCGAACGCACCGGCCCCGTGTGCGCGCAGCTCCGCGGCGTACGCCGCGGCCCCCTCGTTCGGGGTCGCCGCCGTCGCCGTCGACGGCATCTCGTGCACCTTGGCCGGGTCGACCGGCACCTGGTCCAGGAACGCCGTGCGAGCCTGCCCGGCGTTGCGGTCCGGGGAGTCCGGCGCGACGAACCGCTCGTCACCCCACCAGAACACGACCCGCGACCAGTCCACCTCGGAGCTGGGGCCCATCCGGCCCAGCTCGCGGTGCACGGCCTCCGCGATCGTGCCGCCGGTGAGGCCGACGTGCGGCTCCTCGCCGCGTGCCTGGGCGTCGGCGAGCCGTGCGAGCAGCTCGCCCGCGACCCCGGTGGCCAGATCGGCGTCGTCGGGGTGGACCTCGATCCGCGCGGGCAGGTGTTCGGTCACGTCGATCCCTTCCTCTGGCCCTTCGTCTGACCCTTCCTCGGGGCAGACCGGCTCCGGCCAGACCTGGGCGCGGTCGTGGGGCCGGCGGACTGCCCGGCGTACGAGCGGGCGACGTCGGCGAAGACGTCGTCCTCGTCGAGGCGGCGCAGCTCCTCGGCCAGCAGGGCCGGCACGCCCATCCGCTTGAGGGCGATCGGACGGTCGGGCCGGTCGGGCGAGGAGATGGTGGCCAGCTTGCCGTCGAGCCTCGTCACGCGGATCGCGCCGGCTGAGGTCTCGAGCACGATCTCGGTGATCCCAGGCCCCGCCGAGACGCCGCGGTCGATCGGCGACTTCAGCCGGTCGCCGAGCCAGGTCACCATGAGGTCCGCGCTGGGGCTGATCCGCTCGGCGGTCACCGATCCGCGGGTGACGGGCAGCTGGTACTGGTCGAGGGTCGCGGCGAGCAGCGCCCGCCACGGCGTGAGGCGGGTCCAGGCGAGGTCGGTGTTGCCGGGCGCGTAGGCCTCGCAGACCCGGTGCAGAGCCGTGCGCTTGCGGGTGGTGGCCGCGGCGGAGTCGGTGATCCGGCGTTGGGCCAGCACACCGAGAGAGTCGTGCGCGGGGTCGTCGGGCGGGTCACCCGGCCACCAGATCGCCACCGGCGAGTCTGGGAGCAGCAGCGGCAGCACGACGGAGTCGGCATGCCTGACGACCTGCCCGCGCAGCCGGATCACCGCCTCCTCACCGGTCGCGCCGCTGCCGATCCCGAGCTGCGCATGCACCTGGGGTGCGCCGCGCCCGTCGCCGAGGATCACCCCCAGCACCCGGGACGGATGCTCGCGCGAGGCGGCCCGTGCGCAGGACATGGCCTCGTCGGCGTGCTCGTCGTCGACCACCACGATCAAGGTGAGCACCATGCCCATCACCGGGCTGCCGGCCCGGATCCGGTCGCGCACCATCGCGGCGGCGATCTCGGAGGAGTTGGTGTCGGTCAGCTCGATCATGGTCGCCTCCAGGCGCGGCCGTCGCGGGCCAGCATGGCCTCGGCGGACTCCGGGCCCCAGGTGCCGGAGTCGTACTGCTCGGGTCGCCCCTTCTTGGCCCAGTGGTCCAGGATCGGGTCGAGGATCCGCCAGGACTGCTCCACTTCCTCGTGATGGGGGAACAGCGGCGGGTCGCCGAGCAGGACGTCGAGGATCAGCCGTTCGTACGCCTCGGGGCTCGCCTCGACGAAGGACCCGCCGTACGCGAAGTCCATGTTGACGTCGCGGATCTCCAGCGCCGTGCCGGGGACCTTGGCCCCGAACCGGAGGGTGGTGCCCTCGTCGGGCTGGACCCGGATCACGAGGGCGTTCTGGGTCAGCTGCTCGATGGCGTGACTCGCGAACGGCAGGTGCGGGGCCCGCTTGAACACCACGGCGACCTCGGTGACCCGGCGGCCCAGGCGCTTGCCCGTGCGGAGGTAGAAGGGGACGCCGGCCCAGCGCCGGTTGTCGATCCCCAGGGTGACGGCGGCGAAGGTCTCGGTCTGGGACCGCGGGCTGATGCCGTCCTCCTGGAGGAAGCCCGGGACGCGGACGCCGCCCGACCAGCCCTCGGCGTACTGGCCCCGGGCCGTGGACAGGTCGAGCCTGCGTGGCAGGACGACGCTGCGCAGCACCTTGAGCTTCTCCTGGCGCAGGCTGTCGGCGTCGAAGGCCAGGGGCTCCTCCATCGCGACCAGCGCCATCAGCTGCAGGAGGTGGTTCTGGATCACGTCGCGGGCGGCGCCGATGCCGTCGTAGTAGCCCGCGCGGCCCCCGATGCCGACGTCCTCCGCCATCGTGATCTGCACGTGGTCGACGTAGTTGGAGTTCCACAGCGGCTCGAACATCTCGTTCGCGAAGCGCATCGCCAGGATGTTCTGCACCGTCTCCTTGCCGAGGTAGTGGTCGATCCGGAAGATCGCCCCGGACGGGAACGCCCGCGAGAGCGTCTCCTGGAGCTCCTTGGCGGACTCGAGGTCGTGTCCGAACGGCTTCTCCACCACCACCCGCCGCCAGGACCCCGGCAAGGGGTTCACCATGCCGTGCTCCTTGAGCTGGTCGACGGCGAGGCCGAACAGGCCGGGCGGAATCGCGAGGTAGAAGGCGTGGTTGCCTCCCGTGCCGCGCACCTCGTCGAGCTCCTGGAGGGTCCGCGCCAGGGTCGCGAACGACACGTCGTCGTCGAACTCCCCGGGCACGAAACGGAAGCCCTCGGCGAGCTGCTGCCACACCTCCTCGCGGAACTCGGTGCGGGCATGCTGCCGCACCGAGTCGTGGACGATGGTGGCGAAGTCCTGGTGGGCCCAGTCCCGGCGCGCGAACCCCACCAGGCTGAAGCCCGGCGGCAGCAGCCCGCGGTTCGCGAGGTCGTAGATCGCCGGCATCACCTTCTTGCGCGACAGGTCGCCTGTGACGCCGAACAGGACCATCCCGCACGGCCCCGCGATCCGGGGCAGGCGCCGGTCGGCGGCGTCGCGAAGCGGGTTGGTCCAGGTCACCTCAGCGCCTCGCCCAGGGCGGCGAGACCCGCCACGTCGGCGAAGTGCAGGCGCAGGACGGGACGGCCGTGCTCGGTGAGCACCTGGCCGTCGCCGATCGCCTGCGCGGTGAGGAACTCGTGGAACGAGAACGGTCGGCCGGGCACGGGCAGGTCGGCCTCGGGCTCTGCGGTGACCTGGAGGTAGACCCCGGTGGGCGGTCCGCCCTTGTGGTACTGCCCGGTCGAGTGCAGGAACCGAGGGCCCCAGCCGAAGGTCACCGGTCTGCCCAGGGCGGCCGCCACGGTCCGGCGTACGCCGGCCAGTGCGGCGTCGCGGTGCCGGTCGAGGTAGGCCTGGATGGACAGGTAGCCGACCTCCTCGTCGACCTGGGCGAGCAGCGCCGCCATCGCGTCGTGCATCGTGTGCGTGCCCTCGTCGAGCCAGCCGGGCGAGGCGTAGACGCTCACCGGCCCGTCGACGAAGGTCGGCTCCGGCATCGACCCGCCGCCTTCGAGCATTGCGCGGGCTGCGGATTTCGCGCTCTCGACGTCGGGCTGGTCGAAGGGGTTGATGCCGATGATGCGGCCGACGACGGCGGTGGCGTACTCCCAGAGGAGCATCTGGGCGCCCAGCGCCGCGTCGACGCTCACCCCCCAGCCGGACTTGGTGCGGACGTCGTCGAACAGCCAGCCCGGACCGAAGGAGGCCAGCACGGAGTCGGCCGTGCTCGGGCTGAAGTTCGGCGCCGCGGCGTCCTCGACGATGACCGGGAGCACGCCCTTGCCGTCCTTGCCCGTCGACTCGGCGACGAGCTGCTCCGCCCAGTCGCCGAACCCGGCGTACGGCGCCTCGGCGTTGCAGAGCACCAGCTTGTCGACGCCGGCCAGGTTGGCCACACCCAGCAGTGCGCCGAGCCGCAGGCCCGGGTTGTCGACCGAGTCGGCCTCGAGCGCGGGGCGGATCGCCTCCGCCTCGGCGAGCAGACCGGCGATGTCGGCGCCGGCCAGACCGCTCGGGACCAGCCCGAAGGCGGTCAGGGCCGAGAACCGGCCGCCGACCGTGGGATCGGCACGGAAGACGCGGTAGCCGTTGGCCGTGGCCGACTCGTCGAGCGGCGAGCCGGGGTCGGTGACCACGACGATCCGGTCGCTCGGGTCGATGCCCGCGTCGGTGAAGGCCGCCTCGTAGGCGCGGCGCTGGCTGTCGGTCTCGACGGTGCCGCCGGACTTCGACGACACCACGACGACCGTGTGCTCGAGGTCGTCGTCGAGGGCGCGGCGGACGAAGTCGGGGTCGGAGGAGTCGAGGACGTCCAGGGGCACACCGCCCGCCCCGCAGATCACCTCGGGTGCGAGCGACGAGCCGCCCATGCCGCACAGCACGACCCGGGTCAGCCCTCGTGAGTGGAGGTCGTCGCGCAGGGCCTCGATCTCGGCGAGGAGGGGGAGCGACGTGGTGGGGAGGCCCACCCAGCCCAGGCGCTTGGCGGACTCCTCCTCGGCGCCCGGACCCCACAACGTGAAGTCGCCGGCGGCGAGCCGGCTGGCGAACCGCTCCGCGACCAGGCTCTCGACCTGGTCGGCGAAGGCACGCTCGTCGCGATACCCGAAGAACAGCTCGTACGGCGCGCCGAGGGCGCCGCCGGCGACCGTGTTCCAAGCGGTGCCGCCCGAGCTCGCCCCAGGACTTGCGCCGGGGCTGGACGCCTCGGTCACGAGCCTTCCCCCTGGGCGTCGAGCTGCGCCTGGACGGTCTCGACCAGCTCTCCCCAGGACTTCTCGAACTTCTCCACGCCCTCGCGCTCCAGGACCTCGAGCACGTCGTCGAAGTCGACGCCGACGTCGGCGAGCCGCTCGAAGACGGCGCGCGCGTCCGTTGCGCGTCCGGTCACCGCGTCGCCCGCCAGCTCGCCGTGGTCGGCGAACGCCTCGAGGGTCTTCTCGGGCATCGTGTTGACGGTGCCGGCGACGACCAGGTCGGTGACGTACTTGGTGTCCGGGTAGGCGGGGTCCTTGACCCCGGTCGAGGCCCAGAGCGGCCGCTGCGGGTGGGCCCCGGCCTGCTCGAGGGCGGCGAACCGGTCTCCGCCGAAGACCTCCTCGAACGCCGCGTAGGCGAGTCGGGCATTGGCGACGGCCGCCTCACCGCGCAGGCTCGCGGCGTCGTCGGTGCCGATCGCGTCGAGACGCTTGTCGACCTCGGTGTCCACGCGGGACACGAAGAACGACGCCACCGAGTGGATCACGGACAGGTCGCGTCCGGCGTCCCGCGCGACCTCGAGGCCGGAGAGGTAGGCGTCCATGACGTCGCGGTAGCGGTCGATGCCGAAGATCAGCGTGACGTTGACCGAGATGCCCTGCCCGATCGCTGCCCGGATCGCCGGCAGTCCGGCCGTTGTCGCGGGGATCTTGATGAGCGCGTTGGGACGGTCGACGGCCGCCCACAGCTCCCCTGCCGACCGCACCGTGCCGTCGGTGTCGTGGGCGAGGAACGGGTCGACCTCGATCGACACGCGGCCGTCCTCCGGCTTCGCGTCGTGGACCGGGCGGAGCACGTCGCAGGCGTTGCGGACGTCCTCGGTGGTCAGCTCGAACGTCGTTCGCGACACGTCGGCGCCCTCGGCGGCGAGCCGCCGCACCTGGTCGTCGTACCGCTCGCCCTCGGCGAGGGCCGCGGCGAAGATCGTCGGGTTGGTGGTGACCCCGACGACGTGCTGGTCCTTGACGAGCTCGGCGAGGTTGCCGGTCTCGATGCGCTCCCGCGAGAGGTCGTCGAGCCAGATCGACACCCCCGCGTCCGAGAGCGCCTGCAGTCGGTCGTTCATGGTGATCCCTCCTGTGGGTGAGCTTGCAGCTCCGCTTCAGCCCGTCGCGACCCGGATGCTGTCCTCGGCCGCGTCGGCCACGGCCTGGGCCGTCATCCCGAACTCGCGGAAGATCCGCGCGAAGTCGGCCGACGCGCCGTAGTGGTCGATCGAGACGATCCGCCCGTGGTCGCCCACGACCTCGCGCCAGCCCTGCGCGACGCCGGCCTCGACGGAGACGCGGGCCTTGACGGTCGGGGGAATGACGGTCTCGCGGTAGGCGTCGGTCTGCTGGTCGAACCACTCGCGACACGGCATCGAGACGACACGCGCCCGGATGCCCTTCTGGGCGAGCAGCCCGCGGGCCTCGACCGCCAGCTGCACCTCGGAGCCGGTGCCGATCAGGACGACGTCGGGGAGCCCCTCCCCGTCGGCGTCCAGCAGGACGTAGGCCCCACGGTGCACGTTGCCGGTGTCAGCGAAGCCTTCCTCGCCGCGCGGGAACGTCGGGACGTTCTGCCGCGTCAGCACCAGCCCGGCCGGGCGGTCGTTGTGCTCCAGGACGGTGCGCCAGGCCGCGGCCGTCTCGTTGGCGTCGGCGGGGCGGACCACGTCGAGGCCAGGGATGGCGCGCAGCGCCGCGAGGTGCTCGATCGGCTGGTGGGTGGGCCCGTCCTCGCCGAGACCGATCGAGTCGTGGGTCCAGACATAGATGACCGGCAGTTGCATGATCGCGGCCAGTCGCACCGAGCCGCGCATGTAGTCGGAGAACGTCAGGAACGTGCCGCCGAAGACGCGGGTGCCGCTCGAGACGGCGATGCCGTTCATGATCGCGCCCATGCCGTGCTCGCGGATGCCGAAGTGCAGCACGCGGCCGGCCAGCGGGTCGGCCTGCCAGAGCTTGGTGGAGCGCTCCTTGGGGATGAACGACGGAGCGCCCTCGATCGTGGTGTTGTTGGACTCGGCCAGGTCGGCCGAGCCGCCCCACAGCTCGGGGAGCACCCCGGCGACCGCGTTGATCACCTCGCCGCTCGCCTTGCGGGTCGCGATCCCCTTCTCGTCGGCGGGGAACGTCGGCAGGTGCTGGGTCCAGCCCTCGGGGAGCGTCCGGGTCTGCAGCCGGTCGTAGAGCTCGACGTCGGCGGACGGCTTGCGCGCCCAGGCGTCGTACGACGTCTGCCACGTGGCTTGCTCGGCCTGGCCGCGCTCGACTGCCTTGCGGGTGTGGTCGATGACTGCGGCGGGCACCTCGAAGGTCTGGTCGGGATCGAAGCCGAGCACGCGCTTGGTCGCGGCCACCTCGTCGTCGCCGAGGGCGGAGCCGTGCGCCTTGCCGGTGCCCTGGGCGTGGGGGGCGGGCCAGGCGATGATGGTGCGGAGCCGGATGAAGCTGGGCTTGTCGGTGACCTGCTCGGCCTTGCGGATCGCCTCGAAGAGGGCCGGCACGTCCTCGCGGTAGTCGGTGTCACCGTGCGTCCAGTCGACGGTCTGCACGTGCCAGCCGTAGGCCTCGTAGCGCTGCGCGACGTCCTCGGTGAAGGCGATGTTGGTGTCGTCCTCGATGGAGATCCGGTTGTCGTCGTAGATGAGCACGAGGTTGCCGAGCTGCTGGGTGCCGGCGATCGACGAGGCCTCGCCACTCACGCCCTCCTCGAGGTCGCCGTCGCTGGCCAGCGCGTAGACGAAGTGGTCGAAGGGCGAGTCGCCCATCGCGGCGTTCGGGTCGAGCAGGCCGTGCTCCCGACGGGCGGCCATGGCCATGCCGACGGCGTTGCCGACGCCTTGTCCGAGAGGGCCGGTGGTGGTCTCGACTCCTGCGGTGTGGCCGTACTCCGGGTGTCCGGGCGTCTTGCTGCCCCAGGTGCGCAGCTCCTTGATGTCCTCCAGCTCCAGGCCCCAGCCGCCGAGGAAGAGCTGGAGGTAGAGGGTGAGGCTCGAGTGACCGCACGAGAGCACGAACCGGTCGCGGCCCGGCCAGTGCGGGTCGGCGGGGTTGTGCCGCATCACCTTCTGGAAGAGCAGGTACGCCGCCGGCGCGAGGCTCATGGCGGTGCCGGGGTGGCCGTTGCCCACTTTCTGCACCGCGTCCATGGCCAGCACCCTCACGGTGTCGACGGCCAGGTCGTCGGTCTCGTCCCACTCCAACTTGCGGTCCAGCGCGGCCACGTGGCTCCTCTCCGTCTGTGCCCCCGAGGGCCCGTCGGCGGCCCTCGGGCCTTGCTGCCGAGCCTACTCATCGCGAGGTCTAGACTCGACCCGCCGCCCGCGTGGCCGAGATGCCGGTTCCGCTCGGGCGACGCCCATGGCCGCGACACCCGAGGAGCTCACGTGACCCACGTCGAGCATTCGGCGGGTCCGGGGCCAGGCGTGACCGCCGAGGGCCCCACGGCCACACGCTCGGAGCCGCGGGCATCCGCGCGCGACATCGTGATGGCCTACGTCGGGCTCACCAAGCCACGGGTCATCGAGTTGCTGCTGCTCACGACCGTGCCGGTGATGTTCTTCGCGGCCGGCGGGGTGCCCGACCTCGGGCTCGTGGTGGCCACGGTCGTCGGTGGTGCGTTGTCCGCGGGCTCGGCGTCAGCGCTCAACTGCGTCTACGACCGCGACATCGACGAGCAGATGCGCCGGACCCGCCGTCGGGCGCTGCCGCGGCACATCGTCTCGCCGGTCGCGGCGACGGTGTTCGGCGTCGTGCTCGGCGTGCTGGCCACCGTCATCCTGCTGCTCTGGGTGAACACGATCTCGGCCGTGCTGGCGCTGGCGGCCGAGGCGTTCTACCTGGGCGTGTACACCGTCCTGCTGAAGCGCCGGACGACGCAGAACATCGTGTGGGGCGGGATCGCGGGTTGCTTCCCGGCCCTGATCGGCTGGACGGCGGTCACCGGCGAGTTGGCGTGGGAGCCGGTGGTGCTCTTCCTGGTGGTGTTCTTCTGGACCCCGCCGCACACATGGGCCCTGGCGCTGCGCTACCGCGAGGACTACGCGGGGGTGGACGTGCCGATGCTGCCGGTGGTCGCGCCGGCTGCGGTGGTCGGCCGACAGATCGTCCTCTACTCGGTCGCGATGGTCGCGACCTCGCTGGTGCTGTGGCCGCTGGCTCCGACGGGGTGGCTCTACCCGCTCGCCGCCGTGGTGCTTGGCGCCTTCTTCCTGGTGCAGGCGGTGCTGATGTGGCAGCGCGCCCGGCGCTCGGACAGCCTCGCCGTGATCCGACCGATGCAGCTCTTCCACTCCTCCAACCTCTACCTGTCGCTGCTCTTCGTCGCCGTCGCGCTCGACCCGCTGGTCACCCGCTGACCCGGCTCGCGGGCGGTGAGGAGGGCCCAGGTGACGGCGGCGGAGACCAGGGCCGCGCCGAGCATGTGGAGGCCGACGAGGACGATCGGCAGGTCGGTGAAGTACTGCACGAAGCCGATGACCGCCTGGAGCACGATCACGACGAGCAGCGCGTGCAGTGGCCGCGTCGGGGTGCCGACGGAGCGGGTCGCGAACAGCAGGCCGATCGTCAGGCCGAGGAAGAGGAAGACCGCGTCGGCGTGCAGCTGGCTGACCTGCAGCGGGTCGAGCCCGTTGCGGACGGCGTCGGCGTCGCCCGCATGTGGTCCCGAGCCGGTCACCACGGTGCCGAGGTAGAGCACCACCCAGGCCGCCGCGAACGTGAGCCACGCCAGCGTCACCACCGGTCCCCGCACCGGAGCCGGGTCAGGACGGTCGATGCGGAACAGGAAGACGACGGCCAGGCCGATGATCGCCAGCGAGCACAGCAGGTGCAGGGAGACGACCCACGGGTTGAGCGAGGTCAGCACGGTGATCCCGCCGATCACGGCCTGGGCGGGGATGCCCAGGCCGAGCACCAGGGCGACCCAACGGAGGTCTCGACGGCCCGTCCGCCAGGCCACCACGAACGTCGCGACGGCGATCGCGACCAGCACGAAGGTCAGGGTGCGGTTGCCGAACTCGATCGCCTCGTGCATGTCGAGCGCACCGTGGGGGGTGAACGACTCCTCGGTGCAGCGCGGCCAGGTCGGGCAGCCGAGACCCGACGCGGTCAGCCGGACGGCCCCGCCGGTGACCACCAGCACGATGTTGGCCACGAGGGTCGCCCAGCCGAGCGGGCGCAGCCAGCGACTCACTCCCATCGGAACGTCCGGGCCGTCAGCAGCGCACCGACCACGGCCCAGGCCACCAGGCAGGCGAGGGGAGCCGAGGCGAGCTCACCGTCGAGGAAGGCGCTCCGCATCGCCTCTCCCAGCGCCCCGGAGGGCAGCCAGCGGGCCACCTCGCCCCACGCGCCGTACGACGACGCGGGCAGCACCACCGCGCCGGCGGCGAGCAGCAGCAGGTAGACGAGGTTCGCCACGGCCAGGGTCGCCTCCGCCCTCAGGGTGCCCGCCAGCAGCAGGCCCAGGGCCGCGAACGCCGCGGTGCCGAGGAGCACCGCCGCGAGGGCGCCGACGAGACCGGCGGGCGACAGCACGGGCTGCCAGCCGAGCGCCAGGCCGACCGAGGCGACCACCACGAGTTGGAGGGTCTCGACGATGAGCAGGGCCCCGACCTTGCCCGCGAGCAGGCCGGTGCGGGGGAGCGGCGTCGCCCCCAGGCGCTTGAGCACCCCGTAGCGCCGCTCGAAGCCGGTGGCGATCGCCACACTGGTGAACGCCGACGACATCACCGCGAGTGCCAGTACGCCGGGCACGAGGACGTCGACCACGCGATGGTCGAGGCCCAGGTCGACGCGCCGGGACGCCACCACACCGCCGACCAGCACCACCACCGGGATGACCACGGCGAGCAGGACCTGCTCACCGTTGCGCAGCATCAGCCGGCTCTCCATGAGGGCCTGGGCGCGTACCTGGCGCAGCCAGGGAGCCCCGCCCGGAGCCGGGGTCAGGTCGAGCGTGCCGCTCACGTGGGCTCCCGCCTGGTCTGGGCGAGGAACACGTCCTCGAGGGGGTGTTGTCCGCCCTCCGTCAGCTCGGCCGGGGTCCCGCTCAGCGCTAGCCGCCCGCGGTCGATGATGTGGACCTGGTCGGCGAGGCGCTCGGCCTCCTCGATGTAGTGGGTGGTGAGCACCACCGTGACGCCGACCTCCCTCAGCTCGCGCAGCAGCTCCCACGTGGTCCGGCGCGCCTCCGGGTCCAGCCCGGCGGTCGGCTCGTCCACGAACACGACCTCCGGCCTCCCGACCACCGCCATCGCGAGCCCGAGCCGCTGCTGCTCGCCGCCCGAGAGCCGCCGGTACGGCGTGCGGCCGCACGCCTGCAGCCCGAGGCGATAGCCCAGGAGGTCCACGTCCAGTGGGTGCGCGTGCAGGGCCGCGACGTGCCGCAGCATCTCCATCGCCCGCACCCCGCTCCAGGCACCGCCGCGCTGGAGCATCACGCCGATCCGGGGGACCAGCGCGCGCCGGTCGCGCACCGGGTCGAGCCCGAGCACCCGCACCGTGCCGGCGCCGGGCACGCGATAGCCCTCGCAGGTCTCGAGGGTCGTGGTCTTGCCGGCGCCGTTGGGGCCGAGCACGGCGGTGATCGTGTGGGGATCGACAGTGAGGTCCAGGCCGTCGACGGCGACGGTGGCGCCGTACCGCATCACCAGGCCACGCACCTCGACGGCAGGCACGGGTCGGGGCACCGGGTCAGTCTAGGAACGTGTCAGGCCTCGACCATGGGGGGCTCCCCGTCGTCCCCGGTCTCGGACACGTCGAAGACGGCAGGCGGCTCACGCCACAGGTCGGGCACCTCGCCCGCCTCGGCGGCCTGGATCGCGCGCCAGACGCGCTCGGGGGTGCAGGGGAGGTCGATGTGGCGCACGCCCAGGTGGCCGAGCGCGTCGACGACGGCGTTCTGCACCGCCGGGGTGGCACCGATGGTCGCGGACTCGCCGATGCCCTTGACGCCGAGAGGGTTCACGGGCGTGGGCGTGACGGTGTTGCTCGTCTCGAGGGTGATCGCGTCGGCCGCGGTCGGGAGCGCGTAGTCGACGAAGGTCGCCGTCAGGGGGGTGCCGGCGTCGTCGTAGACGAACTCCTCCCAGAGGGCCTGTGAGATGCCCTGCACCGCGCCGCCGTGCTGCTGGCCCTCGACGATGAGCGGGTTCACGATCCGGCCGCAGTCGTCGACGGCCACGTGGCGCAGCGGTCGCACGCGTCCGGTGTCGAGGTCGACCTCCACGATCGAGACGTGCGCACCGAACGGGAAGGTCGCGCCCTTCTGCTCGAAGCTCGTGTCGACGCCCAGCCCGCCGTCGTGCTCGTGCGCCCAGGCGGCGAGCTCGGACCACGAGACCGCGGCCGTCGGCACGCCGGCGACCCCGAACGTGCCCGTCTCGGTGTCGAGCTCGACGTCGGCCGGCGCGGCCTCGAGCATCCGTGCGGCCGTGTCGAGCGCGACCGCCTTGAGCTCGTCGGCCGCCTGGCCCACGGCGTTCCCGCCGAGCTGCAGCGATCGCGAGCCACCGGTGCCGCCGCCCGTCGCGACCAGGGCCGTGTCGGACTGCTCGTAGGTGATCTGTTCGAGCGGGATGCCGAGCCGGTCCGCGGCGATCATGGAGAAGCTGGTCGCGTGCCCTTGGCCGTGGGCCGACGTGCCGGAGCGCACCGTCGCGGATCCGTCCTCGTGCACGTGGATCGACCCCAGCTCGCTGCCGCCGAAGCCGGTGATCTCGACGTAGACCGAGATGCCGATCCCGAGCACCCGGCGCTCGCCCGTCTCGATCCGGCGGCGCTGCTCGGCCCGGGCCTCCTCGACCCGGGCGACTCTGAGCGCCTCGCGCAGCGGCAGGTCGTAGTCGCCGGAGTCGTAGGTGACGCCGGTGCGGGTGCGGTAGGGGAACGCGTCGGGCCGGATCAGGTTGCGGCGGCGGATCTCCTCGGGCGCGAGTCCGAGCTCGGCCGCCGCGACGTCCATGAGCCGCTCCAGGCAGGCTGCGGCCTCGGGACGGCCGGCGCCCCGGAAGGCACCCACGGGAGCGGTGTTGGTCAGCACGGCGACGGCGTCGAAGCGCAGCGCCGGGATGTCGTAAACGCCCTGGGCCATCAGGTACGTCGGGCCGACGGCCAGCGCGCCGCCGAAGCCGGCGTACGCGCCGCACTCGCCCAGCACGCGCAGTCGCAGCCCGACGATGCGGCCGTCCTCGGTGAGCCCGAGCTCGGCGTACTGCACCTGGCCCCGGCCCTGCATCGAGAGCATCGCCTCGCTGCGGGTCTCGGTCCACTTGACCGCACGGCCGAGCCGCCGGGCGGCCAGCGCGATCGCGCCGTGGTCGGAGCTGACGCCGGCCTTGCCGCCGAACGCGCCTCCCACGTGCGGTGCGATCACGCGCACGTCCTGCTCGGGCAGTCCGGTCGCCTGGGCGAGCAGGTCGCGGGCGAGGTGCGGGTGCTGGGTCGACACCCTGATCGTCAGCCGGTCCGGTCCGTCGGGTTCGACGAGGATGGCGTTGCCCTCGATGGGCGCGGTCGCGATCCGCTGGTTGACCATCCGGACGCGCACGACGCGCTCGGCGCCGGCCAGTGGGTCGCTGGGGTCCTTGGCCCGCCGCGTCGCCGCGACGTTGGTGCCGAGAGCCTCGAACTGGAGGGGCGCGCTGTCCGCGACCGCCGCCTCGACGTCGACCACGACCGGCAGGTCGTCGTAGTCGACGTCGACCAGCTCGGCGGCGTCGACGGCCTGTGCCCGCGTCTCGGCGACGACGAGGGCCACCGGGTCGCCGACGTAGCGCACCTTGTCCACGGCGAGCGCCGCCCGCGGGCAGGCGTCGTTGACGTTGGCGAACGCCGGCAGCGCCTCGGTGCCGAGGTCGGCGGAGGTGAACACGCCCAGGACACCGGGAGCCGCGGCAGCCTCGCTGGTGTTCAGCGAGGCGATCCGGGCGTGGGCCACGTGACTGCGGACGAACACCGCGTGCGCGACGCCGTCGACCCGGGTGTTGTCCACGAAGGTCCCCGCGCCGAGCAGGAGCTCGCGGTCCTCGACGCGACGGACCTGGGTGCCCAGCAGAGATCCCGGCATGGTGGTCACCCTACGACCGCGCCCACCCGCCGAGTTGCCCCTCCCGCACCGCCGAGCCGCCCCGCGGATAAGCCGTGGGGCGTTGTCGGTGGCCGCGTCTAGGGTGGCCGAATGACCTCTAGCCCCGCTGTGGAAGCCCTCCATCTGGTCAAGCACTTCGACGAGACCGTCGCGGTCGACGACGTCAGCTTCGCGGTCCCCGAAGGCACCGTGCTCGGCCTCCTCGGTCCCAACGGAGCAGGCAAGACGACCACCGTCCGCATGATGACGACCCTAAGTCGCCCGACCAGCGGCACGGCGCGGGTCGCAGGTCACGACGTGCTGCAGGAGCCCGACGCCGTACGCCGCGCGATGGGCCTCACCGGCCAGTCGGCCACCGTCGACGAGCTCCTCACCGGCCGGGAGAACCTCACCCTGATCAGCTCGCTCTACGGCCTCGACTCCGCGACCACCAAGCGGGTGGGTCAAGACCTGCTCGAGCGGTTCTCGCTCACCGACGCCGCCGATCGGGTGGTCAAGACCTACTCCGGCGGCATGAGACGGCGGCTCGACCTCGCCGTGAGCCTGGTCGCGACGCCTCCCGTGCTCTTCCTCGACGAGCCGACCACAGGCCTCGACCCCCGCAGCCGCGTCGAGCTGTGGGACGTCCTGCGCGGGCTGGTGCGCGACGGGACGACGCTGGTGCTCACCACGCAGTACCTCGAGGAGGCCGACCAGCTCGCCGACGAGATCGTGGTGATCGACAAGGGCCGGATCATCGCCCAGGGCACGCCGCTGCAGCTCAAGGACGAGTCCGGCGCGGCGGCCGTGGTCGTCACGGTGTCCCACGCTGCAGACCTGGCCCGCGCGGGCGAGCTGCTGGCACGGCTGGTGCCCGAGTTCCACGTCGACGAAGGGGCGCGCCAGCTGAGCGCGCCCGCGACCGGACTCGCGGAGATGACCCGCATCGCAGCCGGCTTCGACGGCAGCGGCATCGACCTCGACGACCTCGGGCTGAAGCGCCCCAGCCTCGACGACGTCTTCCTGAAGTTGACCGGACACCGCGCCGAGGAGGCGCCCGAGGCCGCCGAGGAGGCCCTCCGATGACTCTGACCCGCCTGGAGCGCCCGATGATCAGGTCGACCAGCCTGGTCCACCAGTCCTGGGCGATCACCCGCCGCAACCTGATCCACATCAAGCGGATGCCCGAGATGCTGATGGACGTCACCATCCAGCCGGTGATGTTCGTGCTGCTGTTCGCCTTCGTGTTCGGCGGCTCGATCGCGGTCCAGGGTTCCCCGGCCGGCTATCGCGAGTGGCTGATGGCCGGGATCATGGGACAGACCGTCGCGTTCTCCTCCTTCATCGTCGCGGTCGGGCTGACCGCCGACATCGACAAGGGGATCGTCGACCGGATGCGCTCGCTCCCGATCCACGGCTCGGCGGTGCTCGTGGGCCGCAGCATCTCGAGCCTGATCCACTCCAGCATCGGCATCCTGGTGATGTCGCTGACGGGACTCGTGGTCGGCTGGCGGATCCGCAACGGCGTCCCCGACGCCGTGCTGGCCTATCTGCTCCTGCTGCTCTGGGGCTTCGCGATGATCTGGGTGGGCATCTACGTCGGCTCGGCCATGAAGTCCGTGGAGGCGGTCCAGGGGGTGATGTTCACGGTGATCTTCCCGCTCACCTTCCTGGCCGACACGTTCGCACCGGCCGAGAACATGCCCGGTGTGCTCCGCACCATCGCCGAGTGGAACCCCATCTCGGCGTTGGTCCAGGCCCTGCGCGAGTTGTGGGGCAACGACGGGCCGGCTGCGCCCGACTCGGCGTGGCCGATGCTGCACCCGGTCGAGGCGACGCTGGTCTGGGTCGTGCTCATCACCGCCGTGATGGCCCCGCTCTCGCTGCGCGCCTTCCGCCGCCGTACCGATGTCTGACGCACCAGCCGAGGGGCGTCTGCGGGGCGTCGAGGGTAAGGCTGGCCTTACTTGAACCACCCCGATCAATAACGGCACACTGGTGTTGTGGAATTCGAGACCGACCAGCCGACGCGCGAGCGGGTGGCCCGGTCGATCCTCGAGCAGGGGCCCTCGACCGCGGCATCGCTGGCGGCCCGGCTCGACCTGACCCCGGCCGCCGTACGCCGCCACCTCGACCACCTGGTCGCGGACGGCACGATCGAGGCCCGTGAGCCGCGCCCGGCCAGCTCGGGGTCGCGGGGGCGGGGTCGGCCCGCCAAGGTCTTCGCCGTCACCGAGCAGGGGCGCGACCGCTTCGACCAGCAGTACGACGACCTGGCGCTGCAGGCCCTGCGGTTCCTCGCCGAGACGGGGGGCGAGCAGGCGCTGCGCGCCTTCGCCGAGCGCCGGATGTCGTTCATCGAGGAGCGCTTCGCCGACGTCTTCGCCGCTCGCCCGGACCTCTCGCCTGCGGAGGCGCTGGCCCGGGTCTTCACCGACGAGGGCTACGCCGCCACGGTCCGCGGACTGCCGGTGGTGGGCGGCCAGAGCGCGGGGGAGCAGCTGTGCCAGCAGCACTGCCCCGTCTCCCACGTGGCCCACGAGTTCCCCCAGCTCTGCGAGGCCGAGACCGAGGCGATCAGCCGCGTGCTCGGCCGGCACGTGCAGCGGCTGGCCACCATCGCCCACGGCGACGGTGTGTGCACGACGTGCATCCCGGCCGGAGTGGTCTCCACCACCGACCAGCCCACGACCACCGACAACAGGAAGAGGGTCGCGACGTGACCTCTATCGAAGAGCTCAACCCCGAGCTCAAGGGCATCGGCCGCTACGACTTCGGCTGGCGCGACCGCGACGACGCCGGAGCGTCGGCGCAGCGCGGCCTCAACGAGGACGTGGTGCGTGACATCTCCGGCAAGAAGAGCGAGCCGCAGTGGATGCTCGACCTTCGTCTGAAGGGCCTCAAGCTCTTCGGCCGCAAGCCCATGCCCACGTGGGGCGCCGAGCTCGGCGACATCGACTTCGACAACATCAAGTACTTCGTCCGCTCGACCGAGAAGCAGGCCGCCTCCTGGGAGGACCTGCCCGAGGACATCAAGA
>CAZIVD010000081.1:0-22056 GCA_964542635.1 uncultured Nocardioides sp. | reverse complement strand
TCGGCGAGGTCATCGGCCCCAAGGGCAAGGTGATCAACCAGATCCAGGACGACACCGGCGCCCAGCTCACCATCGAGGACGACGGCACGATCTACATCGGTGCCACCAACGGCGAGGCGGCCGAGGCCGCGAAGTCCGCCGTGAACGCGATCGCCAACCCGACCATGCCCGAGGTCGGCGAGCGCTACCTCGGCACGGTCGTGAAGACGACCAACTTCGGTGCCTTCGTGTCGCTGCTGCCGGGCAAGGACGGCCTGCTGCACATCACCAAGCTGCGCGCCCTCGTGGGCGGCAAGCGCGTGGACAACGTCGAGGACGTCGTGTCGGTCGGCCAGAAGATCCAGGTGCAGATCGCCGAGATCGACGACCGCGGCAAGCTCTCGCTCGTCCCGGTCGTGGACGAGGAGCAGGCGGCCGACTCGGGTGCCGAGGCCGACGCCGAGCCGGCGACCGTCTCCGAGTAACCCCTCGGAGTGGCCCCCTCAGCGTCCCCCGCAGCGTCGAGGGCGAAGCCGCCGACCCGCCGCAAGAGCGGTGGGTCGGCGGTGACCCGCACCCTGCAGACCGTGCGCGACGGTGCGGGACAGGTGACCTCGCGGGTCCGCCGTACGGTCCTGCCCGGAGGGCTGCGGGTCATCACCGAGCAGGTCGCAGGTGCCCGGTCGGCGAGCATCGGCGTGTGGGTCGACGTCGGCTCCCGCGACGAGACCGCCGCTCTGCACGGCTGCTCGCACTTCTTGGAGCATCTGCTCTTCAAGGGCACCACCGAGCGCTCGGCGCTCGACATCTCCGTCGCTCTGGACGCGGTCGGTGGCGAGTTCAACGCCTTCACCGCCAAGGAGTACACCTGCTTCCACGCGAGGGTGCTCGACGAGGATCTGCCGCTGGCCATCGACGTGCTCGGCGACATGATGACCAACTCGACGATCACCCGCGACGACGTCGAGGCGGAGCGCGACGTGATCCTCGACGAGATCGCGATGCACGACGACGACCCGGACGACGTGGTGCACAACCTGTTCGCCGAGCAGGCCTACGCCGGCTCCCGGCTCGCGCGTCCCATCGCCGGCACCGAGCAGTCGATCGCCGCGATGAGCCGCGAGCAGATCTGGCGCTTCTACAAGCGCCACTACTCGGCACCCCACCTCGTGGTCGCGATGGCGGGCAGCCTCGACCACGCGACCGCCGTCCGCGCCGTACGCCGGGCGTTCTCGCGCAACGGCTTCCTCGACGACGCCTCGGCCCGCCCCGCGCCCGCACGCACCGGTCGGCCGCAGCGGGCGGCCCCGGGCACGGCGACCACTCGGCGCGCCTTCGAGCAGGTCAACCTCGTGCTCGGCGTCAACGGGCTGCAGCGCTCCGACGAGCGCCGCTTCGCGCTCGGCGCCCTCAACACCGCGCTGGGCGGCGGGACGTCGTCGCGCCTGTTCCAGGAGGTGCGCGAGAAGCGCGGCCTGGCCTACTCGGTGTTCTCCTTCGCCTCCCACCACGCCGACCGCGGCCTCGTCGGCGTGTCGGTCGGCTGCCTGCCGGCCAAGCAGGACGAGGTGCTGGCCGTGGTGCGCGCGGAGCTCGCCCGGGTGGCTGCCGAAGGGATCACCGCCGAAGAGCTGGCGCGCGGCAAGGGGCAGCTGCGCGGGGGGCTGGTGCTGGGCCTCGAGGACACCGGCTCCCGGATGTCTCGTCTCGGCAAGAACGAGCTCGTCGGCGAGGAGCTGCTCGCGGTCGACGAGGTGCTCGCCCGCATCGACGGCGTCACCCTCGACGAGGTCAACAACCTGGCGCGCGCGCTGTTCACCCAGCCCGAGATCCTCGCCGTCGTCACCCCCTGAGGCCGAGTTGCCCCGCCCGCACCGCCGAGTCGCCCGGCGAGGCGACTCATGGAGAGGCGGTCAGCGTTTGCCGATGATCGCGACCACGGGCGGGGCCTTCTGATCCACGATCTGCACCCGGAACCCGCCCTCGGTGAGCGCGGCCGTGGCCTTGGTGACGATGTTGGGGACGAGCTCGGGCATGCGGGCTTCGTAGAAGAGGTAGATCGCCCCCCCGGGAAGCAGTCGCTCGTGCAGCAGGGCGACCTCGTCGGCGCATTTGCGCACCCAGAAGAGGTTGACGTTGAAGGCGAACACCTTGTGCAGTCGCTTCACCGGGACGCGCAGGGTGGCCAGGTCGATCTGACGGACCGTCAACCGTCCCGCCTCGACGTACTTGGCGTTGCGCCGCTTGGTCCGGTCCACCCCGGACTCGGAACGGTCGATGGCGAAGAGCTTGCCGGTCTCCAGCCGCTCGCAGATCAGCTCGGCACCAGCCCCCGGACCGCAGCCGATCTCGAGGATGTTGTCTCCCGGCTGGGGATCCATGAGGTCGACTGCCCAGCGCATCCGCACCGGGATCGGCTGCTTCGCCATGACGCCAGCCTGCCAGAACGCGGAGCGGGTCGTCACCGCTAGGTTGGACCGGTGAGCCACCCGTCCGAGCAGCAGGCCACAGGTCCGGTCCGGGTCGGCGTGCTCGGTGCCCGGGGCCGGGTCGGCAGCGAGGTCTGCCGCGCACTGCAAGCCGGCACCGAGACCGAGCTGGTCGCGACGGTGGACGTCGGGGACGACCTGTCGCTCCTCGAGTCGGGCGCCACGCAGGTGGCGGTGGACTTCACCCGTCCAGACGTCGTCATGGACAACCTCAAGTACTGCGTCGCCCACGGCATCCACGCGGTGGTCGGGACGACCGGCTTCGACGAAGAGCGCCTGGCGACGGTGCGCAGGTGGTTGGACGACGCTCCGGGAGTGGGCGTGCTGGTCGCCCCCAACTTCTCCATCGGTGCGCTGCTGATGATGCGGTTCGCGGCCCTGGCTGCTCCGCACTACGAGTCGGTCGAGATCATCGAGCTGCACCACCCCGACAAGGCCGATGCGCCCTCCGGCACCGCGCGCCGTACGGCCGAGCTCGTCGCCGAGGCGCGGCGCTCAGCCGTGAGTCCCGGGATGCCCGACGCGACGACGACCTCGCTCGAGGGAGCGCGCGGCGCGGACGTCGACGGGGTCCGGGTCCATTCCCTGCGGCTACGCGGTCTCGTGGCGCACCAGGAGGTGCTGCTCGGGGGGCCTGGGGAGACGCTCACGCTGCGCCACGACTCCCTGGACCGCGCGTCCTTCGTCCCCGGCGTGCTCGCGGGCGTCCGGGCCATCGGCGGGCGTCCGGGGCTGACGGTGGGGCTGGAACGTCTGATCGACCTGGGCTGACCTGGGCTGGTCAGGCCTCGTGTGGCGGGGCCGTCACTCAACCCGCGAGCAGCCGCACCAGAGCCGCGGTGAGACCGGCGCCGAAGACGACGACCAGGAACGGCGCCCGCAGCACCAGGGCGACGACGGCGAAGGCCAGGCCGGCTGCCCGGGCGTCGAGCACGATCTGGTGCCCCGACGTGAACACCTGCACGGCCACGAGCGCCGACAAGAGGGCGACCGGGATCAGGTCCGCGATGCGCTCCACGACCGGTCGCTCGAGCACGCTCGCGGGCACGGAGAGTCCGGCCAGCTTCAGCAGCCAGCATCCCGCCGCGGCCAGGACGACCGCACCCCACACCGTCATCGGGCGGAGCCCCCTCGCCTCGATGTCAGGGCCCCGGCCACGACGGCGACGCCGCCGGCGGCGAGCACGGGAAGTCCTGCGGCCGTGACGGGCACCAGGCCGAGGGCGACCGCGACCGCTGCGAGGGCCACCACCTGAGCCCGTCGATCGGAGAGGCGCGGCCACAGGAGTGCCAGGAAGGCGGCACCCACGGCCGCATCCAAGCCGTACATACGGGGGTCCCCGAGCGCGTTGCCCGCGATCGCCCCGGCGAAGGTGAAGACGTTCCAGAGCACGAAGATCGTGACGCCGGTGGTGAAGAAGCCGACCCTCGCCGCCGCCGTGGACGAGCGGGTCACCGCCATCGCCGTCGACTCGTCGATCACCAGGTGCGCGGAGCCAAGACGCGCGCTCCGCCCGAGGGCCAGGAGGGGAGCGAGCCGCAGTCCGTACAGGGTGTTGCGGGTGCCCAGGAGGAGCGCGGTCAACGCAGCGGAGACGGGCGTGCCCCCGGCCGCGAGGACGCCGACGAGAGCGAACTGCGAGGCGCCGGTGAAGACGAACAGCGACAGCGCGCACGTCTGCGCGACGGTCAGACCGGCCGCCACCGACACGGCGCCGAACGACACGCCGTACACGCCGGTCGCGATGCCGACGCCGAGGCTGTCCCGGATGACCGCCCGCCGCTCGGTGGCGGACAGGGTGGCCTCGGACACCCGGTCACCCTAGGGGAGCGGGTCAGTCCAGCAGTTCGGAGGCGTCCGCCGGTACGTCGACCGCGTGCTGGCGCAGCAACTCGAACGGCACGACCTCGAGGGCGCGCTCGTTCGTCGACGCCAGCACGACCGGGGCGGCGCAGCCGGCCTGCCAGGCCTGCAGCCACCGCACCGCCACCACGCACCACCGGTCTCCGGGGACGAGTCCGGGGAAGTGCCACTCCGGGTGCGGCGTGACCAGGTCGTTCCCCACCGAGGTCTGGTGCTCGAGGAACTCGGGAGTCATCACCGCGCACACGGAATGCAGCCCTTGGTCCTCGGGTCCGCAGCGACAGTCGCCGTCACGGTAGAAGCCGGTGACGGGGTCGATGCCGCAAGCCTCGAGCACTCCGCCGAGCACGTTGCGCTCGGCCGCAGGCCGCCCCGGCTCGGTCACCGGCGATGCGGGCGCGCCGGCTGGGGGGTCGGTCGATGGACCAGGAGGTACGACGCGCCCAGGCCGGCCAGTGCGCCGACGAGCGCTCCCGCCCCGGCCGCCACGGGTAGCGGGGTGAAGTGCGCGATCCAGGCGCCGCTGGCCATGCCGGTGAGCAGCACGATGGCGATCACGACGAGACGATGTAGGTGCGGCAGCGGACCCAACATGGTGCCCTCCGTTCGCAGGCGGCGCGCGGGCCGCCCGACCAGGGACTCCATCTTGGCCCGTCGCCCGCGGAAATCAAGTCCCCGCTGGTTGAGGAGGCGCCGAGGAACGAGGCGCCGACACGTTGCCAGCGGAGCCGGCCGATCTGCGTCGGTCACCGGGTCTGGTGGCGGGCCCCGAGGGGCCCTCCTCGACCACCAGTCTCGGTGGTCGAGCCGGGTGCGCCGCCAGGCAAGCCCGTGTCGAGCCCCGGTGAGTCAGTTGCGAGGCCTTCCTCGACCAGCGGGCTGGTGAAGGGGCCTCGCTCAGGGGTCGACCAGCAGGGTGTGGAGGCGGACCTGTTTGACGGTGGTGGTGCCGGAGCCGTCGAGGTCGAGCTCGCGGTGGGCGGTGTCGGGGGCCCAGCCGGCGTCGGTGAGGAAGCGGCGGCCGTCGTCCTCGCCGGCCAGGAGCCACGCCACGGCCTGGGTGAACCGGTCGGCGACCATGGTGTCGACCGCCGCCTGGAGCAGCCGGGATCCGTGTCCCCGTCGGCGTTCCTCCGGCAGCACGGTCAGCTCCTGGAGCTCGGCGTCGGCGACCGGGTCGCGGTCCGGGTCGCTCGCGGGCCGGACGACCGCGAAGCCGACGACGCGGTTGCGCTCGAGGGCGACCAGGACCCGGTTGCGGGCGTCTCCTGGAGCGCGCAGAGCGGCCGCCCACGCGCGTGCGGTCGAGTCGGCGTCGAGCTCCAATGAGGCGGCGGGCAGCACCCCGGCGTACGAGGTCCGCCAGGCGCGGGCCTGCACGTCGGCGATCGCTGCGGCGTCGTCGACCCAGGCCACGCGCACGGAGACGTCTGCTGTCGGCGTGGGCATCGGGTCATTGTCGCAATCGGGGGCGGGCCGCGGGGCGTCGGGCTTGGTACGTTGGCGATGTGTACGGCAACGACTTCGGCACCCCGGAGCGGCCCGACACCCCGGAGCGGCCCGACACCCAGGCCGCCGCGACGGGGCGGCCGTCGATGCCGCCCGGCCCGGCCGACCTCGATCCCGAGAGCTTCGTGGAGCTGCTCGCCGAGGACCTCCGCATCGAGCCCAGGGATGCCATGCCCGAGGGCTACCGCAAGACCCTGATCAGGCAGATCGCCCAGCACGCCCACTCCGAGATCATCGGCATGCAGCCCGAGGGCAATTGGATCAGCCGCGCCCCGAGCCTCCGGCGCAAGGCCATCTTGATGGCGAAGGTGCAGGACGAGGCGGGTCACGGCCTCTACCTCTATGCAGCCGCGGAGACGCTCGGAGTCGACCGCGCCGACCTGATCGACCAGCTGCACGACGGCCGGCAGAAGTACTCCTCGATCTTCAACTACCCGACCCTCACCTGGGCCGACGTCGGCGCGATCGGCTGGCTCGTCGACGGTGCCGCCATCACCAACCAGGTCCCCCTGTGCCGGTGCTCCTACGGCCCGTACGCCCGCGCCATGGTGCGCGTGTGCAAGGAGGAGTCCTTCCACCAGCGGCAGGGCTTCGAGATCCTCTGGACGCTGTCGCACGGCACTCCGGCACAGCGCGAGATGGCACAGGACGCGGTGAACCGCTACTGGTGGCCGGCCCTGATGATGTTCGGTCCGCCCGACACCGGCGACGCCGCCTCCGTGTCGGGCCACACGGCCCAGTCGATGGCCTGGGGCATCAAGCGGTTCGCCAACGACGACCTGCGGCAGCGCTTCATCGACATGACGGTGCCCCAGGCGGCCGCCCTGGGTCTGACGCCTCCAGACCCGGAGCTGCGGTGGAACGACGAGCGTGGGCACTACGACCACGGTCCGATCGACTTCACCGAGCTCTTCGAGGTGGTCAAGGGCAACGGTCCGTGCAACGCCGAGCGGATGGCTCACAAGGTGCGTGCCCACGAGGAAGGGGCCTGGGTGCGCGAGGCGGCCGCGGCGTACGCCGAGAAGCAGGCCGACCGCCGGGCGGCGGAGGCCGTCGCCTGATGGTCCCGTCGAGCCCGGCCGGGGGCCGGTCCACCCCTGCCTCTCCACTGTGGGAGGTCTTCATCCGCGCGCGACGGGGCCTCAACCACGTGCACGCGGGCTCACTCCATGCCGCCGACGCGGAGACGGCGCTGCGCAACGCCCGTGACGTCTACACCCGTCGCAACGAGGGCGTCTCCATCTGGGTCGTGCCTGCGTCGGCCATCACGGCGTCGAGCCCCGACGAGCGGGACGCCTTCTTCGATCCCGCCGCCGACAAGGTCTACCGGCACCCGACGTTCTACGACGTTCCCGAGGGGGTGGAGCACCTGTGAGCACGTCGTCCACCCCCCGTCCTCCCGCGACCGGACGACCGGCAGACGACACCGCACTCCGGGCGGCACACCTGGCCTACGTCCTGGGCCTCGCCGACGACGCGCTCGTCTCCGCGCAGCGGGTGGGCTGGTGGATCAGCCGGGCGCCTGAGCTCGAGGAGGACGTCGCGCTGGCCAACATCGGGCTCGACCAGCTCGGTCAGGCCCGATACCTGCTGGCGTACGCCGGACGCCTCGAGGACGCCGGGCGCGGTGAGGACGAGCTCGCCTACTGGCGCGACGAGCGGGACTTCCGCTGCGTCCACCTGGTGGAGCGGGCCCAGACCGACTTCGGAGTGGCGATGGCGCGACTCCTCCTGTTCGCGACCTACCAGGCCGAGCTGTACGCGGCGCTGACGGCCAGCACCGATGCCGAGCTCGCGGGAATCGCCGCCAAGGCCGTCAAGGAGGTCGCCTACCACGTCGACCACGCGGTCCTGTGGGTGACGCGGCTCGGGGACGGGACCGAGGAGTCCCACGAGCGGATGCAGCGCGCGCTGGACGTCGAGTGGCCGTTCTTGGCCGAGCTGTTCGACCCGCTCGAGCCCGTCCTGCTCGAGGCCGGCATCGCGGCGGATCCCGACCTGCTCCGGCCGGCTGTGCTGACGAGGGTGGGCGAGGTGCTGACCGCGGCCACCCTCAGCGTCCCCAGCGTCCCAGCGAGGCTCGGCGGCGGGCGGGGTGGACGACACACCGAGGAGTTGGGCTACCTGCTGGCCGAGATGCAACACCTGGCCAGGTCGCACCCAGGAGCATCGTGGTGACCTCCGCCGGGAGCAAGATGGGGGAGACCTCGGTGCGGGGCCGGGCCTGGTCGCTCGCCGCGCAGGTGCCCGACCCCGAGATCCCGGTGGTCACGATCGAGGACCTCGGGATCCTCCGCGACGTCGCGGAGGACGACCGCGGCTGGGTGCACGTCCAGGTGACGCCGACCTACTCCGGCTGCCCGGCGATGGAGGCGATCGCGGGCGACCTCGTCGAGAGGCTGACCGGGGCCGGCTACCAGCACGTCGACGTCGAGTTCGTGCTGTCGCCCGCCTGGAGCACCGACCAGATCACGCCGGCAGGCCTGACCAAGTTGGCGTCGTACGGCATCGCCCCGCCGCCCCGGCGGGACCAGACAGGATCCGGACCGGTCGCGCTGGAGCTGTCGGTCCGGTGTCCGCGGTGCGGAAGCCCCGACACGAGGGAGTCCAGCCGCTTCGGCTCGACGGCGTGCAAGTCGCTGTGGGTGTGCTCGGCCTGCCACGAGCCCTTCGACCACTTCAAGCCGCTCTAGCCGATGGTCGCGTTCCACTCGCTGCGGGTCGCAGCGATCGACGAGGTGACCGACGACTCGGTGGCGCTCACGTTCGAGGTCCCGGCGGAGCTGCGCGACGACTACGCCTTCACCGCAGGTCAGCACCTGTCGATCCGCGGGCCGGACGACAAGCGGCGCAGCTTCTCGATCTTCACCTCGCCGTCGTCCGGACTCCTGAGGGTCGGCGTCAAGCGGCTGCCGGGCGGGGTCTTCAGCGACGGCGTGCTGCGGGACCTCCGGGTCGGCGACACCCTCGAGGTGATGACACCCGCCGGTCGGTTCACGGTGGTCCCGGCACCGGAGGCACGTCGGCGGTACGTCGCCATCGCCGCCGGCTCCGGCATCACACCGGTGCTGTCCATCGTGACGACCCTCCTGGAGGGGGAGCCGGAGGCGGAGGTCACCCTCGTCTACGCCAACCGCACCCACGCCAGCGTGATGTTCCTGGAGGAGCTGCACGACCTCAAGGACAGCCATCCCGACCGGTTCTGGCTGATGCACGTGCTGTCCCGCGAACCGCAGGACGTCGAACTCCTGTCCGGGCGGCTCGACGGGGACCGGCTCCGGCGCATCCTGGCCGCGCTGTTGCCACCCGCTGAGGTGGATGCGTGGTTCCTGTGCGGTCCCCAGCAGATGGTCGTGGACCTGCGGCAGGTGTTGCTCGACGTGGGCGTGCCCGGCGATCGGGTGCACACCGAGCTGTTCCACGCCGATCCCGTGCCGCGACGGACGGTGGCACCGATCGTGGGCGCCCCGGGAGGTGCCCACGTCACCATCCGGCTCGACGGACGAAGCTCGAGCTTCGACCTGCGCCCCGACGACGTCGGCGTCCTCGAGGCGGCGCTGAGGGTCCGCTCCGACCTGCCCTTCGCCTGCCGGGGAGGCGTGTGCGGGACCTGTCGGGCCCGGTTGGTCGAGGGTGAGGTGGCCATGGACGTGAACTACGCCCTCGAGCCCGAGGAGATCGCCCGGGGCTACGTGCTCACCTGCCAGGCGCATCCCGCCTCGGAGCGGGTCGTCTTGGACTACGACGCGTGAGTCGAGGCTGAGGTCAGCGGTAGCGCTCGGGCAGCCGCTGGCCGATCTTGATCTGGGGCTTGGGGAGCCTCATGAACTTCATCTGCAGCGACCGCATCACGGCGTAGTACGTGGTCCCCTTCGTGGGCTCACCGGGGAAGCGGGCCGCCAGCTCGCGGCGCAGCCGGAACCGCAGGCGGACCATGTCGAACACGATGAGCACGAGCATGCCGAAGAGCGCCGCGTTGCCGTACGACGCCAGCGCCTGGTTGCCGGACCACGCCATGATCGTGGTGATCAGCAGCACCGGGATCAGCAGTTCCACGAACGAGAACCGACTGTCCACGAAGTCGCGGATGAACCGCTTGACCGGACCCCGGTCGCGGGCCGGAAGGTAGCGGTCGTCGCCGGTGCGCATCGCCTCGCGCATCTTGGACTGGCCCTGCTGACGCTGCTGCTTCTGGGCTGCCGCCATCTCCTTGCGGGTGCGGGGCGGCTTCGCGCGTGCCTTGGCGGCGGCCTCGGCCTCCTTGCGGGTCGGGGTCGGGCGGCCCTTGCCCTCGGGCCTGGCGGACGAGGGGTCGACGGTGGCGGAGGGGTCGACGGGGGTGGACTCGGGGGCCTCGGACTTGTGGCGACGGAACACGGTGCTGAGGGCTGCTTTCGGCTGCTGAGGGGCGGAACGGGCTGGTCTGGCGAATCCTACTGGCCGACCGCGCCCCCGCCGATCCCGCCGACGGGCGGTCGGCATCGCCGGGGTTGGCGCCACGCCCTAGGGTGAGGGGCAGACACCAGACGTGTCGTGACGTGACGAAGCCGAGGGAGGCCGCCGCCATGGGAGTGTGGCAGCGCATGACGTTGATCTTCCGCAGCAAGGCCAACAAGGCGCTCGACCGCGCCGAGGACCCCCGCGAGACGCTCGACTACAGCTACCAGCGCCAGCTCGAGCTGCTCACCAAGGTACGTCGCGGCGTCGTCGACGTCGCCACGAGCCGCAAGCGCGTCGAGCTCCAGGTCCGCCAGCTCGAGCAGCAGGCCACCAAGCTCCAAGGGCAGGCGGAGAAGGCGATCGCGGTCGACCGCGAGGACCTCGCCCGCGAGGCCCTGACGCGCAAGTCCGGGCTGAGCACCCAGATCGGCGAGCTCCAGGCCCAGCTCGGCCAACTGCAGGGCGAGGAGGAGAAGCTCACGCTCGCCGAGCGACGTCTCTCGGCCAAGGTGGAGGCCTTCCGGACGCGCAAGGAGACCATCAAGGCGACGTACACCGCCGCCGAGGCGCAGACGCGCATCAACGAGGCGGTCTCGGGCATCGGCGACGAGATGAGCGACGTGGGTCTGGCGATCCAGCGGGCCGAGGACAAGACGGCCCAGATGCAGGCGCGCGCAGGGGCCATCGACGAGCTGCTGGCGTCGGGCGCTCTGGACGACGTCACCGCCATCGGCGGGGCCGACGACATCAGCCGCGAGCTGGAGGCGCTCAGCTCGTCCTCCGACGTCGAGGCCGAGCTGGCCAGGCTCAAGAGCGCCCAGCATCCCGAGCTCGCCGCCCCGGAGACCGCCGGGGAGCTCCCTGCGGGCGGCCCGGCGATGCAGGCGGGGGCCGAGCCCTCGGCCGACGCCTCGACCCAGGCCGAGCCCGCCCAGCCGACGGAGGAGGGCCGGGCCTAGTTACCTGCTCGGCTCGGCAGAATCCGGCTGATGGCTTCCTCACGCTTCCTCCGCGATCGCGGGCTCACCGTCCGGATGACGACGGTGATGTTCCTCCTCGGGGCTGGCTTCGTGGCGCTCGTGGTGGCCCTGATGTACCTCTTCCCGGCGTACTGGTGGTTCTGGGGGCTGCTCGGCATCGGCGTGGCGTTCTACCAGTGGTGGTCGTCCGACACGATCGCGATGCGGGCGATGCACGCTCGAGAGGTCACGCCTGAAGAGGCACCCGAGCTGCACGGCATGATCGACCGGCTGTGTGCGATGGCCGACATGCCCAAGCCGCGCGTCGGGATCGCCGAGCTGGACCTGCCCAACGCGTTCGCCACCGGTCGCTCGCCGGACCGGGCCGCGGTCTGCGTGACCACCGGGATCCTCCAGCGACTCGACGCGCAGGAGCTCGAGGGCGTGCTCGCCCACGAGCTCTCGCACGTCGCGCACCGCGACGTGCTCGTGATGACCCTCGCCTCCTCGGCGGGCATCCTGGCCGGCATGCTGACGCGGGGGGCCTCGTGGGGCGGCTTCGGGCTCGTCGGGCGGCGCAACAACGACAGCGGTGGCGCGGTGGCCTTCCTGGTGGCGCTGGTGATCAGCCTGGTCGTGTACGCGATCACCTTCTTCCTGATCCGTCTGCTCTCGCGGTATCGCGAGCTGTGCGCCGACCGTGCCGGTGCCTACCTGACCATGAAGCCCCAGGCGCTCGCCTCGGCGCTGCAGAAGATCACCGGTGACATGGCCGCGATCCCGCAGCGCGACCTGCGCACCACCCAGGCCATGAACGCCTTCTTCATCGCGCCGGCCATCTCCGGTGCGAGCCTGCGCACGCTGAGCTCCACCCACCCCTCGCTCCAGCAGCGGCTGGAGCAGCTCGCGCGCATCGAGGCCGAACTGGCCCGGCCGAGCTGACGGACGACGTGCGGATCTGGGACGCGCTGACCGGACGGTCGCGACCGAAGCGGGCCAACCTGGACTCGCTGTTCTTGGTGCCCACAGCGGCGATCACCCTCCAGACCGCCGCGGGTCTCCGGCCGACGGGCACGGGGTCGGTCTGCTTCCGCTCCGCTGCGGGAGCGGCGTTCCGGGAGACCCAGGACGAGGTGGTCGCGCTGATCACCGGCGATCCCGAGGCGCCGCGGGTCGAGGTGAGCGCCGACGAGTTCGGCTACACCTGGCTCGTCGTCCGTCGAGACGACGAGGACGTGGCCGGCATCTGCGCCGACCTCCACGCCGTCAATACCAGCCTCGAGGAGCAGGGCTTCGGCTCGGGCCTGCTCTGCACCGTGGTGCCCTTCGCCGACCAGACCGGACGTCGGGTCGGGCTGGTCTACCTCTACAAGCAGGGCACCTTCTACGCCTTCGCCCCGGACTCCTCGGGCCGATCCCGCGACAACCTGCTCGAGATCTCGGTGCGCGACCAGCTGGCCGGCGAGCTGCCCATGGAGCGCGACCTGTCGCGATGGTTCGCCCTCTGGGGTGCGCCCGGCCTGTGAGCGGCCGGAGAATCGCCTTGCGGCATCCAACACCCCCGGTCGGCCGGTGAAACTGAAGGTTGTCGGGCAGAGCATTGCCCGTCAGGTTCAAGAATTGCCGGCCAAGCACCCCTGGTGCCGGGCGGACTCCACTCAGTCGCGGTGCGACTTGCCCGGCAGGTCCAGCATCCGCTGCAGGGCGACCTTGGCCCAGTGCTCGGTGTCGGGGTCGACCTCGATCTGGTTGACCACCACACCGTTGACCAGGGACTCCATCGCCCACACGAAGTGGGGAAGGTCGATGCGGTTCATCGTCGAGCAGTAGCAGACGGTGCGGTCGAGGAAGACGATCTGCTTGTCGGGGTGCTGGGCGGCGAGCCGCTTCACGAGGTTCAGCTCGGTCCCGATCGCCCACGAGGTGCCGGGTGCGGCGGCCTCGATGGTCTTGATGATGAACTCGGTCGAGCCGACCAGATCGGCCTTGAGGACCACTTCGTGGACGCACTCGGGGTGCACGAGGATCTGCACGCCGGGGATGCTCGCCCTGAGGTCGTCGACCACGTCGGGGGAGAACCGGCCGTGCACCGAGCAGTGGCCCCTCCAGAGGATGATCCGCGCGTCCTGGAGCTGCTCGGTCGTCAGACCGCCGTTCGGCTGACGCGGGTCCCACACGACGCAGTCGTCGAGGGACAGGCCCAGCTGGAGGACGGCCGTGTTGCGACCGAGGTGCTGGTCGGGGAGGAACAGCACCTTGGTGTCAGGCCCGTGCTGGGCGAAGGCCCAGTCCAGGGCGACCTCGGCGTTGCTCGACGTGCAGACCGCGCCTCCGTGCCGCCCGCAGAACGCCTTGATGTCGGCCGACGAGTTCATGTAGGTCACCGGCACCACCGACGCGCCGATGCCCGCCTCGGTGAGCGCGTCCCAGGCATCCTCGACCTGGCTGAGCCGAGCCATGTCGGCCATCGAGCAGCCCGCCGCGAGGTCGGGCAGGATCACCTTCTGCTCCGGCGAGGTCAAGATGTCGGCCGACTCGGCCATGAAGTGCACGCCGCAGAAGACGATGAACTCCGCCTCGGGACGCGCCGCCGCGTCACGCGCGAGCTTGAACGAGTCTCCGGTCACGTCGGCGAACTGGATGACCTCGTCGCGCTGGTAGTGGTGGCCCAGGACGAACACCCGGGAGCCCAACGCCTCCTTGGCTGCCCTGGCGCGTGCCACCAGGTCGGGATCGGAGGCGGCCGGCAGGTCACCGGGGCACTCCACGCCCCGCTCTGCGGAGAGGTCCTTCCCGCGTCCGAGCGGGAGCAGCGGCAGATCGACCGTCGTCATGGCGAAAATCCTACTGACCCTCGATCCACCGATCTCTTGCCTACCGAGCGCCCCCACCCGGGCGCGCCGGCGGCGTTGTCGCACCTCGACGGGCCTCCGGCCCGCCTTCGGCACTCCGCCTTGCCGGCACACCCGTCTGGTGACTCGCCACGGCGACGATCGGTGGATCGAGGCTGACGGCCGGTCCGACCCTCAGAGGAGAGAGCCGTGGTGGAGGTACGGCGCGGGTGGGCGGAGGTTGCGCAGCCCGAGGTAGCCCTGCTGCGCGAGGTCCAGGCGAGCGGCCAACCCCACGTCGATCGCCCACTCGTTCGCTGCTGTCACGTGCGGGATCAGCGCCGTCCCGCTGGTCGCCGCCAGGCACTCCCACAGGAGTCGTGCCGCCGTACGCCGGTTGGTGGCGGCCAGCAGTTGAGGAGTGCCGGCCTCGTCGTGGTAGGCGTAGCCGCTGCCGGTGGACGTGTCGGACACGACCAGCCGCCACAGGTCCATCATCAACGGGTGGTCCGGACCGTGGGCCGCGCCGCGCACCCGTCGGTCGAGGGAGTCCATCAGCTCGACGTCGGAGGCCGTCCCCTCCCGCACCTTCTCCACGACCGGGATCGCCGAGCGGTCCACCGTGCCGGACAGGTGCATCTGGGGGTGCAGGGAGAAGCCGGCGGCACGATAGCGGCGCACCGCGCGCGTGTCGGAGGATGCGGAGAGCATGCCTCGCAGGCAGCCTCGACCATGGTGCAGCGCCGCGACGAGCAGGCCTTGCCCGATGCCCCGGCCCTGGAGCTCTGGCCGCACGGCGTAGGTGGCGAGCACCCACATCAGCTCGCGGTTGAACGATGTCGCGAAGCCCACCATCGAGCCGTCGACCTCGGCGACCCAGCACCCCTCGGGGTCGGTGGACAGGAGGTGGAGGGTACGGCGCACCCACTGGGTCGCGCGCTCGGGTGGCCGCGGCGCGGGGTCGGGTCCGCTCCTGCGCGCCTCCCGTGAGTCGAGCTCGAAGAAGCTGTCGGCACTCAACCGCTCGGCCTCGACCACGTCCTCCGGCCGCATCGGGCGGATCAACGCGTCACTCACGGACGCGACCCTAGCCAGTGGTCGGACCCCTCGAGGTGCGCCCGGGCCGATCCGCCAGGATGGGCGCCGTGCGCGTCCTGGTGGCCCCTGACAAGTTCGCCGGCACCCTCACGGCGGTGGAGGCCGCCGAGGCGATCGCCGCGGGCTGGCGCCGGCAGGCGTCCGACGACGTCCTGGACCTGGCCCCCATGGCGGATGGCGGGCCGGGCTTCGTCGAGGTGTTGCACGCGGCGCTCGGCGGTGAGCTGCTGGGGGTGACCGTCACCGGCCCGTTCGGCGAAACCACTCCGGCGACGGTCCTGCTGGTCTCCGGCACGGCGTACGTCGAGACCGCGCAGGCCTGCGGTCTGCACCTGACCCGCCGCGAGCGAGCCGAGGAATCCACCTCGCGTGGCGCCGGCGACCTGCTGCGCGCCGCGATCGAGGCCGGGGCGCACACCGTGGTGGTCGGGCTCGGTGGCAGCGGCACCACCGACGGCGGCGCCGGGCTCCTCGCCGCTCTCGGGGCGACCGCGGACCGCCCTCTGGACGCCGGGCCGGCGGGCTTGGCAGGGGTCCGGGAGGTCGATCTGACACCGTGCCACGAGGCCGCGAGCGGCGTGACCCTCGTCGTGGCCTCCGACGTGGACAACCCGCTCACGGGACTCTTCGGCGCCGCGAAGACGTACGGGCCGCAGAAGGGACTCGCAGAGGACCGCCTGCCGGTCGTCGACCAGGCGTTGGAGGAGTGGGCGGTGGCGACCGACCGCCGTCTGGCGCTGGCACCCGGTGCCGGAGCCGCGGGCGGTCTCGGCTTCGCGCTCCTGGCGCTCGGTGCCTCGCGGCGTCCCGGGTTCGACGTCGTGGCCGAGGCGACCGGCCTCGCCGAGCGCGCCCGCGCCGCAGACCTGGTGATCACCGGTGAGGGCGCCTTCGACTTCTCCAGTCGCGCCGGCAAGGTGCCGTACGGTGTGGCCTCCGTCGCGGCCGAGGCGGTGCGGCCCTGCGTGGCCCTGGCCGGGCGAGTGCTCGTCGGGTCGCGTGAGATGCGGGCGCTGGGCCTCGAGGCGGCGTACTCGATGGTGGACCTCGTCGGCGAGCAGCGCGCCCTCGGGGAGCCCGCCGACGCCCTCGCAGACCTCGCAGCACGGGTCGCGCGCACCTGGTCGCGCTGATCCGTTTTCCGGCGACCCGACCCCCATCAGACGGCGGAATATCCAGCTGTGTGCGAGCATTGGACCTGAGGAAGGCCGAAGGACGAAGGAGCCCCCGCATGACCGAGACGGTGGAGACCACCGAAGAGCGCCGCGCCGACCAGATCAACCTGAGCGGGGTCGCGGCGACCAAGGTGAAGAGCCTGCTCGACCAGGAGGGCCGCGACGACCTCAAGCTGCGGATCTCCGTGCAGCCCGGCGGCTGCAGCGGGCTGCGCTACCAGCTCTTCTTCGACGAGCGCGACCTCGACGGCGACGTGGTCACCGACTTCGACGGTGTCGAGGTGGTCGTGGACCGGATGAGCGTGCCCTACCTGAACGGCGCGCTGATCGATTTCGTCGACTCGATCGAGAAGCAGGGCTTCACCATCGACAACCCCAACGCCACCGGCTCGTGCGCCTGCGGGGACTCCTTCCACTGATCTGATTGGCGCGAGCGCGGCGGCTCTGCCGGCCCTCGCGCGAGCGTGTCGCGCTTCGCTGCGCCACGCTGCCGCGCTCGGCCGGACGACGCCGCCGCGCTGCCGCGCGAGTCCCCGGAATCGGTGGTCGAGCCCGCGAGCGGTAGCGAGACCCGGTGAGGTGGGGTGCGCTGGTTTCGGGGTCTCGACACGGACTCGCCTGGCGGCTCGTCCGGCTCGACCAACGAACGAGGCGCTCCACGGGAGGTGACCGAACACGCATGGACCGCCCCGCGTCAGCCCGGCGCGCTCGCGCCGGGAGGGCAGGCGCGGCAGCGTGGCGGCGCCGGTGGCCTGCTGTGCGGCCAGGCGCCGGGGCGCGGACCTGGTAGGGCAGGCCACCGATCAGCGCCGGCGCGCTCGCGCCCAGGAGAACTAGTCGAGGTGGAGGTAGAGGGCGTTGGCGACGCGCTGGGCGGCCTCGTCGATGCGGATGTCGCGCTTGGGCACCTCGCGCGGGTAGTCCTCGAAGCCGATCCCGGGGGCGGGCTCGACGGCGGCGCGGGCCGCGCGCTCGAGCCGGAGGTTGTTGCGCGCAGCCAGGGCGTCGGCCCGCAGGTCGCGGGCATCGCCGAGCTCGTCGTACACGCGGTGTCCGGGAGTCGCCATGTCTCGACCGTATTGGCTACTGGTGGGTACTCCCAGCCGCACTTGTAGGCTGTGCCAACGTGTCGCTCCTGATCTGCGGATCCATTGCCACCGACCACCTGATGAGCTTCGGCGGCAAGTTCCGCGACTCGCTCGTCGTCGACCAGCTCGACAAGCTGTCGGTCTCGTTCCTGGTCGACGAACTGGTCATCCGGCGCGGGGGAGTGGCGCCCAACATGTGCTTCGGGCTGGGAGCGCTGGGGCTGACCCCCGTCCTGGTCGGTGCCGCGGGTGAGGACTTCGCCGACTACCGCTCGTGGCTGGAGCGCCACGGCGTGGACTGCCACTCCGTGCACATCTCCGAGACGCTGCACACGGCGCGCTTTGTGTGCACGACCGACACGACGATGGCGCAGTTCGCCTCGTTCTATCCCGGCGCGATGAGCGAGGCGCGGTTCATCGAGCTGCAGCCGATCGTCGCGCGCGTCGGCGGCCCCACCTTCGTCCTGATCGCGGCCGACGACCCGACGGCGATGCTCGAGCACACCACGGAGTGCCGGCAGCGGGGCTACCCGTTCATCGCCGACCCGAGCCAGCAGCTCGCCTTCAGCGACGGCGAGCTGATCCGCGACCTGGTTGACGACGCGGCGTACCTCTTCTCGAACGAGTACGAGTCCCACATGATCGAAGCGAAGACCGGCTGGTCCGCCGACGAGATCCTCGCGCGGGTCGGCACCCAGGTGACCACGCTCGGCGCCGACGGCGTGCGCATCCGTCAGCGTGGCGCAGACGACGTCGTGGTGCCCGCTGCGCGCAACGTCTCGGCCATCGAGCCCACGGGGGTGGGGGACGCGTTCCGCGCCGGGTTCCTTGGCGGCCTGGAGTGGGGTCTCGACCACGAGCGCGCGGCCCAGGTCGGCTGCGTCCTCGCCGCGTACGTCGTGGAGACGGTCGGCACGCAGGAGTACTCCTTCACCCCCACCGAGTTCGTCAAGCGGGTCGAGGACTCCTACGGGGTGCCGGCGGCCGTGGACATCGCGCCGCACCTGACCTGACCCGCGGGGCGGGCCGGCGTCAGCCGACCTTTCGCACGCGGTAGCGCGGTATCCCGTCGTCGGACGACGCGGCGCCGAGGTACTCCTGACCCTTCATCCGGCACCACGCCGCGATATCCACAGCCGCCGCCGGGTCGTCGGCCGCGACGACGACGACGTCGCCGACCTCGAGACGCGTGATCGCACCCGCGAGGGCGATGACCGGCATCGGACAGACCTGGCCTCGACAATCCAGTTCGGTCTCTGCGGGTGGGAGGTGGTTCATGCACCGACCTCGGCCCTGAGCCGGGACACGATCCCGGGAAGCACCTCCAGAAAGCGCTCGACCTCCGAGTCCGTCGTCTCGCGGGTCAGGGATACGCGCACGTTCCCGTGGGTCAGGGCCCCCATCGCGGCGAGCACGTGACTGGGCGTCAGCGAGGAGGAAGTGCACGCCGAGCCGCTCGCCACCGCGAAGCCTGCCCGGTCGAGCTCGGTGACCAGCGCCTCGCCGTCGACGTAGAGGCAGGAGAACGTCACGACGTGGGGCAGCCGGTCGTCCGGGTCACCCACCACGTCGACGTCGGGGAGGAGCGCCACCCGCTCCCGGAGCCGGGCGACCAGGGCGTGCTCCCGGCGGGCCCGCGACACCGACTCGGCGACGACGGCCTGCAGAGCGGCCGCTGCGGCGAGTGCCCCGGGGACGTTCTCGAAGCCCGGGGACCGCTCGTCGATGCGCTCGTCGACCGGAAACGGGGACCGCCACCGCGCACCCCGACGCACGAGGAGGAGTCCGACGCCCGCCGGACCGCCCCACTTGTGGGCCGACGCCGCCGCGGCATCCCAGCCGCGGGGCAGCGGCAGACGGCCCGCGGAGGCGCAGGCGTCCATGAACACCGGAACACCCGGTGCGGCAGCCGCGAGCTCCTCGACGGGCTGGCAGGTGCCGACCTCGTGGTTGGCCGACTGGACGGCGAGCACCGTCGTCCCCTCGGGCAGGGCACTGACCCCGACCCGGCCCAGGGCGTCGACGCCGATCTCGACGTGCTCGCCGGCCCACCGCGCGGCTTGGAGCACCGACGAGTGCTCCACCGCCGAGTGTGCGATGGGGCCGGGCCGGCGGGCTCCGCGGTGCAGGCCGAGAAGACCCAGGTGGACGGCCGCGGTGCCGGACGGGGTGAAGGTGACCTCGTCCGGGCGCACCTCCAGAGCCTCGGCCACCGCAGCGCGGGCGTTGTCCAGGAGCAGCCGAGCGGCCCGGCCGGCACCGTGCAGCCGCCGCGGGTCGGCATAGCCCCTGTCGAGTGCGGCCAGCAGGGCCTCGCGCGCGGCCGGGTGGAGCGGCTCGGACGAGGCCGCGTCGAGGTAGCCGTGCCCGCCATCTCGCTGGATGGTCATGCGGTGACAGTAACCGCCCGACAGAGGGCACCCGGGCGCCAATCCAGGAGCGGATTCGGCTAGTGTGCCGATTGTCCGACCCGTCTCGAGAGGAAGGCTGCGTTGCGTGGGTGACCACTACCCCCGGCCAGCGTCACGGCGCCCTGTGGCGAAGCCGGCGCGGGCAGCCCTGCTGGTCGCCGTCGTCAGCCTCGCGGGCCTGCTGACGGGCTGCTCCGAGGAGACCCGGCACGAGTGGCGCAACCTCGCCATGCCCGACCCCGCCAGCGAGCAGGCGGAGCACATCTTCTTGCTGTGGCGCTGGGCCTGGGTCGCCGCCATGGTCACCGGGGTCATCGTGTGGGGCCTGATCTTCTGGGTGATGTGGCGCTACCGGCGCAAGGAGGGCGACCCGGAGGCGCCGATCCAGACGCGCTACAACCTCCCGCTCGAGATCTTCTACACGATCGCCCCCGTGATCATGGTGATCGTGTTCTTCGTGCACACGGTCGGCACCCAGAACGCCGTCCTCGACGACGAGGGCGAGCCCGACCACACGATCTACGTCGTCGGCCAGCAGTGGCAGTGGACCTTCAACTACTTCGGCGAACCGGCGGTCGACGGGGAGAACGTCTACGAGTCGGGCACCGCCTCCTACATCCCGACCCTGGTGCTCCCCGTGGGGGAGACCACGGAGTTCCAGCTGCGGTCGCCCGACGTGATCCACAGCTTCGGCGTGCCCGGCTTCCTGATGAAGATGGACGTCATCCCCGGCCGCGAGAACCACTACCGCGTCACCCCGACCACCATCGGCGACTACCGCGGCAAGTGCTATGAGCTCTGCGGCGTCTACCACTCGCGCATGCTCTTCAACGTCAAGGTGGTGAGCCGGGCCGACTTCGACGCCTACCTCCAGGGCCTCGAGGATGCCGGGCAGGTGTCGGACGAGCCGCTTCTCGGTGGCGTGAACGCCGACACCCAGGCCGGACTCTCCGAGTCGGAAGAGAGCACCGAATGACCGCCACCGCAGCACAGCCGGGCGCCGCCGTCGCCCAGCGCCGCACCTTGGGTCAGCAGGTCGTGCGCATTCTCACCACGACCGACCACAAGCTGATCGGCAAGCTCTACCTGACCACGTCGTTCGCGTGGTTCCTGGTCGGCGGCGTGATGGCGCTGCTGATGCGCTCCGAGCTGGCGTTCCCCGGCCAGCAGGTGGTCAACGACGAGCTCTACAACCAACTGTTCACCATGCACGGCACGATCATGCTGCTGCTGTTCGCGACGCCCCTATTCTTCGGGTTCGGCAACGTGATCATGCCGCTGCAGATCGGCTCGCCCGACGTCGCGTTCCCGCGGCTGAACATGCTGTCGTACTGGCTGTTCCTCTTCGGCGGCCTGATCGCCGCCTCGGGCTTCCTCACGCCCCAGGGAGCCGCGGACTTCGGCTGGTTCGCCTACACCCCGCTGTCCGACGCCGTGCGCTCTCCCGGGGTCGGCGGCGACCTCTGGGTGATGGGCCTGTGGATGGCCGGCCTGGGCACGATCCTCGGCGCGGTCAACTTCATCACCACGATCATCTGCATGCGCGCACCGGGCATGACCATGTTCCGGATGCCCATCTTCGTCTGGAACACCTTCATCACCAGCCTGCTGGCCCTGATGGTGTTCCCGATCCTGGCCGGAGCCCTGCTCTCGCTCGAGGCCGACCGCCTGCTCGGGGCGCACGTCTTCGACACCGCCCACGGCGGCCCGATCCTGTGGCAGCACCTGTTCTGGTTCTTCGGGCATCCGGAGGTCTACATCATCGCGCTGCCGTTCTTCGGCATCGTGTCCGAGATCCTGCCGGTGTTCAGCCGCAAGCCGATCTTCGGGTACGTCGGCCTGGTCGGCGCCACCCTCGGCATCGCGATCCTCTCGGTCGCCGTGTGGGCCCACCACATGTTCGTGACGGGGGCGGTCGACCTGCCGTTCTTCTCAGGCATGACCTTCCTCATCGCCGTGCCCACAGGGGTGAAGTTCTTCAACTGGATCGGCACGATGTGGGGCGGATCTCTGTCCTTCGACACCCCGATGGTGTGGACGCTCGGCTTCCTGACCACCTTCCTGTTCGGCGGGCTCACCGGCGTGATCCTGGCCAGCCCACCGTTGGACTTCCACGTCTCCGACTCCTACTTCGTAGTGGCCCACTTCCACTACGTAGTGTTCGGCACGGTCGTGTTCGCGATGTTCGCCGGCTTCTACTTCTGGTGGCCCAAG